>CAYRLG010000003.1:155129-201510 GCA_964425195.1 uncultured Desulfobacterales bacterium
TCAAAAAAAGTTACGTCTCCATCACCATTATCAGAAGCAGATACAGGATCGTCAAAAAAGGTTACATCATCACTATCATCTTGAGTTGAAGATGATAAAATAGGTTTTGTTAAGAGAGCGTCTCCATTTTCCGTTTTTTCAAATTTTGCAACTACACTTTTACTCTCTATATTGTGTGCATCTTTGGCAGTGATTTGCCCTTTACTCTCTTTTATCCCAAGCGATCTTTTTGCAAGCTCTCTTTCATCTTCCATTGTGAACAGAGATTTTGCAGACGTGAAAATTTTCTTCTTAGTAGATAGATGTTTGCTCTTTTCAGCCTCGCTATCTTTGCCTATTTTAAGGCTCTCAAGGTCTTTTTTTACGTTGTCGAGAATATCCACAGTATGCTGGGACATCTGTTTGCAAATATCTTCAAATTGAAGGTTAAATACAATTGAGTTCACTTCGTCACGAAATGTTGATGAATCGCCAAGAGTCTTTTCAACTGCCTCTGAAATAGAGATAAACGATTCAACAACTGACATCACAACATCTTGCAGAAGAATTACAGTAGAGTTTATAAATCGAGATTCAACATCAATAGCCTCTTTTAGCTCCATTATAGACTGATCAATAAAATCTATTATTTGATTAAGGCTATTTTCCATATTTTGGGCAGATTTTGTTGATCTATCTGCAAGTCGCCTAACCTCTGTGGCAACTACCTCAAATGTTCTGCCTGCTTTACCTGCTCTTGCAGCCTCTATAGAGGCATTCATGGAGATAATTTTTGTATTATAGGCAATTGAGGCAATCTCGTTAGAGAATGGCTTAATTCTATCTGCACTCTCTTTGATATGGTCAAGTTTATCTATATCCTCTTTTTTACGCTGTATAGTTAGATCGAGCTGCTCCATTATCTCTTTTAGCATTGCTCCATAACGCTCTTGAATCTCTTTTAAATTGACATCATTGCTTGTCTCATCTCCGGGACGAGATACACAGGAGGACATCTTTGCCCTTATCCCGTCAACAACTTTTGTTGTTCCTTTTATTGAGTTATTGATACTTAGAAGTAATTCAGAAAATTTGCCAATAGCAGCCTCAGTGCCAGTGCTTATCTTGCGGGTGAAAGATTGCACTTGAGTTGTAACAATGGATGTTTTAGCAATGGCTTCATTCACTTTCTTTCTTCGCCTACCTCTAATGAAAAGCAGAAGTGTTACAGCCCCTGCAATATATCCAGTCAAAAAGATTATAATATCAGCAAGCACAAATCCTCCATCCAATTCTCCACAATTTTTATATCCCCTTACCACTTATCAAGGCAGGTGGGATAAGATAGCCTTTTGCTCCCACTTAATGAAAAAATATTTCATCTTATCGTAAGTGATCGGTTTTTCAATAAATATATCTGTTCCCATACCAATACACCTTTTTTTTACAGGTTCTTGCACATTAGAACTTAAAACAGCGATAAAACATCTGTGTTCAATATCTTTCAACTGTTCAAGAACCCCTTCACCATCAAGCTCTGGCATCAAAAGATCAAGTATAAGAGCCTCTGGTTTCTCTTTTTTGTACACTTCAATAGCCTCTTTTCCATTTTTTGCCTCAAACATATTAATATTGGGTAGTGCCATTGTATTAATAAGTCGTTTTATAGTATTTCTAACCAACAAAGAGTCATCTGTGACAAGCAATTTCATTTAACACCCCTTAAAGAGTTATCTCAACTTTGCTATTATTGTAATAAATCAAGATAATTACCCATAATAAGCTCAATATTTTTGTAAGCATATATCAACAAGATCACACCCTCTACATCAATGCCTTTTACTTTAAATAGCACCTCACCAAAAAGGTATATCTCATTTCTTGTCATCTTCTCTCTTGGAACAATATAAGGGGAGATACCAACTTCAGGTAGATGGTAGTTGCTCTCTGCCGGAACCATATCGCTTATTGTACCTTGAACAGCGTTTATGATATTATTGCCAACCTCGCATATAGCCTCAAGTTCAGTTACAGAAAAATTACAATTGTCAGACTCTTCATCTCCCTCCTCTTTTTCAAGAAGGGTGTTGACTAAAGTTTTTCCATTTATAACCGGAAATGATAGAATTCCTGCTCCCTCCATATCACCATCAAACTCTTGAATAACATTGACAAACTTCCCTTCTTGCTCTCTTACATCAAGTTCGTGCTGCATATCCTTTAAGCCAAATATCTTAATCTGAGGAAGACTTAGCTCTATCTCATATTGTAAAAGCTCATTAAGAGTTTTAGCGGCACGTCCTACTCCAGTATTAATAAGTTCAGTAAGGATTTCTCGTGTTTCATCAAGCATGTTTTCATTAAGTATGAACATAGCTATTATCCCCATTATTTTTTAGAAGCATCTTCTCTTCTTATCTCAAATATCTTCAATTAAAATTGGATAAATAATTATGTAAAATATAAAGGTGAGTTTTACAAGCTCTTTATTTTGAGTATTTGTTTAAGTATTTAGATGTAAAAGCAGTAGTTCATACTTGACTTCAATAAAATGATATTTTATTGAATAAAATGTTGTTAATTAGCTGAATAGAATTTAATTGTTAAATATGGAGGTAACTTATGCGAATCACAACAAAATTGATGCTTTTGGTTCTTTGTGTAGTGGGGTCACTTGGAATTACCTCTATGACTATTTCTCTTAATTCTATAAAAAAACAACGAGATGTAGAGCTTCAAGATATAGAAGATACATTAACCAATCATAAAACCGAAATATTAAAAGCTATGGTAGCTAATGCCTACCATATAATTGATACTGCCTACAGATTTGAAGAAGTAAAAGATGAGTTTAAAGATAGAGCTAAAGATATTGTGGGTAATCTCAGATATGGAGCTAACAAAACAGACTATTTCTGGATTCATGAGTTAAGCAGAAACAATAATGAACAGTTTAAAATGATTCTACACCCTTTTCAACCTACACTTAACGGCAAAGATATAAGCAATATAGAAGACCCAGAAGGAAAATACCTTTTTCGCGAAATGAACGCTGTTTGTCGTGACAAAAGGGAAGGTTATGTTAAATATATGTGGCCCAAACCCGGAGAAAAAACACCAGTTAGTAAAATATCCTATGTTAAGCTATTTGAACCTTATAGATGGGTAATTGGAACTGGAGTATATGTTGATGATATAAAAAAGGCAGTTGCTGAAAAAGAGGCTCAGATAAACAAACTACTTGTTAATACAATATTTAAGCAGATAATTTTTATAACTATAATCTGTATAGCTATTATTCTTACCACATTTTTTGTTGCAAAAAGAATAACAAAACCCGTTATTGAAACCAGCATAATGCTAAAAGAGATTGCCGAAGGAGAAGGTGATTTAACTAAACGTATCAAAGTAAAAACAGAAGATGAAGCAGGAGAGCTTGCACATTGGTTTAACCAGTTTGTTGAGCATCTCCAACAGATGATCCTTAAAATTAAGGAGAGTTCTGGACTTCTAACTTATAATGCTAAAGATATGTCATCTATCTCCCAGATGATGAGCCAAAATGCTCGGGATATCTTCTCAAAAATCAGTGTTGCCAACATCTCGTCTGAAGAGATGAACTCAAACATGCAATCTGTTGCATCGGCTATGGAAGAGACCACAACCAATATCAATATGGTTGCAGGAGCTACAGAAGAGATGAACTCCACAATCAACGAGATTGCAAAAAATACATCCCAAGCAAATAAAATCACAAATGAAGCTGTCTTGCAATCTAACATGGCTAAAGAAAATGTTGATAAACTTACAGCCCTTGCAAAAGAGATTGGTAAAATCACCGAAATTATAACAGAGATTTCAGAACAGACCAATCTTTTAGCACTTAATGCCACAATTGAAGCTGCAAGAGCTGGTGAGGCTGGCAAAGGTTTTGCTGTGGTTGCAAGTGAAATTAAGGTCTTAGCACATCAAACCGCAGATGCCACTTTAAAAATAAATCATCAGATCAGCATGATTCAAAGTTCAACCCAACTTGCAGGAGAGAATATTCATAATATATCTAAAATTGTTGATCAAGTTAATGATATTGTATCAGGTATTGCTGGAGCGATTGAAGAACAATCTGTAACTACAAATGAGATATCTCATAATGTATCTCAATCTTCAGAGGGAATCTCTGAGATAAACCAGAATCTCTCCCACACCTCATCTTCTGCTGAAGAGATCACCAATCAAGTTGCACAGATAAACAAGTCAGCAGCGGATATGTCAGCAAACTGTAGTAAAGTGAATGAAAATGTAGATAAATTGAACAACCTTGCAACCAATCTCAACGAGATGGTTAACCGTTTTAAAACTTGAAAACTATTTAACAATTAGACATATCTATGACATCTTTAAAATTGTAAGAAATTGATGTGGTTCAAATAATCTTTGCCTTGAAAGTCAAGCCATTGTATATAACCAATCGTAGGATGACGGATACGCATTAAAAATGCAACTTATTAGGGGGGGTAACCAACTGGTCTCCCCCTATTTACTTTTATACCTTATGAAATATAGAGGAGTTTCTCTTTTGAACCATACCCTTGAACGTTGGAACGTAACAAAATCCACAGACCTCTATGGAATTAATGAGTGGGGTGGAGGCTATTTTACTATTGCTGAAAATGGAGATTTGACAGTGATGCCCTCTCCGGGTGCTGTCAATAGAGCAGTAAGCATTAGAGAGATTGTATCTGGTATTGAAGATAGAGGGCTTGGAATGCCGGTGCTTCTTCGTATTGAAAATATACTTGACTCACAGATTGCAGAGCTTAACGAAAGTTTTCTATATGCAATGAAAGAGCTTGATTATAAAGGTACTTTTACAGGCGCATATCCAATAAAGGTCAATCAACAGCAGCAGGTTGTTGAAGAGATTACCCTTTACGGCTCTAAATATCATCACGGACTTGAAGCAGGCAGCAAAGCAGAGCTTATTGCAGCAATGGGAATGCTCACAGATACTCAAGCCCCTCTTATCTGCAACGGCTATAAAGATCAGGAGTTTATCGATCTTGGACTTTATGCTACAAAAATTGGTTATAAATGTATTCTTGTTCTTGAGATGCCAAGCGAGCTTCCGTTAATCATTGAACGTTCAAGAGTTCTTGGAGCAACACCGATTCTTGGCATAAGAATTAAACTTGCAACTCAAGCTGGTGGGCACTGGGGAGAGTCTGGAGGAGAGAGAAGCATATTTGGGCTTAACACAACTCAGATAATAGAGGCGGTTGATCTGCTTGCCAAAGAGAATATGCTCGATTGCCTTCAGATGGTCCATTATCATTTAGGTTCACAGATTTCAAATATTCGGGAGATAAGAACAGCGGTTAACGAGGCTTGCAGAGTTTATGCTGGTCTTGCTATGGAAGGTGCTAACGTAAAGTACCTTGATCTTGGAGGCGGTCTTGCTGTTGATTATGACGGCTCTCAATCAAATTTTTTGAGCAGTAGAAATTACACACTTAACGAATATTGCACAGATATAATTGAAGCTGTAATGACATCTTTAGATGAGGTTGGAATTGAACACCCTACTATCATTACAGAATCTGGAAGAGCACTTGTTGCATACTATTCAATGCTTCTATTTAATGTGCTTGATGTTACCCGTTTTCAGCCTGAACCTCTTCCTGAAATCTTACCAGAAGGCTCTCCAGCACAGATAAAATATATGTTTGATTCTTTAAAATCACTATCTATCAGAAATATTCAAGAGTGTTTTAACGATATAATCTATTACAGAGATGAGGCTCGTCAGTTGTTTAATCACGGCAAGATAACCTTGCGACAGCGATCTTTAGCTGAAAAGATATTTTGGACAACCATTAATGAGATTGCACGAATATCAAAAGGGTTAAAACACGTTACTCCTGAAATTGCAGACATTGAACGGGCTTTATCTGATATATATTATTGTAATTTCAGCGTATTTCAATCTCTTCCAGATGCTTGGGCAATCGATCAGCTCTTTCCTATAATGCCTGTACATAGACTAAATGAAGAGCCAACAAGAAATGCCATAATTGCAGATATAACATGCGATTGTGACGGCAAAATCGACCGATTTATTGCACGCCACGATATCAAGCACTATCTGCCGCTGCACGATCTAAAGGAGTCTGAAGAGTATTATCTTGGTGCATTTCTTGTCGGAGCTTATCAGGAGACTCTTGGAGATTTGCACAACCTTATGGGAGATACAAACATTGTAACTGTACGTGTGCTTGACAACGGCGAATATGAGTTTGTTGGAGAGCTTGAAGGAGATAGTGTTTCAGATATTTTATCTTATGTGGAGTATGACCCTAAGAGGCTGCTTGTCAGATTTAGAAAAACAGCAGAAAGAGCTGTTAGAAAAGGCAATATCACAGCACAAGAGAGGCGGGAGATCATGCAAGCCTATGAGATGGGCTTACGTGGTTACACCTATTTTGAGAGATAAGGTTATACTTACTTTAAAAGAATATAAATTGATGTTTACTAAAAAATATTAATCTGTAGAGACGCATGACCGTGTGTCTCTTTACATACAAATTTCAAAAATGGAGATAAAAACAATGTCTAAAGTTCTCATAATTGGAGCAGGCGGCGTGGGAAGCGTTACAACACATAAATGTGCACAGATTCCCGAAGTTTTTTCAGAAATAGTTTTGGCAAGCAGAACAAAATCAAAATGTGATGCAATAGCAGAAGATGTTTTGAAACGAACAGGAAGAACGGTTACAACCGCAAGCGTTGATGCAGATAATGTAGATGAAGCTACTGCATTTATCCAAAAAACAAAACCCGACATTGTGGTCAATCTTGCCCTGCCTTATCAAGATATTCCGCTTATGGAGGCGTGTCTTGCAACTGGTGTTGATTATTTAGATACTGCAAATTACGAGCCGCCTGATGTTGCAAAATTTGAATATAAATGGCAGTGGGCATATCAGGATAGATTCAAAGAAAAAGGCATTATGGCTCTTTTGGGTTCTGGGTTTGACCCGGGAGTTACCAATGTTTTTTGTGCTTATGCACAAAAGCACCATTTTGATGAGATACATGAGCTTGATATTATTGACTGCAATGCTGGAAATCATGGACAGCACTTTGCCACAAACTTTAATCCAGAGATAAATATCCGTGAGATTACACAAAGAGGTAGATTTTGGGATCATGGTGATTGGGTAGAGACAGATCCACTCTCATGGTCGATGAATTACGATTTTCCTGAAGGTATTGGGCAGAAAAAGTGCTATCTCTTGTACCACGAAGAGCTTGAATCATTAGTGATGAATCTTAAAGGGTTGAAACGTGCAAGATTCTGGATGACTTTTTCTGAGCAGTATCTCACCCATTTAAAAGTTTTAGAAAATGTCGGCATGACCCGCATTGATCCTGTTGAGTATGAGGGCAATAAGATTGTTCCTCTTAAATTTCTAAAGGCTGTGCTGCCAGAGCCAGCTTCCCTTGGACCTTTGACACAGGGACGCACATGTATCGGCTGCTTGATGAAAGGGGTTAAAGATGGAAAGAAAAAAGAAATTTTTATCTACAATATTTGCAGCCACGAAGAGTCATATAAAGAGGTCGGCTCTCAGGCAATATCCTATACAACAGGCGTTCCGGCAATGATTGGAGCAATGATGATGCTGCAGAAAAAATGGCACAAGGCTGGTGTTTGGAATATGGAAGAGTTTGATCCTGATCCGTTTATGGACGCTTTGAATAAGTATGGTCTTCCGTGGAGTGTGAACTATATATGATTAGTTAAATTGAGAACTATAATAAAGGATGAACTTAAATGAAAGATATAACTGTCCTTAAATATATTGAGAATTTTTATATAGAAAATAGTAATATTTCTTCTATATTAGTTGCTGTTATCGTTCTTATCATTGATTACATAACTGGAAAACATGTTCAATTTCCTATCTTATATGTATTCCCTGCTGCCATGGCTGCATGGAGTAACAGCAAAATTCAGGCATACGGATTAGCTGTATCTCTCCCCATTATAAGAATTTGTTTTAACTTTCTATGGGGTGAAGTTCATCTTTTATACTTCGATATAATAAATGCTATTTTAAGAGTAGCTGCTTTATCTTTCTATGTTTATCTAATTGATATATTGGCATCTCAAACAAGAGCTTTGCAAAAAGAGGTAAAAATATTAGAAGGTATTCTGCCGATATGTGCATCATGTAAAAAAATTAGAAATTTAGAAGGACAATATGAACCAATTGAGAAATATATAACTGATCATTCTGAAGCAGTATTTAGTCATGGTTTGTGCCAAGATTGTGCTCACAAACTTTATCCTGAATATTTCAATAAAAAAGAGTAATTTAATTAACATTCATGAAATATACTACATTAAACTTTAATCCAAATCAGATAAAAACCCCCTGCTTTGTTGTTGATGAATCTCTGCTTGAGAAAAATCTTGATACACTTGCATCAGTAAAAGAGCATACAGGCTGCAAGATTCTGCTTGCATTAAAATGCTTCTCAATGTTCAGGGTGTTTCCACTTATCCGGCAGTATTTAGACGGAGTGTGTGCAAGCTCTCCACATGAGGCAAGACTTGGGCGTGAGGAGTTTTGTAAAGAGGTACACACCTTTGCTGCTGCGTACTCTGAACATGATATTCTTGATCTATGCGAAACTACAGACCATTTAGTTTTTAACTCATTTGGTCAGTTTGAGAGGTTCAAGCCTTTGGTTAAGAGGAGAGCAGAAGAGCTTGGAAGAAGAATAGAGCTTGGTATTAGAATAAATCCTGAGCATTCTGAAGGTGCGGTGCGAATTTATGATCCATGCGCCCCGGGTTCAAGGCTTGGGGTTAAATATGACAACTTTGTTAAGGCTATAAATAACAACAAAGATATTCTTGGCAAAATTTCAGGAATGCACTGGCATAATCTTTGCGAGCAGGATGCAGACTGTTTGGAGAGGACGGTAAAGGCTGTAGAGTCCAAATTTGGCGAGTTTATTCCAAAGATGAGATATATCAACTTTGGAGGGGGGCATCATATAACAAGACCCGGATATGACATTAAGCTGCTTGAAAAAATTATAAACGATTTTCAGCAGAAATGGGGTGTTCAGGTCTATCTTGAACCGGGTGAGGCAGTTGCTTTAAATGCAGGTTTTTTTGTGGCAGCAATTTTGGATATTATAACAGAGAACATTATAACCAACCAACCTACTATTGATATTGCAATCATTAATGGTTGTGTTCCTGCACACATGCCTGATGTTTTAGAGATGCCGTATCGCCCAAATATTTTAAATTCCAAAAATCCAAATGATCTAACTACCAATCTAAATAAAACAACTGCCAATTCTACTAAATCGTCAACACAGACAACTAAACAGTATCTTTACCGAATCGGAGGCTTATCTTGTCTTGCCGGCGATGTTGCCGGAGAGTATGCCTTTAATGAGCCTCTTAATATTGGAGATAAACTTGTATTTACAGATATGGCAATCTATTCAATGGTAAAGACAAACACCTTTAACGGAGTTCAGCTTCCATCTATTGCATTGGTCGGAAAAGATGACAAAACCGTTGAGATGGTAAGAACATTTGGATATTTGGATTTTAAAAACAGGTTGTCATAAGGAGTAAAAATTGAACTTTTTAGAATCAGAGCTGTTTAAAGATGGGAACACAGAAGCAAAATCTCTTTTTCATGTAATTCCAGCACCTATGGAATCTTCGGTATCCTATGGCAACGGCACAGCAGCAGGACCTCGGGCAATTCTTGAGGCATCAGATCAGCTTGAGGTGTGGGACAATTTTCAGGCATCAAGAGAGGCAGAATCCTATTTAGAACGTTATGATTCTGTTTTACGTTCAGGTATTTATACCGCTTCACCAGTTAATTGCAAAGGTGAGGCTGAAACTGTTGTTGGGCGTATTGAACAGGCTGTCGCAAGAGCACTTTCATTTAATCATATTAATTCTGAGAAGCGGGTTATATCTGAAGTCAACACAATTCCGGTTCTGCTTGGCGGAGAGCATACTGTTACACTCGGAGCATTGCGGGCATTAAAAAAATATTTTATTAAATCATCAGCAAATTGTGATTGTAAAGATTCCAAAACAAATCCTGATTCTAAAAGTTATAGTAGTAACCACAATGATCTATTGGGTAATATTCGAGAACCATTTGGTATTATTCAAATTGATGCACATGCTGATCTTAGAGAGAGCTATCAGGGAAGGCGTTTAAGCCATGCCTGCGTAATGCGGCGTGCGGTTGATGATCTTAATATTCCTCTGTTTCAAATTGGCGTTCGTGCAATCTCTTACGAAGAGGTGGTTTTTAGAATAGAGAAAAATATTTCATTTCTTGATGCTAAAGATATTTACTTGCACGGAGTTAAAGCTGTTTGCGATTTTGACAATCTCCTGCCAGTTGGTTTCCCTAAAAAGATTTATATAACCTTAGATGTTGACGGGCTTGATCCCTCCGTGATTCGTGCAACCGGCACACCAGTTCCGGGAGGGCTTGGCTGGTATGATACTTTAACTCTGCTTGAAAAAATTATTTCAGAAAGAGATGTGGTAGGTTTTGATCTTGTTGAGCTTGCTCCAGTTGAGGGAGATCATGCTTCAGATTTTGCGGCTGCACAACTTATCTATTCTGTTATGGGAATGGTTAAGAAAAGGCAGACGCTGAAACCTTGAGAGAACATTAGTGCATGTTCCATGTTTGCGTCCATTACCTGTTCCATCTTTAGGTACTGAGATGTCGAATTAAGTTTAATTTTGTCGAGTAAGGTTACTTTATAAATTAAAAGTGAGGTTATTATTGGTTATACAATTATGAAGACAACGACATCAAAACTTATTATCTTACTATCCATATTCTTTGTAGTATTTGGAAACATATCTTTTTTCTCAAATGTTATTGAAATCTATCCTGTTACCTCAAAAAACCTCCCTTTTTTGATCTCATTAGCAGTTGTACTGACATTAGTTATTATTTTTCTTCTTTCTCTTGTCTGCTATAAGCATACGACCAAGCCGATTTTGATTCTTTTGCTTTTAATATCTTCTTTCACCAGCTATTTTATGGACAGCTATAATGTGGTTATAGATCACACAATGATTCAAAATATTGTTCAAACAGATATGGCTGAATCGATAGACCTGATGAGTCTAAAAATGGCTGTATATTTTTTTCTATTGGGTATCATTCCGTCAACATTAGTTTATAAGGCTGATATTGTATATAACACGTTTAAAAAGGAGTTTATTTCAAGATTAAAGCTCTCTTTAATCTCTCTTCTCTTTATTGGTGCTGTTATTTTAATTTTTGGTAATTTTTATGCATCTTTTTTTAGAGAGCACAAACCTTTACGGTATTATACAAATCCTACCTACTATATCTATTCAACAGGAAAATATATCAGTAAAATTTACAAAAGCAGCATTACAGTTACTCTTAAGCAGATTGGTTTAGACGCAAAAATACCTCCAAGCGATATAAAAAGAGAGTTGATTATCCTTGTGGTTGGTGAGGCAGCAAGAGCTGATAGATTTTCTATAAACGGGTATAACAGAGAGACCAATCCTCTGCTTAAAACAAAAAAAAATCTTATTACATTTTCAGATTTCTGGTCTTGCGGTACATCAACAGCAGTATCTGTTCCATGTATGTTTTCAATTTATGGTCAATCTAATTTTACCAATGAGAAAGGAGATTCAACAGAAAACCTTCTTGATATTTTACAACGGGCAGGAGTCAATGTTCTTTGGAGAGATAACAATTCTGATTCCAAAGGAGTTGCATTGAGGGTTACTTATCAAGACTACAAAACACCTGAAACAAACCCGATATGCGATATTGAGTGCAGAGATGAAGGAATGCTTTCCAACTTGCAAGAATATATTAATTCGCATAATCAGGGTGATATTTTTATTCTGCTCCACCAGATGGGCAATCATGGACCAGCATATTATAAAAGATATCCGCCTGCTTTTGAAAAATATACCCCTGTCTGTAAGAGCAATCAATTAGAAGATTGTACAAAAGAGGAAATTAATAATGCTTATGACAATGCAATATTATACACAGACTACTTTTTATCAAAAGTGATTGATTTTCTTAACACTAATAATGAAAATTTTGAAACAGCAATGTTTTATATAGGAGATCATGGGGAGTCTCTTGGTGAAAAAGGTATATATCTTCACGGTCTTCCAAATTTAATTGCACCTGACACGCAGAAACATATCCCATGTATTATCTGGTTTGGAGATAGCTTTGATAAAGAGGAGGTTAACTTCAACACCCTTAAAGATAAAGTTAATAACAGATATTCTCATGATAATCTCTTGCATACGATATTAGGTTTGATGGAAATCCAAACATCTGTTTATATAAAAGAGATGGATATTATTGATCATATTGATGATAAAGATGATGATTAGCTGGATTAAGAAAAATGACGATTAACTCTAACAATACCCAGTACAAACTATGGAACAACCCGTATAAGGCATTTAACAAAAGTTTGCTTAATAAATGGCTGATTATCACATCGATTATTCTTTTTGCTTCCATGTTTCTATTTGAGATGACAAATATTGATTTAATGATACAGAAATACTTTTATGATTCTAATTTAAATGAATGGATAATTAACCGTAATAACGCAGTTTTAAAATTTATTTTTTATGATGGCATTAAGATAGGATTAATTATATTTGCAGCAGCTATTCTAATATCTCTGATTATTTTCAGGAAAAAGCAATTTATTCAAGATTATAAAAGAGGTTTGTTAATAGTGGTTATTTCAGCAGTTGCGGTTCCTTCTGTAATCGGTGGGTTAAAAATGGTTACAAATACCCCGTGCCCTAAAAATATAGTTGATTTTAACGGCTGTTACCCTTACGTAAAAGTATTTGATTCATACCCTTCAGATTTTTATCAAAAGGAAAAGATAGAGTGTTTTCCAGCAGGTCATGCAAGCGGAGGATTTGCACTTTTATCGCTCTTCTTTGTATTTAAAAGCAGTAAAAATAGAAAATTAGCCTTATTATCATCAATGACTGTGGGGTGGAGTATGGGGATTTATAAGATGCTAATAGGAGATCATTTTTTCAGCCATACCTTTATTACCATGATATTAGCATGGCTTACTATTTTGATAGCTGTTAGATTTGTGGTCAGCTATCCTTTTGTAAAATAATATAATTTAAATTGATAAGCGGCAATAATGATAGAAAATGAAGCATATAATCCAGTAAATAAAACTGAGATGCGTGATGAGCTGGCAATAAAAAGGACTCATTTAGCAAATGAACGGACACTATTGGCATACTTACGAGCAGGAATATCGCTGATATTGGCTGGAGTAACTTTTATCCATTTCTCTCAAGAGATATGGTTTAAAATTATAGGCATTATCTGTATTCCAGTAGGGGGAATTGTGATATCTGTTGGTATAGTGAGATATAAAACAAACAGCAGACATATTGAGTCAATGTGCGCTGAATGCAGGATATAACATATATTGGTAGTCCTGCAATCAGGTTCTGTATAGCATACAGCACATGCCGATAGAGATTGTGCTCCACTCCAGAGCTATCTCAACTGCTTACATGAACACCTATAACTTCACGGGTCTTTCTGTCTATAGCTAACCAGATCCATTTTTTATTTTTCTTGTTATCTACAAATGATCACATTTCATCGCACTCTACTGTGAGACGACTTTTTTTAACCGCAGCATTTATTTTTTGAGGAATTGCTTTATATTTGCCGTTTACATAATTTTGCAGCCAACTTTCTGACACTTGTGTTACACGGACTATTCCTGCAGGGGAATGATTCATAATCATTATCAGAAAAATCATCATCATTCAAATGCAGGACTACCATTACTCCGAAGTTGTTCTGATAGTAAAAAACTTGTTTGTGACTCAGACTACCCACCGCCTCTGGCGGTGGGTTTTACTTATTATAATAATAGGGGGGAGTTATTTATCACATCTCAAATGCTCTCTCACCATGAACCGAGCTGTCAAGACCTGTGATTTCATCATCTTTATCAACTCTTATGCCAGATGTGATAGCACGTGTGATATATACTACAACCAGCGTTGCAACTGCACTGTAGGCTGCTGTTGCAACTATAGATACTAACTGTGTCCATACCTGCCCAGCATTTCCATAAAGAAGACCAGCAGCACCTTCAGTAATAGAGGGATCAGCAAAGATGCCGGTTGCAATTGCTCCCCATATTCCGCATACGCCGTGAACACCAAAGGCATCTAAGGAGTCATCATATCCCATTTTACGTTTAAGTATAGATACGCTGAAAAAACCTATTATACCTGCAACCAAACCAATAACAAGTGATGATGCAAGGTTTACAAATCCTGATGCCGGAGTTATTGCTACAAGCCCAGCCACAACTCCTGATGCTATTCCAAGCAGAGTCGGTTTTTTAGTATGAAACCACTCGATGAGCATCCATGCGATTCCACCGGCAGCAGCAGCACTGTTGGTTACAAGAAATGCAGAGGCTGCAACACCGTCAGCAGCAAGCCTGCTTCCTGCATTAAATCCAAACCACCCAAACCATAATAGACCTGCACCAAGGGCAGTCAATGCAACGCTTGAAGGGAACATAGCTTCAGAACCATAACCAACTCTTTTCCCTAAAACAAGGGCAAGCACAAGACCAGCAATACCCGCATTTATATGTACAACATTACCGCCTGCATAGTCGAGAGCACCCATCTTAGCCATCCAGCCTCCGCCCCATACCCAGTGGGCAACAGGAGCATATACAACAGTTATCCATAGAACAAGAAATATGAGCCATGATGAAAATTTCATTCTATCGACTACAGAACCGAGCACTAAAGCCACTGTAATACATGCAAATGTCATCTGAAATACTACAAAAACTAACGTTGGTATTGTGCCTGTTATGCCAGCCGGCGTAATACCAGAGAGGAGAAAGTGGTCAAATCCTCCTATTATTCCACCCTTATCAGGTCCAAATGCTATTGTGTATCCCCACATTACCCAGACAACGCTTCCTACACAATACGCCATGAATGTCATTGCATAAGTGTTCAAAAGGTTTTTATAGCGGGACATACCACCGTAGAAGAGTGCAAGTCCTGCAGGCGTCATAACCATAACAAGTGCGGTTGCAACAATAATCCAAGATGTATCGCCAGAGTTTATAGTTGCTACCTCTTCTGCTGCAAAAGCACTCCCTACAGAAAGTATTGAGAGAAACATTATCAATAGTGCTTTATTTAGAGGTGTTATTCTGTATATCTTTTTTGTCTCTCTAAATAGTCGTCTTATCTTTTCAGGCAAAAAACTGTTTATAGCTGTTTTTTCATGTTTTGAGTTGTATCTGGTTAGTACATTCATCTCTTTATACCTCTCCTTCAAATAGTAATTTAAATGATTAATTAATTAAATAGTTGTTAATTTTTTATGACACTTACTTTTTGAAGGTATATGTAGCAAGGATAATACCAGATGCGAAGCTATCTATCTATTTTTAAAGAGTAAATATAAAAAAACATATTAATTACAGGACATTAAAAATTATTTTTTATTAAAAAAATTATGTATAATAGAAATGAGGATTAGATAAAATCCATTTTTGTAAGTTTTAGACCGTAAAACTACATTATTGAAAATACTACTTGATGGCAATCATTGATGCAAAATTAAACCACTTAAGCCAAACATCCACTGTATTAAATCCTGCCAATTTAATCCTTTTAATATGTTCCTCAATAGTCTCTGGAATCAATATATTTTCAAGTGCCTCCCTTTTTCTACTTATTTCAAGTTCTGAATACCCATTCTCCAATTTGAATTTTTTATAAAAATCTTGCTCAAGCTCAGATATGAGAGTCTCTTTATGGATTATTTTCTCAGTCAACAGAAGAGCACCCCCCTTATTTAAACCATTATAAATTCCTTTAATAAAATCATCTCTTTTTAACGGTTTAATGAACTGCATAGTAAGATTTACAATAACAACTGATGCGTTTGATATTACAATTTCCTCTGCAAGAGCCAAAATAAGATCAATATTGTTAGGTTTATCAATGCTGTTATTAATTGGCTTGGAATCAGGAATAGCGTTTTTTTGTTTAAGCCTATTTCTATATTTCTCAATCATGGGGGCAGAGCTATCAACCGCAACCATTTTATATGGCTTACCTGCAAATTCTTCATCTATTATAAAACCAAGATTGCCATGAGAGCAGCCCAGATCGTAAATCTTTGTCCCTTTTTTATAAAAATGTGATGTAAGTTGACACTGTCTTTTAAGACTCTCCATATAGAGAGGGACAGAACGTTTAATCATGTCATCAAACACTGATGTAACTTCTTCGTTAAATTCAAAAGCATCTACAGGATCACTTTTAGATGCAAATATATTATCTTTTCCCATCTTTTCTCAACTTAATGCTCAAATGTAATATTACCGCTTAAATATAAAATTTTACCAATCAACAAGATCGTCTAAAATAATCTTAATTGCCTCAAGAGCAGCGATATAGCCAAAAATACCGCTTATCATCGAGAGGCTTCCCATTGGATTTCTAAGCCTACCACTATCAAAATAGTTATCTTCAAGGATATTAGAGACACTATCTTTTTTTGCAATCTCTGTAGAATAGACACAGTGAATACCTCTATCAATTCCCATTCTTCTAAGTCTTTTTCTGACCGATTTTGCTAATGGACACCCTTCTGTTTCTGAAATATCACCCGTCTTTATGGCTGTAATATCTTTGCGGCGAGCAGCTCCCATGCTTGAAACTACAGGTATCTCTCTTTTAACTAACTCATATAAAATATTGACTTTTGGATTAAGGCTGTCAATTGCGTCAACTACAACATCAGTGCCAGAGCTAAATACGTGGTCAAAATTCTCTTTATGGCAAAGTGTATTAAAACACTCAATTTGCATGTCCGGATTTATCTGCTTTAACCGCTCAAAGGCAACATCAACTTTGGGGCGACCAATATTAGACTCTAATGCAAGAAGCTGACGGTTAAAGTTACTAATGCCAATAGCATCAAAATCAATAATCTGTAACTTACCAATCCCACTTCTTGCAAGTGCTTCAATTGCATGAGAGCCTACAGCTCCAAGTCCTATCACAGTAACTATTGACTCTTCAAGTCTATCCATTGCATTTGACCCAAGTAACAGCTCTGTACGTTTAAATTTTTCTCTATTAAATACCATTAGTTAGCACTTGTTCAATAGCAGACCCAAAGAGCTGCCCCCTCTATCTCTTTAAACAGTGTGTAACAGACCTCTCCTTTAAAGATTCTTTTTAAAGGATTGCTCTCTCCGCCAGATCTGCCTAAAGCGACAGCAGCATATCTTTTTTTATCTGCCTCTTCTAATATCATTTTTGCCAAATTACCCTTTTCAAAGATCATAGTCTCAATTAGCTCTTCAGAAAATTGATTATTTTTAAGCTGTTCAACTGTTTTATCAAGAATCTTAGCTGCACTTCTCTTATCATCCATAATAAAGATTGTGACACGATGCCTATTATCTCTGCCAAGGATAAACCCAACATGATCAGCCATTCTGTAAGAGGTCTCTGAACCGTCAACGTAAAGTAAAACATTTTTTCTATCAGGTTCAGCAGAGCGGCATAGCCACAATGGGAAAGCAAAAGTCTGCTTAAACAACTCTTCACTTACACTCTCATCAAAGATTTTTTCAAGCATTGATAAACCTCTGCGACCAATAAGAACAGCATCATAAAGCCCTTTTTCCCCCTCCTGTATAATATCAGATACTTTTGAAAATATTCTCTCCTGAATTTTGGTATTCACGTTATCAACAAGAAATCCTAAATCAGTACATACTGTTTTTGCATTCTCCAAAGCTGTTAACATTTCTGTGCGAATCTGTTTTCGCTGCTCTTGCTGATGAATATCGGCTTCAAGAGAACGCTCCGTCTCCCAAAGCAGAGGAGGTTTAGGAGCAGTAGTGAAAAGAGTTGCTTTTATCTCTTGCTTATCTGAAAAAAAATAACCTGCAAATCTGGCAGCAGACAGACAGCTTTTATCATCTGAAACTGTTATCATAAAATGTTTTTCCATTGAGTTATCTCCTTATTTAACAAGCAAATATATCACAGTGAATTATTATGTTATTAGCTATTATCCACTAAGTTTAGAGTTTTTTCTACAGCTCTTTTCCAGCCTGAATAGCCTTTTACTCTTCTCTTTTCATCCATATTAGGTTGCCAGATAGAGTCAATTGACCAGTTTGCCTTTAACTGCTCAACTCCTCTCCAAAAACCTACAGCAATACCAGCTGCGTATGCTGCACCAAGTGCGGTTGTCTCTGTAGTCTTTGGACGAATAACTGGAACATTTAGAATATCTGATTGAAACTGCATAAGCAGTCTGTTTTTAACCATACCACCATCAACTTTAAGTGTTGTAAGCTCAACTCCAGAATCTAAATTCATTGCATCAACAATATCTTTTGTCTGATAGGCAGTTGCTTCAAGAACAGCTCTTGCAATATGGTTTCTATTAGCATATCTGGTTAGCCCAACAATTACGCCACGAGCATCTGCTCTCCAATAAGGGGCAAATAGCCCTGAAAATGCAGGAACACAATAGACACCTCCATTATCCTCTACTAATGAGGCAAGTGTTTCAATTTCAGGAGCACTACGGATCATCTGAAGATTGTCTCGAACCCACTGAACCAATGCCCCAGCCATAGCAACAGAACCTTCAAGAGCATATATCGGTTTTTCATCTCCTATCTGGTAACCAAGTGTAGTTAAAAGTCCATGCTTTGACTGCACAGCTCTATTGCCGGTGTTTAGAAGCATGAAACATCCTGTTCCGTATGTGTTTTTTGCCTCTCCCTTCTCAAAACAGGTCTGACCAAAAAGAGCTGCCTGCTGATCCCCAAGATTTCCACACACAGGTATCTCTGCTCCAAGAGGTCCCTCTTTTCTTGTTATTCCCCATGTTCTGCTGTCAGATGATGGCGTAATACGAGGAAGTAGAGAATCGGGAATATCGAGTATCTTTAAAATCTCCTTATCCCACTTTAATGTTGCAATATCCATAAGCATGGTACGACTTGCATTAGTTACGTCAGTAACATGAGAACCTCCTTTAATACCACCGGTAAGATTCCAAATGACCCACGAATCCATAGTACCAAACATGGCATTGCCTTTTAAAGCCGCCTCTTTTGCAGCTTTAACATTATCCAATACCCATCTAATCTTAGGGGCTGAAAAATATGTTGCAACTGGAAGACCTGTTTTTGCCCTAAATCTATCTTGCCCCCCCTCTTTTATGAGTCTTTCGCATATTGAGTCTGTTCGTGTACATTGCCATACAATAGCATTATAAAATGGTCTTCCGGTATCTCTATCCCAAACAAGAGAGGTCTCTCTTTGATTGGTGATCCCAACAGCAGCAAGTTCTTCTCCTGAAATTCCAGATTTGGCAAGAGCTCCTTGAATAACTGCCGCAGTATTGCCCCATACCTCCATAGGATCATGAGCAACCCAACCCGGTTTTTCAAATATTTGACGATGCTCTTTTTGATCGATACCAACAATATTGCCACCATGATCAAATATGATAAATCGAGTGCTTGTGGTTCCCTGATCCACTGCACCTACATATCTTTTTATACTTTTCATAGTAAATAAATTCCTTATCAAGTTCTCTTTCAAATTTGGTTCAAGGGATATATGCAAGAAAAAAACAAAACTTCTACAAGACCTTATTGTAACTGTAGGGATTTTATTAGTAGTTGATATATATTTATTTTTTGTGCTATCTTGGTTGCAATGCTTTAGTTGTAACACTTTAGCATTATTTATACGCATAAATAATACATTAATAAGCTATAGCATATCAAATATACTAAATTATACTATACATCTCTATAAATTCCGTTTCTATTATAACATATTAACTCTTAACCTTTAACTGTAAAATAGACTTAACAGTTAAATCAAATTGCAAAGGTAAATCAAGAGGAAAAGAAGATTATGATTAATACTGATAAATATTGTCCAGAATATCTCTTATCAAAAATTCCTGAAATTTTTGATATTGCACGTCAATACAACAATATCGATGATTTTCGTAAAAGAGCAGCAGAGTATGTTCACGCGATGCAGTATGAGACATTCAACGATTTTGTTTCGTTGAGTGAAGGAAAACTTATCCGTGTTCGAGATTGTGCCCAAGTTATTAACCTTATGTTTACACTACGTTCTGAAGAAAAAGCTCAATTTTCTGTTGCTCAGGCAATATCTGATATAGCTTACAACATACCAAGACCAGATTTAATGCCAGCATTTTATGCAGAGCTTTTCTATCTTTTTATGGGATTGCATGGGAGAGGACCACGACCCAGATTTGCAGACTCACACCTTATTTCAAGCCAGCTTGAGGGAAGAGAAGCTGCCATAGAGCGCAGCAATCAGCTTGATACTTTGTCAGAAGAGTTTAAACGCTATATGAATCACTATTCTGACGGTCTTGACAGTACCTCAGTGAAACGAAGAGATGAAAGACGAGATCGCATTATTAAAATACTTAATGCTTCATTAGATGATTGGTACGACTGGAGATGGCAATATAGTAATGTTATGAGAAACGCTGAACAGATTGAGCAACTTGTAAACTTAACTTCTGATCAGGCACGCTCTTTGATAATGGCAAAAACGGTTCGTATCCCATTTGGAATAACTCCATATTATCTATCTCTTATGGACGAAGAGCCTGATGTTAGAAGAGATTGTGCAATAAGAGCACAGGTTCTTCCACCTTTAAGTTATGTAGAGCAGATATCTGAATACGATAAAAAAGAGAGATCATGCCTTGATTTTATGCGGGAAACTGACACATCACCAGTAGATTTGATAACAAGACGTTATCCATCTATATGTATTTTTAAACCGTTTAATACCTGTCCTCAGATATGTGTCTATTGCCAAAGAAACTGGGAGATAGAAGATGCTATGATGCCAGGTGCAATGGCTTCTGAAGATAAAATCAATGATGCACTAAAATGGATTAAAGAGCACCCTTCCATTTATGAAGTTCTTATTACAGGAGGAGACCCTCTTGGAATGGATGATGATAATTTTGAGAGAATTCTTTCTGGCGTTGCGGCAATACCTTCAGTAGAGAGAATTCGTATCGGAACAAGAACTCTTGTTACTGCTCCAATGAGAATTACAGAGAATCTTACTAACATTATTGATAAATACAGACAATCTGGAAAATGTCAGATTTCAGTTGTAACACACATCCAACACCCTTATGAAATTACTCCAGAAACAGCAAAAGCTGTCAATATGCTAAGAAGTAAATCGATCTCTGTTTTTAATCAGCTTGTTTATACATTCTTTATATCAAGGCGATTTGAAGCTGCCTATCTTAGAAAAACTCTTACCAATATTGGAGTAGAGCCTTACTACACCTTCAATACAAAAGGAAAAGAGGAGACTTTAGAGTATCGTGTTCCTATAGCAAGATTGCTGCAAGAGCAAAAAGAGGAGGCAAGACTACTTCCGGGTATTTTGCGCACAGATGAGGCTGTTTATAATGTACCCGGAATGGGAAAAAATTACCTTCGTGCTCGTCAGCATAGAGATTTAATCTCAATTCTTCCTGATGGAACAAGACTATATGAATTTCATCCTTGGGAAAAAAATATTACCAGAAATATCTCAACACATATTGGGCAAGATATCCCTATACTTGACTATCTTATTAGATTAGGGGAAGCTGGAGAGGATATATCTGACTATGAGACAATATGGTACTATTTTTAAGTAAATAGAGACAAAAACAGAGTTTTAATATTGTTTATAACAGTATCAAACAAAAAAGATAGAAACATAAGGAGATAGAACTATGATGTTTTCAAAGGAAAATAGTGTATTAGTTATTATTGATGTTCAAGGGAAGCTCGCCCAGTTGATGTACAATAAAGATGAGCTATTTGACTCTCTTCAAACTTTGATTAAAGGGATGTCAATCTTAGAAATTCCAACAATATGGGTTGAACAGCTTCCTGAAAAATTAGGAGCTACCATTCCCGAAGTGGCAACCCTTATGGGTGAGCTGATGCCTGATGTAAAAGCAATTCCCAAAAAATCTTTTAGCTGCTGCGGTAATGAAAAATTTATAGAGCAACTTAAAACCATTAACCGTAAGCAGATACTTGTGGTTGGTATAGAAGCCCATATATGTGTATATCAAACATCTTTGGATTTACTAAGTAAAGGATACGATGTACAGGTGGTTACAGATTGTGTATCATCAAGAAAAAGAGAGAATAAAGAGGTTGGAATAAGACGCATTGTTCAAGCCGGTGGGGCAGAAACAACAACAGAGATGATAATTTTTGAGCTTATGAAAGCTGCTGAAGGCGATCTGTTCAAAAAAATGGTTAAGGTTGTAAAATAGCAGTGACGATATTATAATAAAACAGGCTTATATCTTAAGCAGTCTCTAAATTAGTTTTTTTAACTTCATCTCACTAATTAATTGGGGAAGTAAGATTTAAGTTTTCCCCTCTTTACAGAGAAGTTCTGAAATGGGGTTAATTAAAAACTGAAAGGAGGGGTTATGGTATCTTCTATTAATAGTAGTACTCAGGCACTCAAAGCATTTGGTACAGCAACAGCGGTTACCGCTAACAATGTTGCAAACGTTGAGTCAGACAACTTTAAAAGCAGCAGAGCAGTAATGAATGAAGGGAGTGACGGAGGAGTTAAGGTCTCCTTGAGCATGAATTCCGCTCAAGGTTCTCTTGTCACACAGAGTAATGGCGCCACAAAAGAGCTTTCTAATACTGATCTTGCCACTGAATTTACAAGCATGATCAACTACCAGTCTGCTTATGGTGCAAATGTAAAAACTATTCAAACTGATAATGAGATGAAAGGCACTATCATAAATATGATTGCGTGAGTTTAAAAGAGTCGTTCAACCTATTCTCTCATTACAGGTAAACACCAAAAGACCCTTGTCTCTGACATCGGCAAGGGTTATTCCAAAACGCTCTCCTAACTCACATGCTAAAGCTGTAGGTCTTGACATGCTAATTACAAGCTCAATACCAGCCCTAACACATTTTTGGATCATCTCGTAACTTGCTCTTGAAGATATCAAGGCAATAGAAGCATGAGTTAGTTCTCCTGCAAGAAAAAGTTTTCCAATAGCCTTATCTAATGAGTTGTGTCTGCCAGCATCTTCAGCACTCGAGATTATGTTATGGTTACGATCAAGTATCATTGCACAGTGGGAAGATTTGCATCGTTTTCTGAGAAGCTGAATTCCACTCATCCTATTGACAATATCCATAACCTGCTCAAACGAAATTGTAATAGAGTTTGGAACAGGCTTTAAAATTTCTGTCAACTCATCAATTATCCCCCTTCCGCAGATACCACAGCTTGTTTGACTTACATAACCCTTTTTTTCAAGCAGATGAGATACTTTGCAAAATCTCTCTTTAGATAACATCACCGCAGCTACATTAGAGTCTTCTCCATCGCATAAAGCAATATCAACAATATCTTCTAATTTATCAACAATACCCTCTGCAAAGCAAAAACCAGCAGCATGAGAAAGCTCCTCTCCCGGAGTTCTCATAATTACACTATAGGTATTTCCCTGTACATTTATAGAAAGTGGCTCTTCACATAATAGTTCTAAGGTATCTTTTTGGTGTCCACATTCAGGAAGGTGATACCACACCACCTTTTTTGCAAGCTGATTCTCGATATTAAGTTGTCTGTTAATTTGCCAGTTAATTTTCAACTATTTTTATCTCCTGATATAAAATATTGCTACTTTGTTAATACTCAATAACTCTTATCTCCTTCCACTTGCCGTTGTTATATCTTGCTATCACCATGATAAATAGAACCACTAAATATGTTGTAATACATGACCACGCAAAATATAGACCCATTCCAAAACTCTTCATGCCAAACCAAAGAGGAATAAAAAGAAAAACAGTGCTTGAAGCGATAATGCTAAACATTATAAATTGAGAATCTCCAGCCCCTTTCAAAGCTCCAGTATAGATAATAATTAAAGAGTCAAACAGAAGATAAAGAGCAACAAATTTAAGCAAAACCGTGCCCATTGCCACAATTGCCTCCTTTTCATCTATTGGCAGGTTATTGGAAAGAAATATGTTTACAAGTGGCTCAGGTTTAAAAAGAAATATTAAGATTAAACAAGAGACATAAATCAATGCAATATGAGCTGTTGATTTAGCAGCAACTACCGCATCTTCAGGTCTCTTTTTCCCCATTGCCTGACCAACAAGTGTGCTCACACCAACCGAAAAGCCCCACATCGGCATATATGAGAGTCCATTTATTGAAAGAACAAGATTGGTAACTGCAAGCTCTGTCCTGCCAAGTTGCCCTATCATAAGAACAAAAAAGGTAAAGACCAAAATATCAAGAAAGAGTTGGACTCCTCCTGGAACCCCGTATTTCATAAGACGCATAAATAGATCTCGATTAAACGATCTTTTGTCGAAAACATGAAACTCTTGATTATTTTTTTTGGTAAATATTAAAATTGCAAATATAGATGTAATAAGAATCCAAGAGCTAACCGTAGCAACTGCTGCACCTTTTATACCAAGCTGTGGGAAACCCCACTTACCATTTATAAGAGCATAGTCAAGTGGAATATTAAACATAGTTCCAGCTATATGGATCAACATAACTATTCGGGTGAGACCTCTGCCTGAATAGAAACATGATAGAGTTGCACCAGTAAGGCTTACCCCTGCACCAATAGAAATAATCCTAAAATATGTCACCTCAAGCTGCTGAATATAAGGCTCATGCCCTATAAATGAAAATATTGGAACTGCAAATATTGCGAGTATAGACATAAAAATTGCACCTAAAATAGCAAAATATATCCCCTGCCACAAAGATGCTCCAACTCCCTGGTTATTACCAGAACCTGTATATTGAGCAATAAATACATTAACATACCCTGCAACCCCTAAGAAAAATGAGGCAAAAAGAAAGGATGTTATACCTGCTGGAGTTGCGGCTGCTAATGCATCTAAGGAGTGATTACCCAAAAATACACGATCCGTAAATTCCATGACAGTTGTCGAACCCATGCTCAACACTAAAGGAAGGCTTACGTTTATGACTCTTTTATAGTTTTTGAGATCAAATTTGTATGACATCTATCTCTTCTTTATCTTCTGTTTCACCAAATTTTGTTTTATCGAACCTATGTTCTGACTCTGTTTTTTAATCTGTTGCTGAACACTTACAATTTTACTCCTTTCTGATTGAGATAGATTGTTTTGTGTTATCACTTTTTTCTGCTCCTCTCTATATTTGAGATTTTTTTCAACAAAAAGTTCTTTTTCTGTAAATGGACACTTTTCGGTGTAATACATCAAAGTTGAATATGTTGATGGAGTTGGAGTGAAAATCTGAATCTGTTCTGGTGTAATATGAAGTTTCTGATGGACAAATTTTTTAAGCTGTCTCATATCATCAAGTGTGCAGCCAGGGTGGGCAGCCATAAGATAATAGGTTAAAAACTGTCTCTTATCAACTTTTTGAGATAGTGCGTCAAATCTTTTTTTAAACTCTAAAAGAGCTGAGTTATCAGATAGATGAGAAACGCTTGATTTACTTTTATTTCTTGTTGTATTAACTATTAGATTAGAGTTATCAAGCAGATAAGAGTTGTCTGATTTACCCATAAGTTCAAGCAAATGTGGCTGAATATGCTCTGGTGCAACCTTTAACTGTCCTGAAACATGCTCTTTTACAATAGTCTCCAGATATTTCATGCCAAATTTTTTATCAGCAAACATAAGATCATATCTTATGCCAGATGCCACAAAAACCCTTTTTATACCTTTTATTTTTCTTATCTTTTCCAAAAGCCCTATCTGTTTTGAGTGATCAGGCTTAAGGGTTTTACAAACAGAAGGGAAAATACAACGTTTATCCTGACACGCTCCATAATCTAACTTTTTTTTACACTCAAAACCATACATATTGGCAGTAGGACCCCCTGCGTCAGAAATTATACCCTTAAAATCTGGGTGGTGTGTTAGTTCCTCTATCTCATTTAAAATAGACTCTTCACTTCTCCATCTTACAGTTCTGCCTTCATGAAGAGCAATAGAGCAAAAATTACACTCTCCATAACAACCTTTATGAGTAGATACGGAAAATTGAATCGTATCAAGGGCTTTTACTTTGCCAAATTGCCTGTAATATGGGTGAATATCTCGCTCAAATTTGAGAGATGCAATCTCATCCATTCCTTTTGTATCAGGATAAAATGCTGGGGGATTGTGAACAAGGTATCTTGAATCGTGTTTTTGTACAAAACCTTTAGCGTTAAGAGGATCGCTATTTTTGTAAAAAATATTAAAACTTTCAGCAAATTTATCTTTATCTTGCTTTACAATCTCATAAGAAGGAAGGAGCAGATATTTGAAAGATGGTTGGTAATCATAAGATGATAAATTTTTATGTGGCAAACTGTTTGCGAGAAAGCTATAAGGTGGTAAAATGTTTGAAATATAACAAAGCCCTCTGATTTTATGAATTTCAGAGAGATTTTTTTCAGAGCACCTCTTTTTTTCTTTAAAAGCTATTGCAAGCTCCAGCACCGTAGATTCTGCCATCCCATAAATCAGATAATCAGCCTTTGCATCAAATAAAATTGAGCGTCTGACGCTGTCTGACCAAAAGTCATAATGGCAGACTCTTCTTAAACTTGCCTCAATACCGCCCAGAACAATCGGGCATGTTTTTTTAAAATAGCGTCTGACAAGATTGGTGTAGGCAATTACCGCCCGATCTGGTCTTCTGTTGTTAATCCCGCCCGGCGTGTAGTCATCAGTTTTACGCCTCTTTTTCAAAGCTGTGTAGTTAGAGACCATTGAATCAACCGCACCAGAGCTTATTCCCCAAAACAGAGAAGGCTCGCCAAGCCTTGTGATATCTTTGTCAGAGTCTATATCTGGCTGTGCAATAATCCCAACTTTGAATCCGTGTTTAGCAAGCATCTTGCCGATAACAGCAGCTCCCATAAACGGAGAGTCAATGTAGGTATCGCCTGTAATAAGAATGACATCAAGGCGTTTCCAGCCAAGCGATGAAAGCTCTTTTTGGGTTGTAGGGAGAAACATCAGGATTTATTAAGAAGGGGGATTTTTTCCATTATAGAGGTAAGAGAGTTAGTGTCAAGTTCTCTCATAAGTACGCCAATATATTGCATCTGCCGTTTTTTTGCTCCATGCTTGCTTATGTTTTTTGTCATGAGTATTGCATCTTTTAATTCTTTATCAAGCTCTAACTTATCTATTTCAGATGCCGGCATTGTTACAAGAATCTCTCCAATCTTTTGAAGATTTTGTGCAGCTTTTTTCTTCTGAGTTCTGCTTGGTCTCTCTTCTTCTTGTTCCCAATCTGCCTCTTCTTGATAGAACTCTTCTTTTTTTGATTTTCGCATCTTTATAATATCTTCATTGTAAATGCACTTGATTAGAAATATTATCCTAATCTAATCAGGCTATTATAGCTGATTAGATTTATGCCATCTAACCACATCTTTGTATTGTATTGTTCCGCCAAATATATCAAGGGCACTGCCGATTGTAAGATCAACGCGATTACAGCCAATATTTTTAACAAGGTCAAGGTCAGAGTATGATTTCACACCGCCTGCATAGGTTACTGGTATTGGAGAGTATTTACCGAGAAGCTCGACAAGATCAGACTGAACCCCGCCCATTTTTCCCTCAACATCAACTCCATGAACAAGAAACTCATCACAATACTCAGCAAACTGCTCAAGACTCTTTTCAGTTACAGCAACTTTAGTAAATTTTTGCCATCTGTCTGTAACAATCCAAAATTTATCATCTTTTTTGCGGCAGCTAAGATCAAGAACAAGATTCTTTTTTCCAACTTTGTTCACCAAACGCTGAAGTTTATCCATATCAATATTGCCGCCTGAAAAGACAAAAGAGGTTACAATAACATGGCTTGCTCCAGCATCAAGATAAGTAGCAGCATTATCAGGTATTACTCCTCCACCAAACTGTAATCCTTGAGGAAATGCTTTGAGTGCAGAGATAACAGCATCGTGGTTGCCAGCTCCAAGAGAAATTACATGTCCGCCGTAAATTCCATCTTTTTTGTAGAGCTTTGCAAAATACGACGAGTCTTGTGTAGTTTCAAAGTTGGTGATTGTGGTGTTATTTGCTGTATCAATATTTGTTAAACTTCCACCAACAATCTGAACAACCTTACCGTTTTTTATATCAATACATGGTCTAAATTTCATAACTCAGGCTCTTATTCTAATTACTTCAACGCATATTTCGTTTATCCACCTAAATACGCCTTTTTCACATCAGAGTTATTAAGCAGCTCACTTGCTGTCCCGCTTGCTACAATCTCTCCAGTATCCATAACATAACCGCGATGGGCAAACTTTAAGGCAAGATTTGCATTTTGCTCAATTAAAAGTATAGTCATTCCCTCCTCATTTAACTGTTTGAGCACTCTGAACATATCATACATCAGAAGTGGAGAAAGTCCCATTGAAGGCTCATCTAAAAGGATAAAATTACACGCTGTCATAATCGCTCGGCTAACAGATAACATCTGTTGCTCTCCGCCACTTAAAGTTTCACTTCTCTGATGACGCCTCTCTGCCATTTTAGGAAAAAGCGAATATACCCTCTCATAGTCTCTCTTAAGAGATTCATCATCATCTCTTGAATATGTGGCAAGTTTAAGGTTCTCTTCAACAGTAAGATTTCCGAAAATATGCCTCCCTTCTGGTGCAAGTGCAATATGATAGTCAGAAACTATTGAGTGAGCAGGTACATTTAGCAAACTTTTTCCATTGTATAGGATATCTCCGGCAGATACCTTTGAGCCTTCAGGTGGAGGCACTCTTGTTATTGCATGTAAAGTTGTTGTCTTGCCAGCACCATTTGCACCAATTAGAGTAACAATCTCTCCTTTATCAACAGTAAAAGAGATACCGTGGAGAGCTTCGATATTGCCATATTTAACGTATAGATTTTTGATTTCAAGTAACATCAGATTTTATCATCCCCTAAATATGCTTTAATAACATCAGGATTTTTCTGAATCTCTTCAGGTGTTCCTTGAGCAATGGTCTTACCAAAATCGATCACCTGTATCCAAGAACAGAGAGACATTACCACAGCCATCTGGTGTTCAATCATCCAGATAGCAATATCAAACTCTTTGTGAATCCACCTAATAAGTTTAATCAACTCTTGAACATCAGAAGAGTTAAGACCTGCTGCCGGCTCATCAAGAAGAAGCAGTGATGGTTTTACAGAAAGAGCTCGAGCAATCTCAATTTTGCGTTGAATACCGTAAGGTAGGTTTTTTGGTTTCTCATCCATGAACTGAATAAGATCAAGATGCTCAAGAAGCTGCATAGCAATACTCTTCATACGCTTTTCATTTTCAGCATAACGTCTATTCCGTAGAAATAGATCAACAAGAGAGTAGCCTAAATTATAATGTTGAGATATAAGTATATTATCTAAAAGTGACATATCATGCCACAATCTTATATTCTGAAACGTTCTGGCTATTCCCATTCCTGTAACTTTATTAGGTTTTAATCCGTCAATAGATTGACCTTTAAACAGTATTTTTCCCTGAGTGGGTTTGTAAAAACCGCTAACGATATTAAATACCGTTGTTTTTCCAGCACCATTTGGACCTATAAGTCCCATCAGTTCATTGCCCTTAAACTCTGTTTGAAAATCTGATACTGCAGTAAGCCCTCCAAACTGCTGGGTTAGACCTGTTATTTTAAGTAACGACATAAATCATATCTCCGTGAGATAAATTCTTTGGATATATTTTTTGATTCGGCTATCTTTTTTCTGATCTTACGCTTACTACATGCTATTTAAACTGATAATATTTTCTAAGTCTTGGAAAGAGATCAGATAACTCACGATTTCCCATAATACCTTCGGGTCTAAACTGCATAAGAATAACAAGAATAAACGGAATAATAACCCATTTTAATACCTGACTTAGATGAAAAGTCTCTGGAACAATAGGAATAAAATGGATTAAAGTATCTGCGGCTGGTATTATAAACCTTAACCCTTCAATAAGAAGGGTAAAAAGAATTGCGGCGATGATCGAACCACTTAATGAACCCATCCCTCCAAGATAGACCATAACAAGACATTCAGTCGATTTTAAAATATTAAAGGAATTGGGGTTTATGTACCCTAAAATATGAGCAAAAAGACCACCAGCAATACCTGCAAGTCCAGATGAGAACATAAATGCAACAAGTTTCATTTTATCAGTATTTACGCTCATTATCTCGGCAGCTATCTCATCTTGATGTATAGCAATAATCCCTTTTCCATAAGTTGATGAGACAAACCTTCTGATAAGAAAGACAACTAAATAGGTAAATATAAATGTCCAGATAAGCATCCATGGAATAAAAGCGACATCTTCCATTGCAAATACAATCTGTTTCATACCCATAAAACCTCTTGCCCCTCCAACAGAATCCATATTTATCAACATGCTAACAATAATAAAATTGGCAGCAAGAGTTATTATTGCAAGGTAGTCATCACGAGTCTTAAAAGATGGTATAGCGACAAGAAGTCCTGTAATTGCTGCTGCAATGCCACCTATTATCATGGTGACAGGGAAAAAATAGAGAGCAAGTTCAGGAGAGAGAATTGGGTCGCCAAAAGTTTTACTGCTTGTAAAAAGCATAATGTTCAAAACTGACGTGACGTAAGCTCCAACAGCCATAAATCCAGCGTGACCACAGGCAAACTCTCCCATATAACCGTTTATAATATTGAAACTTGACGACAATATGATATTGACTCCTATAAACATTATTATTGTCTGTACATAAAGGTCTATAAGTTCAAAATGTGCGGCAATTACAGTGCCTATGGCAAGAATGGCAAGTAAGGCAGGTACAGAGAATTTTTTCATAAGCCTCCACTTTAGTTACTATTTTTTTAAAAAACAGGTACAATCAAATTGCAATAATCAGTTCATAACTATTATGATTTTATATTTTTGTCGATTTTGCAACCCCAAATAATCCAGTGGGCTTTATTACTAAAATTATAAGAAGTATTGAAAAAGCAATCAAATCCCTGAAGGTTGATGGAAAGACCGCAACAACTAAAATCTCGACAATTCCAAGAAGAAAACCACCGACAAACGCACCTTTTATATCTCCAATACCTCCTACAACTGCGGCAATAAAAGCCTTCCATCCTATGATTGCACCCATAAATGGATCAAGTATTGGATATGACATGGCAAATAAAATACCTGCAAGACCAGCAAGCGAAGAGCCAAGTATGAATGTAACTACAATAATGGTATCAATAGGGATGCCCATTAGAGGAATTGCAAATTTATCGTAAGATATTCCTCTCATTGCCATACCAATTTTAGTTTTGGATATAATTGTGTTAAGAATAAAATATACAATTATGGAGGAGATGATAACCCCAATTTTAAGATTGGTCATACTGACCATACCAAAATTATAGACCACCTTATCAATAAGTTCAGGAAAACTTTTACGGCTTGCACCTAAAAATGCAAGATTGCCGTTTTCTAAAATAAGACCACACATCAAGGCAGTTATAACTACGTATAGTCGATTTGCACCTTTACGTCTTAGGGGTCTGTAGGCAATACGCTCAAGAGTTACACCGCATATAGCTGTCAGAATCATGGTCAATGGAATTACCAAGGCAAGAGTTGTTGTACCTGAAAAAGCCAGAGACCCTTTGAAAAAAAATATGGCGATAAAATATGCGATATAAGCACCAACCATGAAGATATCACCATGTGCAAAGTTTATTAGCCTTAGCACACCGTAAACAAGAGTGTAACCAAGTGCAATAAGGGAGTAAAAACTTCCCCATTGCAACGCATTGAATAGATTTTGAATAATACTGTCAAACACGTTCGTATCCCCCTACAGATTTGAGCTATAAAGTAAAAAAAATAGCAGGGGCATTACCCTTTTTAACTTAAGTAAGGAATAATGCCTCTGCGTTATAAATGCTCAATATGATTTTGGGTTCAAAGATAAAAATATAAACTAATTGAGTAAATTTTCAATAAAATCATACTATGGACATACAGATTCTGCAAACTCAAACTCACCAGCATCATTTATTTTTACTACAACCGCACATTTAATAGGATCGCCTTGTTCATCAAATCTCATATTACCAGTGATTCCTTTAACCTCTTTAATTGCTGCAATACCATCTCTTACTGCCTGACGATCTTTTCTTATATTACCAGTAAGCTTACCAGCATTCTGGATGCCTGCTAAAACTACATTAATAGCATCCCATGTAAGAGCTGCAACATCTGCTGGCTGATAACCATATAGTTTCTGATACTTATCAATAAACTCTTTTGTAGAACCTTTTGCACCTGCTGCTGCATAGTGGGTTGAAAAATAGTGTCCTTTGCAATCATCGCCGCACAGTGTCATAAGTTCAGAGTTACCCCAAGCATCAGCACCCATAAATGGACCTTTCCATCCAAGGTCATGTGCCTGTTTTACAATAAGGGCAACTTCGTTATAGTTGTTAGGAAGGAATATAAAATCTGGTTTTGCAGCAATTATTTTGGTAAGCTGGGCACTAAAATCTTGATCTTTATCTCCATAGCTTTCAAATGCAACTACAGCACCATCACCTTTTTTCTTGTTAAAGTCAGCCTGAAAAATTTCAGCAAGATTTTTGCTGTAGTCATTGGCAAGAGCGTAAAGAACTGCAGCTTTTTCAACCTTAAAGGTTTTTATAGCAAAATCGACCGCAACAGGTCCTTGAAAAGGATCAAGAAATGCTGCACGAAATACCCAAGGACGATCTTTTGTAGTATCAGGATTAGTTGACCATGGTGAGATCATTGGAGTTCTGTTATCATTTGCAACTTGACCTGCTGGGACAGCCTGCTTACTTGAATTTGGTCCAACTATTGCCAAAACTTGATCTTTTTCGATAAGCTTTAATGTTACAGCTACAGCAGATTCAGCTTTAGATTCATTATCCTCATAGATGAACTCAAGTTTATATTTTTTACCGCCAACATCAAGTCCGCCTTTAGCATTGACCTCGTTCATGAGCATCTGACCAGCAAATTTTGACTCCTCACCAACTTTTGGTATTTCACCAGTAAGAGGAATATTAAAACCAATTTTGAGCGTATCATCTGATGCAAAAACCATAGAGGTGCAAAAAAAACTTAGAACTACAAAAAAAGCTAACCACCTGTAATTTCTTTTCACAATAAATCTCCTTTTTAAAAGCCTGTTTATAAAAATGTTATTTTTAACAACCCCTACTACTTCCCAAGCATGCCTTTGCGCAGTTCAGCATCTCCCGTAAAGGTAGCATCCTCAAGCAGCCATATTGAGAACAAGGCTTTTTTGAAGTCAAGACCAGCAATAGTGGCTGCAACCTTATCATTATAGTGTATTGAAGTTCCTTTTCCCGGTATATATACATACTTCCATACATCTTGTTTTTCTGCTTTAACAAGACTTTTAAGAAAGGTATCTATATTGCTTTTTTGTGAATCGTAGTTAGAACCCGCACCATATTTAAAACCTTCTGCAAAAACATCTGTAGTTTTATCTATAGGACCTTGCCTTTTCCATGACATTGTTATTGCCATAGGCTCATCTGTATCAATAATTTTTTTAGAATCTGTACTTTTTGCCTTAAGGTAGAGAGAGCCATCATAGACTTTAAAGCCAAATTTTTTACGTGTTCCAGTTCCATTGAGAACAAGCTCTCCATCACCACCATCAAGGGTTATTTTGTCAGGAATTTTAGAATCGTCTGCTGCCTGAACAGCAGGTATTGAGCTTGTAAAAAGAAATGTCAATGTAACTACTACCAAAATTACTACAGATAGAAAATCTTTAATTTCAATTTTGTTAAACATAACCTAACTCCTTTTAAATTGCATAAAAAATAAAAAAAATTATTGAGTTACAAACAGCTATAATTAACTGAATAACACTATTCAGAAAAATTATCATACCTCAAACTTATTCATCATTACTCTCAACTTCTCTGCAAGTTTTGACAGTGTCTCCGCACTGCCATTAAGATTACAGCTATTTTCCGAAATTTGAGCTGCCTCTTGGTTTACTCCAGCTATGTCTGATGCTATTTCAGAGGCTACAGCAGAGCACTGTGCAACATTTTCAGCAATCTCTTGAATACCTTGTGAACCTTGTGCAACATTGCTACTTATCTCTTCAGTTGCAGTTGATTGATCTGAAATAGTCTGAGTAATATCTGAAATAATATCATTCACCTGAGATATAATTGATGTGATCTTCTCTATTCCATGTATTGTATTTGCAGCAGTATTTTGAACACTCTGAATCTGAGTGCTAATAGCCTTTGTAGCAGATGCTGTCTGATTAGCAAGCTCTTTTATCTCATTTGCAACAACGGCAAAACCTTTACCAGACTCCCCAGCTCTTGCAGCTTCAATAGTTGCATTCAGTGCAAGCAGATTTGTCTGCTCTGAAATATCTGCAATGGTCTCTGTCACCTTACCAATATCAAGAGCAGCCTCTTCTAACCGTTTTATATCTACAGATGTACTATTTGCCTGAGCCACAGCTTCATTGGAAACAGATCGTGCTCTATCAGAACTTTTTGCAATTTCAGCAATAGTTGCGGTATTTTCCTCTGTTGCTGCTGCCACAGTATTAAGGTTTGCTGAAGTCTCTTCAACTGCTGCTGCTATAGAGTTCAAATTTGCACTCATCTCCTCTGTTGCTGTTGCAACAGTGTTAAACTTTAAAGCTGTATTATTAGCTCTTTGAGACATATCAAGTGAAATATCTTTAAGATATATTGAAGATGAGGAGAGAGTTGTTACATCATTGCTTATATCCTTTACCATTCCCCCTATATTTACAACAATTTCATTAAGAGTAGAAGCAAGGATACCAATCTCATCTTTTTGATTAATATCAAGAGTCCGAGTAAAATCTCCCTTAGACATGCGGCGAGAAAATGAGACAGCTCTTGTGATTGGAACAGTAATCATTCTTGTAATAAAAAACGATAGACAAAAACCAAACAGTATAGCAGTAAAACCAATGCTCATGGCTATTTTAGAACTTAATGCCCCTTTTGCAACTACATCTTCTGTTCCTTTTGCTGCAATAACTTGAGCATCTGTATAAAGCTCATCAATAAGAGGCTCTACACTGTTTACAGCATCGTTCATCTTTGTGTATAGTTCAGCAATCTTAGCATCCTCTGCTATTAGTTTATCAAAAGCTTTTTTATATTCAGCGAGATATTTGAAAGAGTTCTTTTTGTAGTCCTCACTTATATTAGATTTTTCTATTGCTAAAAATAGATTTTTAATAGCCTTTTGAGCTTTGTTTGCATATTCGCTACCCCCAAACAAAAGATAATCTTTCTCCCTACTTCTTATCTCAAGCAATAGAGGTTTTGCGTTTGGCAGATAGGTGACATTAAAAACTTCATCAATTTCAGCAATAGCGATCTGCATCTCTTTGAAATACTCATTTCCAGATTCAAAGTTTTTGGAGGCTTTTAATTTTTGAAGAGATTCATGATATGTTTTAAGAACATCTTTCAATGTATCTTTTATCATACCCTCATTAGCAACTGAACTCTCAATTACCTCTTGATACTCTGCAAGGAGTACTTCAAGTCTGCTTAAGTAAGCTCCAGAGTCATCTGACCAATATTCATTCTGAGCTTGCACAACTCTAAGCATCTGAACATAGAGGTCTTCAACATCTACATAAGCCATTTCAAGAACGAGTCTATCAGCAGAATTTGCAAATGCACCCCTTAATCCAGATTTGATATCAAGACCTCTAATTTCATAAGAGCTACTAAGTTCGCTAAATGATTTTGAATAGTTATCAATATATTTAGATATATCCTCTGCTTTTTGAGCTAATGAGCTGTTGTGTGAATTTTTTGCTTTTTTGACAATATTTTGGGCGTTGAGGATAAGTTGTCCTATATTCTCCTCAAGCTGTTTGAGATATTTAATATCAAGAGAAGATAGAAAATTTTTCTCATCAATACGGCACTGCTTCATAAGATTTTTTATCTCAGCAGCATCAACTGAAATTGCCATATTGACCTTCATAAGCTCCTGAAAGTTATCAGAGGTTGACTGTACGGTTATATGATAAATAGTCATTACACATGTAAATAAGATAAGTACAACACCAAATCCACCTACTAATTTTGTAACCATTTTCAGGTTATAAAAAAATTTCATTTGCTTACCCTTTTTTACTATTGGATTTAATCCTAAGACCTATGTTGATTGGTTAGAATCTTTGTGAAAAAAACGGAACACAATTCTGATAATAAAAAACAGATTTATGATATAAGATAGAGTAAAAGGGGCTGTCAAGAATAAAGTTTTAAAAAAAATAACGATAAAATATGTTAAAAAAGGATTAGAAATATGAAAAAAATCGTTGTGTTACATGGTGTTAATCTTAATATGTTTGGTAAACGAGACCCTGTTCAATATGGCACAATTACTCTTGAAGAGATTGATAAAAAGATAGCTGACCTTGCTTTGGAACTTGATATTTCTGTAGAGTATTTTCAAACAAACCATGAAGGAGAAATGGTAGAAAAGATACATCATATTCATCATGAAAATATTGAGATTCAAAAAACTAACAATTACCAAGAAAGTATAATCGGCAATACTATGGGGTGTATTGATGGGGTAATTATTAATGCCGGAGCTTGGACTCACTACAGTTATGCTATTATGGATGCTCTTGCAATTTTGACAATCCCTATTGTAGAGGTTCACATGTCTAACATCCATGCCCGTGAGCCATTTAGGAATGTTTCAGTTATTGCTCCTATTTCAAGAGGTCAGATTTGTGGATTTGGGGTCAATAGTTATCTGTTGGGTTTAAGGGCTATTTGTGAATTTATAGACAAACAGTAACATAACAGAATATTCCTAAACCTTAACATAATAGAGATTCACTTAAGTTAACTTTATTAAAATGTAGCCGTACGCTTTATCGCTCGGCTACATTAAATTACTATAAATTATAATTGGTTGTAAACATCAAGCTGTTTTGAACTGCCCTACTAAACTGCGTAACTTTTCAGCAAGTATTGACATTTCAGCAGCACTAATGTGAACTTGCTCTCCTCCTTGCTTTAATTCAGTAAGTCCCAAACTTAATTGGTTAATCTTTTTACTTATCTCGGTGGATGCCTCGTCAGTTTCAGCCATACGATCAGCCGAATCTTGAACCCCAGCAGACGCTCTGGCAATGTTATCTGACAAATCTCTGGTTACTGTTGCTTGCTCTTCTATAGCTGCTGCAATTGAGGAGATAATCTGTTCCATCTCTTCAATGACACTGTTGACCTCAAACATATCATTAACTGCATTTGAAGCAGAAGTTTGAACTCCGTTAATTTTAGACTTTATATCCTCGGTTGCTCCTGCTGTTTGAAATGCAAGAGCTTTAATTTCATTTGCAACAACAGCAAAACCCTTTCCAGCCTCTCCTGCCCTTGCTGCTTCAATTGTGGCATTAAGAGCCAAAAGATTTGTCTGTGCAGATATCTCGGTAATAGTTTCAGTAACCTGTCCAATCTCTTTGGCTGCCTGCCCTAAAGTCTCCATAAGACGAGTAATATCTGAAGCTCGTTTTGCTGCTTGCTCACCAACAACCCTTGCTCTTTCAGCGTTTGCTGCTACCTCGCCAATAGTTGCACTCATCTCTTCTGTTGCCGCTGCCACGCTGTTTAGATTTGAAGATGTCTCTACCATTGTCATTGATACAGCGTGGGTGTTAATACCGGCTGTCTGAGCATCAGTTGCTACACTTGAAGCCTGCTCTGCCATAATCTTAACAGAAGATGCAGTCTGTTCAGAAACAGCCATAAGCTCTGTTGAGGCGGAAGCAAGCCCCTGAAAAGATTGAGTTATCTCAACTACAATATTTCTAATTTTACTGATAAACAGATTAAACCAGTAAGACATCTCACCTGTTTCATCATCTGTAGAATCATCTAAGCGGCGTGTTAAATCCCCTTCGCCTTCAGAAATATCTTTAAGCATCTTCACAGTTCTGCGAATTGGCTTAACAATGCTTACAATAATAGTAAATGACAGAACAGTAGAGACTATAAATGCTCCAACAATAAAGATAATAGTAACTAAAATATCGTATTTTATCTCTTTTTCAATTTCTGTTACCCGTTGTTCTAACTTTTGAATCTCTACATCAACCAACTCTCCTAAATCATCAACAACCATTGTTGCAACTTTAAAGTACTCCTTAGGATCAATCTCAAAATTACCTTGCTGGTATCGTTCAATAACTTTATGAATCATTGATTCTCTTGTTCTCCAGTGCTCTTGAGTTGACAACTGCTCAATTTTTCTCATGGACTCTTCTGGAAGAGTAATAGCACGCGAAGTCATGTTTATGTCAGTGCCAGCTTTGAGTTCCAACACCAAATTTAGGACATCACGAGGTACAGCACTATTTTTACTTATAATGCCAGAAACAGTAGCTCTTGTAAGTCCAGCAGACTCTTTAGCACTTTCCAAAAGTAGCAGCGAACTCATCGCCTTTCCCACCCCTCGTGAAGTTGGAGCATTAGCTGTTGCAGACATTACATCAATAAGCTTTGCTATAATTTCAGTATAAATTTTTGCTGAAGCTGTTGACTCAGTTATTGTAGTTCCAATTTTGCCTCTAACCTCTTGAATCCTATCGTTAATATTGGCAACAGGCTCTTTATACTCGGCTTTAATATTAGAGTTTTTAAGAGACTCTAAAAATGGTGCTATTCTATCATCTGATAACTTGCGTTGATTATCCATATCAGCCTGACCTATTGCGGTATTGCCAAGATACAAAGAAGTTCTTCCTCGCTCTTTTTGAAGCTCATTAACCAGAGCTGAAGTATTTTGGAACAGTGCCATATTCTTCTCCATATTATGGACTATCTTAAACTCTTTCCAATTTTGGAAAATTGTCATGCTTCCAGTTATAAAAAATAGCGTAAGAGGAACAAGAGCGACCAAAGTAACTTTATAACTTATCTTAAGATTGTTAAGTAATACCATTTTAAATATTCTCCTATTGCTTATTAGATATTTTTTATCTGACTTTAATTTTAAATCGAGCAAATATAATGGTGATTAGTTAAATAATCAATGTTAAAATAGAAAATTCTTTTAGATATTAGAAGTTTACTCTAATCGTAATTTATTCAATCTATTAAATGATAATGTATAAAAATTAAGGAGATAGAGATGAAAAAACTTTCATGCACCATTTTAACCGCTATCATGTTTGTTTTCATTTTTACCATAAATACAATGGCAGATTCCCCTGCCTCTTCATTGAAACACAAACCAAAAGATTCGCCAAAACTGCCTGAATACCTGCCTGAAGAGAGCAGCCCTGAAAGCAAAAAAAATTTTACGCTTCCGCCTATTCCCAAAAAGAGAGTTCCTCAGTCAGAAGGAGAATCTTCGACAGATGGAACAGATAAAAGCCAAACTAAACTTTTTGAGCTTAAAGGTGTTAAATTTGAAGGCAATACTCTATTTTCAAACGAGCAGCTAAATGAGGTTGTAGCTCCTTTTATTAATAAACAAATCGGCATGGCAGAGCTTGAAGAGCTTCGCTATCAGCTTACAAGATATTATATTGATAAAGGCTATATCAACTCAGGTGCATTGATAAAACCAAATCAAAAGGTAATAGATGGAATTGTAATATACCTTATAATAGAAGGCAGATTGACAAACATTAATATTAAAGGAAACGGAAGGCTTAAAGAGAACTATATTAAAAAGAGAGTCTGGAAAGATGGAGATACTACCCCATTTAACACCAATAAACTTCAAGACTATTTTCAGATGTTACTGCAAGACCCTCTGATTGATAAGATGGATGGAAATATAGTTCCGGGAATAAAACCCGGAGAGGCTGAACTTGATATCGATGTAACAAGAGCACGACCTTACGATTTAAACATTACAGCAAGTAACCACGCCTCTCCAAATCTTGGTTCTAAAAAACTTGCACTAAATCAAACATTACGTAACCTCTCAGGTTTTGGTGATTCTTTCAATACTATCTTGGATTTAACCGAAGGAACGCGAGAAATTGATGCTACTTATGCTATCCCAATTAATGCTCAAAATACAACTTTAGCTCTTAACTATAACTACAGCAAAAATGAGATCATCTCTGAACCACTTGATTCATTAAACATTGAAAGCAGATTACAAAGCACTAAACTTTCATTAAATCATCCCTTTTATCGTACATTAAAACGCGACATTAGTATGGGAGTATCTGTTAAATCTGAGGAGACAAGAACTTATATTAGCGGATCGCCATTCTCATTTTCTGATGGTGCAGATAACGGAATAAGCAAAGCAACAGTTGTTCAGTTGACTCAATCTTTTGATGATAGAACAACTCACAGGGTTATGGCGTTACGTTCAACATTTAGTTTTGGTGTGGATATGCTCTCCCCTACCCTTCAGACCGAATCGCTTCCAGATGGAGAGTTTGTGGCATGGCTTGGTCAGGTGCAGTATGGCAGACGTTTTGAAGGCAGGATTGGTCAAGTCATTTTCAAAGGAAACGTTCAGCTTGCAGACGACCGTCTATTTTCGATGGAACAGTTTGTATTGGGCGGAGCACAAAGCGTAAGAGGTTATCGAGAGAATGAGCGTACTGGAGATAACGGCTATCTATTATCTCTTGAATGGCGTATTCCAGTGTGGGAGAGTGAAAAAACAGGACAAGAGGAGAAGGCTAAACTTCTTCAAATTGCACCTTTCATGGATTACGGTTCAGCTTGGGATAGAGAACATTTTAAAAGAGAGGGCAATAGAGGGGACAATACTCTCCATTCAGTTGGTATAGGTTTTCTTTGGTCAACACCAAAACTTGATGCTCAAATTTATTATGGTTATGCAATTGAAGATGAAAAATCTAATTATGAACATGATATTCAAGATGATGGGATTCATTTTAGTGTTACATACAACTTTTTCTAAAGGAGAAAGGTTATGTCAGATGTAATTGCAAAAGAGAGATTAAACAGCTTAGAGTCAACACTTCAAGGTTTTATAACTTCCACAGATGCAATAATGTCCCGAATGGAGCAAGATACAGCAGATTTTAAAATGAGAACTGAAAATATGCTTGAACGTATCATGTTGAGAATGGATAGGGACACATCAGCGTCCAAACTCAGAACTGACACGACAGTTGACTGTATGCTAACTGAAAAATTAGCCTGATAAAAATTTTTGTATTTTAATTAAGTAGAGAGACTCATGGTCATGTGTCTCTGCCTTCAATTAAAGAATATAAAACTATTTTAAGAGGAAAAAATGAAAAATTTCTCTGTATTTTGGATAGCATTATTTATTAGTATGTTAATTTGTAATTATAGCGAGCTTATATACTCATCTTATGCTATCTCTGCTGTTGATTGTGGTTTAAGTAAAATTGACGAATATGCTGAAAAGATTACAAAGCTCAGTCAAGCAATTGATAAAGCTGATGGGAAATATAAGGCAGAGCTTCTTGTAAAAAGAGGGGAAATGTATCGCCTGCTTGGATACTATCATGATGCACATGCTGATTTTAAAGCAGCTCTTACAAATCTAAAAGAGCTTAAAGCCTCCTTTTCTCTTTTAGAAGCTCTTGCTACCCAATCCTTAGGATATATCCATTTTTTAATGCAAGATTCAAAAACAGCAGAGAGTCTGCTTAAAGAGGCTCTACAAAAATTAGAGCAGTTTATAGATAGCAGCAGCCAAAGTGTAACGCCCTACCCCGCTGCTGCACTTGCTGCCTTGTGTGCCAACCATCTTGGAAATGTTGTTGCTTCTCAAGCCAGAAATACTGAAGCTCTAAATCTTTATAATAAAGCTCTTGACTATATTGAACAAAAAGGCTTGGCTGCCCATTCAAAATCTGGAATGTTTAACTCCATAGCCTACAAAGACTCTGCTCTTGCTGCAACTATTCATAGAAATATTGCATCTGTTATTGATAATAAAGAGTTAAGTTTGAATTATCTTAACAGGGCAAAAGAGCTTACCCATCAGGTAACATCTTTGCCTGAAAAGGCAAGGCTCTTACTTGAGATTGCCTCAGAGTATGGAGCAAAAGAGCCTGAAGAAGAGGCTGATATTGTTCGTTACACTTTTTTGAACCAAGCTCTTGAAATTGCTCATGACTTAAAAGACCAAAGACTTATCTCAATGGCATCTGGTGAGCTTGGAAGATTGTATGAGAGTCGTGACAGGATTTCAGAGGCAATTACACTTACTGAACAGGCAGTTGAATCAGCTTTGATAGTTCAAAGTCACGATCTTCTTGTACAGTGGGAATGGCAGTGGGGGAGGTTGTTAAAAAAAGAGGCTGAAGAGAAAAACGAGCTTACTCAAAAACGAGCAATATCTGCATATCAAAGGACATTGTTTCATGTTGCAGAAATACGGCAAGACATGCCTGTAATGGATACCAAAGGATGTTCATCTTTTAAACAGACACTTGCTCCAATATATACAGATCTTGCAGATATGCTTTTAAAAGAGTCAAATGTTGTTGGCGATAAACAAGAGCAGCAACAGCTTTTAAGGCAAGCACAGCAGGCTTTGGAGAGCATTAAACAGTCAGAGCTTCAAGACTATTTTAAAGACCCATGTATTGACGCTATGAAACATGATCTCCAATCGTTGTCTGGTTCAACCGCTGTAATTTATCCCGTTATTCTGCCTGACCGTTTAGAGCTTTTGGCAGATATAGGAGGAACGCTTTATCGCAAAACAAGCAATGTAAAAAAAGATGAGCTTGAAAAGAGTGTTGTACAACTTGCTAAAAATCTTAGAAATTCGCTTTTTCACGAAGAGCTTGGAAGACAGGTTTATAGCTGGACAGTTGCCCTTTTTGAGCCGACTCTTAATGCAAAAGGTGTTGATACTCTGGTTATTGTTCCTGATGGTGTATTTCGTATGATTCCGCCTGCTGCACTCTGGACTGGTGAAAAGTTTCTTGGTGAAAAATATGCTGTGGTAATAGAGCCAGCCCTTACTCTTCTCGATCCAACTCCTTTACCAAAAGGTCAAAGAAATACACTTCTTGCGGGGGTAAGCAAACCTGGTCCTGTGGTTTTAGATCTCCCTGAAAGTTTATGGAATCAACTCACAAAGATAGAACCTTCTGGAATTAATAGAAAAATAAGGGGGATATCTATCAAACAAGCTGATCCTAAACAAGCTGCTTCAGAAGTTGCAAAGCCATCTGACCCTAAGACAGTTAAATTGCAAAGTGCTAACCGAAATCAAGAAGAGTCTGACATTGCAGCAAATGATAATAAAGAGGTTATAGAAAAAATTAGAGAAATACTTGAACTTCCCGGTGTTGATAAGGAGATTGCAGATTTGTCAAAAAACCTTCATGGACAAAAGCTTATGAACAGCGAATTTCTTCGAGAGCGTTTTTCAGGTGAGATACGAGAACAAAATTACAGAATAGTGCATGTTGCATCTCATGGCTTTTTTGGAGGAACTCCAGAGGAAAATTTTATTATGGCGTACGATAAACTTCTTAATATGAACCTTCTTGAAGAGTATATAAAACCAAAGCAGTTTGCAGATTTGCCAGTTGAGCTTTTGACATTAAGTGCGTGCCAAACTGCTGAGGGTGATGACCGCTCTCCTCTTGGTCTCTCTGGTGTTGCACTAAAGTCTGGTGCAAGAAGTGTTCTTGGTTCGCTTTGGCCCGTATCTGATGCTGCAACGCAACTTCTTTTGTCATCATTTTATAAGTATCTTGATAGCGAAAACATATCAAAGGCTCAGGCTCTTCAAAAAGCACAGATTGATCTTATAAACAGAAAAGATTTTAACCACCCATTTTACTGGTCTGCGTTTATTCTTGTGGGGAATTGGTTGTAAAGATATCATAAATCTTGTAGCATCTTTAATCTATAAAGATAACAGCAAATTATATTACAGATGATAACTTATTTAAGGAGTTGACCATGCCAAAAGAAGCCAAAAATAGCAAAATTGAATTTGAGAGAATATCTGATAAAATATTAAAAAATTCAACAGAGTTTTTTGATAACTCAATATCACCTTCTGAGCTTCTTGCGATTTACCCATATTCACCAGCAGATAACGTGGAGGGTTATAAGGTAAATATTCCATGGAAGAGCAGAATTGTAGGAGGTTGGATACGTAATACTCTTCAACTGAAAAATATTTTGCGAACAGTAGCAAAATCTCCAAATATCTTTGGAGTATTTTCAATTACAGCACAATTTAATAAGTGGTGGGTTGAACAGCTCATAACCAACCCTATATACCTCCATGCAAAGATAGCTACTCGAGCAGGATTCACTCCTGATACTTATGCAGAGCATGATGAAAATGTAGAAAATGCCTATGGCAATATGATTTATGAGCTTTGTACACTCTGTATGAGACAACAATACAGTAATAATAAAGCTAAAAAGGTAAGCGTATTTGATAGAGAAAAGTGCAGAACTCTATCATCTACACCAGAGGGAGTTGCCACCCTTAAAAGATATATGAGAGATTTTGCTCAACTTGAATGGCAGTATAACTCTCTTGGACTTACACGCCTAAAAGCAATGAAAGAGCTTCTTCTATCTCTGCTTATACTTATTACTGAAAAGCCTTTAAATTATAAATCAACAAAACAGAGATCTGAAAAAAGCAATCAGATCATAAAAGCAGAAGAGCTTTCGCAGACTGACGATCTTCCCTTTGCACTTAAACAGAAACAGGGAAAAACAAAGCCCCTGTTTTCTGAATATCTAAATAGCGTCAAAACGCGTCTTGAAAACCTATATAATCATAACGCATTCAACATTAAACTTTTTTCTGAATCTGCAACAAAAGAAGAGATCGGATATTCTAAATATGAAATTGTAGAAGATTCACAAATGCACACTGTAACGCTTCGTCACTACCCTCTACCAGAGGGCATAGAATCGAACGGCAGAATACTTTACATGGTAAGTCCTCTTATAAACAGAGCAGAGATATTTGATCTTGAAAAAGGAAAATCTGTAGTTCAAGGTATGTTAGAGGCTGGTTATATAATCTATTTGCAAGCTCCTGGTGATCCCAATGTTGAAGATACTAACCTTGGACTTGATTTCTATGGTAAGGCTGTGCACGATAAATACATTGATATCATTAAAAAACGCCATCCTGACCAAGAAATTTACGTGATGGGCTACTGCATGGGTGGAACTTTGTTTATGCCATATCTTGCAAGAAGAGCAGAAGAGCGTTTAAGCAGAGGCAAGAGTATGGATATAAAGAAAGTTGCACTAATGGCAGCACCTGTAAAATTTGATGATGAATTAAGCGGTCAAGCTCAGATGCGTCAAGTTATCAAAGATGACTATGATGAAGTATTAATGGAAGAGATGTATGGTGAGGTTAATGTGCCGCCTCAGATTATAAGTGTTGGAATGAACGAAATTCAGCCTGGTGTTCAATATAATGTAGCATCAGGATTTTATAGCCGTGCCTCTTTCCCGGGAGCTATAGAAGACTCTGCACCGTTTCTTTATTGGCTCACACATGGAACAAAATTTGGCTCAAAAGCACACAGAGAGTGGATACGGTTAATCTTTATGGAAAATAGGATTTACAACCAAACCTATTGCCTTCCATCAACTGAGCCTCATCTTGATGGGAAACCTGTAAATATGGGAATACTAAAAGAGGCATCTGTGCAAATTTTTGATTACAGAGGAGAACGAGATCCAATTTCTCCAGTTGGTTCATGTGTCTCAAGCGAAATATGGGGAATGGTTAAAGGTAAAGATTGCATTGAAAAAGAGCATAATGTAAGTGAAACTCGCTGTGGACTTAATCGCACAATTGAAAAAAATATAGGACATATTTTTGTTGTCAGCAGCCAATTACTTTCAGAATATCTTGATATTGTAAAGAAGTTTTTTGAAGGAACTCTACAAGAGTGAACGGATTAAAAGAGAGAAATCTTGACAATGCAAGTAAGGTTTCATAGAGAGATAGCTTCTCAGTTGATAAAAGATGATAAAAACATCAAAAAAACTGGCAAGGGGTTTAATGTATTAAATTTAAGCTAATTTGAGC
>CAYRLG010000004.1:0-172551 GCA_964425195.1 uncultured Desulfobacterales bacterium
AAAAATGGCTGGATAATATGTGCTTTGGTGTCTACTATTTTCGACAGAGATCAGCAAAGATGCGATTAAAGTGTGGTTTAACTACAACGACCTCTCCCAAAATCTCTATAAAAGCCTTTCGTATCAGGAGACCCAAAATCTAAGTGCAAATTATAAAAAAGATTTTAACAGCACATTAACAGGAGTTAAAAATCAAGATATTTACTATTATGACTACAACAGAGGCGACTATAACAATTTAGATTTAATGGCTGTGGTGCCGATATCGTTCAGCGACTCTTTAAGCCTTAGCTTTAAACCCTACTACGCAGTTGAAGATTCAGAAATTTTAGGAGGAGTTACAAGTCAGGGCGGTCTTATCCAGAAGCGGACAAGAGATATTGAAAGGTATGGTTTAATAACCCAATTAGACAGCACTTTTGCAGAATCTGAATCGTCATCTTTGATAGGCTCGCTTGGATACTCGTTTGAATCCAATGATATGACTATAATTACACAAAACTTTGACCCTCTAACCTTTGCCAATAAAGGCTATGGAATGCTTACAGAAAATGATGGTGATGGAATTGTGCATAGTCCATTTTTTAAATTAGCTGGCAATTTTGATAAATTTGACTGGCAGGCTGGTTTAAAATACTTTCATTATAATGATCCAGCAAGTCAAGGCTACACATCAGCAGCACCAAATTTTGAGCCTGTTAAAGCTGATGATCTTTTTCGTGAAGAGAAAGAGTATGAAAAAATTCTCCCAACACTTGGAGTGGGTTATAACTTATCTGAATCACTTAATCTTTATACAAGTTATGGAAGAAACTTTATCCGTCCATACTCATACGTTCCAATAATCACGCTTTACAATAATAATAGAGCAAAATTTCAAGAAAACAGCATCACTCTCAATGATCTGTTTAACGGCTATAATATGGAAATCTCTGATAATTTTGAGGCTGGTGTTAGATTCAGAGGTGAAAGGTTTGAGATTATGCCGGCAATTTTCTACTCAAAGCATGACAATCTTTTAACCACAATTTACGATCCAAGGGTCAATTTAAGCTATCAGCAGAATGTCGGGGAAGCTACAGGATATGGGCTTGATCTTGAAACTAACCTGTTTATAACTTCTGATTTGTCTCTCTTTTTTAATCCTAGATACACAAATCTAACCTACGATAAAAATCTAACCTATCAAGGTCAAACCCTAAATTCAGAAGATAAGCAGATAGTTGATACACCAGAGTTGATGTTTAAAACAGGGGTTATTTACAAGTACGATTTCAACACAAACGGCTCTTTTGAGGTTGTGCCAATGCTGAGGTATCTTGGCAAGCGTTACGGTGATGTTGAGCATAAAGAGGAGATTGATGAGTTTATAACTGCTGATTTAAATCTTAAATATAGCCGTAAAATAAAATGGTTTGGTTCTTCATCTGCAAATATGGGAGATGGAACCACCATGAACGTGGCTCTGCAGCTTCAAAATTTATTTGATGAAGAGTATATCTCTTCTATCAATGCAAGTGATGATTCACGCTCTGGAAGCACAGCTTACTATGTAGGGGCGCCCTTTACTACGATTTTGGCGGTATCTTTTGAGTATTAGACTATAAAAATAAGAAATAGATAGTGTAGCTCCTAAAGATTTGGCAAGACATGGTGTTGATCCCATGCAGAAACTTGGGCTGACTAAGTAAATTAAATTAACAATGGCATGGTAGAGACGCACGACTGTGTGTCGTCTCTACCTAAGTCAACTACTACAGCCATAGACTGTGGATTTTTTCATGACAAAGTTTCAAGTAGATACACATACTCCAGCCGCAGCAGGAAGAGACAAAGTAACTGCAGTTCCTATCCCCTCTTCTGATCTAATTGCTAAACTACCTTTATTTAGTTCAGCAAACTCTTTTGCAACTATAAGACCAAGTCCGCTTCCTTTCTCTTTTCGTGTCCCGGGTTTGGTTGTTTTTACATCTATTTGGAAAATTGCGTCACATATCTCTTTTTTCATTCCTATACCTGTGTCTTTGACAGAGATGTGGTGGTATCCATTATCTTCAGTGCATGATATTGTAACGGAATTGCCGTTGTCGCAATATTTGATAGCGTTGTGAACAAGATTTCTTATGATAAAGTTGAGCATGTTTTTGTCGTACATCACATCACACCCATCCTTTACCTCTGATATAAGTATAACTCCCTTTTTCTGAGCATCTTCTTTAAAAAATTCAATTATCTCTGACACAGTTTTACCAACATTTATATCTTCTGTTACCACCTCTATACTGCCTGTCTGCATTCTTGCCCATGCAAATAGATTTTCAAAAAGTTTATACATCTGTTGAGCAGAGTTGGACATATCTCTTATTCTTTGCTGCTTCTCGTTATCGTTAAGCTCATTAAAAAAAAGCTCCATCATTTCAATGCTGCCTGTCAGCCCAAACAATTTATTTCTCATGTCGTGTGCAACAATTGAGAAGAGTTTATCTTTAGAAGCATTTGCCTTTGCAAGCTCACGATTGGCATGTTCAAGATCGCTGTTTGCCTTTGCCAGCTCTCTGTTTGTTGTTTCAAGCTCTCTTTTCTGTCTTGATATTGTCAAATGGGTTTTTATTCTTGCTAAAACCTCCTCCTGATTGAAAGGTTTTACTATGAAATCCACTGCTCCGCTATTAAAGGCTTTGATTTTGTTCTCTGTATCTGCAAACGCGGTCAGAAATATAATGGGAATGTCTTTTGTCTCTTCTCTCTCCTTTAATTTTAGGCAGGTTTCATATCCGTCAATTTCGGGCATCATTATATCAAGCAGAATAATATCAGGATTAGCATTGATAGTTCTTTCAATGGCTTCTCTACCATTTTTTGCCACAAAAATTTTGTAACCTTTTTCACCACTTAGGTATTCAAAAAGTACCTTTAAATTTGTTGGGTTGTCATCCACTATCAATACTCTGTTTTGGGTTTGGTTGGATTCTGTTTGAACCATTCTGTTTTCTCCTCAAATAGACGATATATGGCTATTTTCACCTTCATTCAACAGGCAATAACAACAAAATAGCTAAATTGAACATAGTGAAGATGGTACTCATATATGATCAGTATGGTCAATATTTTAAAATTGTTAAGAAGTAATTTATCATTGTAATGGGCAACTTAGCATGCTTGAAGCCTGTAAGCAACAGACAATAGACCATATTTTCTATATCTGCTTTTACTCTATCAGGTGCGGAATATAAGGCAATTTTTTATTCTTTAAGTTTTTAATACATTATTCTATTTTTATAGATATTTTATTTATTATATTTTATAAAATAGTTATTGACATTAAGAAAAAAATATAATAACTAAAATAAATATACAAATAGAGTGTTGTTCTGCGAGAATCAACTATTTAACTAATTAACAGAATCAATCAACAAATTACCAAAACTAAGTCACACCAAACCAATCAACTCTAACCAAACCAACAATTAATCTAAAGGAGGGCTTAAGCCATGGAAGACACCATGACCGTGTTTACCGCAAGCAAGTATTGCAATGTCTCATCCAAAACAATCATTAACTGGATAGATGCTGGTCACATCAAAGCGTACAAAACAGTGGGCGGACATCGTAGAATTAAAAAAAGCGATCTGGAGAGCTTTATGGAAACTCAAGGAATACCAATCCCAAAGGGAGATAGTGGTAGTAGTAGAAAAAAGATATTAGTTGTAGATGATGATCTTATCATCGTTGAATCTATTGTGCAGTGTCTTGAGGAGGATGAGTATGATTATGAGGTGATCTCTGCCTCTGATGGATTTGAAGCAGGGTTGCAGGTTAACCACTTTAAACCCGATCTTCTTATACTTGATATAATGATGCCTGACATAAAGGGATACGAGGTGTGCAAGAAAATTAAGGGAAACAGAGATACTGAGCATATTAAAATTATAGTTCTATCTGCCTATTTAGATGAAGAGAAATTTCAGCAGATGAAGGAGAATGGTGCAGATCTCTGTCTTTCTAAACCTCTACCTCTATCAAGACTCAAAGATGAAGTGGCAATAATGCTTGGATTTAAGGAAAAATAGGATGATATTGAGTGTTGGAGTTAATTTTTAAACTATATCAATACATTATCGTTTGAAATAGAACAAATATCAATTTTAATGCAATTTAAGTATGAGACATAATTTAAACATAATAGAGATAAATAAAATAAGGAGGTAAATTATGAACCTGAAAGAGTCTCTGGAAAAAAAGAAATTCGTTGTAACATCGGAGATTCAGGCTCCGTTTGGAGAAGATGATCCAGAAGAGATTATAAGCAGTTTAAAGAAAGTAAGGGGTAGAATAGACGGAGTGGCTGTCTCTGACGTTGAGCTTGAGGGTGTCGTAGGAGACTCTATCCAAACTTGCGATATTTTACGAAAAAATCGTTTTAATGCAATCTATCAGACAACAACACGTGACAAAAACAGATTTCAATTGCACAAAGATTTGACCCTTGCCCATGAGACTGGAGTTGAAAATATCCTTGTATTTACTGAAGATTACAGACTTTCTGGAGATAGTCTTCAAGAGTCAATGTTCTTTCATGTTGATTCTGGAAAACTTGCCTCAGTTCTTGAACACATGCGTCAAGGGCAGACAATAGACGGCAATGCAATGGAAAAAAAGATTGAGTTTGTTCTTGGTTCAGGTGTTGAGACTCCATGGGGTAAAAATATACCTAAGAAAGGCATGGAGGAGATGGAAGATATGATGAATATTGGAACTGGCTACTTTCTAACCACTCCTATTTTTGATGTTGATCAATTTGCAAAATTTATGAAACAGGTCAACACCTTTAATGTGCCTGTTATTGCTGAAGTTATGATTCTGCGAACAGGTGGAATGGGCAAATTTTTAAATCGCCATTTTAAATCAGGGCTTGTGCCTGAGTGGGCAATTCAAAAACTTTTAAAAGCACCTGATAAAATGAAAGCAAGCATTGAGCTTTTTGCAGATATAGTAAAGAGCCTAAAAGATATTTGTCAAGGAGTTCACATTATTACAATTGGTGGAGAGGATAAACTTGCAGATTATCTTAATGCAGCAAAGCTGAGATAGACATAAAACAGCTATTTTTTTTTGTTCCGTATAACTGTTTCAATGTGAAAATCTCGTTTTTACAGATGGAGTCAGGAGGGAACGTAAGTATGGCAGAAGCAATTAAACTTAAAGAGTTTACATGCGATTTTAAAGATGAGGTAGCAAACCGCATACCAGAGGCAAATTTTGATCTCTGTCTCACCTGTGGAACATGCACTGGTGGATGCCCTGCATCTGAGCAGTATGACATGGATCCAAGGAAATTCTTGCGTATGCTGCTACTTGGCATGGATGACGAAATTAGAAAAAGCCCATGGGCATGGGTCTGCACCATGTGCGGAAGGTGTATGTCAGCCTGCCCCATGAAAATCAATATACCAAAATTTGTTTACAATGTCCGTGCAAGCTGGGACAGGGACAAACGCCCAAAAGGGATTAGAGGCTCATGCGATCAGCACATAAAAGCTGGGAATGCAATGGGAGTTCCAAAAGAGGATTTTGTATTTACAATTGAAGATGTTGCAAATGAGATAAGAGAAGCTGATGAAGAGCGAGGAACAGGAGAGTTCAGCGATCTTGAGATTACAGCAGATAGAGTTGGTGCATATATGGCTTTGAACCAAAATTCTCGTGAACCTGTAACAGAACCTGATGAACTTGGACCATTGTGGAAGATTTTGCACAGGGCAAAAGCAGATTGGACTTATCCAACTGTAATGTGGGGAGGAGAAAACTACTGCATGTTTTTAGCTGACGAAGAGGGTTGGCGATATATCATGGAGGAGTTTGTTTACCACATTGAGCAGAATCTAAAATGTAAGGTGGTTGTCAATACAGAGTGAGGGCATTCATACTATTCAATCCTGGAAGGATTGAGAAAATATAAAATACCGCACACTTTTGAGTTTAAAAGCATAATTGAACTATATGCCCAGTGGATTAAAGATGGCACACTAAAGGTTAATTCAGATTGGAACAAGGATTTAAAGATAAAATTTACAGTTCAAGACCCCTGTAATATTGGCAGAAAAATTGGAACAAACAAGATTGTTGATGATTTGCGATTTGTGGTCAAAGCAGTAGTTGGGGAAGAGAACTTCGTTGATATGATTCCAAATAGGTCAAACAATTTTTGCTGCGGAGGCGGTGGCGGTGCTTTACAGGCAGGTCATACAGAACAGAGAAGAGCTTATGGAAAAGTTAAATTTGATCAGATCATGGAAACTGGTGCAAAATATGTCATAACGCCATGCCATAACTGTCATGCTCAGATTGAAGATATGTGCCATCATTATGGTGGTAATTATCACACTCTTCATCTTTGGACCGTCATCTGTCTTGCAATGGGCATTCTTGGCGAAAACGAACGAACTTATCTTGGACCTGATCTTGCTCAATTTGGTTTAGATATTGAAGGAGGTATCCAATGACCCAACAAAATAATGGTTCTGTGCTGGTTGTTGGTGCGGGTATTGCTGGGATTCAGGCATCTCTTGACCTTGCAGACTCAGGTTATCTTGTCTATCTTGTTGACAGCAACTCCGCAATTGGCGGTGTAATGGCAAAACTTGACAAGACTTTTCCAACAAATGACTGCTCCATGTGTATTATCTCTCCAAAACTTGTGGAAGCAGGAAGACACCTTAACATTGAACTTTTAAACAAAACCCGTGTTAAAGAAGTTAGCGGCACTACTGGCAATTTTAAGGTAAAACTTCTTGAAGAACCAAGATTTATAGATACTGAAAAATGCACAGCCTGCGGAGAGTGTTCAAGCGTATGCCCTGTTGAACTACCAAATCAATTTGACGAAGGTTTAGGAGATCGTAAAGCTGCATTTAAACTCTATCCACAGGCAATGCCAAGTGCATATACAATTGAAAAAGGCGACCGTGCACCTTGTAAACTAACTTGCCCTGCTGGCTTAAATGTTCAGGGCTATGTCCAGATGGTGAAAAAAGGAAAATATAAAGAGGCTCTTGAGATCATTATGGAGCAGTTGCCTCTTCCCGGAGTTTTAGGACGAATATGCCCTCATGAGTGCGAAAACGGCTGTCGCAGGCGTGAAGTTGATCAGCCAATTGCCATAAGAGACCTCAAGCGTCTTGCAGCAGATAAATTTGATGCAAGGCAAATTAAAATTGAGTGTGATCCTCCTACTGGAAAAAAGGTTGCCATAATAGGTTCTGGTCCTGCTGGGCTATCTGCTGCCTATCATTTAGCAAAAAAAGGGGTTAAATCAACAATATTTGAAGCTCTTCCTAAAGCTGGCGGAATGTTAAGAGTTGGAATTCCCGACCATCGCTTACCTCCTGAAGTGCTTGATCGTGATATTGAAGTTATCACCAACCTTGGAGTCGAGATAAAGTTAAATAGCCCACTTGGAATCAACACATCGCTTACCAACACTCAATCTGAACAATATAATAAAGAAAAAGAGTTCAATAAAAAGGGAGAGTGCATAACAATTGACTCTCTGCTTGCAAGTGGGTTTGATGCTGTTTTTCTTGGCATGGGGGCACACAAGGGTATTGATATTGGAATTCCAGGAGATCATCTTGATGGAGTAAAGCAGGGGGTTGACTATCTCAGAGAGTTAAATCTTACAGGCAACACAAAAACAGGCAAAAGAGTTGCAATTATCGGAGGCGGTAATGTTGCAATTGATGTTGCAAGAAGTGCTGTGCGTTTAGGAGCTGAAAAAGTAACTATAATCTATCGCAGAACACGCAAAGAGATGCCTGCATGGGAAGAGGAAATTTGTGCTGCTGAAGCTGAGGGTGTTGAGATAATCTATTTGTCAGCACCTCAGCAGGCAATTGGAACAAGTGTCAATGGTTCTGGAAAACAGCAGGGCAAATTATCAGCAGTTCGTTGTATAAAAATGGAGCTGGGTGAACCAGATTCCTCTGGAAGAAGGCGACCAATTCCTGTTCCGGGAAGCGAATATGATATAGAGATTGACCAGCTCATCTGTGCAATTGGTCAGCAACCTGATGTCTCTGGAATTAATGAAACTTATGCCACACCACAGGGCATAACGGCTGACCAAAGCAGCACAACCTGCGACAAAAACAAAGAAACAGGTGAGATCAAAATCACAAAATGGGCAACCACTGAGGTGAACCCCATAACTTTTGAGACCAGCAAAAAAGGAGTTTTTGCTGGTGGTGATTTACAAACTGGACCTGGCGTTGCCATTGCTGCGATTGCTGCTGGCATGGAAGCTGCTGAATCTATTTCAAGGTATCTCAAGGGTGAAAGCATGACCCTTGGCAGGGAAGGCAGAATTGATGCAATAGAGGGCAAAACTTCTGATAATCTCTCTTATAAACCGTCAAATTATACACCTATTTCCGAAAATATCCCCAAAGCCAAACGTGCAAGAGTTAGAGAACTTAAACTTGACCATCGAAAAGGCAATTTCAATGAAGTTGAGCTTGGGCTTGATGAGCAAGATGGACAAAAAGAGGCTGAAAGATGTCTTAACTGCGGATACTGTTCTGAGTGTATGGCGTGTGTTGATGCCTGTCTTGCTAACGCTGTCAACCACTCAATGATTCCTAAAACTCACGAAATTGAGGTTGGTGCAGTTATTCTATCTCCTGGATTTACACCATTTAATCCTGCTGTTTATGAGACTTATGGATATGGCTCTAATCCTAATATTGTTACAAGTATTGAGTTTGAGCGTCTGCTTTCAGCCTCTGGTCCATACAAAGGACATCTTGTTAGACCTTCAGATGAGACAGAACCAAAGAAAATCGCATGGCTTCAATGTGTAGGTTCAAGAGATATAAACAGAGGCGGACACAGCTACTGCTCAGGTGTCTGCTGTATGTATGCCAATAAACAGGCTGTTATTGCAAAAGAGCATAGCGAGCATGATTTAGATACTGCAATCTTTTTTATGGATATGAGAACTCATGGAAAAGAGTTTGATAAATACAATATCCGTGCAGAAGATGATAGTGGTGTAAGATTTGTCCGCTCAAGAATACACTCAATATTTCCAATGAGAGATGATAGATTACGTATTGTTTATGCAACAGAATCTGGCTCAACTGCTGAAGAGGTCTTTGATATGGTTGTTCTATCAATAGGTCTTGCACCATGTTCTGATGCAGTTGAACTTGCTCAAACTATCGGAATTGAGCTAAATCACCATCAATTTGCAAAAACCTCCAATCTATCTCCTGTTAGCACAACAAAAGATGGAGTTTATGTCTGCGGAGCGTTCCAAGAGCCAAAAGATATTCCAATGTCAGTTATGGAGGCATCAGCAGCGGCAGCTATGGCTGCTCAAACTCTTGCGGATCAAAGGTGGAGTTTGACCCGCACCAAAGAGCTTCCTCCTGAAAGAGATTTTTCTGGTATGTCTCCTCGTATCGGTGTGTTTGTCTGCAACTGCGGAATCAATATTGGTGGTGTTGCTGACGTTCCAGCGGTGCGAGATTATGCTGCAACATTGCCTTATGTTGTTCATGTTGAAGATAATCTTTTTACATGTTCGCAAGATTCTCAAGATCATATAAAAAATGTGATAGTTGAGAAGGAGATAAACCGCGTAGTTGTTGCATCATGCTCTCCAAGAACCCATGAACCTCTATTTCAGGAGACAATTAGAGAAGCTGGACTTAACAAGTATCTCTTTGAGATGGCAAATATAAGGGATCAAAATACTTGGGTTCACATGAACAGCCCTGAAAGGGCAACGCAAAAAGCCAAAGATTTGGTTCGCATGGCTGTTGCAAAAGCAGCTTATGTTGAGCCTCTCCATCAGGTAAAACTTGCAATTAAAAAGTCAGTATTGGTTATAGGTGGAGGAATATCTGGAATGGAGGCGGCTTTAAGTATTGCCCAACAAGGTTTTAAGGCAGTTCTTGTAGAAAAAGCCAATGAACTTGGAGGCAATGCAAAACATTTAAGAGCAACATGGCAGGGAGAGGCTATCCAGCCATGGCTTAATGAGTTGACAACAAAAGTAAGCAATAATCCAAATATTGAACTTTATTTGAATACAGAGGTGAAAAATACCACAGGAAGTCTTGGAAATTTCATCACTACTCTTACAAACGGAAAGGGAATCGAGCATGGTGCATCAATCATTGCAACAGGAGGCAAAGAGGATAAACCAACTCAATATCTCTATGGAGAACATCCCAATGTGTTGACACATTTAGAGATGGACGAGGTTCTTGAACACGCAGATAAAAGAGTTTCAAAGGCAAAGACAATTGCGTTTATACAATGCGTAGGCTCAAGAAACAGCGACAAGCCATATTGCAGTAAAATCTGCTGCACACATAGCTTGAAAAGTGCCATCGAGGTTAAAAACAGAAGACCAAATGCAAGAGTTTATATAATTTATCGTGATATTCGTTCTTATGGATTTAGAGAAGACCTATATCAAGAAGCTCGTCAAAAAGGAGTTATATTTATTCGATATGACCTTGAGAATCTGCCTCAGGTTAAGGCTATAATGCCACAGGGGACAGAAGGCGATACTGCTAAATATGACAGAGATAGATATGGCACTCTTGAGATTACTGTTATTGATCATGTTTTGAGAATGGCTGTAAAGATAAATCCTGATATTCTTGTTCTTGCGTCAGGTATTGTGCCAAATGCAAACAAGCATCTGTTTGAGGCTTTCAAGATTCCTGTTAATGCTGAGGGTTTTCTTGTGGAAGCTCACGCAAAGCTAAGACCTGTTGATTTTGCTTCTGATGGTCTTTTTGTGGCTGGTCTTGCACACTATCCAAAACCTCTTGAAGAGTCTATTGCTCAAGCAAAGGCATCAGCATCAAGGGCAATGAGAATTGTCTCTCGAGATTCAATAATGGTTGGTGGTGTTGTGGCTGTTGTGCAGCCTGAAAAATGTGCTGTCTGTCTTACCTGTGTCAGAACCTGTCCATATAATATTCCATATATTCATCAGGAAGGGTATGCCGTGATTGATCCAAGTGAGTGTCATGGATGTGGTCTTTGCGTGTCAGAGTGTCCTGGCAAAGCAATAAAGCTCAACCATTTTACTGATGACCAGATTATGGCAAAAACTGATGCACTTTTTAAAGCTGCATAAACTAAATTAAATAAAGTTATGGGCGTAAAAATCTTAAATATAACACTCTTCAAAATTATAATTTTGAATATTCCACTATAATAAATATGGAGGAAGATATAGATGACTACCTCTTTTGAACCAAGGATTATCGCCTTTTGTTGCCAATACTGAGCTTACGCGGCTGGGGACCTGGCAGGTTCCATGAGGCTTTCCTACCCTTCAGGTATAAAGGTAATTCAAGTGCCATGCACTGGCAGAGTGGATATTCTTCATCTGCTAAATGCTATTGAAAATGGTGCAGACGGTGTATATGTGGCAGGCTGTCTTGAAGGTGAATGCCACTATTTGACAGGAAATATAAAGACCAGAAAGAAAGTGAACTATGTGAAAAAGGTTTTACAAGAGATTGGCATTGAGCCAGAGAGGGTTGAGATGTTTAATCTCTCATCTGCAATGGGTTTGAAGTTTGCAGAGATTGCCCGTGAAATGTATGAAAAAATAAGTGCATTGGGACCCACACCTGTAAGAAAAAAAGAAGCTGCTTGATCAATAATTTTTCAGATAAAGTCCAGATAATTAAATCGAGAAAAATATTTTTTAGAATTTTTGTCGCTGTGGGGCTAAAGTCCTCAGCTAACTTATAAAAAAGCCCATTTAAGTGGGCTTGAATAAAAATTAGCCCAGAGCTTTAGCTTTAGCTCAGGGCGATTTTTAATCTACAAATCTATAGAAATAAAATTATAAGAGGTGAGAAATGATAGTAGCAGATCGTAAATCTCTTGAAGAAATATTGGGTATGGTCAAAGACTACAGCAATATCTTGATTGTTGGTTGTAAAGGCTGTGTTACAGTCTGTAATGTAGGCGGAGAAAAAGAGGTTCAAATTTTGGCATCTGCTTTAAGAATTGCCAGAAATAAAGAAGAAGATCGTCAACTTTTAATAGACACAACTATAATAGAACGTCAATGCGATAATGAGTATGTATCTCAACTCAAAGATAAAGTTGGAAATTATGAAGCTGTTGTTTCAATGGCTTGTGGAGTTGGACCTCAATTTCTATCAGAAGCCTATAAAGAGCAAAAATTTTATCCAGCAGTAAACACAACCTTTTTTGGAGGTGCTGTTGCACATGGCATCTGGGAGGAGCGTTGTGCAGGTTGCGGAACTTGTATTATTCACGATTTTGACGGCTTATGTCCAGTGGCTCGATGTGCAAAAAGCCTTCTTCACGGACCATGCGGAGGCTCTTCAAAAGGCAAATGCGAAATTTCTAAAGAGACTGCATGTATATGGGATTTAATTGTATCTAAAAAAATGGAACAGGGCAGACTCAACGATCTTTTAAAAGTAAGACCTGTAAAAGATTGGAGAACAGCAAGAGATGGCGGACCAAGAAGAAGCATCAGAGAAGAGCTGACTAAGTAATTTACATCCATTTCATGGCATAAAAATAATTGATTACCGTCTATTTCGAGAAATTTATAAAATATAAAGAGAACTAAATGTAAAATATAAGGAGATAATAATGACGAGTGAACTCAAATCAGGAAGCAATCTTGAAAAAGTCCTGAAAGCTGGACACTTTGCATTTACAGGAGAGTGCGGACCTCCAAAGGGTGCTAATGTTGCCCATCTTGTTGAAAAATTTCAGCATTTAAAGGGAAATGTTGATGCTGTCAACATGACTGATAACCAGACAGCAGTAGTAAGAATGTCAAGCCTTGCTGCATCACACTTGATGATTGATCACGGACTTGAACCAAATTTCCAGATGGTCTGCCGTGACAGAAATCGCCTTGCAATAACAAGCGATATTCTCGGTGCTTATGCTTTAGGAATCAGAAATATGCTATGTTTGTCTGGCGATCATCAATCTTTTGGCAACCACCCAGAAGCCAAAAATGTTCACGATATTGACTCCATGCAGCTTATAAACCTTGTAACCACCATGCGGGACAAGGAAGAGTTTTTAAATGGCGAAAAAGTTGATGTTGCCCCAAAACTATTTGTTGGTGCTGCATGTAATCCTTTTGGAGATCCTTTTGAATACAGGGTTTATAGGCTTGCCAACAAAATTGCAGCAGGTGCAGATTTCATTCAAACCCAGTGCATCTACAATATGGATAAATTTAGAACATTTATGAAACAGGTTGTTGATATGGGTTTGCATGAAAAGTGCTATATTTTAGCTGGTGTAACTCCAATGAAAAGTGCAAGAATGGCATCGTTTATGGGCAAAATGGTTCCTGGCATGGATGTGCCAGAATCTCTTATAAATCGCCTAAAAGGAGCAGAAAAAGGTAAACAGGCAGAAGAGGGAATTAAATTTGCCCTTGAACAAATTGAGGAGTTTAAAGAGATGAAAGGGGTTGCTGGAGTTCATCTTATGGCTATTGAGTGGGAACAGATGGTACCAGAGATTGCGGAGCGGGCAGGAGTGCTGCCAAGACCTATAGTTTAAAACAACAAAATAAAATAAGGATTCTTCACCATGACTGATATAAAATCCTCCAGATTAGTAGAAGCCATTAAAGCTATTGATGATGGAATATATATCATCAACCATAACTACATTGTTGAGTATATGAATCACGCTATGATTAAGATGTTTGGGGATGGTGTAGGAAAAAAGTGCTATGAAGTTATTAATAATGGGAATGGATTGTGTTCATGGTGTAAATTCAATGAAATATTTGACAGAGGTGAGACGCACTATGGCGAAGTCTATTTGGCACACATTAAAAAAACGTTTAGCCTTATAGAGCTTCCCATTACAAATCGTGACGGGACACGTTCTAAACTATCACTTTACAGAGATATAACAAAACAGAAAGAGCAGCAAGCAAGGCTAAAAACATCAGAAGAGGGTTATAAACGGCTATTTGAACATGTAGGCTGCGGAGTGTTCATAAGTAGTAAACAAGGTAAATTTATAGATGTTAATCCCGCTTTTTTAAAGATGCTTGGTTACACAAACAAGGATAATTTCCTTGCTATGGATATTGCAACAGATCTCTATTTAACCCCTTTAGATAGAAAAAAATTTATGGAAAGCGTCGAGAAACAGGGTAGGGTGGTTGACTATGAGGTTGAGTGGAGACGCAGAGATGGTAATCGTATTCAAGTTCTTTTGACAAGCCATGTACGCTATGATGAAAATGGTAACATCTTAGGCTATGAGGGGATTGTGGTTGATCAATCTCAAAGAAAAATTATGGAAGACCAGATGAAAAAGGCTCACGATTTTTTAGATAAAACAATTGACTGTTCTCCTAATGCTATAATGGCAGCAGATTTGAAGGGAGAGGTTCTTATTTGGAACAAAGGGGCTGAAGAGGTTTTTGGTGAGAGTGCTAAAGATGTTATAGGTAAGAAAAATATTAGAGAGGTCTATACAGGCAATCTGGCAAAACAGGTTATGAAGATGATCCGTTCCAGCGATTATGGGGGAGTAGGAAAATTAAAATCGTATCCCATTACATTTAAGAATATTAATGGAAAAGAGACCGAAGGTAACCTATCTGCTGCTATCTTATATGATGATAATGGAAAAGAGCTTGCCTCTGTAGGTATTTTTGTTGATCTTGGGGAGAGGCTTGCTATGGAGAGGAAACTTAGTGAAACTCGTCAACAGTTGCTTCAATCTGAAAAACTTGCTGCAATGGGACGACTTACATCTCAAATTGCTCATGAGTTGAATAACCCTCTGTTTGGAATAATGAATACTTTAGAGTTAATGAAAACTGAAATATCTCCACAGAACAAACGGCGTAAACTTCTTGATATGTCTATATCTGAAACTGTTAGGCTTGCAGAGATGCTAAGAAAGATGCTCTCTTTTTCAAAACCAGATCAGGAACAAAAGGTAAATATTAATATAAATACGGTGTTAGATGAGATAGCTCTTTTGTATGAAAAAAGATTCAGAGAGAATAGTGTAAAGTTTGAATACCATTTTGCAGAGGATATTCCTATGGTTTATGCTTCTAAAGATCAATTGAGACAAGTTTTCCTGAACATGATCTCTAATGCTATGGATGCTATGCCTGACGGTGGAAAGCTCAAGATTGCAACAGAAAACCATAGGAATAAAGTCTGCATAGTCATTGCAGATACAGGAATAGGAATTAAAGAGGAGCATATAGAAAAAATTTTCGATTCTTTTTTTACCACAAAAACAGACAGTGTAAAGGGGGTAGGGTTAGGGTTGTCAGTCTGTTATGGATTTGTAAAGGATCACGGAGGTGATATAAAAGTTACAAGTAAAGTTGGTGAAGGCACAACTTTTAGAATATGTCTGCCTGCAAGTAAGAATAGCAATGAGTAACTGGTACAGCTATTAGTTCTAAAATTTTAAAACTCTGTAATGTAATCATGTTTTGAGCGTTGAAAGTGTATCTGTAGGGGTAACAAGAAAAACTTTTATGAGTTACGCAGTTGAGTATTTAATAATTTTCGTATATTCAATATAATTCTGTTTTCAAGAAAAGCAGAGTATTATCAAAGAGTGTATAAGATTTGATATTGCAAATCTACCTTATATTTTAAATACAAATTGGTAACTTATAATAGGTTAAATATTATGCTTTTATACGATGGAATCTATGAGTGGGATGGAAAGAGTAGAGATGGCAAACAACCTATATGCTGGTGGCCAGGCTCTTATAGGATGCGCATTATTGATTTATCATCTGATAATCCCAAAATCATTTATCTTAAATCATACGTTGTTATCTTAAAAAATAGAGGTAAGGGCACATCTCTTAAAAATTATATCCACAATTTTGCACAGGTTATATCAGATGAGTTTGAGCTTGAGATTGAAAAGACACTATGGGCAGAGATAATACCTTATCCTCAAGATAGTTTAGATAGAGCTGCTACACTTATGATTGCAAGCATTAAATGCAATACATACATGTCAGATAAAAGGCTACTCTCATCTGTCTGGAGAGAGGCAAGAGCAAATGAACTTAAACTTCTTGAACCGTGGATAACAGATATGCTTTAGAGAAGAGAACCCCACAGATATTATTTAGATCTGATAGAAGCTATCAAATAGATAGAGTTCAAAATTTTGAACCAACAACGTTTAAGGTTCAAAATTTTGAACCAATCCTATTGATGTGTTATAGTATATATAATTTTAATAGGTTATCAAAAATATAGGCTATTAAATTTAGCACTATCACTTATATAAAGTTCAAAATTTTGAATTTTATATAGTATAAACTATAAGTTTTATGAGTTGTAAATGGAGAGTTTAGCCGGTGTTTTAAAATAGATAGAATTAAAAAGTTAAGATAACATATTAATATTAATATATTATTTAAATTTATTGAAGTAATAAAGATATTTTTTTATAATTAATTTCGGAGTTGGCAGAGTAATTGCATTTAAAAATATTCAATACTGACTTAAAGTTAGTTTTCATCTTTTTCCTCCTTTTAAAAAGTCCGCTATCAGAAATGGTTCTGACAGCGGACTTTTTAAGTTTAATAACTTCTTGAACCTCTTAATTTCTTGCAATAATATCATCAGCCATAATTTTATACATGGAGTCTTGATGCGATGAAGAGAGTGTCTTAAGAAGCTCGATACCTTTCTGAGTCTCTCCAGTTTCAATAGCACCCATACCAAGATAAAAAAGAGCATCGTCTTTCATAAATGGATTGTCACCATCAGCTACTCTTTTAAAGTAAGTTTCTGCTTCTTGGTATCTCTTTAGAGATTGACAAGTTTGACCTAAAGAGACCAGTATAATATTTTGCATAACAGGATCGCTTGGAAAATCATCTAAGGCTGGTAGATAATGCTGATATGCAGCTTCATACTCTCCTGCGGCATAGCATATATCTGCAAATCTGACTCTTCCTATTTTTCCTGATGATGTATTGGAGTAGTCACTAATAAGTGACTCAAACTGCTCTTTAACAGCCAGATATCCTTCAGAAGGAAGGTTGTGTGTGTTGTAAATCTTAAGAGCATCTGAAAGCATAAGAGAAGCCTTGGTATCTGCGGAACGTATAGTGTAAATCGTCCCCACAGCAATAGAGATAATAGAAACAACTATTATCCCTCCAACGATCAACTGTTTTTTCAATTTTTTTGCGGTTTCAAGAGTCTTGTACATTGATTCAAGAAACGGATCTGGCTGTTCAAGCTCTTTTTTGCGTGCATTTGATATTCTATCTGCCATAATATCCTCGTAACCATCTATCCTTTTAAAATTTTCAAATTAATCATATAAGTTATCATCGCTATACAAAAGAAGCCGAGAAGTATGTACACTTAATACACAAATGAACATACTTCTCGGCATCTATTAAATCGCCACAAATATAATATATAAAGATACAACGTATATTATATTCATAACTATAGGCGTCAACTACCAAACAAGTGAATTAAAAATCCATCCTGTTTCACCGTCTGCATGTTGAACTTTAACCCAAGTTCCTTGTTTCTCTAACACTTTAAAGGGAACTCCTCTCTCTACAGTAAATGCAAGTGGCTGCTCCTGCCCCGGACCTTTTCTTACATTGCATTTATCTTTTATAGTTATTACAGATTGGGTCTTATCAACAAGAGTACCATGTATCCACCCGATATCATTTTCAAAATCTTTGAACTTTATCCATCCATCTTTTTTCTCAACTACAATGATAGGATAGTACATTTCAGTCTTCCATAGAACTTCAGCATCAACTTTTGGAGATGACCGAACATTGGCAAGTTTTGCTTTAACAGACAACCTCTCTTGACTCAAAGCAGTATCAGGGGAAAAAACCATAACTGTAAATAGCAGTAATGATACTAAACTCATAAAAAATATATTTGTAAGCTGCCATCCACTTTTATGCTCTGATCTCTTTAAATTCATAAAATACATTTCTCTAACCAAACCTCCTCCTATATGTTACTTAAAAAAATTAATATTTTAAGGTCATCGAATAAACTCACACATACAGTACAACATATCCGAGCCTCACCTGACATTAAAAATATGCTATTTATAAAAGCACAGATAAAAGATATATACAATAATATATACAATATTACTATTACAGGTACACCAATATGTCAACCCAAGTAGAAAGCCTTAAATCTGAACTATTATCAACAGATCACCCTCAAAATTTAAACTTTAAACTCTCCGACAATAAAACTTAGTTTTGCCGCCATGCTTTTCAACTCTTCGGCATTTGATGTTATTTTGTTACTACCAGTTCCCATTTTTTTGGTCGCACTGTTTACTTGCTCAATGTCTTTAGTGATATCTTTGGCAACTGTGGTTGTATTGTTTACAGTTATGCTGACATTTTCTATACCAATTGCTGTTTGTGCGATGTTTTCTGCAATTTCACGAGTTGTTGCTGACTGCTCTGCAACAGAAGATGAAATAGTTGCCACAATTTGATCAACTGCTGTTATAACACCGGCAATCTCATTGATTTGAGTAAGAGTTGATGCAGTTGTGCTCTGTACATTATCAATCTGCTTTTTGATGCTAAGAGTTGCATCTGAAGTCTGTTTTGCAAGATTTTTAATCTCACCCGCAACAACAGCAAAGCCTTTTCCAGCCTCTCCAGCTCTTGCAGCTTCAATTGTAGCATTCAAAGCAAGAAGATTTGTTTGATCGGAAATCTCTGTAATTGCCTCAACAACCTTTCCTATCTCTTGAGCTACGCTTCCTAACTCTGCCATTTTTTGAGCTGCGACACTACTTTTTAATACAGCCTTTTGAGATACCTCTTTTGATTGTTGTGTATTTTGTGTTATCTCTTTTATTGTAACTGCCATCTCTTCAGCCATTGAAGCTACCATTGATAAACCTTCAGATGACTCTTCCATAATAGAGGCAACACTATTAAGATTATCACTCATAGATTTAGCAGATTTAGAGACATTGCCAGCCATATCAGAAGTAGTTTCAATACCAGAAGAGAGGTGGTTAGCAATATCAAGAAGTTGATCAGATGAGCCATCCATTATATTTGAATGCTTACCTATCTGTTTTATAATCTCTTGAAGGTTTTCAATAAATTGATTGAACTGCACTGCAAGCTCACCAATTTCATCTTGGCTATTTACATGGAGACGCATTGTTAAGTCTCCTTTTGCAGTTTTTTTAATCTGTTCAATAGCAGCATTTATAGGACGGATAATTGTCCCAGAAAAGAGAGCTATTGCAATAGCGGTAATAAACATAGAGATAAAGCCAATAAAAACGCATAAACCTGTAATTGAGCGGCTATCTTCAAGAACCTTATTTATTGGAATATTTACAACAAAAGACCATGGAGAGTCACTATTACTTATATTTATTGGAACAAATAGGGTGTGAACTTCAGTTTTAAGTGTCGCAGAATAGTCTATCATTGTAAATACAGCTCCAGACTTAATAGCATTAGCAGCCTCTTGCCACAATTTATAGACTCTTGAGTTATCAGAACTATCTCTATTTTTAGAGGCTGTTTCGGCTTCAATAATATCTGCACCTATCTTTGAGGTATCAGTATTAGCTACATATTTGCCTGAATTTGATATCACGCTTGCATCTCCAGTCTCAAATGGACGGATTGTCATGATCATTTTGCTTATATCTTCAAGAGTTATATCAATGCCAACAACTCCAATACAGTTTCCGTTTTCAATAATGGGAACACAGGCACTGGTCATAAGAATCTTTAGATCTTCATCTTCGTAAGGCTCCATAAGAAGAGGTGATTTTGAATTTTTGGCTAAAGAGTAGTAATCATTTTCCATATACTCGCTATATAAATCTTGAGTAAATGAAGTATCAGAGACAATCTCTCCACCTTCTCTGTAGAACCATGAGTAGTAGGCATTTTTATCGTACAGAGTATCTGGATCGATCATAACCCATATACCGTGAAAATCTCTATTTTTCTCTATAACCTGCCTTACGATATTGTCTAAAAGTAAGGGGTCTGGTTTTAGATTGCTATTTTTTATCCCTTCAAGTGTTCTGGCAATAACCATTGTTGAATCCATAGCTCTATCAATCTTTGATTTAACAACACTGCTGTGCCTATAAGCCATCTCAACTGCTTTATCCAATGCACTTTTTTTTGTCATATTACCCGATTTGACAGCAATAAAACCTATGGTAATAGCAAACGCTATTAGTATTACAGAGCATATTGTCAAAAGCATTTTAGCTTTCAATCTAAGATTTTTTAATAGCATGGCTCTCCTCAAAAGTTATGAGCTTAGTTTATTTTTCTCTTTTATCAAGAATTGAATCTTGTAAAATCATTGTGAACATACTATTTCTACACAAAACGGTATTGTAACCACAAAAAATTTATCCCTTAAGATATTATAAATAATAGTTAATAGCAATATTGAAGGAGTCTCTAAAAATATGGCTGATAAATACTTTATAAAAAAGATCGATATTAATGAGCCAGTTACGACAGTTTTTGGCTGGCATGAAAAAATAGGAGCATTTGAACGGCTCACCCCTCCATGGATGAGACTTAAGAACATACATAAGAGAGGTAATGGCATTAAGACTGGAACAAAGGTTAATATGGATATCTGTTTTGCCAATATTCCATTTCCTATAGAGGCAGAACACATTGGATATGAAAAAAACAGTTTTTTTAAAGATAGGTTATCAGGGGGTATATTTTCAAAATGGGAACATACTCACACATTCACACCTATTTTAAATAACAATAACCTCTCTTGTAGCCATAATGGTTCTTACGAACATACTACTTTGAGCAACATTGCTTTTTCAAGGCTTGAAGATAGGATTGATTATGCTCTCCCATTTCATATTCCTGACAGTTTGCACAGCTTTATAGAATCTGAACTTTACCGACTTTTCAACTATCGACACAGTGTAATGATAAACGATCTTGAACGCCATAGAGATTTTCAATTGAGCATAAGTTCTAACGCAGACTACAAAACTTCTTTAACAGAACAGCCATCGGCTAATATCGTAAAACCTTTGACCATTCTTGTATCAGGTGCAAGCGGACCAGTTGGAAATGCACTTATCCCATTTTTGACAACTGGTGGACACAAGGTTATTAAACTTGTAAGAGATAAAAACTCCAAAAAACAATCCTCTGAAATAGATAGAAAAGAGATAGATACTATAGAGTGGAATCCATATAGAGGAGAGCTTGATCTTGATAAGCTAAAAAATATTATCTATGAGTTACAAGAGGGCAGAGAGATTGGCAAAATTGATGTAGTTATTAATCTAAATGGCTACCATATAGGTTCGGATAGATGGACAGATAAAACAAAAGAGCTTATCGTAAAAAGCAGAAATCTATCTACCAGTTTGCTTGCAGAGAAAATAAGTCAATTACCCAAAGAGATCAGACCAGAACTTTTTATATCAGCATCTGCAACAGGTTTTTATGGAGATTGCGGTGATTCATGTCTTGATGAGAACAGTTGCAGTGGCTCTCTTTTTATCTCAAATGTCTGCTCTGATTGGGAAAATTGTGCAGCAAAAGTTCAAGATTGTGGTGTCAGAACAGTATTTGCCCGTATGGGTGTTGTTCTCACACCTGCTGGCGGAGCGTTGGAGAGGCTTTTACCAGCTTTTATGTTAGGACTTGGAACAAAGATAGGAACAGGCAAACAGTACATGAGTTGGATAAGCATGGATGATCTTGTTTATGCTTTGCACCATATAATAATTAAGAAGTCTATTCATGGGGCAGTCAATCTGATATCTCCAAATCCAGTTACAAACCAAGAGTTTACACAGACTCTTGCACAAGTATTATCAAGACCCGCACCATTTACCCTGCCAGCGTCATTAATTCGTATTATATGGGGTGAAATGGGGCAGGAGGTTCTGCTTGCAAGCACCAGAGCAATTCCCGAGAAACTTGTAAGTTCTGGCTTCAAATTTTCCCATCCAACACTTGAACAGGCATTAAGACACCTTATTGGAAGAGAAAAATATTTAAGGTAATTTAAAGATGAGTCTTAGAAAAACGACATTTTTTATCATTGTCTTCTGTTTTACAATACTTGTGATAGTTCTGTTTATAACAACTAAAAACATAACCTATAGTAAATTTAAGGCTCTTGAAGACAAACTTATTCTATCCAACCTTAATCGTGGGCATAATGCAATTTATGCTATCATCTCAAATCTTGAGGTTTTAGCTGCTGATTGGGCTTTTTGGGATGACACCTATCAGTTTTTGCAGGGAAATAAAAAAGATTACATAGATTCTAATCTCCCTGTTGAGACTTTTATCAATCAGAAAAACAATATAATCATGCTGCTCAATATAAAAAAAGAGTTAGTGTGGGGAAAGTATCTTCCTCCCCTTAGTGAAGAGCTTATTGATCTGCCCGCTGGAATTGAGGAGAAGATAGTATCATTAATCGAAAATTCCAAAGTATCTTCTAAGGGTAAAAGAGGATTTAAAGGAGTTACTCTCTTTAATAACATAATTTATATGATCGTATGCAAGCCAATACTTACAAGTAATTTAGAAGGTGAATCTGCTGGCTGGTTTATTATGGCAAGGGAGCTTGAACAAAATGTTGTGAAAACAGTTGAGGAGCGTACAGAGCTTGCCTTTGAGATTGTAAAGATAAATGATACCAACTTGCCTCAACATCTACGTTTAATAATAGAGCAAGTAGAGGTTGATAACGAGCTAAAACCAATAATAACCAAACAAAACGATACGCTTATCTGTTCTGGTATTATAAGAGATATTGAGGGCAATCCAGTTGCTCTGCTAAGTGTTAAAACATCAAGAGATATTTTTAACTCAGGTGTAACTGCATCACGTATGATTCTTGTTGCTATGGCTATTACAGGAATTTTTATGGGGTTTATCTCACTTTTTCTTTTGGAAAAGAGAGTTATTAGGCGAATAGTCACTTTAAATAATCAGGTTAAAGAGATTACAAGATATGGATATAAGCAGCCTGTTGGGCTAACTGGAAGCGATGAGATCGCCTTTCTCTCTAAGAACATACAGGAGATGCTTGTAAAAATACATGAGAACGAGCAGTTTCTCACCCAGATTTTTGAAGCTATTCCAGCAGGAGTTGTGGTTATAGATGAAGAGTCTGGTATTGTAAAAGAGATAAGTTTGGCTGCCCTTCTTATGATTGGTAAAAAATATGAAGATGTGGTTGGAACAAGCTCTATTCAATTTTTATTACCTTACCCACCAGAAATATTTGATAAACCAAAGAGTATTGGCAACCATAACGAAATTCTTGTCAAATCGATGAAAACAACACTTATAACCGAGAAAGGGGAGGAGATTCCAGTTATAAGATCAGTTGCAAGAGTGGTAAGAGATGGTAAAAAGATGTTACTTGAGATGTTTCTTGATTTTACTGAACTTCACGTAACACAAAAAGCACTAAGTGATTCCGAAGAAAAGTACAAAGCTCTTTTTATGAACACTGGAAATGCCACTATTCTTCTGGCAGAAGATGCAACTATTCACCTTGCAAATCAGGAATTTATTAAACTTTCAAAAATTCCTGAAAATGAGTCGGTTGTAGGTAGATCATCTGTTGAGTTCTTTCATCCTGAAGAGGGAAAGCGAATAATTGAATTTCACAAACTTCGTCGTAGTGGGCTAACTAACGCTGCTCCAACACAGTATGAGACGCGTTTTAAGGATTATAATGGCGATATTCACTTTATTAATATGACCATTTCTATGCTTCCCGGAACAAGTGTAAGTATCTGCTCTATGATTGATATAACTGAGTGGAAAAAAGCAGAGCAGGCACTTGCCAAAAAAGCCATTTTTGACTCTCTTACAAATCTTCCTAACAGGCAACTTTTTAACAACCGGCTTGAACATGCAATTGACTTTGCACATCGAAATAGCACCATGGTAGGTGTCTTTTTGCTTGATATTGATGATTTTAAAAACGTCAATGATAGCATGGGACACCAATTTGGAGATAAAGTTTTGCAGGAGGTATCTTTAAGGCTCAAAAACCATATTAGCAAAACAGATACCCTTGCAAGGTTAGGAGGAGATGAGTTTACACTGCTTATTCAAGACTTAAGTGATATTGGAGAACTTTGCAAAGTTGCAGATTCTATTATTGAAGATTTCAAGATACCTTTTATGATAAATTCTATGGAATTCTATTTAGGTGTAAGTATTGGTATCTCTGTTTTTCCAAATGATGGTTCTACCCCTGAAGAGTTAATAAAGAATGCTGATTTAGCTATGTATCAATCAAAACAGCAGGGAAAGAACAGATACAGGATATTTACCGAAGAGCTTAATATAAAGGCACAGTCTCGAATAGGACTTGAAAGAGATTTACGTCAATCTATTGCAACTGAAAATTTTGAAGTTTACTATCAGCCCAAAATTTCTATTAAGACTGGTGAGATTTATGGTATGGAGGCACTTGTTCGTGGCAAAAGAGCAGATAATAGCATAATTCCGCCGTCTGAATTTATACCTTTTGCGGAAGAGAGCGGTTTGGTAGTTCCTCTTGATATGATTGTTCTAAAAAAAGCGTGTGCCAAAACTGCCCAATGGATAGAGGAGAATAAAAGAAATCTTGTAGTATCTGTAAACATCTCAACAAGACACTTTCATATCAAAAATTTTGTTGAGTCTGTAAGAGATATACTAAACAGCACTTCGCTTCCTCCATCATCTCTTGAACTTGAAGTGACTGAAACTGCACTTATGAAAGATATTGCTCAGGCAATGTCATCAATAGAAGAGTTAAATGATTTAGGCGTATCGTTCTCATTAGATGATTTTGGAACAGGATATTCATCTTTGTACTACCTGAGCAATTTACCTTTTCAAACTTTAAAAATAGATAAAAGTTTTATTGATCACCTCTGCGATACAAAAAACAACACTTCAGCAGAGCTCGTCAAAATAATTATCTCTCTTGCAGGTAATATGGATATGAAGGTTGTTGCAGAGGGTGTTGAACGAAAAGAGCAGCTTGATAAATTAAGATTGCTTGGATGCGATCAGGCTCAAGGTTATCTCGTATCTAAGCCCCTACCTGCCGAACAATTTGAGCTATTTATGTTTAAAATATAAAGGAGATTATTTAATGAACCAATATTTAAAACTTTTTTTTAGTATTATGATGATGGTTGCACTCTGTTTTGGGTATGCAGCAATCTATTTCCCTTTGGAACATTATGACTTTGAAAGACTGCACATCTTTCTTTTTAACCTTTGCACAGGCGGTACAATTATCCTCTACTTTACAGAAGGTATAGGTCGTATCTCTGCCCGCACAGGCTCTTTTTTAGTTTTATCTATATTTTATGCACTATTTGCCTTTCTTGAGATATATCCTATCACCATCTTTATCTCTTTGGGTTTAGCTTCTATTGTTGAGAGTTTAAGAATTGAACGATTCTCAATATTTCCATGGAACTTTTTTAGCATGAAAGAGAGTGTCTCAGCAAAGTTCCATCAAGCCTCACTTCTGTGCCTCTCAATAGGACTTTTAATGTCAAGTGCGGTTATTATAAACAATGAGTATATCCATGCAGTAACTATGAATAAATTGGCTCTTAACACCTTTTTTCTTGGATTTTCGTTTCCACTATCTTTGATAACACTTTCTGTTATATTCTCAATGATAAGGTTGAATGGAGAGTTTCAAGCCAAACATTGCATAGTTAAAAATATAAATAGAGATAAATTGTACATAAAACTATCTGGTTTGGATAAAATTTTTTGTAAAACTACTGTTGGCAGTATAGTGTCGGTAATCTGTTTTTGGACTATAAATCTTGGGGTCATTATATTCTTTATCTTTATTCTGTTTGAGAAATTCTATCCACAAATCTTTGTAACTTCCATGCTTTTTATCGCAGTTGTAACGGTATTCTATCTATATAGAAAGTATGGACAAAAGATGCAGCAAAAGCAGTTTCTCTCCTCTGGCATAGGTTTTTTGATAGCAACCGCAATTACTGGAATAATCTATATCTTTTATCAGATGTCTCCGGAATATGATCCTGTAAATACCAAATGGCTTCTTCGTATCCATGTCTTTGCATCTCTCTATGGTTGGAATCTGTGCGGTCTTGCCGTGATATGCAGGTTCAAGGACTTTCCCATAAAATTACATTCTGGTTTGGTGATAGTTATTCACTGGCTCACCGCCATTATACTTGCACCTCTTGGGACAAACTCTGCACTTGTTGCCATTATGGCTATAGCAGGATACGCTTTTATTGTTATAACCCTCTTTTTCAGCGATATTAACAAACAAGAGAGAGGCGTCATAAATTAAGGCTCTCTTTAATATACAAAGGTAATTATGAGTCAAATTCAAAGACTTGAAAAATTTCTTTCGCTCTTTTCGTCAGACAATCGCGTGCTTGTGGTTATTAATGCTGATCCTGATGCTATTGCAAGTGCAACAGCAGTAAAACGCCTTTTATGGAGAAAGGTGAGCGAGGTCAAAGTGACCTATTTTAATGAGATCAGAAGACCTGATAATCTTACCATGTTAAGGGTGCTCGATATTGAGATTATACCCATTAAAGAGATTAATGAAAAAAATTTCGATAAGTTTGTTACTGTTGATTCTCAGCCAGATCACCATGAGTGTTTTGCAATGTTTAGGTATAATGCTATTATTGATCACCATCCACTCTCCTGTGACTCTGCTGATTTTAACGATATTCGCCCTGAATATGGCGCTTGTTCTACAATGATGACAGAGTACATAAAAGCTGCCGACATAAAACCATCTGAAAATCTTGCAACAGCTCTAATAATGGGAATTAAGACAGATACAAAAGGTTTTTTGCGTCATACTGCTATGGAGGATGTTCGAGCATTTCAATTTTTATACAGATATGCAAATCCATCTATGATTGCCAGAATTGAGAGTGCAGAATTTAGAGAAAAAGACCTTGATTTTATTGCAAAGGCTATTAAAAGGAAAAAGATTATCAACAGAAGGGTCTATTCTTATACAGGAAAAATTGAAAATCCTGATCAGTGTGTTATTACAGCTGATTTCTTTATGAAGATTGAGAGTGCTAACTGGAGTGTTGTCTCTGGTATTTATAATAAAAAATTGGTTATTATAGTAAGAAATGATGGATTACGTAAAAGTGCAGGAAAGGCTGTAAAAGAGGCTTTTGACTTTATAGGGTCTGCTGGAGGTCATCGCACCATGGCAAGAGTTGAGATAAAAATGGATGACCTTGAAAAGGAGCTTGAGAGTCAAAAAGAGTCTGAACCCCTTTCTGATGTTAATATTGCTGAATGGATAATTGAAAAAATAGAGATGCACGCAGGTATTAAAACAGCCTAATAGCAAAACCGGTGACTATTTTTTAATAAACTTCATAAATATAACATTTCGTTAAATCATGGCATTCATATTGCATTCGTATATTCTTAAAGTAGTTTTAAAGTAGGTACTTAAACGATGACCATAACTTCATGGAGGTAATGCTATGAGACTTAAAGATATAAAGAAAGATTTAAATATTGTGAATGCTGTTGATTGGGATATGACCCCTGAAGAGGCAATTGCACTTCATCTTGAGTGGGGACAGTTAAGAGGTTTAAACTACTATAGAGATAGTAATAACGAGACAATCTATTTTGTAATTAACAACTGGAAAAATCCTCCTATTGTCTCACTTGTAAAGCGTAAAGGCTTTGACTCAGAAGAGCTTTTAACATTTAGAATGCCTGAAAGGCTTGAGAAGAGATTCTTAGAGCTAAATGGAAAGCATAAAGGTGTATTTGCAGTTGAAGGAGAGGTAAGGGAGTGGCTTAAAAAAGAGCTTGCGTGTTAAAAACATCATAATAAATAAAGATACAAGATAAAAAAGCCCTGAAGCTATTTCAGGGCTTTTTTATCTGTTTGACTACATATTATTACTCTTTAGAAAAATCTTCTTTTGAAGCACCGCAAATGGGACATTTCCAATCATCAGGAAGTTTTGAAAAATCAGTACCGGGATCTATTCCATTGTCAGGATCACCTACTTCAGGGTCATAAACATATCCACAAAGATCACATACATACTTGTCCATAAGTAACACTCTCCTTTAATAATTAAATTTTTAAAATTATACCACACTAATCGATATTAAAAACATTATTTAATAATAAAACAAACGGCTTAACTTAAGGTTAGTAAGTTAAGAACATACATATTTTAAAACGCCTTACCAGATTCAAATCCTATGGATTTGAGTACATAAGCTAAAGGGCAGAATCCTGTAAAGGCAGCCTGAGTAAGATTAGCCCCAACAAAACCTGTCAACCATAGCCAGTGAATGCTATGAGATACTGCAAAAATTACACTTAAAAGTACTATAGCACCAGCAACTGCAAAAACTATTCTGTCAATATTCATTTTTTTTAACTCCCTTAAATATATTTACAGATATCTTTAAAAATTTTTACCAATTCATTAATATTTTAAGATGTTGTGAAACTTGATTGACAAATACAATCAATACTCCATCTCATCTTTGGCTAATTTACCTTTAAACAGATTGTATGTCCACATCTGGTACGCAATGACTAAGGGTATAAATACAATCACTACACCTAACATAATTTTAAGAGTTAAAGGGCTTGAAGAGTCATTGAATGCTGTAAGGTTATATTGAGCGTCTAAAAGTGATGGAAAAAGGTTTGGAAATAAGCCAATTACACCAAAGAATGTACAACCAACAATGGTGATGGCAGAAGCACACCAGGCTCCAAAATATGCCTTTCTTGAGAGGTAGAATTTAACAGAAAGAAGTGCAACTACTGCGACAGCTATTACAATAATAAACTGAGGGTGAGCTAAATAGTTATCATATAAACGGGTAGCAAATGCAGAGGCGAGAAGAAAAAGAACAGCAACTGGTACTAAAGCCATCCATATCTTGTCTGCAAGTGCTGTAACTCTTGTATGAAGGTCTCCTTCGGTCTTCATGGCGAGCCAGTTTGCACCGTGAAGCATAAATAATAAAAGGAATAGAACGCCACCAAGAACTCCATAGGGGTTTAAAAGCATTAAGATATTTCCATGGTAAAGTCCCTGACCATCAAATGGAATACCTCTAAAAATATTAGCAAATGCAACACCAAAAAGAAGGGCTGGAATAAAGCTACCAATAAAAATGCAGAGATCCCATACTCTCTTCCATCCAGCATCTTCAATTTGCCCCCTGAATTCAAATGCCACACCTCTTAAAATAAGGGCAAATAGAATAATTAGAAGAGGAGTGTAAAGAGATGAGAACATTACAGCATAAACCTTTGGAAATGCTGCAAAGGTGACTCCGCCTGCTGTAATAAGCCACACTTCATTTCCATCCCAAAATGGACCAATTGAGTTAATCATTGCCCTTTTGTCATCCTCAGACTTACCAAGAACAGGGTATAGGGTACCCACACCAAAATCAAAGCCATCTGTCATAAAGAAGACAGCCCACAGAAGTCCCCAAAGAAAAAACCATATTGTTTCGAGAATCATTTTTATAAACTCCTTTTTAACCCATTATCGTTGTTTAACTTAAATTAATAGCTTTAAATTTTGGATATTAAATTTAGTTTTTCTCTAAAATAGGACCTTTTATAGCATGTTTTGCAATCAGATAGTAACCCACTCCGCCAAGAAGAGCGTAAATCACAATAAATGCAATCAAAGAGATAAGCACCTGGTATCCGGCAACTGGTGAGACAGCATCTGATGTTCTCATTAACCCATAAACAATCCATGGTTGGCGTCCAACTTCTGCAAGAACCCAACCCATCTCAATGGCAATATATGGTAGCGGGATGGAAAATAGCATAATTTTAAGAAAAATTGGTGACTCCATAAGTTTATCTCTTCTTAACCAGCCATAAACCATAAGAAATATAAAAAAAGTGCCAAGACCTACCATAGTTCTGAAGGCTAAGAAAGTTATTGCAACTGGCGGTCTCTCGTCTGCTGGAAAATCATTTATTCCCCTTACAGTGGCATTAAAGTCGTGATATCCAAGAAAACTTAGAATTCCGGGAATCTTTCCAATCTCAATTAAATTTTTACCAGCTTTTTCGTCAGGAATAGCAAACATAACAAGTGGAGCACTTGTCTGAGTCTCCCAATGTGCCTCCATTGCCGCAAGTTTTGCTGGCTGAACTTCTGCTACATGGGTACCATGAAGGTCTCCTGTAAATCCAGTGACCAATGAGGCAACTAAACCAAAGACTAAAGCTATTCTAAAAGATCTTGTAAAAAACTCAATGTGTTGCTTTTTCAAAAGATGCCAAGCGCTTACACCCATTACAAAAAAGGCACTAAGAAGACAGGCTGATGGTACAACATGTAAAATTTCAAGAATACCAAATTTATTGAATAGAACCTCAAAAAAATTGGTCATCTCAGCTCTGCCATTACGGATTGTATATCCCACAGGGTGCTGCATAAAGCCGTTTGCAGTTAAAATCCAGACAGCAGAGAGATTCCCAGCAATTGCTACAAGCCACATAACTGTAGCGTGAGCTTTAGCAGATAGCTTTTTCCAGCCAAATACCCAAATTCCTATAAATGTAGATTCTAAGAAAAAAGCAACAGATGCTTCAATAGCAAGCAGAGAACCAAAGACATCTCCAACATACTCTGAGTATCGAGACCAGTTTGTACCAAATTGAAACTCAAGAGTTATACCTGTTACCACACCTACGGCAAAGTTGATGAGAAAAATTTTTCCCCAAAACTTTGTCATCTGCAAATAGAGCTTATCACCGGTGCGGACGTACTGGGTCTCCATCCAGGCAATAATAATGGAAAGCCCCAATGTTAATGGAACAAAAAGAAAGTGAAACATGGTTGCAACTGCAAATTGCAGCCGAGACAGAAAAACGGGATCCATGATATCCTCCAAAAATCATTAAAGCGTTAAGAAAAAAAGTCGTTAAAAATTGAACAACTAAATTAAAAATTATCACAATTTATTCGTTAAACCTGCTTACTGACTATCAATGAAAAATTCAGGTTATATTTTATATTTTTCAGCAAATCAGAAATTAAAAAATATTTCAAGGAATAAAGCAATAGATATGCCATTTTCTGAATATAGATAATATTTAAAAAAGTTGATGAGCACAGAACTGTTTTAAACAAACAGACTTTAACCACACTCTAATCATATCATCTCTTGTCTCATTGAGTCAGAGTTGTATCACTTATAAGTGCTACACTTAAGTTTCACTTAAAATTAACGGTTCTCTTCTTAATCTTCTAAAATCTTAACGCAAAGAGAAACGGATCATAATAAAGGTAAATAGTTGTAATATGGTATGAATGGTGCATTCTAAGGTTATTTAACAATAACTATCTTTTTATTTAAATACTAATGTTCTGAATTTAACAACTCTACTTTCACTCTATTTATTCATGGAGAATCTTTTTACTATGATAAAAAAAAAATGTGATATAAATATCCAAAAGACCATTCAACTTGCTGAGGAGATGATACTTCTTGCAAGAGAAGGTGAAGATGCAAGAGAAGATAGTGGCTGTGGCGTGCTATATGGCACTTTGCTCGATTCAGGATTTAAGATAAAGCAACTTGCACTAAAAGAGAAAGAGGCTCACATAAACAAAGGGTGGTGGAAAGAGTAAAAGTGTTTCTATATCCACTATCCTTATTTAAATCGAGGATATTACTTTAATGTCAGGATTTAGAACACATCTATATGGAGGTATGGTTGCAGGTGCAGCAACCTCAACCTGTTTTGTTTTAACATACCCATCAATATTTACAACAACACAGTTATCAGGAATTTTTCTTACAGGCTCTATAGGTGGCTTACTTCCCGACCTTGACAGCGATACAAGCAGACCTTTTACAATGCTGTTCACACTTCTTTCCATGATTGTTCCTGTTCTTTTTTTCAAAGAGATATCAATGATATGGCTATATATTACTCCACATATTGAAACTTTATCTATCTATTTTTCAAAATTCCTCTCTTTTTCAATAAACTTCTTTATATCTGAACAGAACTCTCTTACTAAGCAGTTTAGCTTTACTCTCAAACTTGCCCCATTCCCTACTATTGAGCATATTACACCGGAGTTTATTGTTACCTATTTTCTTATATCCTATCTTTTTATCAGATATGTAGTATGTGAAATTGTTAAAAGAGTGACTATTCATAGAGGGATTATGCACAGCATTCCATTTGCACTTTTATGTTCAGAGGTGGGTATTATTATATTTATCCCGTCTGGTAAAATGATGGCGATTGCTGTAGGAATATCTATATTTGCAGGATTTATTACGCATCTTTTACTGGATGAGGTCAATTCAGTAAAACTAAAATATGGAGTTTTACCAAAATTTAAAAAATCTTCTGGTTCAGCCTTTAAATTCAAATCTCAATCAATAGTTGCTACATTAATTGTTTACCTTCTTGTAATAGTTAGTGGAGTGCGAGTTATGGAGTTGATATTTTAAGTTATTCTTCTTTAAAGCTATCAGTGGCTATGGTATAAAAATATAAAAGGCATAAGTTAAGGTTTAAAAGAAAAAAGAGAGAAGGAGGTTGGCATGGCAAAGACAAACAGTTCAGATTCAGACCAAATATTTGAAAATAATCAAACGCTAACTCAAACATTTTCAGGTAGTGCGTCTGTTGAAATTGACTTAAGGGGTAAGCAATCTGTACGGGCAACATTTAAACTCTCTGAAAAAGCTATTGATTCACTAAGCCTTGTTGCAATTCATCTTGGTATTAAACAAAAATCACTCTTTGATCACCTTATAGATGATGCAAAATCATTGAATGATATTGCAGAAAATATAAGGCTTAGACAATTTAATAAAATCAACAGGGTACAAAAAACATTTGTATTAAGTCGTAAAACTCTCGATGTTTTAGAGTTGATAGCAAGGGATCATGATACTCCAAGAGATGCACTTGTGGAGTACTCAATAAGGAAACTTGAGTCTGTAATTCTTGCGGAAAAAAGAAGGCATAAACAGAGAAAAGAGCTGTTTACAGAGCTTTGTCTCCATTATGAGTCAGGCAAAGCTCTGCTTGAAAAAACAAGAGAGAGTCTTGGAGATAACGATCCATTTTGTAAAGAGATTGGAAAGTCAATGACTGTATTATCAAGAAGTATGCAGGAGTTGGCATCATTTATTGAAAAAAGTAATATTATTGAACAGTACCAACCGTTACAAAATAGTAGCAGTGAATCCATGGGCAATAGAGCTGCACATTTTCAAAATACTCTACTTTAGATAGAAATCCTTGATTTTTTGATAGTCACCAGCTCTTTTAAGTTCGTCCAGAGCCTCTTGCATTTGTTGAATAACAGTATCTGGTGTATCTTTATGGAGTGCGTAATACAGCTCTCCAGTTTTCAAAATATATGCAGTTTCATAAAGATTTAGATCAAAACCCTGCTGCTTTAACTCCCACTTCATAACGCTCTCTTCATAAGCAAAGGCATCCATTCTACCTATATTCATCTTTTTGATAGATTTCAATATGGCACTGGTACCACCGGTGCTATCAATCTCTTTTTGAGATAATCCTGCCTCAATAAGAAGTTGCTCCCCTATATCTTGAATAACTGCTCCAATCTTATATTTCTTAAGGTCTGCTGGCTCCTTAATTGATAATTTTCTCTCTTTTAATGATGTTAGGACAATAGTTGTTTCAGAGATTGGACCTACCCATTTAAATAGCTTCTCCCTCTCTTCTGTTCTGGTTGTGGCAAAAAGACAGCTATTTTTGTCGTTTTGCAGATAGTGATAGCCTCTTGCCCAAGGCATAAGCTGCATATCTTTACGTGTTTTATTAGAGCCAAGTTTTTTGAGCATTGCCTCAAGAAGGTCAACTGAGATACCTTGAAGTTGACCATTATGCTCAAAATTGAAAGGAGGATAGTTTTCAGTCATTAGCATAAGATCGTTTACAGATTGAGCCTCTGCCTGACAAGGAGGTTTAACTATAGTTACAAACGAAAAGAGGAAGACAATAACAGCGATAAAACTTGATGCCTTATAATTTATTTGGATCATTGAAAATTTCTCCTTTTAAAAATTTGTAATTTTATGATTTTCTTGAAGATACAAAGAGCAGATAATAGTTTATAATCTTTGAACAACATAAATATCAACTTAAATATTTGAAAACTACTCTTTAAAATTGAGATTTTTTGTTTATATTTTACAAGTTATTCTCAAATTATCTATCTATTTAAGGGAATATAGTTAAATATTTGTATTAGTTCAAGTAATTATCAACTCAGTACCAATATCAAAAACATTATGTATTATGTAAAGGAGGAGCTGTGATACAGGTCAAAAATCTGACCAAATACTACAACAAATTTTGTGCGGTCGATAGTATAAATCTCGAAATCAGAAAAGGGGAAATTCTTGGTCTTCTTGGTCCAAACGGTGCTGGTAAAACAACAACATTAAGAATGCTTACCGGTTTTTTCAAACCCACTTCTGGTGACATACTTGTTAAAAATCTCTCAATTGCAAATGAGAGTCTAAAAATAAAAGAGCTGATAGGTTATCTTCCAGAATCTGCCCCACTGTACCATAATATGTTGGTATATGATTATCTCTATTATGTTGCAAATATAAGAGGAGTCCCAAAAGATAAAATAGACTCAAGAATCAAAGAACTATCCAATTTATGTGGTCTGTCAAACATAATGCACAACTCTATTGACGAGCTATCTAAGGGGTTAAAGCAGAGAGTTGGTCTTGCACATGCAATGATGAACGATCCTGAGATACTCGTACTTGATGAGCCAACATCAGGGCTTGACCCTAATCAGATCGCTGAAATAAGAGAGATTATAAAGCAGATTGGTAAAGAGAAGACAATAATATTTTCCACACATATTTTAAGTGAAGCAGAGGCAACTTGTGATAGAATTGTAATTATTAATAAAGGTAAAATTGTTGCTGATGATTCAACCCAGAAGCTCAAAAGCCGAGCCTCTTCAAATGCTATTATTCACCTCTCGTTGTATGATGCAAATTCAGACGAAGTTATAAATCTTTTGAAAGGTGTTGCTCCAGACATTGAGATTATAAAGAGAGAGCCTGTTGAAAGGAATTTAGTATCTTTTGAGATTCAAAGCAGCAGCTCTTATGATATAAGAAGGGATATTTATCTTAAGATAAAAGAGTCTGACTGGATTATTGCACAACTAACAAGGGAGTCAGAAACTCTTGAGAGGATATTTCACGAGTTGACACGAGAAAATTAAATTTAAAAGGTAGAATTTATAACACTATATAGAGTTCAACAATTTTAATTAGGCTTCACGTTTAGCTAAAAAGAGAGTGAACAATATAAAATGGTAAATGTAATATACAAAATAATGGAACTTAGGGACTAAACTAATGAAACAGATTATTAATATAGCAATTAAAGAGTTTAAGGACTATTTTATCTCTCCTATTGCATACATTGTAATTTCAATATTTCTTATTGTAACTGGCTGGTTTTTCTTTTCAACATTCTTTATTTTTAATACAGCAGATATGAGAAATTTTTTCTCAATGTTGCCGATTATATTCTCATTTGTAATACCTGCTGTAACCATGCGGCTTTTTTCTGAAGAGATCAATGTTGGTTCTTATGAGATTTTATTAACCATGCCGGTTTCATTTACCGATATTGCAATTGGGAAATTTGTAGCAGCAAAACTCTTTTCCGCCTGTATGCTTCTTCCAACACTATCTTATCCGATATTCATAGCATTTATTGGAGAGGTAGATCCTGGTCCTGTGATTGGAGGATATATAGGAGCAATGCTGCTTGCAAGTGCATTTTGTTCTATTGGAATATTTGCCTCCTCTTTAACTCGAAACCAAATTGTCGCTTTTATAATTGGAGCTGCGATCTGCTTTACTTTAACTATACTTGATCAGCTTCTCTTTTTTGTTCCATCTTCAATCACAGAAGTGGTTGCTTTTCTTGGAGCTGAATCACATTTTCAGAGCATCTCTAAAGGGGTAATAGATTCAAGAGATATAATATATTTTCTTAGCGTTATCTTTATAGGACTTTTTGGTACTTACATTTCGATGCAAGAGAAGAATTAAGGAGAGTAGATGTTATGAATAAAGTAAAAACGTTTAGCAATAAAGAGGTTTGGTTTAAATTTTTTTTCTATATTGTTGTTGTGGTTCTTATAAATATAGCAGGAGTTACCCTTTTTTTCAGATTCGATCTTACCGAAAACAAGATATACTCAATTTCTGATGCAAGCCATAAAGTTGTATCAACTCTATCTGAACCTCTTACAATAAAAGTCTTTTTTACTAAGAATCTTCCAGCTCCTCATAACAATACTGAGCGTTATCTCAATGATCTATTGGAGGAGTATGCTGCTAAAAGCGGTAAATATTTCAACTATCGTTTTTATGATGTTACAGCTACAGATGCAGGAGTAACGGAGCAGACAAATATAAACCGCAATATGGCGGAAGATTATGGTATCTCTCCGGTTCAAATAAGGGTAATTGAAAATGATGAGGTAAAATTTCAGCAGGCGTATATGGGACTTGTGATTATTCATGGTGATATGATTGAAAAAATTCCAGCCATAACCTCCACAGACGGACTTGAATATACTCTAACCTCTGCTATTCAAAAGCTTAATAATAAAGTTAGTGCACTTATTGCACTTGATGAAAAGATTAAAATTACACTTTATCTATCATCATCTCTTGAACAGGTCGCACCTCTTATGGGGTTAGACGAGCTTCCAACAATACCCGAACGAATTGAAAAAGTGGTAGAAAAGTTGAACACCAGAAGCCTTGGTAAGATAGAGTATAGATACTTTGATCCAGTAAGTACCTTTACAGATTCTGTGAATAGTGAAAATAGTGCTAATGACGAAAATATTATTAATGCAAAAAGCATAAACCTTGAGGATGTAGCAAAAAAATATAATCTTATGGCTATGAAGTGGCCAGATATTCCGCAAAAAGGGATAAAAGCAGGGAGTGGTTCTGCCGGAGTTGTAATGGAATACAAAGATAAAGTTCAGACTACACAGCTTATTAGCAGTATCCAACTTCCTATAATTGGAACAACTTATCAGATGGTTGATCCTGAATCACTTGACGAACTTTTCACTCAAACAATGGAGACTATGATAGGAATAAATGAAGATATTGGATATCTCGCCGATCATGGTACCCATACTTTAATGGATAACAATATGGCAATGATGATGCAAGGTCAGCAGCAAAGTTCAATGACTGCCTTTAACCATCTTGTATCACAGAGATACTCTATACAAAATATCAATTTAAAGGAGAGTTCTGCTAATAAGTCAAGTCGCTCATCGTCAAGTAATTTAGCCATACCTGAAGGCCTTAAAACTCTGATTATTGCAAGACCAACAGAGCAGTTCTCGGATTATGAGCTGTTCCAAATTGATCAAGCACTCATGAGAGGTACTAACATAGCGTTTTTTATGGACACTTTTAATGAAGTTATGCCTACCCAACAAATGCCCTTTGGTGGAGGACCAGAGTATATTCCAATAGATACAGGGCTTGAGAAGTTACTTAACCACTACGGGGTAAAGATTGCTAAATCCTATATACTTGATGATAACTGCTACAAACAGCAAAAAGCTCAGAATCAGGGCGGTGGAGAGCAAAAGATATACTTTGCTCCTATTATCAAAGATGCAAATATCAATAATATTCCACCTTATATGAACAACATCAAAGGCATTATTGCCATGAAGATATCTCCATTAGAGATAGATGAAAAACAGCTTGAACAAAATGGTATTACTGCCTCAAAGTTATTTTCGTCATCAGAAAAATCTTGGCTTATGGAAGGAAATATTAATCTAAATCCAATGTTTATAAATCCACCATCAGACACCTCAAAGATGAAATCGTACCCACTTGCCTATATGCTCAAAGGTGAGTTTACAAGCTATTTTGCTGGCAAACCTATACCTCAAAAAGAGAAGATTAGTAGTGACGACAAAGTTGATAATGGAGACTCTTCTGATGATACTAACAGCTTTAATAATAAAAGTAGTGACACTGCAAATAGCTCTATAAATATATCTGATACCAATGGTGAAATTAACGAGAGCAACACAGATGATATGAAAAAAAAGATTCTTGAAGAGAATAAAGAGGAGATTGCAAAAATAGAGGCAACAAACACAGTTATAACAAAGGGGAGAGAGTCAAAAATATTTGTAATGTCCTGCTCTTCAATGCTTCAAGATAATATGCTTGATCCCGAAGGTAAAACAACAAATGCCACTTTTATTCTAAATATTATTGATCACCTTAATGATAGAGACGATGTAGCTCTTATGCGTAGCAAAAATCAGAGTTTGAATCCTCTTGAAGATACTTCACCATTTACAAGAACATTCATTAAGATATTTAATATTGCAGCACTTCCGATCATAGTTATTCTTTTTGGCTTTGGAGTATGGGCAAGAAGAGCGTCCAGAAAAAGAATAATTAAACTTCAATTTCATAAATAGCAGTTTTACTAACTCCACCCTAAATCCTCCTGTTTTTGGGGTAGAAAGTTGAATAAACTTCTATTCTGATAAGAGGAGGATAGATAGGCAGGGGAGGGGAAACTAAACCTTTCAAAGATACAGTTTAAATATTAAATATGTGATTGTAGAGATGGAGATACAAAGAAAATGAAAAAAGAGTACATTATACTTGGGTTTATAATTATTGCTTTATCAGCCTATATTATGACTAAAAAAACAGACAGAGATAACTACTCTCTTCCTGGAATTCATGAAATTAATGTGGCAGATATAACTGAAATCTCTATTCAAAAAGGAGAAGACAAACAAGATAAAAGTCCAAATAGTGCTAAAGATCAAAATAGTAAAGATGATAAAATAGTAATTTTAAAAAAAGATGGTTCATGGGTAGTTGGAGCAGCTCCAGATAAAATCTATCCAGCGGATCAGGATAGCATTACAAAAATACTTGATATAGTAAAAGATTTAAAGTTATCAGCGTTAGTTTCTGAGAGTGGAACACTTGAACCTTATGAACTTGATAGCAAAAAGAGAATCACTGTTACTGTAAACACTAACGATAAAACAGTAAGAAAGTTTGAAATTGGAAAAACTGCCCCCTCTTTTAGACACACATTTGTTAGATTAGAGGGCAACACAAGTGTATATCATGCTGAAAAAAGTTTTCGTAATGATTTTGATAAAACTGTTGACGATTTAAGAGACAAAAAAGTTCTCTTTTTTGACAAAAGTAAAATTAATAACCTTATCATAAAAAAAGGGGATGAAATAAAGGATTTTAATGTTAAGGATGGAAAATTCTATGAAAAAACAGAAGAAAAAATTGTAGATAAAACACAAGACAATGAAGAGTTGGTTGCTAAAGATGGTAAAATAAGCGAAAACGACACTTCTAAAAGCAGTAGCAGCACCACCGACAAATCTGAAAAAAATGAAAACAGCAAGAAAAATGAAGCATTAGAAGAGATTCTTACAACTTTATCATCTCTTAAATGTCACAGTTTTATGAATACAGAAAATAAAGATGCGTTCAATAGAAAAGGATTTGAGGAGATAGCCACAATCTCGCTAACATTGGAGGCAAATAAAGATATCGTATTTGCTCTTTACAATAAGGATGAAAATGGGAATTATCCTGCTACATCTTCAGAGACGCTCTACCCATTTTTACTAAATACCTATGAGGGTAATAGTATTGTTGAAAATATAGATGCTGCAATCGGTATAAATAAAAAAGATACGAAGAGTATATCTGACCAAAAAGAGGGGGCTATAGAATAGAATTTAAACCAAAACTTGATTATAGCAATAAAAAGAGATAACTTACTTTTAAGAGCTAACTGCTATGATTTAGTTTAAAACGTTTTTAAATTAATCTATTTTTCTAAGGAGAAGATAAACTATGGAGTTGTTAAAAATCGTACTTTCTGTTCTATTACCACCTCTTGGAGTTTTTACTGAGGTTAGAATTGGCAAGCAGTTTTGGATAAATATTTTGCTTACACTGTTTGGGTATATTCCAGGTGTTGTACATGCTGTTTGGATAATTGCGAAACACAATTCAGTTCAAGAGAAAAAATAGAGTGAAATTTCTCAATAGTATAAAGTTTCTTAACTATTTAGATTAACTATAATTCCCCTTGTATTAAAACCTCAAACCATGAGGATTGACTTTTAATTCTCATGGTTAACAACAATAATCGTCAATCTTTTTCATGGCAATAGCTTTTTCAACTTAAATTAATACTCGTTAAATATTTCAACTTTATCTGTGTTTATATATGGAGGTAAAATGTCTGTTAATCGTTCAACCATAGTCTCTATTTACCGTTCAACTATTAAGAGAATATCCCTAAAATCTATTATTGTAATTATTGCTCTTTTTCTTATTTCTGGTTGTAGTAACAGCCTCTTTTCAGGTTCTGGTAAAAAACAGCTTAGCACAGCAAAAGCCTCAACTCAGTCAAATGCTGTATATTATGATTTTGACGATATCCTTGTACCAAGAGATATGAAAATTGATGATAGTTCAACCGTTGTTGTAAGCACACCAGGGCATACATCAGGTATTATTACATTAAAAGGCAGAATTAATAAGGACTCACTTTTAAAATTTTTTAATAACAATATGCAAAAAGATAACTGGAATATTATAAGTCAAATAAGGTCTCCTACATCTACTATTCTAATTTTTCAGAAAGCATCAAGATGGGCAGTTATAACTTTACGTGATAAAGAGTACTATACATACGCAGAGATAGGTGTTGCTCCATCTTTTAGTGAGGCTTCTTCCAATTCCAATTATTCAGTTACACCATCTGGCTCTAACTATGGTGGTTCAAACTATGGTTCAGACTCTGGAGGAAGTAGCGGTGGCAAAATAGAGAGTGAAAACCTATTTGAATAGATAATTTAAATAGATATCGTTTGTTAAAGTTCTAAAGAATTAGTTCAACTTTAATGGATTTTTATAAGGTTATTAACCATGTTGAAAGATAAAACAGTCATCTTGGGTGTATGTGGAGGAATTGCAGCCTATAAATCTGTGGAGCTTTTACGGCTTATAAAAAAAGCTGGGGCTAATGTAAAAGTGGCAATGACCCGATCTGCTATGGAATTTGTAGGAGAGACAACGTTTCGAATTCTTTCAGAAAATGATGTTATGACCGCTCTATTTCACTTTCAGTCCAATGGCACTTTAAACTCAAAAGAGGCATCAGTTCACCATATTGAGTGGGCAAGTCAGGCAGATGCAGTTGTAATCGCCCCTGCGACAGCCAATATGATCGGTAAACTTGCAAATGGAATTGCTGATGATGCACTTTTAACCATGATGATGGCAGTAAAGTCTCCAATAATGATCTGTCCTTCAATGAATACAAATATGTATGAAAACAGGGCTGTTCAACGTAATATTGATATCTTAGAGCAAGATGGAATGTTTATACTTGAACCAGGAACAGGAGAGCTTGCCTGTAAAACAAGCGGTGCTGGTCGCCTACCTGAACCTGAATTGATTTTTGATAGGCTTGAGAAAATTTTCTACCCAAAAGATTTGAAAGATAAAAAAATTCTTATATCAGCAGGACCTACAAGAGAGGCTATTGATCCAGTAAGGTATATAAGCAACCACTCATCTGGTAAAATGGGATATGCAGTTGCAGAAGCTGCTGAAAAGAGGGGAGGAAAGGTCTCTTTAGTCTCTGGACCAGTATCTATTAAGCTGCCTTTTGGTGTTAATTTAATAAAGGTTGAAAGTGCTCAACAGATGGCTAATGCAATGATTGCGGAGATGACTGATGCTGATATCATTATAAAAGTGGCTGCTGTTGCTGATTACAGACCGTCAGTGTCATACGAAGATAAGATAAAAAAACATAATAACCCCACTGCCTCTTTGTCTATTGAGCTTACAGAAAATCCTGATATTCTCAAAATGCTGGGTCAAAAAAAACAGCAACATCAATTTCTTGCAGGGTTTGCAGCAGAGACAACTAACCTTGATACTCACGCTCTCTTAAAAATGGAGAAGAAAAATTTGGATATGATCGTTGGTAATATTGTTGGAATAAAAGGTTCTGGATTTGAAGCAGATACAAATAAGGTCAAATTTTTCTTCAAAGATGGAACAACACACGATCTCCCTTTGATGAGCAAGATTGAGGTAGCCAACAGACTTCTTGATCACATCGTTATCAAGGCAAATTTTAAAAAATAGTTAAAGTGGATAACACGGTGTTAAAAAACGAATTTTTTCAGATAGTTCAAGATATTACTAATCTACTTTCTTGGAACAGAGATATAGGGATTCAAAGCCTTGATGTGTCTGAAGATTCTCTTAAAATAGTAAATAGTTGGGGCTATAAACAGCCTTTACCCATCTACTCTTCAAAGCGTAATATCTCTTCTTATCTCAATATAGATAAGGTACAACAAAAAAACTATCTAAAAGATCAGAAGCCTACCAACAAGAAAGTTGAAATTTCAGTTGATATAGCAACTGACTTTAATCCGGATAGCAACAGCGATACCCAACTTAATAGTAATCTTATTTGTGAAGGAGATATTAATTCACAAATACTCTTTTTTGCGGAATCTTTTAGCTATACTGATGCTGTTGGTGGGCTTTTCATTAAAATACTAAAAGCAATGAATCTTAAAAGCGATATCGTATGTTTATGCACATTCCCAACACTTGACTATAAAGTTGGTATTCCAAAGGTAAGAGAACAGATAAATGAAATTAGAGAGAAGATAAAGCATTGTATAAATAATGTTCAATTTAATACTAATGGATTTTCTCCGCAAATAATCTGTACTCTTGGAGATTCTGCACTGAAAATTCTTATGGGAAGGGAATACATGCTTACATCTTCAAGGGGAAATTTTCATAACTATAACGGAATTACTCTTATGCCAACATATCATCCTTCACAGCTTATAGCAGATACAAGTCTTAAAAAGTTAGTGTGGGAAGATATGAAGCAAATTATGGCAATTATCCAAAACATTTAGGATTTTACTTTATATGAAGATACTTTTAAAATCCTTTCTTGATGTTCTTGAAGCTGTGAAAGGATACTCTCCGCATACTGTTACTGCTTATAAAAGCGATCTGAGAGATTATTTTAACTATATTACAGAGCAGTATAAACCTAAGGATTGTGAAAATAAATGTGAATTTGAGAAAAAAACAGATACTATTGAAACTGAATTTCTAACTGGTGAGCTTTTCATCTCTCTTGTTAGACAAAATTATAAAACCATTGTAAGAGAGTATATTGCTCATCTATCAGTTAGCGGAATAAAAAAAAGCTCTATTTCAAGAAAACTATCAGCTATCAACTCTTTTTTTGATAGCCTTGTCAGAACTGGAGCAATTGAAGTTAATCCAGCAGATATGGTTCCGATGCCCAAAGTTCCCCGTAAAATACCCGATTTTCTAACTGTAGATGATATCTTTTTTCTACTTGACTCTATTAAAACAGATTCTCTTTTGGGAAAGAGAAATCTCGCCATTATTGAGACATTTTACTCAACTGGTATTAGGTTATCTGAAATGGCAGCTTTGAACTTTGATGATATTGTTTTTGATAAGCAGTTTATAAGAATTTTATCAGGTAAAGGGGATAAAGATAGGATTGTTCCTGTTGGAGAGAGGGCTTTAAACTCAATTCTTCAATATCGACACACACTTGGACATAGGTTTAATCCTCTTTTTCTAAACAAAAATTTAACTCGCCTTTCAGTCCGTTCTATTGCAAGAGTCCTTGAAAAGATTGTTAATGAGTGTAGTCTGAAAATGCACATATCTCCACATACTCTTCGCCATTCATTTGCAACTCACATGCTTGATGCCGGTGCTGATCTGCGTGGCATACAGGAAATTTTAGGGCATACCAGCCTCTCTACAACACAGATATACACGCATGTTAGTATAGACAAGCTAATGGCGGTATATGATAAGGCTCATCCGAGAAGTTAAAGTTTATACTCCAAACAATACCCGTCCAAATAATTTATAGGAATTGCTCTACTATTGTAGAAGAGATTTGTTTAATCTCATTTAAGACAAAAAAATTCAAAATGAGACGAGTTTTCTAAATTTAATAAAATAGTCTGCTCCTGACCAAATAGTAAAGAGCAGTGCACCATATAAAAGAATATACCCAATTGAATCAAATCGGATACCAAAATATGGGTAATGGATAAGAAGTGGAATAATTGAGGCTATCTGAAAGCCTGTTTTATATTTACCAAGCCATGAAGCTGAGACATCCTGACCATACTCAATAATGACACACCGCAATCCTGTAACAGCAAGTTCTCTGCCAATAATCAAGCAGGCAATCCATGCAGGTATAAAGTTAAGAGAGACAAGCATTATAAATGCAGAAGATACAAGAAGCTTATCTGCAAGGGGGTCAAGGATTTTACCTAAGTTTGAGACAAGACCATATTTTCTTGCAAAATAGCCATCAAAATAGTCTGTAATGGATGCAAGTGAGAATACAAGGGCTGCTGAAAAAAGGGTCAATTTGCCAGGATACATCATCAGTACCACTAAGAGAGGTACTGATGCTATTCTTGACAGAGTCATAAAGTTAGGATTTAAACAGAGCTTTTTAAGCACTATAAAGGTTCTTCCAAGTATCAAAGCCGTTTGTCTAAACATCTGTTAAAGCACCCTGACATTTATAAGTTTATTTTGCCAAACTATTATAATCATTTTTTATTTTTTTTGTCCCAGTCTGCCATAAATGAGGCAATTCCCTTGTCCGTCATGTGGTGAGATGCAAGAGAGTTTAGAACCTTGTAAGGAATAGTAGCTATATCTGCACCAAGTAGAGCTGAATTTAGCACATGTAGAGGATTTCTGACACTTGCCACAATAATTTCAGTAGTATATCCATAATTTGAATAAATATCTACAATTTCACCAATTAGACGCATACCATCTTCAGAAAGATCATCAAGTCTGCCGACAAACGGACTTGCGTAAGTAGCACCAGCTTTTGCAGCCATAAGAGCCTGAAGAGCAGAAAATATAAGTGTTACGTTAGTTTTAATATTTTCGTTAGATAAAGTTCTAACTGCCTTTAATCCCTCAATTGTCATTGGAATTTTTACAACAATATTATCACTTATCTTTGCAAGTTCCCGTGCTTCTGTAACCATTCCGTTATAGTCGAGACTGATAACTTCGGCACTTACTGGTCCTTCAACAATTGAGCAGATCTCTTTTATGATATCTTTAAATTCGCCTTGTTCTTTAGCAATTAAAGATGGATTAGTTGTAACTCCATCTACCATTCCCATGCTGTTGGCATCTTTTATTTCGTCAATATTGGCTGTATCTATAAAAAATTTCAATCTATCCTCCATTTATATAACTATCAATTTATAAAAATAATTTGGCAACTGATTTATATTATTCTCTATTATTTAAAAAGATCTATAGTCTGATCATTATCATTTTGAACTGCTTTTAAAAGGTTTTTTACACTGCTTCCTAACACTGGATGAATTACATCAGGAGCTATATCACAAAGAGGTCTTAACACAAAGCATCTTTTATCCATTCGCGGGTGAGGGATAGTCAGAGTATCTGTATTTATAACCATATTCTCATAAAAAATAATATCAAGATCGAGAATCCTTGGACCAAATCTTATACTCTTTTCATATTGACCAAGTTTCTGCTCAATGCTCTTTAAACTTGCCATTAATGTTACTGGGTCAAGTTCTGTCTCTATTTTTAATGCACTGTTTATAAACCAATCCTGATCTTTGTAATCAACAGGAGCTGTTTTATAGAAATGGGCAACATCAACCACCTTTGTTTTAGGCAGAGTGTTTATATGCTCTATCCCCTTAAGGCAGTTATCATATTTATCTCCTATGTTTGAACCAATGGAGATAAAAGCTGTTTTCATGGTCTTTTTTTGTATCATTGTTTGCTTTATTAAATTATATCAACGTAAAAAGTCTGCATTCAAATGAACTTGATCAATCTAAGGTTTGATTTAAATATGGTTTAGATAAGGCTGTTAAGTTTGAAAATAAAGGCTGAGGGTCTCCTTTTTTACCGCAACCAGCCAATAAACATGCAGATACCAAAAGAGTCATTAATATTATGGGTAAAAACATACCTCTCATATCTTCAATCTCGCTGCTGCCTGTTGAACTGCTTTTTTCACATTCTCATAGCTTGTGCTGCCATGCGTGATTCGGCGGGAGATCATCTTTTCAATAGAGAGAAAATCAAAGATATCCTCTTCAATTAGATCAGAAAAAGTTTTTAACTCCTCAAGCGATAACTCATGCAGCTCCTTAGATTTACATATACGCTTACCTGATTTACTACCTTCATCACGCTTATCATTCTCATTTACATCAACACACTTTCCACCAGAACTCTTTCCACCGTCGTTAAGGGCAAACGCAACAGCCTTTCCAGATACTGAATGAGCCTCGCGAAACGGCATTCCCTTGACTACAAGATAATCAGCAAGATCAGTTGCGTTAAGATAACCTTTTTTGGCAGCACTGAGCATATTTTCCCTGTTAATTTCAATATTTGGAAGCATTCTTGAGTAGATATCAATGCACGCTTTAAGAGTATTTACAGTATCAAAAAGTGGCTCTTTATCCTCTTGCATATCTCTATTGTAGGCAAGGGGGAGCGATTTCATCAAAGTTATGATTGCCATTAGATTGCCTACAACCCTGCCTGTCTTTCCTCTCACAAGTTCAGCAACATCAGGATTTTTCTTTTGGGGCATAATACTTGAGCCTGTAGTAAAAGCATCAGATATTATAATAAAGGCAAATTCTGATGATGACCAGAGAATAAGCTCTTCAGAAAATCTTGAAAAGTGGATCATGCAGATAGCAGCATCAGATATAAACTCCATCACAAAATCTCTGTCTGCAACAGAATCCATGCTGTTATCAGAGACCTTTGCAAATCCTAATAATTCCCGTGTCAATTCACGATTAATTGGATAGGTTGTGCCTGCAAGTGCAGCAGAGCCGAGCGGCATAACATCAGTCCGTTTTAACGAATCTTCAAATCTCTCATAATCTCGTTTAAACATCTCATAATACGCCATAAGATGATGAGAAAATAATACCGGCTGTGCCCGCTGGAGATGGGTATATCCAGGCATCACAACGTCAATATATTTTTGTGCTGTTTGGACAAGCACCTTCTGCAGCTCAAGAAGAGCGTCCATAACAGCTTTAGTCTCTGCTTTAAGATAGATTCTAACATCTAAAGCTATCTGATCATTTCTGCTTCTTCCTGTGTGGAGTTTTCTTGCAACTGTTCCAGCAGCTTCGCCTAATGCACTTTCAATGTGCATGTGAATATCTTCAAGAGCATCAGAATATTCAAACTCTCCGTTTGCAATTTTAGCTCTAACCAGTTCAAGCCCCTTTAAAAGAGTCTCTGCTTCATCGTGCGTAATTATTGACTGACAAGCCATCATTTTTAAATGGGCTATGCTGCCGTCAATATCGCAATTATAAAGCACTTTATCAACATCAATAGAAGAGGTGAACCGCTCTACCATCTTATCTGTGCTTTGGGAAAATCTGCCGTCCCAAGGTTTTTGTGCCATTATCTGATTTCCAATTTTTAGAAGTTTATAAACAGTAGAGATGCAAAATCTGGTATTTTATAATAATTGTATTGCTCATTGACCTGTCAAATCTTTTCTCCAAATGGGAGAAAATTATTTATATTTTCTTATTTTTTGCAAGTTTTCTGATTCTAAGTCTTAGAGCATTTAGTCTGATAAAACCCTCTGCATCTTTTTGCCTATAAACATTATCATCTTCAAATGTTGCAAACGATTCATCATAAAGGCTTGCATCAGACTCTCTGCCAAGCACATAACAACCGCCTTTATAGAGCTTTAGACGAACACGACCAGAGACATTAACCTGAGTCTCATCAACCATTTTTTGTAAAAGCTCCATTTCAGGAGAAAACCAGAATCCATTATAAATAAGTTCTGCATATTTTGGAATCAATGAGTCTCTCAGATGGGCAACTTCTCTGTCCAGGGTGATTGACTCCATGCTCATGTGGGCAAGCCTTAAGATGGTGCCGCCAGGGGTTTCATACACTCCTCTTGATTTCATTCCAACAAAACGGTTTTCAACAAGATCGATTCTGCCGATGCCGTTTCTGCCGCCTAAAGTGTTTAGATGCTTCAAAAGTGAGGCAGGCGACATCTCTTGACCATTGACTGCAACAGGGTTCCCTTGTTTAAATGTTATATCAACTATTTCAGGCTTATCTGGTGCATCTTCAGGTCTGATTGACATGGTGTACATATCATCAGTTGCAGGCTCCCAAGGATTTTCAAGGACTCCGCCCTCATAACTTATATGGAGCATATTGCGATCAGTGCTGTAAGGTTTTGCTTTAGTCTGCGGAACTGGAATTCCATGGTCTGCTGCAAAATCAATAAGTTTTGTTCTTGATGTTAAATCCCACTCTCTCCAGGGCGCAATAATTCTTATGTTCGGCTGCAATGCAAAGTATGATAACTCAAATCTCACCTGATCATTTCCCTTACCAGTTGCACCATGGCTTACTGCATCAGCTCCTTCCATTGCTGCAATCTCAATCTGGCGTTTGGCAATCAGAGGTCTTGCAATAGATGTCCCTAAAAGATACTGCCCTTCATATATTGCATTTGCCCTGAATGCAGGAAATACAAAATCTCTTACAAACTCCTCTCTTAAATCTTCAACATAAGCCTTAACTGCACCTGTTTTAAGTGCTTTTGCCTCAAGACCGTCAAGCTCCTCTTCCTGTCCTAAATCAGCAGTTAATGTAACTACTTCGCATTTATAGGTCTCAATAAGCCATTTTAATATTACAGATGTATCTAATCCGCCTGAATAGGCAAGAACCACTTTTTTAATATCTGACAATTTATTTCTCCATATTATAATTATAATTTTTAATAGTGTTGAAATTTACAATCTCCATTGTGTCACTATTCATGGTTAGAGCGTAAATTCCTTTGGTGCTTAAGTAAGTTATAAAAGATTCATCTAAATATAGTGATGAAAATATTGGATAGATTTTATAACCTCTATATTCAGGAAAATATTCAAAAAGCTCGCTGCTATTAACAAAAGCTGCAAATTTTTCAACATCGCGAGTTTCAGGAGATGATTTTGTTTCGTTTAATATAAAAACTCCATCACAAACAGCAATAGCATCAAACTCTCTCCGCTTGCTTTTATCAACCGTATTTCTCTTTTTTACTCTGATAGCAATATAATCCAACTGTCCGCAGCCAAAATACTCTTTAGCAATACGAGGAATATTTGGGGCAACAATATCTTCAACAACAGTTCCCATCTTATTGGCAAGGTCGCCCCATTGGCGGTTCATAGCGGATATCTGCTGCTTTGTAGTCTCTACCTGCCTATCAGTATGCTGTTTTAGGCTCTCTATTTGTTTATCAGTTTGCTGCTTTAAATTCTCTATCTGTTTATCAGTTTGCAGCTTTAAATTTTCTATCTGTTTATCAGTTTCCTGTTTTGTAGTATCTATTTGTTGCGTTATGGCGATTATCTGTTTTTTAGACCAATCTTTATACTCGCCCATCTCATTTTTGAATTCACGCATTTCATCTTTGAACTCGTTCATCTCATCTTTGAACTCGCTCATCTCGTCTTTAAAATCTCGCATCTCTCTGGCAAATCTATCAACAGACATATTTACCTGAAGCTGAGTGTATGCGAGTTTTCCCACTAACTCTTCAAGAAATGATAGTTTTTCTGCCGCTTCTCCCATAAACACCTCCTTTTCATCGATTTACAATTCCCATTACCATGAAAAAGACTTATTGCTAAAAATTGGTTTTCAATATTAGCGTCTCAAGTATTGCCTTGTGCATGTGACGCTTATTTTCTGCTTGATCCCAAAATACTGCCCTGGGTGCTTCTAAAACATCTTCTGCAATCTCTTCGCCTCTGTGGGCTGGTAGGCAGTGCATTACCATTACATCAGATTTAGCTTTGGATAAAAGCTCTCTGTCCACCTGAAATCCTTTAAATGCAGCCTCTCTTTTTTTCTGTTCATCTTCCTGCCCCATGCTTGCCCAAACATCAGTATAGACAACATCAGCATCTTTTACAGCCTCAACTGGATTATGAGTAAAGATAGTTTTATAAACAGACTTTGATCTGCGTCTTGAAGCAGAAGACTCTTTTACATAATCAGGAACACCATAACCTTCAGGAGTTGCAACTACAAGGTTGAGATCAAGCACTGCAGCAGCATTGACCCATGAATTTGCAACATTATTTCCATCTCCTACCCAGACAATCTTTTTACCCTGATATCCGCCTTTAACTTCAATAACTGTCATAATGTCGCTTAAAATCTGGCATGGATGAAAAGAGTCAGTAAGAGCATTTATTACAGGAATTGTTGATGCTTTAGCAAATTTCTCAACTAAACTATGATCAAATGTTCTCATGGCAAGTGCATCAATGTATCTTGAAAGAACTCTTGCTGTATCTTCTGCTGGTTCATTGCGTGATATCTGGGTATCTTGAGTGCTCATGTAAATTGGAGTGCCGCCAAGCTGAATCATAGCTGTTTCAAAGGCAACTCGTGTTCTTGTCGATTTTTTGTCAAAGATAAGACCAAGACTTTTACCAATAAGAGGTCTGTCTGAGATACCTTGATTAAACCGTTTTTTAAGCTGAATAGCTCTCTGAAATAAATGTGTAAAATCATCTACTTCTAAATCAAGCAAAGAGAGTATATCTTTCTTCAAAATCGTTTCTCCTTAAAAAGAAAAGCAGGTAACATATATAATTGCTACCTACTGTGAATTATCAATATATAATTTTTATATGAAAGTCTCTTAACGGACTTTCATTTTTCGTTGTGTAAGTGATTGCATGGGAGTTTAGATTAGACTCACACGGAATATTATACTACAAAACAGTATCCAGAACATTCACTAACTCATCAATCTCCTCATAAGTTATAATAAGAGGAGGAGCGAATCTTAAGATATTACCCTGTATTGCATTAATAATAAAACCTTTTTCTAAACATTTTTCTACAACAGGTGCAGCTTCAATATCAAGCTCTACACCAACAAGCAGCCCTTCACCTCTGACATTCTTGATTATAGAATGTTTACTTTTCAAAGATGTCAGCTTGTTTCTAAAATATTCTCCTTTATCTTTGCACTCTTGCAAAAAATCAGGCTCTGAAATGATAGACAAAACTGTTACTGCAACTGATGCCGCAAGAGGAGTTCCTCCAAATGTTGTGGCATGGCTTCCAACTGCAAAACCTTGTGCTGCTTTTTCTGTAGCGAGCATAGCACCCATAGGAAGCCCATTTGCAAGAGCCTTTGCAAGAGTCATAATATCTGGTTTAATATCATACATCTCATGGGCAAAAAGATGTCCGCAGCGTCCCATACCAGTTTGAACTTCATCAAATATCAGTAAAATTCCCTCTTTGTCGCACAAATCTCTGACTGCTCTTAAATATTGAGGATCAGCAGCAACCACCCCTCCTTCTCCTTGAACAGGCTCCATCATAACTGCACATACTGTATCATCAATTGACTCTTTGAGAGCATTAAAATCATTAAACGGAATATGGATAAAGCCCTCAACCAAAGGATTAAAACCATGTTTTATCTTATCTTGACCAGTAGCAGTAAGAGTTGCCATGGTTCTGCCATGAAATGACTGCTTCATGGAGATGATTTTGTGACGACGATTGCCATCTTCTCTATTAAAATATCTGCGTGCAAGTTTTATAGCTGCCTCATTTGCCTCTGCTCCTGAATTTGCAAAAAAGACTCTGTCTGCAAAGCTCTTTTCAACAAGCATTTTTGCAAGTTCTGCTTGTGGTTCTGTGTAGTAAAGATTTGAGACATGAATTAAAGTTGCTGCTTGGCGGCTGATTGTCTCTGTAATTGCAGGGTGGCAGTGTCCAAGGCTGCAAACTGCAATGCCTGCAAGAAAATCTGTATATTTATTACCCTCTTGGTCCCAAAGAGTTGAACCCTCGCCTTTTACAAAAACCTTTTTAATCCGTCCGTAAGTGTTAAAAATATATTTATCTGTCTTCTCGATTGTATTCATTTTATCTTTCCATTTTTTTGATAATATATCACAAAATTTTCCTTTACAAATCAGGATAGGGAAGAGTTATGGCTGTTCCCTATGGGATACTTAAGAGAGTATCTCTATAAAGTTACTTGAGTTCCAATACCAGAATCTGTAAAAAGCTCTAAAAGCAGAGCATGAGGTCTTGTACCATTGATTATGTGAGATTTTGACACTCCATTTTGAAGCACCTCTAAGGCACACTCCATCTTAGGAATCATACCACCCTTAATCTCGCCGCTTCGGATCATATTTTTTATGGTCTTGTGATTCACAGATGAGATAAGTTTTGATGTTGAATCAAGAAGCCCATCAACGTCAGTCATAAGAATCAGCCGTTCTGCATTAAGTGCTGATGCAACCTTGGAGGCAACAAGATCAGCATTTATATTATAGGTCTCTCCATGCTCGCCAACTCCCACAGGAGCAATAACTGGTATAAAACCCTTGTCAGTTAAAGTGTGTATAATTTCAGGATTTATTTTAGAGACATTCCCAACCATACCGGGATCAATTATTTCAGGAGGATTTCCCCCTTCACTCTCCTTATATATTGTCATCTTTTGGGCAACGATCAGATTTCCATCTTTGCCTGTAAGACCAACAGTCCGTCCGCCTTTTTGGTTGATTCTTGCCACAATCTCTTTATTCACCTTACCGCCAAGAACCATCTCAACAACGTCCATTGTTTGACCGTCAGTGTAACGCATACCCCGCACAAAACTTGGAGTTATTCCCATTGCACCCAAAACTTTATTAATCTGCGGACCTCCGCCATGTACAACCACAGGATTTAATCCTACATATTTTAACAAAGTGATATCGCTTGCAAAATCATCTTTTAGATTCTCATCAACCATTGCATGACCGCCGTATTTTACCACAATGGTTTTGCCTGAAAATTTTTTTATATAAGGCAGTGACTCAATCAATATATCTGCAACATTCATAATTATTACCTTTTATATTTTATAAACAGATAGAGACGCACCACTATGCGCCTCTATTAGATAAACATTCAATTTTTATAATAAATTATAATATATATCTACTTAAATCTTCATCTTTAACAATCTCTAAAAGCTGATTATCAACGAAAGCTGCATCAACAACAATTTTACTTTCAGTTGTGTCTGGAGCATCAAACAACACATCTTCCAAAAGTTTCTCCATCAATGTATGAAGCCTTCTTGCACCAATATTCTCTGTTCTGTCATTAACATCAACAGCAATTGCAGCAATTCTATCAACAGCATCATCTGTAAATTCAAGTTCAACGCCTTCTGTGCGCAATAGAGCCATATATTGTAAAATCAGTGCGTTTCTTGGCTCTGTCAAAATTCTTTTAAACTCATCTTTACCTAAGGAGTGAAGCTCTACACGTATTGGAAATCTTCCTTGAAGTTCAGGAATAAGATCTGATGGCTTAGAAACATGGAAAGCGCCTGATGCAATAAAAAGAATATGGTCTGTCTTAACAATTCCATATTTTGTTGGCACAGAACTTCCCTCAACAATCGGCAGCAGATCACGCTGAACCCCCTCTCTTGAGACTTCAGGACCGTGGCTGCTGCCGTTGCCGGCAATCTTATCAATCTCATCTAAAAAGATAATGCCAGACTGCTCAACAAGCTCAACAGCCTCTGCTGTAACCTTTTCCATATCAACAAGATGGGCTGCCTCCTCTTGACAGAGAATTTTCATCGCTTCAGAGACTTTAATTTTACGGCGTTTGGTATTTTTAGGCATCATGCTGCCAAGCATATCCTTCATATTGATGCCCATCTCCTCCATGCCTGCATTTGTAAAAATTTCAATCATAGGCATAGCTTTTGATGGAACATCCATATCAACAAGACGGCTATCTAACTTTCCAGATTTTAGCATTTTTCTGAGCTTTTCACGAGTTGAAGAGATGTTTTTATCTTTATTTGAAGTAACAATATCTATCTTGTTTTGGCTATCAAGCTCATTTTTTTCAATAGGAGCAAAATTATCAAGATCAAAAGAGAATTCTCTCTCTTGGGAACTATCATCTGAACCATTAGATTTTGCTTCAGAACCTGGTAAAAGCAGATCGAGAATTCTCTCCTCTGCAATTACCGCAGCCTTCTCTTGAACTGCCTCTTGCTGCTTTGCCTTTACACTGTTTACGGTCAACTCTACAAGATCGCGAATCATAGACTCCACATCCCGTCCAACATACCCAACCTCTGTAAACTTTGATGCTTCGACCTTGTAGAACGGAGAGTTTGTAAGAGTTGCAAGACGTCTTGCAATTTCCGTCTTTCCAACACCAGTAGAACCAATAAGTATTATATTTTTAGGTGCAATCTCATCACGCAGATCTTCTGCTACCTGTTTTCTTCTCCATCGATTTCTCAAAGCAATAGCAACTGATTTTTTTGCATCTTTTTGCCCAATTATATATCTGTCAAGTTTTTCTACAATTTCACGTGGTTTTAAATCGCTCGTCATTATAATTTTTCTCTTTTATATTTCTTCAATGGTTATATTGGTATTTGTGTAGATACAAAGTGATGCTGCAATATCCATAGCGTGTTCTACAATTGTTCTTGCATCAAGATCAGTGTGTCTCATCATTGCTTGTGCTGCTGCATGGGCAGCTACACTTCCAGAACCAATACTTATAACTCCTTCGTCTGGTTCAATAACATCTCCGTTACCTGACAGAAGATATGTATTAGTCTCATCTGCTGCAATCATCATAGCTTCAAGTTTTCTTAAATATTTATCTGTTCTCCACTCTCTTGCAAGCTCTACAGCACCTCTTGTTAAATTGCCGTTAAAACGCTCAAGTTTTTGCTCCAACTTTTCTGCAAGATGAAGAGCATCTGCCGTAGCCCCTGCAAATCCTGTTATAATCTTGTTATTATATATTCGTCTCACCTTTTTTGCATGGTGTTTTGTAATTGTGTTACCTAATGTTACCTGTCCATCGCCTGCAACAACAACCTTTCCTTTGTGACGTAGGGCAAGAATAGTTGTACCATGAAATTGTTCACTCATAATTATTTTGTATTCCTTGTTTTATACAAATTTACTGTCTCTTCACCAAATAGTTACTACTGTTTAATAGACGCATCAGTGACCTCAGTCGAAAATAGTAAACACGAAAGTGAGTATTATCCAACCATTTTTACCATAGTTGTGATAAGTAGCTTTTACTACTATATAAATTACAAATATGTCAAGCATTCGTCAAAATGGCATAAAAAGCTCACTTATTACTGCTCTAAATATATCGTTATTATGATTTATATTTATCCCTGTAAGTGCATAACAATTATAAATTTTTTGAAGAGATCGCCTCAAAAAACGCATAACAAAGTTTAGCATCATTGGAAATCTCTAAGAGGCTAAAAGTCTGCTTCTGCCATGTTGAAAAATCTATTTTTGCACCAGACTCCTTCATATTCCAATACCCCATAGTCCAGTCTGTAAAAAGCCTCCTTTCATTAAAGGCTCTAAGAATTATCCTGATATCGCTATGGCGTGAATCTTCCATAACTTTTGCTAAAAGAGTTTCGATAGCTTCTCTCCTACCCTCAATCAACTGCATAAAGTAGCCATTGTTGTATATAAGAAATCCAGTAATACAAAGTTCAGAGTTGTTCTTTCGTGAAAGTTTAAGAATACTATCTATCTCATCGTTTGAAAGAGCTTCAGATGCCTTACTTATATATATAACTGTGTAAATTCCTGGAGATTCAACAGGGCTTGATACCATATTGCTTTTTAGTGTTTTTAAATAGTCATCATTAACCATAGGTTTGTAAAAATAGAATCCTTGAATAGTATTACAACCTTGAGATTGAAGTTCAAATAACTGAGCTTCAGTTTCTACCCCTTCTGCTATGGTCTGTTTATTCATAACTTTAGCCATTTTAATTACTGACGAAGTTATTGCCCTACTTTCAGGACGTTTATCAAGCCCATCAATAAATTCACGATCAATTTTAATAATACTTACAGGCATTTTAAGTAGCTGCAATAGAGATGAGTAACCAGTTCCAAAGTCATCAACAGCAATACGAATACCAAGCGAAGCAAGTTCTTTGAGAACCCTTATATTTTTATTAATATCAACCATTAAGGAGGTTTCAGTAATTTCAATAACTATATTTTCAGGTTTAGCCCCTGTCTCATTAAGAATTTGGATAAATTCATTAACAATTCCCTCTACGTCAAGCTGCCTTGTTGAAACATTAACAGATGTGTATGGAATGTTACTTCCAAACTGGCTTTGAATAGAAGCAACAGTTTTGCAAACCTCTCGAAAAACCCATAAACCAATAGGGATAATAGCTCCACTTGATTCTGCTAAAGGTATAAATTCAGCCGGAGAGACTTGTCCCTCTGGTCTATTCCATCGAATAAGAGACTCTGCCCCCTTTATGATTTTACTGTTTGCAGCAACAATAGGTTGATAGACTAAATAAAATTCATTTTGCTCTACCGCTGCTTTAAGCCCATTTATAATATTAATTTTTTTTAGTAAGTTTTCGTAAATTCTATCTGAAAAGAGATGCCAACCATCCTTACCTTGATCTTTTGTTATATACATTGCTGCATCAGCATTTCTGAGCATATCATCTGCTGAATGAGTTGATCCATGACCTATAGCCATACCAATACTGGCACTTATATAAATCATCTTATCATTTAAATTAAAAGGAGACCTAATTGCTACGTTTATATCTTCCGCAATCTTTATAACTATCTCTTCTGAGTCAATATATTCACAGAGAATTACAAACTCATCTCCTCCTAATCTTGCTACAGTATCTCCCGCTCTTGTGGTATTTATTAATCTATCTGCAATCAAAATAAGTAGCTCATCACCTAAATCATGCCCATAGGTATCGTTAATTAATTTGAAATTATCTATATCAATGAAGATAAGCCCAATATTTCTACCAATTTTTATACTTCTTACAAGTGCACTTTTGAGTCTATCTTTTATCATCGCTCGGTTAGGCAACTTTGTGAGAAGATCGTGTGTAGAACGCCATATAAGTGTCTCCTCAGATTTTTTTCGATCTGTTATATCTCTCAGAGTAACTACAAATACCCACCTATCATCATAGAAGAATTTTACTATGCTCGCCTCTGCTGGAAAAAAGGTGCCATCTTTTCTATAGCCCTGAATCTCTCCTCGCTTGCCCATAAGTATCTCCATGGCACTACCTTCAGCAAACTGCTCAAAAAGCGATGTATGTCTTATTCTCAAGTTGGGGGGGACGAGCATATTTATAGATAAGCCTCTTAACTCATCGAATTCATAACCAAATTGGCGATACGCTTCTCGATTAGCCTCTAAAATTACTCCGTATCTATCTACAGCAATTATAACAATGTCAACGGTCTCAAGAATCTGAGATGTGATACCACAGCTATTTAGTCCACTCCAAAACTTACGGAACTCAGAACGCTGTTTCTCAAAAGAACTTATCTGCTTCTCTTTGATATCAATGTCATTTTCCAATTGGATACTATTAGAAGATGTTGATTTTATAATATAATCCGAAGAGAAGTTAGTGCTTATATATAAAGGGTCTCCAGAAGCTATTTTCTCATAAGAATTTAATGATGTAGCTCCACTTTCTCTGTAACGTTCTGGTATAATAGGGGCTATTTGTCCAAATGACTCAATAATTGAGAAGACTCCATCTGAGTTGCATTTAGACAAATAGGTATTAACTGCCGCATGATGTGTAGCTAAATCCATAGATACAACACCTTGAGGACCTTCAACCTCAATAGTCTCAAGCTCTCTTACAATTGCATCAGCTTCAACTGATGATGCCTGATTCACAGCCTTTGCAAATGCCTTTACGCACAGATATGTTCCCTCTCCAAAGTTTGTCAATATACCGTTTCCTGATGGAAATATAGCATTAATACCATCTAATTTTACAAGGCGATCAAGATACGAACGATTCATTGGGGTATCTATAGACATAAAATAGGTATTTGAAGAGTAAAACCCCTCACGTATTTCTGGAGTAAGAAGAGTTACCATTGCCTCATCATAGTGCCCCATTACAACTGCCATTCTCTTTTTAAGCCCCTTTTGAGTAAATGCTGTCAAAAGGTTTATCTGGTCAATACCTGCAAAGTATGGAACAAACACATCAGCCCCAGAGTTGGATACCTTTTCAAGCAGAGCATCTATATCTACCATTGATACTCCAATTGGTAGATACTCCTCTCCAACTATCTCACCGTACGATTTTAATAATGCTCTTTTACCAGCATCAATAGAGCCACGGGGCCACTCATAGTTATTTCCTGCGAAAAACATCTTAGAGCCAAAATTTTTCTGCATATAAGGAATCATTTTATCAATTTGCTGATTTGGAAGGGCAGCAAAATTAAAAAAGTATCTGCCTGATATACTCCCCTCATAGAAGGAGAAGTTAAGGTAAGGGATTTTTAATGGCTCTGAAACAAGATTGGACACTGATATTCTTGAGTTTGAAAGAAGATTTCCAACTATTGCAGAACATCTAAATTCACGAACTAACCTCTCAGCAGTAGGCACAGCACTTTCAGGGAGACTGCCGTCATCAAGTATTATAAGTTCAAGTTGACGACCTAAAACTCCTCCAGCTTCATTCACCTCATTACAAGCTATTATCCCTGCATTGGATATCTCTGTTCCATATAATCTTACGATTCCAGAAAGAGGTGCCATTAAACCAAGCCGAACTTTATTATGCTGTTTCATTTAATCTACCTTTACAATTAAATCTCAAAAATAGCTTCTACTTCTATATCTGCACCAAGAGGAAGAGCTGCAACTTGAAAGGCACTACGTGCAGGAAAAGGCTCTTTAAAATATTGGGCATAAACACTATTTACAGCTTTAAAGTTATTTATATCTGCAAGAAATATTGTGGTCTTTACAGCTCTATCAAGAGAGGTCCCTGCTGACTGTGCAATAGCAGCAAGGTTGTTAAAAGCAACCTTTGCTTTATCTTCAATAGTTCCATCAACAAGTTTACCACTATCGGGATCAATTGGAAGCTGGCCTGATGTAAAAAGAAGATTCCCTGTAATCACACCTTGAGAATATGGACCAATTGCTGCTGGTGCTTTATCAGTTTTAATGACTTGTTTAGACATTATAAATATCCTTCATAAGATTGTTTTAGGTTTAACTATATAAATATATTTGGAACTATCTGTTCGTTATATTTAAAAAGAGGCAAGTAGTATCTTCCCCCATAAGAAATAAACCTATATATTTTAAGGCTTTAATTCATAACTCATTGTTATAATTGCTTGCCTTATAACGTTATTGTCTCTATTGAGATAGCAGTCTTTATGGTTAAAGGTCAATTTAAATTTCACCATATCTCTATTAGTTTTTCTCTGTTATCATTCTTACACTACAACTGTCATAATATGTATTATAAACCCCTTTATTCTATTTTTTTGTCACATAAATTGTATTTGCCATGAAAAATAGTAGATGCTATATTTTTATCTATTCAAGCTATTTTTACATCAAAAAAAACAACCCGGTTCTCCACAGTAAAAAAATTGCTTGATTCGGACTATCCACCGCCAGAGGCGGTGGTTTTGACCGCTAATAAACAATATGTGAGAAAAGTACCTATACCTTATTGAGTCACTTTAGAGTGTTATAAAATTATGAAAGAGCAACAGATGAAAAAGAACAATCTACAAATAGAAGCCGAAGCTATTTGGAAAAATAGTATCCAAAAAACCTTAGATTCAATGCCCAAGCAGGTTGCTGTTTTAGATAATAACGCTAAAATTGTTGCTGTAAATATGGCATGGAAACTATTTGCTGACCAAAATGATCTATGCTCTCCCAATTACTGTGTTGGTGAAAACTATATTGAGATATGTAAGAAGGCCTTAGAAGAGAGATCGCGTTTTATTGAGCAAAATAATTTAAGTTCTTTTGTGCAGAAGCAAAAAGAGCGTGAAGAAGAGCTAAATAGCCAAAACTTAAATAGAGTTATAATTTCATCAGATACAGAAGATGAGCAATGCCACAATATTACTGATGAGTGCAAAGATCGTCTTACATGGGAGATAACTCACAATGGTGTGATGGAGCAGACAGAGGGGGCATACGACTCTTTAAAAGCTATCGAGCAGATTATAGCAGGAGAGATTGAGACATTTTCAATTGATTATCCATGCCACTCTCCAGATGAGAAACGCTGGTTTAAAATGACTCTGCTTCGCTTTACCTTTCAAGATAATTTATGGATTTTGGTATCGCACGAAAATATAACGCAATCTAAACTCGCAGAGATAAACTTAATAAAAAGTGAGAATAAACTCAAAGGCATAATCCAGTCAATCCCTGATGCTATGTGTATGATTGACAGATCACAAAATATTATCTGGGTAAATGATATTGCAAAAAAACTCTATGGACCTTCACTGGTTGGTAAAAAGTGCTATCGTGCTTATGGACGCTGGAATAACCTTTGCCAAAACTGCATTGTTCATAAAACTTTTAGAGATGGAAAGGTGCACTCAGAAGAGTATGCACACTTTGATGTAGATGGAAATGAACGTATCATTTTATGTACTTCAAGTGTTGCTGGCTGTGATGAGTTAGGAGATATCAGCCATGTAATGGAGATTATGCGAGATATAACAGAAAAAAGACGGGATGAGAACTTTCTTAAATTTATGCAGGTTGCTGTCGATACCACTGGAGATGGAGTTTACTGGATAACTCCTGATGGTAGTTTTAGATATGTCAACAAGTCTGTTCTTCAATATACAGGTTATACGCAGCAAGAGTTTACAACCCTTAAAATATACAATATAGATCCAAATATCACTGAATCATCGTGGAAAGAGCATTGGAATAGTTTAAGACAATATAAAACCATGAGATTTGAGACTATTCATCGTACAAAGTATGGATTTGATATCCCATTTGAAGTTACCGCAAATCATGTAATCTTTGACAGAGGCGATGAGTATAACTTTGCAGTAGTTAGAAATATAAGTGAACGTAAACAGGCAGAAAGAGAGATCAGAAGATTATCTCAAGCAGTTGAACATAGCCCTGTGAGTGTTGTCATTACAGATACAAATGGCAATATAGAGTATGTAAATCTAAAATTCACCCAAGTTACGGGATACTCTCGTGAAGAGGCTGTTGGGCAAAATCCAAGAATTTTAAGTTCTGGTCAGATGCCAATTGGGTATTACAAAAATCTCTGGCAGACAATTCTTTCAGGAGAGGAGTGGAAAGGAGAGTTTATAAACAAAAAAAAGAGTGGAGAAATTTATTGGGAATCTGCCTCAATATCTCCAGTTGTTGATGCAAACGGTAAAATTGCCTATTTTGTGGCAATTAAAGAGGATACAACCAACCGCAAAAAAATTATGGAGGAGTTAAAAAGTGCCAAAAAAAAGGCAGAGTCTGCAACTCGTGCAAAGAGTGAATTTCTTGCCACTATGTCGCATGAAATTAGAACCCCAATGAATGCCATTATGGGCATGAGCCATCTGATGATGGATACAGAACTAAGTGATACTCAATATGGATATTTAAGCAATATTCAATCTGCTGCAGACTCTCTTTTGACAATTATAAACGATATTCTCGATCTCTCCAAAATTGAAGCTGGTAAGATGGAGTTTGAGTCTGTTGAGTTTGAGTGGCATCAGATCATAGAAAAGATATTTAACGTGCTAAAGTTTACTGCAAATGAAAAAAAGTTAGAACTTATATATAGTTTTGGTAAAAATATCCCACAAGTTATGGTTGGAGACCCTACAAGGCTTAGTCAGGTAATAATGAATCTTGTTGGTAATGCAGTTAAATATACCCCATCTGGTGAGGTTTGGGTGCATACCGAACTTGTAAGTCTGCCTGAGTCCAAAGAGAACATAGTGTTGCGTGTAAGTATAAAAGATACAGGTATTGGTATTAGTGACTCCAATCTATCCTCTCTATTTACACCTTTTACCCAAGCTGACAGCTCAACTACCAGAAAGTATGGAGGAACGGGCTTAGGGTTAGTTATTGCTAAACGCCTTGTCAATAAAATGGGGGGAGATATTGAGGTTCAAAGTGTTCCTGGTAAAGGCAGTACATTCTCTTTTACTGTGGTATTAAATAGAGCAGCTAAATATAGAGGCGTTGAATCAGATAGCGTCAAAAAAGAGACAATCGCCATAGCTACAAATCTATCAAACCAAATTGACTCAAGTAAATTATCTGGACTTAATGTTATGGTTGTTGAACCTAATATAAGTTCACGCAGAGCACTTACCACTACATTGAAATCTTTAAATATGAGAGTAATGGCAGCATCCAATGGAGATGAGGCTATCCAGTTGATGGGTTTAGTCTCTGAAAGAATATCTCCTCCAGAAAAGAGATTGTCTGAGCATAGAATATCTGAATGTCCAAACAGTACTTTTAGAGATGCGAATAGTAACAAACCAGCTTTTGATTTAGTGTTAATAAATTCAAATCTTCCAACTGATTCTATAAACTGTGTGGATACCATAAAATCGCTTGAATCTATAGTATGTGGATCAAAAAGCAGAAACTCTACTGTTTCTGCTCAAGTTGATTTAAACAGACCTTTTTGGGATAGTCCAGACAAAAATACGCTGAAAAATGCCAACAAAACTCTGAAAACAAAGTATATTGTTATCTATAATTTTACAGAGGCTAAAGAGGCAGAGAGAATAGCGAAACAGGTTCATGTTGATACATTCCTCTCCAAGCCACTAACTCCTGCTCTTTTTATTAGAACAATATTAAATGTTATTAGCTTAAGAGATGAAACATATTTAAATGAGAAACAGGGTAAATCAAGCAGCGGCAGCGTTAATAATAAAATAGGGGAAAAAGAGAAAGAGATAGTTATCCCCCAAAAAATGTTGCAACAAGATAGAGTTAAACAAATATCTGCCAAAAGTATTCAAGACAAATTTAAAGAGAGAAATTTAACTATTAACAATAAACATATTCTTGTAGTTGATGATGATGAGATAAACCGTCAAATTGTAGTTGCAATGGTTAAAAAAGCAGGAGTTGAAAATGTATCTGTAGCAATGAATGGAGAAGAGGCAGTTTTAATGGCTCAGAAGATTTCATTTGATATGATTTTGATGGATATTGAGATGCCCATTATGGATGGTCTTGAGGCAACAAGAAAAATAAGAGAACTTGGTGTCACTGCAAAAGATAGTACTGGAACAGCTCGAGATATTCCTATTATTGCTTTGACTGGTCATGCACTTGACGAGTATCGTGAAAAGTGCTTTAAAGCAGGAATGAATACCCATATAGACAAGCCGATTCAACCTGAAAAACTATATTTTGCACTTGAAAAGTGGCTTATATAAAAAAATATAATGGAACATACTTATGGATATTAATAAAGAGAGTAAAATTCTTGTAGTAGATGACAATGAGTTTAATATTCATCTAATAGCCTCTATTCTTAAAGGTAAATACAATGTAAATGTGGCAATGAATGGCAAAGATGCTATTAAAATGGTGCAAAAAGATAAACCAGATATAATTTTGCTTGATGTTATGATGCCAGAAATGGATGGTTATGAGGTTTGTCGTAGGCTTAAATCTGATTATACAACCAAAGATATTCCAGTTATTTTTCTAACTGCTTTAAGTGAAGAGAGTGATGAGATGAAGGGTTTGGATTTAGGTGCAGTAGATTACATTGTAAAGCCCGTTAACCCCAAATTAGTAGAAAAGAGAATCAATAACCATCTTGCACTAAAATACCACAGAGATAACCTTGAGTTAATGGTTGCAGAGCGTACCAGAATGCTTACCCTTACACAAGATGTAACGATTGAAAGCCTTGGAAATCTTGCAGAATATAGAGATCAAGAGACCGGAGGACATATAAAGCGAACAAAGAATTATGTTAGGTCTTTGGCAATGAATCTCAGAAATAATGAACGGTTTAGCTCCACCTTAACTGATGATTATATTGAACTTTTAACAAAATCAGCACCACTGCACGATATTGGGAAAGTTGGTGTACCTGACAGCATTCTTCTAAAACCGGGCAGATTGACAGACGAAGAGTTTGAGGAGATGAAAAAACATACGATCTACGGCAGAGATATTATAGCAGCTTCAGAAAAGAGCTTAGGAGAGGAGTCTTTTCTTACTCTTGCAAGAGAGATTGCTTATACCCACCACGAAAAGTGGGATGGATCTGGATATCCTGAAGGGGTAAAAGAGGAGAATATACCTCTGTCAGGCAGGATCATGGCAATTGCAGATGTTTATGATGCCCTTATCTCAAAAAGAGTTTATAAAACTCCTTTTCCACACCCAAAAGCAGTATCAATAATAGCTAATGGAAAAGGCTCACATTTTGATCCAGATATTGCCGGAACATTTATTAAGAATGAGAATGAGTTTCGTCTTATTGCTCTAAAATATGCTGATTTTGATGAGGAGAGAGCAATGCTCTCAATTAAGTAGTAGTATATTTTATTAGCTTATATCTACCTGTTTTTGCTACCCATTTTTACTGATAGTAAATAGTATCACTACAATTTAAATATTTTAATCACAATTTGCTCCTTACAATTTACTCATTTAAGGAGTCTGATGCACCATCTCTTAGCACTTTTATTTTATCCCTAAGTTCAGCAGCCTTTTCAAACTCAAGATTAACAGCAGCCTGCTTCATCTCTTTTTCAAGAGATTTAATGAGATTATCTACTCTTTCTTTGTTACTACTCTTGGGTTTAGGTCTATTAGATATAGCCGTATTGTATGGTTCTAACTGCTCTGCTGCTATTAAATTGTTGTCTGAGACCTCTTCAAAAAATCTTTCCATCTCCTGAGAATACGAAACTTTTTTCTCCATTGTATAATCAAATGATTTAAGCTCTTTTTGAATGGTTGCTGGGACAATGCCATATTGTAAATTATACTCTTTTTGAATTATCCGCCGCCTCTCAGTCTCTTCCATAGCCTTTTTCATGGAAGGAGTTACACGCTCTGTATACATTATAACCTTGCCCGCTACATTTCTTGCTGCCCTTCCAAATGTCTGGATAAGAGAACGATAAGATCGAAGAAATCCCTCCTTATCTGCATCTAAAATAGCAACAAGAGATACTTCTGGAATATCAAGCCCCTCTCTTAAAAGGTTAATACCAATAAGAACATCAAAAAGACCTTTGCGTAAATCTTGAATAATATCAATGCGTTCTACTGTACCAATATCAGAATGGAGATACTTTACCTTTATGCCAAGTTCTGTAAAATAGTCAGTTAAATCCTCTGCCATACGTTTGGTAAGAGTCGTAACTAATACACGCTCTTTTGCCTTTGGATTTTTAGGCTCTATTCGTTTGATTATCTCCTCATAAAGATCATCAACCTGATATTTTGCATCTTTTACCTCAACTTCAGGATCAAGAAGTCCTGTGGGTCTTACAATCTGCTCTGCAACCCTTCCATCTGCTTTTTGGAACTCATAATCTGCTGGTGTCGCAGAGACATAGATAACTTGACTAACTCTCTGTTTAAACTCTTCAAATTTAAGGGGACGATTATCTACAGCCGAAGGCAGGCGAAATCCATACTCCACGAGCGTACTTTTTCTTGATCGATCTGCTTTATACATAGCTCCAATTTGAGGCACAGAGATATGGCTCTCATCAAAAAAGAGTAAAAAATCGTTAGGAAAATAGTCAAATAACGTTGGAGGAGGCTCTCCTGGCTCTCTGCCTGTAAGATGTCTTGAGTAGTTCTCAATACCTGTGCAGTAACCTATCTCACTCATCATCTCAAGATCGTATCGAGTTCTCTCCTCAAGACGCTGAGCTTCAATCAGTTTATTTTCCCTATAAAAATGTTCAAGTCTTTGTTGTAGCTCTTTGTTAATTCCTTTTATTGCCCGTTCTCGCGTCTGTTTCATTGTAACGTAGTGAGATGCGGGAAAAATAGCGGTCTCTCTAAGGGTGTTGAGTATATCGCCCTTAAGTGGATCAATTTCGGATATTTTTTCAATAGTATTGCCAAAAAAGTCGATTCTAAGAGCTTTATTCTCTTCATATGCAGGGAAAATTTCAACCCTATCACCTCTTACTCTGAATGTGCCACGGTGAAAATCGATGTCATTTCTCTCATACTGTATATCTACCAATTGAGCCAATAAAGCCTCTCTTGGCATCTCTATATCAACTGCAATCTCAACTCTTAAGGCAAGATAATCCTCTGGAGCACCAAGTCCATATATACAGGAGACACTTGCGACTACAATCACATCTCTTCTGGCAAGGACGGAACGTGTAGCAGAGTGGCGCATCTTATCTATCATCTCATTTATGGCAGAATCTTTCTGAATATAGGTATCACTTGAAGGGATATAGGCTTCTGGTTGATAGTAGTCGTAATAACTGACAAAATACTCTACAGCGTTGTGAGGGAAAAGAGATGAAAATTCATTATACAACTGAGCTGCTAAAGTTTTATTTGGAGCAATAACTAAAGTGGGCTTTCCAACTTTTGCAATTATATTTGCCATTGTAAATGTTTTGCCCGAACCTGTAACTCCTAACATTACTTGATGTTTTACTCCAGATTCAACCCCTTGTACAAGATATTCAATAGCTTTTGGTTGGTCGCCTGTCGGCTGGAAATGAGATATCAATTTAAACCTATATTTAGAGTTTGTGTCTGTTAGAGCTACTAAAGAGCTTTTGAGTTCATTCATATAATACGCCTTAATGGTTGCTTGTTTGTGGGCAAATAAAATAGAGTGGTCTTTATTGCAATTATTATTGCAATTTTAAATCCCTGAAAAGAGAAATAATAAAAAAAGGGTTATGGAATTAACCATAACCCTTTTTAATTTTTTTTAGTGGTCGGGGCGAAGAGATTCGAACTCCCGACATCCTGCTCCCAAAGCAGGCGCGCTACCAGACTGCGCTACGCCCCGAAATTTTTGTCGGACTTTTAGCACGCTTTATTGATGTATGCAAGTATATTTTTAATTTTTTATTCTTAAGCATCTTTTTTTAATTTCTAAAAGAGACTTTTTAAAAATCTTTAGATTTAAATGTAATCTAAATTAAAATAACAAAACCACGAACAACATATTGAAATGAAGTCTTTTTTCAATTATCTTGACACTTAAGCAGATAAAGATTAACTTAGTTCATTTTATTCGGAATCAAGGATAAAGTGATATTATAAGCTAATTTCATGGATATTAACGGTTGTTTTTAAGGCAGCTTGAAGAGGGATACAGCAAGCGAGATGTTTCTGTTCTCCAGAGCTTTTTTGCTACAGGAAGGAAAATAATGCAGGTAAAAATAGAAGATCAAAGTACAGTAAAAAAAATAATTCGTGTTGAAGTCGCAGGTGAAGATGTTACAGCAGAACTTGATAAAGCATATAAAGAGCTAAATAAATCTGCCTCTGTAAAAGGTTTTAGAAAAGGGAAAACCCCTCGTAAAGTGTTGGAAAGCAGATTCAGCAAGGATGTAAATGCTGATGTCATCTCAAAGCTTATTCAGGACTCGTATTCAGAAGCTATTAAAGATAAAGCTCTTGACAATATGGTAGGTCAGCCATCTGTAAGCGAAACGCTGCCTGAAATTGAGTCAGGAAAACCTTTTAACTTCTCAATTAATGTAGAAGTAAAACCAACACTTGAAGATATTGAGTTTAAAGGACTTGAGCTTCAAAAAAATCTTTACTCACCATCTGACGAAGAGATTAATGCACAACTCGAGATGATTCGTCAGACAATGGCAACCAAACAGCCTGTAACGGAAGAGAGACCCGTGCAACATTCTGATTTTGTTTTGATCGATTATCAGGGATTTGTGGATGGCGAACCTTGTGAACATACTCCAAAAATAGAAAACTATATTATGGAGATTGGAACAAAACAGATGCCAGACGAATTTTCAGACAAACTTACAGGTGTCATTCCTCCACAAGAACTTGAAATAGATGTTGCTTATACTGGCGATAATAACGACAATGAAACTCCACTTGCAGGAAAAACCGTTACCTATAAGGTTACTCTAAAAGAGATTCAAGAGAAAATTCTCCCACCTTTAGATGATACTCTTGCAGAGAAACTTGGGCAGTTTGAAAATCTTGAGGGGATAAAAAATGCAATTCGTTCTAACCTTGAAGCAGGGTATAAAGTAAGAGTTCACCAAGAGTTAAGCGAACAAGTTTTTACTAAATTGCTCGAAAAAACAGAATTTGAACTACCTGATTCACTTGTAGAATCAGAGTTAAATGCTATTGTTGCAGAAGCAGAGCAAGCATACCAGCAGCACAATATTACCCTCGAATCAGTTGGTATCACAAAAGATATAATCAGAACTCAATACCGTAATGTTGCTGAACAGCAGGCAAAAAGACATATTCTGCTTGGAAAGATTATTGAGCAAGAAAAACTTGAGCTGACAGAGGATAATATAGAGGACATTTATGCTAACATGGCAAAAGCTATGAATATTACTGTTGAACAGGTAAAAAATATATTTAGCTCCTCTGAGCTATCTTCCCAACACCTTGAGTATCTAAAAATGATTGAACTTGAAAAAAAAGCTATGGAGCATATTATTAGCAATGCCAATATAGTTGAGATTCAGCCAATCGCTGAAGAGCAGAACTCTAAAGAAGAGGATGCCAAAACTGAAGCTCCTGCACTATCTTAAAGAAACATAAAGAAAATTTTATATTACGCTGTAGAGACTTAAATCTTTAGTGTCTCTACAGCAACAAAGCTAAAAACTTAAGAAAAAAATATTTAATAGAACAAGTAGAGAGAGGAGAGATACAGTGCCTTTAATACCAATGGTCGTTGAGCAGACAAACAGGGGCGAACGTGCTTACGACATATACTCAAGACTTTTAAAGGATCGTATAATATTTTTAGGTTCGGCAATTAATGATGAGATATCCAATCTTATTGTTGCCCAACTTCTATTTTTAGAGTCTGAAGACCCTGAAAAAGATATTAACTTTTATATTAACTCACCCGGCGGTTCTGTAACTGCTGGTTTGGCAATATATGATACTATGAAATATATCAAGCCAGATGTCTCAACAGTATGTGTTGGACAAGCAGCCAGCATGGGGGCTCTTCTTCTTGCTGCTGGTGCAAAGGGAAAAAGATTTTCCCTCCCAAATTCAAGAATAATGATACATCAACCTCTTGGCGGAGCCCAAGGGCAGGCATCTGATATTAAGATTCAGGCAAATGAGATCCTTCGTATGAAAGATGTTTTAAATCAGATTCTTGCTCATCATACAGGACAAGATATTGAAAAAATTTCCAATGATACTGACCGTGATTTTTTCATGTCAGGCGATGAAGCTTGTGCCTATGGCATTATTGACCGTGTAGTTGCTGATAGAGGCGAGCTTGAACCTTCAAAGGAGGTATAGAAGATGAGCCGAAAAAAAAAGGATGATGAGTTTTTTTGCTCTTTTTGTGGAAAAAATCAGAAAGAGGTTAAAAAGCTGATAGCTGGTCCCAGCGTCTATATATGCAATGAGTGTGTAGGGCTTTGTGAAGAGATAATTGATGATGAAGAAAAAACAGAAAAAAAGAGTTCTCATAAGTTGAGAAACAATCTCACCCCAAGAGAGATTAAAGAGGTTCTTGACTCTTATGTTATTGAACAGGATCATGCTAAAAAAGTTCTGTCAGTAGCTGTTTACAACCACTACAAACGCCTTGATACAGAGCTTAATAAAAAAGATGAAGTTGAGATTCAAAAGAGCAATATTCTTCTTATAGGTCCTACTGGTTGCGGAAAGACTCTTCTTGCACAGACTCTTGCAAAATTTTTAGATGTTCCATTTGCAATTGCTGATGCCACATCGCTTACTGAAGCTGGCTATGTTGGTGAAGATGTTGAAAATATTGTACTCTCTTTAGTTCAAAATGCAGATTATGACATTGAAAAAGCACAAAGAGGCATAATCTATATTGATGAGATTGACAAGATTTCTCAACGTGGAGACAATCCATCAATTACCAGAGATGTTTCAGGTGAAGGCGTTCAGCAGGCTCTTTTAAAGATCATTGAGGGTACAACTGCAAGCATTCCACCAAAAGGTGGGCGTAAACATCCTCAGCAAGATTTTGTTAAAGTTGATACATCTAATATTCTCTTCATTTGTGGCGGAACATTTAACGGTCTTGAAAAGGTTATTCAAAGAAGAGTCAGCAGTAAATCAATGGGATTTGGTGCTAAAGTTGTGAGTCGTCAAGAAAAACCAATTGGAGAGCTTCTTGAGCAGTTAAAACCCGAAGATTTAATTAAATTTGGTCTGATTCCTGAATTTTTAGGCAGACTTCCTGTAATTGCTTCACTTGGTGAGCTTAACGAGGCATCTCTTATCAAAATTCTTACGGAACCAAAGAATGCTTTAGTAAAGCAGTATCAGAGACTTTTTGAATTTGAGGGAATTAATCTTCAATTTACTGATGAAGCACTAATTGCAATGGCAAAAGAGGCTGTAAAGAGAAAAGCTGGTGCAAGAGGACTTCGTGCTATTATGGAAGAGACAATGCTTGATATAATGTATGAGCTTCCATCTATACGCGATGTAAAGGAGTGTATTGTAGGAGAAGAAGTTGTCCTAAACCATGAACAGCCAATACTTCTTTTTGAGCAGGCAAAAAAGCAAGCATAGCAAATTTGCCTTTATAGAATTTAAGTAAGTAGCAAAGTAAAAAAGAGTCTAATAAAAAGAGCTTTTCCCATTTTACCTACCACAGAGATATTCTATCCAAGATGATCAATATATCAAAATTTTTTAATTCAGACAGCTATAATAAAGACGATTCAGGCGACTCTCAAAATTCAAATAACTCCCGTAACGAAGAGATACGGGAGTTGCCTCTACTCCCTTTAAGAGATATGGTTCTCTTTCCTCATACTGTTTCGCCTGTCTTTGTTGGTAGAACAAAGTCTATCAATTCGCTTGCTCAGGCAATGGGTAGAGATAAACATATATTTCTTGTAACTCAAAGCAGCCCTGACATAATAAAACCTAAAATAACTGATATTTATCAGACAGGGACAGAAGCATTAATATCTCAAATTTTGAGACTGCCAGATGGAACTGTGAAGATACTTGTTGAAGGGCTACAAAGGGGCAAAGTTATGAGTATCCATGACCTTGATTCAGCAGGATATATATCAGTTAAGTTTCTTCCATTTGCTGAGATTGAGATGGACGACTCTCAATCAGAGGCTTCAATTAGAACTGTAGCTGAAGCATTTCATAATTATGCAAAACAATCTGGTACTATTCCTAAAAATCTTTTGCAAAATCTTAGAGCACTTGCCTCTGATCCATCACAATTTGCTGATACAATAGCCTCACAGATGCCATTTAAGCTATCTGATAAGCAGAAACTTTTAGATACAGCTTCACTTGAAGAGCGTTTTGTACTTCTTTTGAAACTTATTGAGCAGGAGATAGAGGTCTTTGCCATGTCCCAGAAGATTAAGGGAAGGGTAAAGGAGCAGATGGAAAAACTTCAAAAAAAACACTACTTAAATGAGCAAATGAGGGCAATTCGCAAGGAGATGGGAGAAGAACCAGAGCCTCAGCAGGAGTTTAAACTTCTTGAGAGTCAGGTAAAACGTAAAAAATTACCTAAAGAGGCTTTATCTGTTGTCCGCCAAGAACTTGAAAAATTTAAAAAGATGTCTCCAATGTCTTCAGAGGCAACTGTTGTAAGAAATTACATTGAGTGGATACTTTCCCTTCCATGGTATAAAAAGAGCAAAAGCAAAATAGATATTACTGAAGCAGAATCTATTCTCAATAAAGATCACTATGGTCTTGATAAACCTAAGGAGAGAATCCTTGAATATTTGGCTGTTCAGATGTTAGTGAAAAAGATAAGAGGTCCAATACTGTGTCTTGTAGGTCCTCCCGGTGTTGGCAAAACTTCTCTTGCCCGCTCTGTTGCAAGAGCCATGGGACGCTCATTTGCAAGAATATCGCTCGGAGGTGTCAGAGATGAGGCTGAAATAAGAGGGCACAGAAGAACCTACATTGGAGCTATGCCCGGAAAAATTATCCAGACACTTAAAAAGACCGGTTACAATAATCCAGTTTTCTGTCTTGATGAGATCGATAAGATGAGCACTGATTTCCGAGGTGATCCATCAGCAGCACTTTTGGAAGTGCTTGATCCTGAACAAAATCAAACATTTAATGACCACTATCTTGATATTGAGTATGATCTTTCTGACATACTTTTTATCACAACTGCAAACACCCTTCACGATATTCCAGCACCTCTTCGTGATAGAATGGAGATTATACAGATTCCAGGTTATACTGAAAATGAAAAAGAGCAGATTGCACACGGTTTTCTAATCCCTAAGCAAATTGAGATGAATGGGCTTGGATTTCTTATCTCTAAAGAGAGTGAAGAAACACCTCTCTTTTCTAAAGAGGCGGTTCTTTCAATTATAAGGAAATATACAAGAGAAGCTGGGGTCAGGAATTTAGAGCGAGAAATTTCATCCGTATTAAGAAAGGTTGCAAAAAAAATTGTACAAAGCCAAGATATCGATAACGTTAACGAAAAGTTAAAAGCTGAGACTATTACTTCAGAATGCCTCACTAACTACCTTGGTAAACCAAAATTCAGAAACGGCATTCTTGAAAAAGAGGATAGAGTCGGTATTGTAAATGGACTGGCTTGGACACCAGCTGGAGGCGAACTGCTAATCATAGAGAGCGTTACAATGCCAGGAAAGGGTAATGTATCCGTGACTGGGAAACTTGGAGAAGTTATGAAAGAGTCTGCAAGTGCTGCCATGAGCTATGTCCGTTCACGCTGTTCAACACTTGGCATTCGCCAAGATTTTTATAAAGACCTTGATATTCACATCCATGTTCCTGAGGGAGCTATCCCAAAAGATGGACCATCTGCTGGTATTGCTATGTGTACAGCTTTGGTGTCTGTATTAACGCAAAAAGCTGTAAAAAGAAAAATAGCAATGACGGGTGAGATTACCCTAAGAGGTAGAGTGCTCCCCATAGGAGGGTTAAAAGAGAAGCTCATTGCTGCTCATACAAGTGGTATAACTACAGTTATTATTCCAAAAGAAAATGAGAAAGACCTTTCAGAACTCCCCTCTTCTATACAAGATGCTCTTGAAATTGTTATGGTTGAAGAGATTGAAGAGGTTTTGTCGACAGCACTATTAGAAACGGTGTTATTAAATAAGCATCCAACATCGCAACACTATGAATCAAATGATTCTGAAAAGAGTAAGATTTTTATCTCACAATCCCTTTCAGACAAAAATAGAGATAATGACTATGTGAATTAATTTTTTTCCTTGACACCAAATCCCAATACTGCTAAAAGGTTCTCACTTTTGAGGTGAGGGCGAATAACTCAGTTGGTAGAGTGCAACCCTTACAAGGTTGAAGTCACAGGTTCGAGCCCTGTTTCGCCCACCATTCACCATAAAAGTAACCCTTGTGCGGGGGCGTAGTTCAGTTGGTTAGAACGCCTGCCTGTCACGCAGGAGGTCGCCGGTTCGAGCCCGGTCGCTCCCGCCACAAAATATCATCAAAAATTGTTAAGAAGCGGATAGTTTAAAGACTACCCGCTTTTTTATTTTGTTCTATACTTTCCAAATCAATCAAGATTGATACCATTTTAAACTCTGATTTAATATGCAGATTAGATCCCAATAACTATTTTGGAGGAACAGAATTGTTTACTGAAACTATATCCTATCAGGCTGCACTCATTGCTGGTTTACTTTCATTTTTTTCCCCTTGTATCTTGCCACTTATCCCTGCATACTTTAGCTTCATTACAGGGTTAACATTAGATGAACTTACAACCGAAGATAACCGAAAGACAAGACAAAAGGTAATTTTTGCGACTTTGGCGTATATTGGAGGATTCTCTTTTGTTTTTATTCTACTTGGTGCATCAGCATCTTTTGTTGGAGGACTTATTTCCAACTTTTCGTGGCTTATTCGTTATATTGGTGGGGCAATTATTATTCTCTTTGGACTTCATTTACTTGGAGTAATAAATATCAAACGGCTAAATTTTGAGAAGAGGATTCATATAAGCCAAAAGCCTATTCATCTTATGGGGACATTTATTATTGGAATGGCTTTTGGTGCTGGCTGGACCCCATGCATTGGACCGCTTCTTGGTTCAATACTTATTGTTGCAGGAAGTCAGGAAAATATCTCCGAAGGAATCACTCTATTAACTATATACTCCGCAGGTTTAGCAATTCCGTTTCTTTTAATCTCATTTTTCATTAACAAAATACTTGAAATTATGAGACGTACAAAAAAAATATTGTTATATATAAACAACATATCTGGAGCACTTCTTATTATTATAGGCATACTGCTTATTACAAATAAATTTAGTCTTCTTGGTGGGCTTTAGAAGCGATTTAAGCTGAAAAAAGTCTCCATAAATCAGAAATTATATAAATAATAAATAAAGGAACTTAGATGAAAGATTACAAAATAAATGAACAAAATAAAATAGCAGATATATCTAACCATAACGGATATAAAAAGATAGCAGTTTTAATAGTAAGCGTTATAGCAATAGCTGTTATTGTATCACTTCTCTCATCTTCTCCTGTTGCAAGTGTTTCAGGTGGCATTGTTTGGCAAAGCCATGAAAAGGGGATTACAATGGCAAAAGAGCAAAAGAAAAAAATTTTTGTCTATTTTCATGCAGAGTGGTGTGGTTACTGTCGTAAAATGGAGATGTCAACATTTCAAGATAAAACGGTAATTGAATATCTTAATACCAACTTTATTGCTATCAAGGTAGATTCTGATGTTGAGAGTAAAATTGCAGAGTCATACAGTGTGCGTGGACTTCCGACCTGCTGGTTTCTTAAGGAAAATGGGGATAAATTAAGCAGTGTACCGGGATATATAGATGAAAAGAGGCTTTTGACTATTTTAAAGTATGTTCATACTCAAAGCTATGAGAAGATGAGTTTTAGCAACTTTGAGAAAAATAACCTATAGTATTTAAGATTATCTTCGCGTTACCTGCTTTGTTGTTAAAGAAATTAGCTAATGGAGTTTGCCAATCGACTAACTCCATTAATTACTCTTTAGTGTTGTTATTCTGATTAGCTGATTCGAGTTCTGCAATTTTTCTCTCTAAGTAACTTATTCTCTCCGTAAGATTTGCAAACTGCTCTCGAGTGGCAAGATTCATCATACTTAAAACCTCATTGACTCGCCTATCAACCATCTCAGATATCCAGTGTTTTAGGGAGGAGGTAAAGCCCATAATCTCCTGCTTTAACCGACTTCCTTCAGTTCTTGATATCTCGTTGTTTTTAACAAGGCTTTTAAGCATACTATCCAATTCATCTTCTGCAAGTGTAAATGCGTTCTGCCAAATAGAGAGGTATTTTTTTGCATAATCGGTAAGAGCATCGCTGCCTTTACGAAAAAGTTGAATCAAAAGACTTGAAGAGAGAGAAGCATCAGTCTCACCAGAATCTTTTCCCATCAAACTTGATACAATTGCAGATGTTAAATTTTCATTGGTTTCATTGTCAATAATTGAGACATCTTTCCCTGATTTTATCATTTCAGAAATATGCTTCATGGTGACATATTTTTTATCAATTGTATCGTAAAGCTTGCGATTTGCATATTTTTTTATCAGGTGCATACTTTTCTCCACATCATATTTTTTTTCTAACGCTTCTTTTCACAGCTTTTTCTTTTACTGTTTTTCTTTCCGATGTTTTTGCTTTTCTTTGAGAAGTATCGCTTTTCACAGTTTGTTTGCAATCAGGTGTATTAGAAGCACCGCTCTTTTTAGTATTACTTTTTTTTACATACTCCTCAAAAGGATTTCTCTTTAAAGGCTTAGAATCTAATATCTGTTCTGATATATGTTTAGAGGCTTCAAGAGCATCAATTTTATCATTAATGGATTTTATATTGGCATTAAGTTCGGCAATCTGATCTCGTGTTGGAAGATTCATAATCTCTATAGCTTGTTTAACTCTTCGGTCAATAATGTCTGATACCCAATGTTTCATGCTATCTGTATTTATAAATTTCTCTGACTTTTTGGAGTCTATTACTCTTTCTGAACTTGTGTTTTCCAAATCTGAACTTAATAAACAGCCCTCTTTTCTTAACTTTGTACTCTGCTCACTATCTTTTGGAGCATATTTGGCAATAATAGTATCGGTAATCTCTTCACCTGTTGTGGTGAGAGTAACCTTTATCTGTTCCCCTTTTTTAATGAGATCCTTGATACGATTTTTGTTTATATACTTTCTATTAATCGCATCAAAAAATCTACCATTGGAATACTGCTTGATGTCAATCATGATTTCTATTCCTTAAAAAAGTGCTTTAGATAAAATAGAAGTTAGAACACTAAAATCAGTTAAATTTTAGTGTTCTAAAAAAATTATAAATATACTCAAATTGGATTAAGTATAACAAGCTCATAAATTGAGTTTTACCTTAAACTGTAGGTGTAGGTAGAGATGCACAGCCGTGCATCTCTACTTCTACTTAGACATAAAAAGTTAGATTCATGCCTGCTTAGAGTATATCAACCAGCAAACTGATCTGCAAGATGATCGACTTTTCTGTTCACGCTGTCAATCCCTTTAATCAACTCCTCGACCTCTTTTTTGCTTGGAAGATTTAGCATTGACGGAAATTTTTCTATTGTACTGCTAAGTTTATCTTCAATTGACTTTTTAATTCCTATTTTGTCAATCGCTTTTTTACCAGCATCGATCATATCCTGTTTTATAATTTCAGCATCTTTTTCAATATGTTCAACTACTTTTTTTCTGGTCTCTTTGTATTCAGCAGAATATTTATCAATTTTCTTAGAGACATCTTCTTTAGCCTCTTTTACCATATCTCCCATTGCTTTAAAGGGGCTACCTTTAATCTTTGCAGTAAACTCTCTTGTCTTCTCTTTTAACTCTTTTGTTCTATCTTTAAGCTCATCATACTTCTTAATAGAGTCTGATTTTAAATTTTTTGCGGCTTTAGTACCATTATCAATCAATTGATCAATTTTTTTAAGTGGTTCATTATTCAACTCTTTTATAAAGTCACGCCCATTCTCAACAGTTTTTTTAAGATACTTCTCGTTGTATTCATCCAACCGTTTTTTAATTGTCTCACGAGTCTCTCTAATAGCATTAAGAGTGTGGTATTTTGAATCACAGCTCTTTGATTCAAAACTCTCTGTTTTAGATATCTGTGGTTCACACTGTTCAGTTGCCTCTTCGCTACTGGCTAAACTATCGCCTCTATTATCAACCACGCCACTATCTAATGTGCTATTTTCCATAACTTTATTATTGTCCATTGCTGACTCCTTTGCTGTTGTGTTATCTATATCTAAAGTTTTAACTACAGACTCTTTTATCATTTTGCTCTCTTTTGATGTAGAAGTCTCATCATAATATTTGCTATAAAAATCTGAGATACTCTCTGTTGTTTTATCAATATCGCTCATTTTTATAATCTCCTTAATTTTAAGATAAATCTTATTTAAAAAATTGTTGCACTATTTAAGATTTTTTTTTATAACAGATTTAAATTTATAACGCACTGTGTCATTTGACTTTAATATGATGCACTGCGTTATGAATGTCAAGAGTAAATTTCACTTTTTGTATTGAATTTTTGATATTTAATCAGCAATTCTAAATTTGGCAATTTATCCTGTTTTAGAGATTTTGATGTTTAATACAAAAACTTATAGTTTTATCCAGCCTTAATATTTATATTTGATTCTCTGAAGCTCTTACACGATTGATTGAAAACTTCTTAACGAAATCAAATCTTAATTTTGACAACAAACTATATAAATTCTGTTTATTTAGATCACACTAAATTTAAAGCCTATCAGGAGGAAAAGTATGAGCGAAACCATGACAAATGCTGACAATTTCTGGCTCTGTATGGATGATCCTGTCAATCTGATGGTAATAACCGGAGTAATGGAATTTGAAGAGCCTATTAATTACAATAGGCTCTATGCCACAATTGACACTCGTCTTGCTTGCTTCCCAAGATTCAAAAAAAGAGTTGACCGCCCCCTTTCAGGCATTGCCACTGGAAGATGGGTTACAGATAAAAATTTTGATCTTAGGTCTCACATTCATCGAATTGGGCTACCCGGTTCTGGTGGAAAAAACGATCTCCAGGAGGTTATAAGTGCTCTACAGAGCAAGTCTCTTGATTATAACAAGCCACTTTGGGATATTTATCTAATCGAAAACTATGGCAAAGGGTGTGCCCTATTTTTTAGAATTCACCACTGCATGGCTGATGGAATAGCTTTAGTTCATGTTATCTTATCTATGGCTGACACTGATCCTAATGCCCCGTGGCCAGATTCAAAACAGAAGCCATCTGGAAAAAGAGCATCTGATTTTACCCCATTTTTTGTACTAAACTCTATGATGGATAGTGCAAAAGATATGATATCTACTGGTCAAAAGATCGGAAAAACAATAATAAAAGAGATGGGAAAAGTGGTTACCAAACCGGGCTATTTAAAGGATTGGGGAAAATTATCAGCAAGTATCTCATCAGATGCTGCAAAAGTAATTTCCAAATACACAATAATGCCATCTGACCCTAAAAGTGCATTTAAAGGAGAGCTTGGTGTTCAAAAACGTGTGATTTGGACAGATCCAATTCCTTTGGATAAGATCAAGCAAGTGGGAAAAGCTATAAGCAGTACAACACTTAATGATGTTTTAATAGCAACAGTGACGGGTGCAATGAGACGCTATCTAAAGAGTCGTAACACACCTGTAAATAACTTAGACCTTCATGTTGCTGTACCTGTAAATATTCGCAGACCAGGTACAGAGTTTGAACTTGGTAATAAATTTAGCTTAGTCTTTTTAAGACTTCCCATATATCTTGAAGACCCTGTGCTCAGGCTAAAAGAGGTTAAGAGGCGTATGGATCAACTTAAGATATCCCCTGATCCATATATCAATTTTGGATTGTTAAGTGCTATTGGTGCTTTTCCATCAGCACTTGCACAAAAAGCAGCACGCCTGTTTGGCGATAAGGCATCAGGGGTTCTTACAAATGTGCCAGGACCCAAAGAGGCTCTCTATTTTTCAGGAAAAAAGATTGGCAACTTAATGTTTTGGGTTCCAAGATCAGGTATGATTGGTCTTGGTATTAGTATTATGAGCTACAACGGCAATGTAACTATAGGCATTGCCTGTGATGATGGATTGATGCCAGACCCTGAAACTCTGCTTGACGGATTTGAGCAAGAGTTCAACGAACTGATTGATCTGGTGCAGTCTGGTAAAATTTATGATGAGCCTTTGGTTATAAATGACAGATATCAGGAGGCGAAATTAGCTCGAGATATTGATTCTTCAGATATATCTGAACCCTATGGTATCTGCCGAAATGATACTTTAGAAGAGGGTGTTAAGATAGGAGAAGAGAACAGTTATGATAAAAAAGAGAATTCAAAAGAGTTAAATCAAGAACCAGCTCAGTGTCAGGCAATCACAAAAAGTGGAAAACAGTGCTTAAAGACAGCAATAGAAAATTCAAAGTATTGTCATATTCATCAGGAGTATCAGGCAAAAGATGAGCTTTTACAGGATGTTGCCCAGATTATGAGGGAGATTGCAAGCTGATGACTCTACAGCCAGACAACAAGGATAGCAGAGTAAAGAATTTGCTATACCCCCATTTTGCTGAGAATGTTGAAGGTATATTTTATGTGGACATCAGATGTATTGGCTGTTCTGTCTGTGCAGAGATCGCACCAGATCATTTTGCCACTAACCATGATGAAGGGTATGAATATATTTATAGCCAACCAGTAACTGATGCTGAGATTGCTCTTTGCAGCGAGGCAATGGAGATATGCCCTGTAAATGCTATTGGAAAAATAGATAACTATCGATAGAAATTTTATAAAAAATGGGGAGGATATATTGAAACAGATCGTAAGTATCAATCTTGGCTCAAGTAAAGATGATTATGAATTTGAGACTGAATTTCTTGGACAGCAGTTCAATATTAAACGATTTGGTGTGAATGGGGATATGGACAAAGCTGCAAGCCTCCTTTTGCAGTGGGATAAAGAGGCAGATGCAATAGGTATTGGCGGAGTTAAATTTCCTTATGGAATGGGTCCAAGATATCTTAAAAAAAAGCACCATGATAAACTAAATGAACTTGGAGAGAAGATAAGCACGCCAGTTACAACGGGGCTCTCTCTTAGGAATGTATCAATGGAGTGGTGCTTGAGGTTTGTAAACCACAAATTTCCCGACTACTTCAAAAATGCAAGAGTGCTCTTCTTCTCTGGTATGACAAGTTACAGAATCGCAAAAGTAATGTCTGAATATACAGATAACTTAACCTTTGCTGATCCCATTTTGGAAAACGGTATCTCCAAATTTATCACCTCATTTGCAGGGCTTGAACGATACGCACAAGGAAGCCATGAGCTTCTTCAATGGGTGCCAAGTAAAAGGCTTGCCTCATCAATTATACCTACACGGGCATGGAATGAGTACATCATGCGGCGTGCAATGCAAAAATCTGATATAATTGTTATTCCCTCTTATGGATTCTATCAATATATTGGCAAAGCGACCCTTGAAGAGATTGGTGGAAAGACAATTATCACATCCACTGTTACAGATGAAAAAGTGCAATTTTTTAAAGAGAGAGGTGTAAATGTCATCATTGATACTACACCTAAAATATTAGAACGAGTAGTTGGTCCCAATGTTCTTTCAGCACTTATTATTGCAGCTTTAGGGAAAAAAAGAGATCAGATAAGAGATGATGATCTACTTGAAATTATAAGTACTCAGAGAATGGATCCTCGTATTGTCTATCCATCTGGCAAAGAGAAACGGATAAACCGATTTGCATTTGTTATCCATCCACTTTCCAAAGAGTTTCTAAAAAAAGATAAACTTGTTGATACAATATCAGAATTTGCCCCTCCTGTCTTTCTTGATGCAGTTGAAAAGGTTGTAGCTTACGCTCCTCCATGGATATACTCCCGTGTAACTGGAGTTAAGTCGCCTACAGGTGCAGAGGCTGAGGGGTGGCTTATCACAATTGGCGGCACACCTAAACAGATGCTTGCACATGATCCTGAATTTACCTACAAAAGACTTCTTCAAGCTGCAAGGATGGCAAAAAGACTTGGTGCCCAAATAATGGGTCTTGGTGCTTTTACAAAGGTTGTGGGTGATGCTGGGGTTACTGTTGCTAAAAAAGCAGAACTGCCAATTACAACTGGTAATAGCTACAGTGCATCAGGAGCACTGTGGGCAGCGGCTGACGCTGTGAGGCGTATGGGTCTAATTGAGGTTAAGCAAGGAGAAAAGATAAAGGCAAAGACTATGGTGCTTGGTGCGTCTGGTGCTATTGGTTCTGTCTGCTGCAGACTTTTAGCAAAGGCTTTTGACGAGGTCTATTTGGCTGGAAGAAACACAGCAAAACTTATGGCTCTTCAACAGTCAATATTGGATGAGACGCCTGATGTAAAACTAAGAATTACAACAAATCCTGATAAATATCTGCATGAGATGGATGTTATTGTAACTGCAACATCTGGAGCTGGTAAAAAGGTTTTAGATATCACAAAGGTAAAACCAGGGTGCGTAATCACTGATGTTGCCCGCCCCTTAGATTTACCTCCAAAAGAGGTAGCAAAACGTCCAGACGTTCTTGTAATCGAATCTGGAGAAATTGAGCTTCCCGGTAATCCTGAAATGAAAAATATTGGACTTCCTCCAAAAGTGGTTTATGCCTGCCTTGCAGAGACTATTGTTCTTGCATTAGAAGGGCGTTATGAAATCTTTACAATTGGACGAGATATTGAGTGGGAAAAGGTCAAAGAGATTTATAAACTTGGACTTAAACATGGTATGAAACTTGCCGCTATCTCTGGTGTAAATGGAGTGTTTAGTGATGAGGATATTCTAAAAGTAAAAGAGCTTGCTCTTGAAGCCAGAAAAACATGGTCATTTGATGGTACAAACAGTGCGCCTTTAAAATTAGCAACAACCAATGAAACCCTTATTGATGAGATTGATTAATCAAAACTCTATTAAATAAAAAATGACAACTTTGACAATATAACAGATCAAGGGGAGTTTACCATTGAAAACTATCACAAATATAAGCCTTGGATTGGCAACAGATAACTACCAAATAGAGACCGAATTTTTGGATCAAAAATTCACAATAAAGCGATTTGGAACTGATGGAGATTTAAAAAAAGCAGAAGATATGCTCTTGATGTGGAACAAAAAAGCAGATGTAATCTCTTTAAGTGCCATAAAATATATGTATGGTAAGGGTTCAAGAACTATTATGAACAATGATCTAAAAAGACTTCTTAAAGTTGCAAACACCCTTACAACTCCAGTTACAACTGGTGAGACACTAAGACGGGTAAGCCATGAGTGGTGTATCCGCCATTCACACTTTCAGCTTGGTAATAACTTTTTCACCAATGCTAAAGTTCTATTCTTCTCTGGAATGTCGAGTGAAAAGATAGCACATGTTATAAATGAATACACAGACAATATCTATTTTGCTGACCCTCTGTTTGAAAATGGGATTCCAACAATTCTCTCATCTATGGATGGTTTAAACCAGTATGCAAACCGTATCCATAGACCATTAAGATGGATACCTAACAACCCTATTATTAACAAAAAGTTGTTTGCTGAGAAGCCAAATGTAAAAAAACTTAACTCATTTATCCTTAAAAGAGCAGTTAAAAATGCAACTGTTCTTGTGATTCCTTATAACGATTTTCATGAATATTTAACCTATTTTGAAGATGGAGATTTTAAAGATAAGGTAATTATTACAACTACAGCATACGAAGATAGAATAGAGATTCTTATAAATAAAGGTGCTGCAATGATTATCGATACCACTCCAAAGATAATTGATCGTGTAGTAGGTGTCTCTGTTCAAGAGGCTTTGATGATATCAGCACTTGATATTCCCAAAACAGCAAATCTAAAAGATGATCTGCTTGAAGTTATAAGCGAACAGCATTTAGAGCCAAGAATAATATATCCTGACAATAGACAGAGAAGAATTAACAGATTTGCATATCTTGGACACCCTCGATTTCAAGAAGATTTAAAAAAGATAAAACCCCTTGAAATTATTGCTGAAGTAGCCCCCCAACTTATGGGAACTGTTGAAAGATTAATCTCTTTTTCCCCTCCTTTTGTCTATTCAAAGATAACAGGCATTAAATCCCCAACAGGAGTTGAGGCAGAAGGTTGGTTTATGGCGATTACAGATACGCCTGAGCAGATGCAGTCTCATCCTCAATTTACAACTAAAAGGATACTTCAAGCTGCTGAAAAGGCAAAATCCTTAGGTGCTCAGGTCATGGGCATAGCGATGCTGCCTAAAACTATGGAGGGCACAGGTGTTGATATTGGCAAGTATGCAGTACTGCCAGTTACAACGGGTAACAGCTACACAGCATCTACAGCACTTTGGGCTTCTGCCGAAGCTGTGCGTCAGATGGGACTTGTTACTATCAAAAATAGCAAGATATTAAGAGCAAAGACTATGGTTATTGGTGCTACCGGAGATGTTGGATCAATTTGTGCAAGACTTCTTGCTACAGCCTTTGAAGAGGTCTATCTTGTTAGTAGAAATATGGCAAAACTTCTTACTATTCAAGAGACTATTCAGATGGAGAATCCAGATGTTACCGTAAATGTCTCCACAAGAGCTGATACAAATATTGATAAAATGGATGTGATTGTAGTTGCAAGCTCAAATGCTGATAAACCTTTTGATATTATGCGTGTAAAACCTGGGTGCGTAATTACAGACATCACCCGTCCAATGATATTTTCTAAAGAAGAGGCTGCAAAACGCCAAGATGTACTAATAATAACTGGTGGTGAAATTATGCTTCCGGGAGATAGTATTGAGATGAAAGATATTGGCTTGCCTCCTAATGCTGTTTATGCAGGTCTTGCAGAGACCATTATTTTAGCTCTTGAGGGGCGTTTTGAAGATTTTACTAAAGGTACAAACACAGAGTGGAAAAAGGTTAAAGAGATTTACAAACTTGGAATTAAACATGGCATGAAGCTTTCAGCCATATCTGGCGTAAATGGCGTTTTAACTAAAGACGATATTGCAAGGGTGAAAGAGTTTGCTCTTAAAAAAAGTCAAGAAAAATGAAGATAATTGAAAAAGCTATAAAAATAAAACAGAGTGCTGCCCGAATGGTTATGAATGAGATACCTGCAAAAATTATCAATGCGGGTTACAACACTTACAGCAAAATCTATAAAGGGCAGCTAAGCCTTGGTCTTCCAGTATCAAGAGAGCTTATTCATAATCAGCGAGAGATAAAAGTTCACGCTGTTAGTAAGTTAGCACTTATTCTTTACCATATTTTTAAACATGCAGCCCAAAAAACCATTCCTCGCGAAGAGATAAAGGCTGTTATTGCACAAGCTTTGCAAAAAGGTAAGATAAGATTAACTGAAAATGTAATTTTGTTAAACTCTAAAACACTTACACATCTTGTAGTGAAAAAGTTTAAAATTGATCCTATATTTCTTCAACCAATTTTAGATGAAGCAAATAGAAGATTTATTTTAAGGGAGTCATTAAAACAGGATAAACAGCCTATCTATTTTGAAACAGAAGTGAATGAAAGAGAGAGTAATGGTCGAGGAGATTACGCTACAGTTTTTTACCGTGAATTTACCGAAGAGGGTAAAGAGATTCGTTTTCAACGTTTTGTAAGCATGGAGGATGTTACTGCTGGAGATAATAGACCTGCTTTGATACTTGTTCCGGGATTTGCTAACAACAGCAGATGTTTTCATTTAAGCAATAGCTACTCTATTTCAATGGACCTTGCAGATGCTGGTATGTGGGTATATCTATTTGATCCTCGTGGAATGGGAGTCAACACCGGCAGGTTTGACCCATATTACACTGTAGATACTCTTATTGACTATGATCTGCCCGCAGTACTAAAATTTACCTATTCAAGAAGCTGTGGCAAACCCTCCATTCTTATAGGTCACAGTATGGGTGGGGTGGTATCAGAAAATATGGTGCTTAACTGGGCTTTAAGGCTAAACTATGAGAAGCTCAGATTTTTATCTAAAAATGAAAAAAAGGTACTTAACAAAGTTCTACCTTCAAAAGTTGACGCTAAACGTAATATTGAGATGGTAAAGGCTATAATCTCTTTAGGGTCTCCAAAATTTTTCAATAAAACATCTCATGTCTTCTTTCCAATGGCTTTATGGCTTAACCATATATCAAGAATTTTTAGGTTTTCACACCTTCCAATTCAGGAGTTCTCAAGAGTTATTACTGATTTGCCTATCATCAAAGATATTACACGTGCAATCTATAACAACAACATAGGAGAACTCAATTTTTTAATATCCCCTGAAAACCATAAAGATGATAAGTTTTTTATAGAGCGATATCTCAAAAACGCAATGGAGTCAATTCCTCTTGGGCTTGGATTCCAACTTTTAAGGGCTATTTACGATGGTACAGGCTTTAAAAGAATGGATAATAGCAACCTTAACTACTCTGACTGCTTCTCACTATTTCCTGAAAATATTCCACTTTTTCATTTTTGGGGGAGCAAAGACCCGCTTGCACCTACTGAGAATATTAAATATAGTGAGTTCTATCCTCATAAAGTAAAAAAAGTCTATAAAATAGAGACTCCAGCAGATTTGAAAAATGTTGAGATTACAGATGAAAAGAGCCAGTTGATCGATTTTATCATTGAAGGAGCAAGTCATATTGATCTGCTCTATGGCAAGGCTGCAACTGAACTTATAGCTCCTCTTTATGAGCAGATAATCGAAACTGTCTGGGGAGATTGGAGCTACGAGCAAAGTTCTATTAACTCTTGTGATAACAACTTTTTTGAACCATCGGGCAGCAATTTACCGTTATTGCTAAATGAAAAAAAGGAGTTCCCACAAGATAAAACAGAAAATGTATCTCTTCTTCCTGTATCATACGAAAATAATATTTTGTTGACATCATGCTAAACTTAAGAAGTGTTGGCATTATTGGAAGAACATATCGCCATATAAACAGATATCGTCAGATACTGACGATTTTATTTAAATATGGTTTTGACAATATTATTGATGTTCTGAAGATCGACCAATATCTTGAGATCGGTCTTCAGATGATCTCAAGAAAAAAACGAGAAAGAGTTGAACGTCTCACTCCTCAAGAGAGGGTGAGACTCATATTTGAAGAGCTTGGTCCCACATTTATAAAATTTGGACAGATTCTATCTACAAGACCCGATCTTATTCCACTTCCTTTTCTACATGAACTTGAGAAACTTCAAGACAATGTTCCTCCATTTAGCTTTGCAGAGGTAAAAGCTATTATCTCATCAGAGTTTAAAATAGATCCAACTACCTATTCTATACACTATAATAGATATAGTAGTTTATTAGAGTATAAAACTGATAGCGATAAACAGAACAATTTTATAAATCCATTTGAGTCTATGGAAGAGCTACCCTTAGCATCTGCTTCAATTGGTCAGGTTCATCGTGCAGTATTAAAAACAGGGGAAAAGGTTGCAGTTAAAATTCAGCGTCCCGGAATCAAACGGCTAATTGAGGTTGATTTAGAGATACTTTTGCACCTTGCAACACTAATGGAGAGGCATATTGAAGACCTCTCTTTTTTTAGACCAGTTAAAATTGTCCAAGAGTTTGCAGCAACACTTGAAAGAGAGCTTGACTACACACTTGAAGCCTCAAATATGATGAGAGTTGCAAGGCAGTTTCCATCTGACTCAACAAATATTGTTCAAAATTTTGTTGACAACATAACTCCTGATGAAAATCTCAGTGAAATCAAAAGTAGTGATAACAAGGCTCATAGCTCAAAGTACAATCATGGTATCTACATTCCTAAGGTATATCTTGAACATACAACCAGCTCTATATTAACTATGGAATATGTTGAAGGAATAAAAATATCAGAGATAGAGACTCTTGATGCAAAAGGTTATGATAGAAAACTTCTGACAAAACATGGGGCAGACTTTATTTTGACTCAGGTTTTAGAGTATGGATTTTTTCACGGAGACCTTCATCCTGGAAATATCTTTGTTCTACCTAATAATGTCCTATGTCCTGTAGATTTTGGAATTATGGGTTTTGTAGATCAATATTCAAGAGAGGTCTTTGTTGAGATAATTGCAAATATAGTAATGCAGAACGCATTTCAGGTAAGCCGCCTATTACTTGAATTAACAGATTATGATGAAGAGCCAGACTTAAGAGCACTTGAAAGGGATATTGCAGGCTTTACAGGACAATATCTGGAAGGTTCTACGTTGAGAAATATAAATATGGGCAAGATGCTACAAGATATTGTCCAAATTGCCCTTAACCATAGGCTCAGGCTTATGCCAGAAACCTTTTTAATGCTCAAAGCATTTACTGCTGTAGAAGGTGTTGCACAGATAATAGACCCTGAATTTGATATGATAAGCCATGCAGCACCATATATAAAAAAGGCAAAGATGGCTCGCTTTGCACCGTCAAGGATATCTGACGACATAAGTAGAATCTCCATTGAATCGATAAAACTACTCCAAAGCATTCCAAAAGAGTCACTTGCTATTATAAGGCAGCTTAGAAAAGGCAAACTCACTATTGGCATTGATCTCCAAAAACTTGAAAAGATAGTTGCTGCTCACCATCAATCCAACAACAAAATAGCAATTGCAATAGTTGTTGCGGCTCTGATTATGGCATCTTCTATGCTTCTTTGCTTTGCAGTACCACCTCTCATCTTTGCACTCTCACTTCCCGGAATCATTGGGTTGGGATTTGCCTGTTTCATAGGTTTTATGCTTGTTATTTCGATATTTAAACAGTAATCAAAAAAACTTGTTAACTCTCCATTGCCAACAGTATGAGCCTATCAAGTATCTGAGAGAATGAGTACCCAGCAACCTTTGCAGATTGAGGAAATAAACTTGTAGCTGTCATTCCCGGAATTGTATTTGTTTCAAGAAGATAGAGCTTCCCGTCTGATAGGATCATGTCGCTTCTGCTATATCCTCTAAGAAATAGTGTTTTATGAGCAGCAATGGCATACTCTTGAACCTTCTGCCTTATTGAATCATCAATTCTTGCAGGGCATATCTCTTGGCTTGCCCCTTTAATATACTTGGCGTTGTAATCAAAAAACTCATACTCTTTACCCGGAATAATCTCAATTACAGGAAGAGCTTCCAGCTCAAGGTTTCCTAACACTCCACAGGTAAGCTCCACTCCTTTTATATAAGACTCTAAAATAATATTGCTATCAAACTCAAAAGCCTTTGCAATAGCTTGAGTGAGCATCTCTTTAAGTTCTTGAATATCTTCTATCTTTTTTACAATTGACATTCCTACACTTGATCCAGCACAGGCTGGTTTTACAACTATAGGCAATCCAAGTGTAGTTACCCATGAACCTATTTGAGATATATCTATCTCAAACTGCCCTGTTTTAAACCAATCTATATTTAAAGCATCTCTTTTTGAGAGAGCTATATACTTAGGCACACTTATTCCTGCTTTTTCATACATTTTTTTTGCAGCAAGTTTATTCATTGCCAAAGCACTTCCAAGCACTCCTGCCCCTTGATACGGAATTTTTAGAAGGTCTAAAAGTCCCTGAACTGTCCCATCTTCTCCATTTGGACCATGAAGAATAAGAAGAGCAACATCAATATAGGGGGCATCTTCTACTATTTGCTTTAGATCACTTTTAGGATCATATCTGACAATATCATACTTCTCTTTGTCTAAAGCTTCATACACCTGCCTGCCGCTACTTAAAGAGACTTCGCGTTCTGGTGAATCACCACCTGACAACAGAGCCAATCTTATCTTTTTCATAGCTACTCTCTCCATTTATGATTATTTTATTTGAACTTATATAGTGCAATAATGAGTGGAACATTAAGTCTTCTTGATATTTTATTAGTCCAATTACTACAGTTTCATAATACTTTTTACCAGAACAACAACTTCGTCAATCATAAAGTTCTCTGCAAATTCATTGATTACATTTTTCAATTTTAATATTGTACCATCAGTTGTGGAAATGGCTTCAATCCACTCTTGAATACCTGCGATATCGCCCTGCTTTGAAACTTCAAGCAGGAGATCAAGATTATCTACTTTTTTTGCAATATGGAGAAGCTCCTCTAAGGAAAATTTTGTTGAGCTATATCCTTGAGCATCTATAATACTCTCCTTCTTTAAAAAAGAGTCAGTTATCCCATCTTTATAAGAGTTATTCTCTTCTGCCTCGTATATCCACTCAATATCTTTGTATTTTGATAGCACTGTAAAAAGAGAGTTAAGACTAACTGGTTTTGTGAGGAACTCATCACAACCAGCACGAAGACTTTTCTCTCTTGACTCATTAACTACACTTGCAGAGATAGCAATAATTAGTATCCCTTTTAATGCAGGATTCCTTCTTATATGTTCCACTGCTTCAAAGCCATTCATTTTAGGCATCATAAGATCCATTAAAATAACGTCTGGTCTGTTTGCAAGAGCCTTTTCAATACAATCTTTTCCATTTTCTGCCATCTGAACAATAAATCCAATAGGCTCTAAAGCATCTCTTAAAAGCTCTCTGTTATTTAAGTTGTCATCTGCAACAAGTATATGAAAATTTTTGTTTGCAATTCTAACAATATCTCTACCTGATTCAAGTTTAATCTCCCTTCCGCTTGTTTCAGGTAGGTTTATTGAAAAGCTAAAGTGACTGCCCTCTCCTAACTTTGATTTTACAAGAAGTTCACCTCCCATAAGTCTTACAAGTCTTTGAGATATAGCAAGCCCAAGACCTGTGCCTTGTGAGCTGTTATTAGGGTTTCCAGCTTGTTCAAAGGGATAGAATATCTTTTCTAAATCTTTTTCATCAATACCTACTCCTGTGTCTCTTATTGAAAAGAGAATCGAGCCTGCTGAACCTTTTGGTACATCCAAATCTGGTTCAACTATATACTCTACTCCACCAGTTGAGGTGAATTTCACGGCATTATCAAGAATATTGAACAATACTTGACGAATTCTAACCTCGTCACCTATAACCCATTTAGGAAGATTTTCAGAAACTTTAAGGCTAAAGTGGATATTTTTCTTTTTTGCCTTGATTCGTGTTATCGCAGATGTTGACTCTAAAAGCCCTGCAAGCGAAAACTCGACTGGATTTATCTCCATCTTACCAGCCTCAATCTTTGATAGATCTAAAATGTCATTGATCATCATAAGAAGATGTTCACCACTTTGACTGATTATTCTAAGCTGTTTTAACTCCTTTTCATGAAGATTTCCATTTCTCTCCATTATCTGTGTATAGCCAAGAATACCGTTTAGAGGTGTCCTAAGTTCATGACTCATGTTGGCAAGAAAGGCACTTTTTGCTCTGTTTGCAACTTCAGCTCTCTCTTTAGATGTCATAAGTTCATGGTTTAAATCTTGAAGACGGCGAGTTCTCTCTACAACCTTCTGTTCTAAAATTGATTTATGATTTTCAAGCTGAACATCTCTAAGTCTAATTTCACTTACCATCTGGTTAAATGCCTGAATCATGTTATGTATCTCGTCATTTGATTCATGATAACATGGAACTCTAAGAGAGTAGTTTTTCTCTTGTGCTATCGTATTAACAGCATGAGTTAGAGCTAAAATAGGGGCGATCAAAATTTTCATAAATCTTGATGAGACAAAATAGAGCATAAAACCTGTAGCCATAAGAGTTATGATAGCATACCCCACATACCATCTAAAAAGCTCTATAATCTTGCTTTTTCCTACAATAATTAAAAGATGACCAAGCTGTTTATCTTTAAATATAATAGATTTATGAAATTCAAGCATATTATTGTTGTAGTTAAGCCCATCTGGCATAATTTTTCTTTTTGCAAGCAGATCAGAGTTAATAGTGGCAGCAGATAGATCATCACTTTTACTCTCACTATTCTCACCGATTTTAGATTTTCCATCAATTGCTGCTATATATGATGCAAAAAGTTCTCCTTTATCGGTATAAACTGCTGCTGCCAAGATATCGTTGTTTTCACTTAAAGAGTTTAAGGTATCTTTCGCTGCATCTGGATCGTTAAAATAGAGAGGTGTTTCAATGTGAGTCTCAACCAAAGCTGCAAGAGATGAGCCTAAGTAGTGGATAGCTCTTTTCATAATATGAATGTCATTGATAATAAAAAAAGTACCTGCAAATACAAGTGCAACCACATTAGTTGCCATAATAATTATAACTATTTTGGTTTTAAGGCTCTGTTTTGATAGGAAGAGATGAAAAAGCCGTCTGTGCATACGCATATTTTGAACCTGCTGTTTGCAGTTTATATCCAAAGAGGGATTACAGTAACAATTAAGGTGTGACGAGTCCTCTCTATTTTTAAATATATCCATAATCTTATTTTCGATTCTCTGGGGTCACTATTTTAGCAAGCCTAAGAAGATGAGAACTTATCTTGATATCAGCCAACTCTTTTGCCCTCATATTGATCTCAAAACCTATCCGGTTATTAGCTTTTTTGAAAAAATTAATTATCCCGCCATTTTGAGTAAAACCCGGAAAGTCTCCAATAGTTAAAATAGGCTTACCCTTAAGCTGTAGTTGGTCAAGCAGAGGCTTTATACGCTTTTTTTCTGACTTGCTAACAACTAAAATCTGAATTTTTCCTATATTGTCAATATCTGTATAGATATGTTCACTATCTGGGTAGTGGACTAACTTAAGTTTTTTACCGTGAAAATATCTTTTTTCAAATGGCTCAAAAAGTCCTTGATACTCATTTTCTCCTATAAAAGCTATGGTAAATTGATCTGAATTATCTTCAAAAGAGTGATTTGGCCACTCAATAAAATCTGTAAATTTAATTATCATAGCTGCTTGAATCTCCTGTTGCGAAGATTCTTGAGCATAAAGTTCAGAAGAAAATATCAAACTTTGTAGAATTAAACAGGGAATCTGTGAAGAGATATAAAGAAGCGTAAAGGTGATAAAAATTCGTTTGATTAAACGCATTGGCATTAAAATTTCCAGTCCAAACCAATAGTGTAAGTTGGATGCTCTAAGGAGATGTTTTCATAATTTTGAAGACTATAATAGTAACCAGCTGCTGGAACAGTGTTATTAAAGATATTTTCTCCTTTAATTGTAAGAGAGCAATTTTTTGTAAAATGGTATCTTACACCAAAATTGACCACAAAGCGATGGTGGTCGAAAAGATCGCCTGTAGTTGAACCGTATTCTGAAGGTAACTCTTGAACACTTTGCTCTTTTGATAAAGCATCTGTCTGTAAATCTGACTCTTGACTCTCTTCACTTGAGATATTTATAGGTGAGTTTATAGTGCTTTGAGTTACTGTCTCAGTAGGCGAGTTAAAAAGTGCACCTATTGAGATATCTAATCTATCGTTAATAAACGATCTTGTAATATTCATCTTAACTGTCTGTTCAGGAAAGGCTCTCCAGTGATCTCCTGACTTACTTACCAAATATGGGTTAAGTTCAGTATCATCTTCCATATTATATGGCTGTGAAAAGGAGTACGATACCTCCATATTAGTGCCACTATCTGGAATAAACTTAAAAGATGCCTCAAATCCTGCGGAAGCAAACTCGTCAGCCCTGTAATGAGCCGTCAGTTGCTCTAACTCATCAGAAATAATAGAAAAGATGGTATTATCAAATATATTGCTGTAAAGGCTTAAGTTGAACTGAAGTCTATCTGCCATAAAATCTTGATAATAGCTTAACTCATAACTTTGAACCTCTTCTGCAACAATAGGTTTATTATCTCGTAACTGAATAGATTTAAGTATTGTCATATAGTCAGGATAGTGGTAGCCCTCTTGATAGACAAACTTAACTGTTTTGTTGTTATCAATATCGTAAGTGACTCCCACTCTTGGTATTAGCACGTCAATTGAATAGATATCATTGCTTTTATTAGTATAATTTGCTGGTACAACTTCTATCTGATCGTTATTTATAATGCTAAAACCCTCAAGAGTTGTAATCTGAAATGAAGAGTCCCTAACTTTATCGTATCTGATACCTGCAAAAAGGTTTAAATTTTTTGTCAACTTATAGTTATCTTCAAAAAAGATAGAGGTTTCAATCCACTTTAAATCAGCTTTAAAATCGAGCATAAAATCACCATTTTGATCAACCAGATCAGGAATATAAAATGAAATACGATCAGAACTGAGCTGCTTTGAAAATGCTGAACCTCCAAATGCGATTAGATGATCTGGAAGGCGAGTTGTTCTAAATATTAAATTCGATTTTAGCTGAATCTCTGAGCAAATCTCAGACTGTAATGGTGATAGATAGGCACCAGGATCATACTCAAAATATTGTAGAGGTAACCCAATTGTAAGGTTTTCGCTATCTGTGAGATCAAGGCTTAACTGAGGAAGAAGAGCCATAGTTTTCATCTCTACCTGCTTATTAGAGTAAGAGCTAATATTGTCATTAGAAGCAGAAGTTTGAGAATATAAACCGGCTGATGTTTCTTGCAGATTGTTATCTTGTGCAGTAGGTTGAATAGAAAAGGCTCTCCATGGAGTTGTAGATTCAATTTTTTCATTTTGAACAACTCCAAATAGAGTAAAATTTTCTCTATTCCAGTTTAATGAAAAGCGTGTATTTATATCTGGAAAGTAGTTGTTATTTATGCTGAACTCTTCTATTTTAGCATTATCGCTGCTATTTAGACTATTGTAAGCTGTTTTATAGTTGCCACTTTCGCCTATACCATCTGATTTCACTCCACCAGCATAGATAAATATATCCCCATATTCAGAAGAGGTGCTACCATAACCTGTCTCTGTTTTTAAAAGTCCGTCTGTCAAACCAACTTCACTCTTTATAAAACCTCCAAGGTTTTCTCTGCCATTTTTGGGGATAACATTGATAAATCCATTTATTGAGCCACTGCCATGAATGATAGAGCATGGACCTTTTAAAACCTCTATTCTTTGGATATCACCAAGTAAAGGAAGATTTAGATTTGTATTGATTCCTGTACCGCTGCTAACATTCATGTTTGTTCCATTTAGCATAAATAGAGTTGTTGCATTAGATGGTGATGCAATTCCTCTGGTTGAGTAAAGAGAGCCAGAGCTATAAGCATTTGATATGTGAACACCGGGTACATAATATTGAAGAAAGTCTGATATGCTTGCAGAGTATGAACTCTCGATAAGCTTTTGTGGAACTATGTATAAAGAGCCAGGAGACTTTTCAGGAGCAATGTCAAAAAAAGTTGTTGAACTGACCTCGATTGACATTAACTGCTCTATGCTTAAATCAGCAAGAGCCTCTACAGAGCTTTTTGTGTTGGTCGAGAGTGATTTATTTTCTAAAATAGTTCTCTGTTGTTGTGCAAAACTAATAATTGGAGTTATGAGGATAACAAAAGATATAAATAGAGATTGTAAGATAAGCGGTTTTAATAAAGAGTTAATTTGCATTTTTATCTCTTTCAATCACATTTCTGATAGTCTCTCCTAAATCTTGCATAGAGACAGGCTTCATCATATATGCAGCAATACCGCTCTGCTTTGCCTTCTCTTCATCTATCAAAGAGCTGTAGCCACTGCATACAATAACAGGCATATTAGCTCGAATTTCTCTCACCTTTTGAGCAAGTTTAGCACCTGTCATCTGTGGCATAGTCATATCTGTTATGATAAGATCAAAAGCATCTGGATTTGCCATAAAAAGCTCAAGAGCATCTTCAGGATTAGATTTACTTTCAACTTTATATCCTAATCTTTCAAGCATCTCATTAGTCATCTCAACAATAAATTCATCATCATCAACAAGAAGAACTCTCTCTGTTCCATAATAGATGGTATCAACTTGCTGTTCATCGTCAGTATCAGCAACTATTGGCAAAGTCACAATTGGGATTAAAATAGTAAATGTTGTGCCAGTTGCTGGACTGCTTTGCACTGTAATAACCCCATTATGATTTTTAACAATACCGTGAACCACAGCAAGCCCCATACCAGTACCTTTATCAACTCTTTTGGTTGTAAAGTATGGATCAAAGATTTTGTCAATTATATCTGAGGCAATTCCAGGTCCTGTATCAGTTACAGTAATCTTGACATGCTCTCCTTTGCCTGAATAATCTACTGTTCCACCAATATGAGTTGATACTCCAGCATGGCTATCGTTTATGGTATATTTGTCTATCTCATTCTCAAGTATCAGTTTCTCAACTGCTATCTCAATAGTACCTTCCATATTCTCCATAGCTTGAGATGCATTAATACATAAATTTATAATAATTTGGTGAATCTGAGTCGGATGTCCTAAAACAGTTGCTTCAATATTAGAGGGGATATCTTCTTTAAGCTCTATTGAGACCGGTATAGTTGCACGTAACAGATGAATGGATTCTTTTATAACAGGTACAATGTCTATCGGTTTGAGATCAAGCTCGCTTTTTCTGCTAAAACTTAAAAGCTGTTTGACTATACTTGATGCTTTTTGTCCAGCAACTCTTATCGATTCAATCTTATAATAAGCAGGGTGGGATTGTGGTATATCTTCTATGGCAAGCTCTGCATTACCAAGCATAATGTTAAGAATATTATTAAAGTCGTGTGCAATACCTCCAGTTAATGTACCTATTGACTCCAACTTTTGAGCCTGCCTAAGTTCATTTTCAAGAAATTTTTTACTGGTTACATCTCTAAAAACCCCTTCAATACCTACGATATTACCATTAATATCTTTAAAAAAATGGGCATTAGTTGAAGCCCACCAAACTGTTCCATCCTTTTTTTTAAGCCTCTCTTCATAGTTGCTAAGATAGCCTTTTTTTGAAAGAGCCTTAAAAAATTCATCTCTTCCAGAGTTTTCTAAATAGAATATTTCAGCTATTGATCTGCCAGTCACCTCCTCAACAGTATAACCAGATGTACTCTCACATGATTTGGATATAAATATAATTTTGCCATCCATATCTGTTCTATAAAGAATATCAGGTATGTTCTCTATAAGAATACGATATTGCTCTCTGCTTCTATGCAGCTCTTCCCTTGCCTGACGATGTTCTTCAACCTCAAATAGCAAAGAGGAGTTTACAATAGATAACTCCATTGTCCGCAGCTTAACCTTCTGTTCAAGTAGATGTTTTGAATTGAGCAGACGAATATTAAGATGGCATATAAAATAGAGCAAAATAAGTGCAAATAGAACATATATCTCTAAATAGATGGTATCGCATTTCCAGATTGCTGAAACTAAACCTATCTTTTTACCATCATATATTACATCAGAATGAAGAGGGACTTCGGGCATTAGATGTAAAAAGATGAAGAGCCTTTCAATCCAGCCATTTGTCTGACCGTTAGCGTCTTTGAAAAGATTACCCTTAGTATCAATAACAGAGATACTTTTGTAGTTATGGGATTTACAAGCAAGCGTTAGATACTCTTCCGCTCCCTCTGGATTTATATTCCAAAGTGCATTAGAGATAACAGTAGCATGCTGTTGTATGCGAAAATGGGCTTTTTTATACTCATATTTCTCATAAATAAAGACAAAAAGAGCGAAAAAAACAAAAAACACAATAGCTGTTGCTAATGTCAATTTTTTATAACTAAATTTATTGTATATCAATATAGTTATTCCTTAATTTGCCTATTTTGATCTTAATTTAAAAATCAGAATGGATAGAGTTATTGTATCCATATAATTTAATAGCTTCATTAATCTTATCAATAGTTTTATCTTCTACCTGTTTGCTGAAAATAAGATATCTTTTATTACCTTCCGGCATATCTGAAAATTTTATAAATTCAAAGTCACTTTTAGGAACACCTGACGTTGCTATGATATTTTCTGCCTCCTCCTGTGCAATAAAAAAGTAATCAGCACGTCTTAGATAGATCATTTTAAGCATTTCAACCGGATCAACAGTAGTAACTAAACTCTTAGGATTAATCGTAGCTATTTTGTCATCTATAAACTGACCATATGAGTACCCCCTTTTTACTAAAAAGACAAGTTCCTTATTAAACAAAATCTCCTCTACAGTTCTGCCTGATATCATATTTTTAGGGTTGTCCGCTCTCTTTATAGCTATAGTTTCTCTGTCTTGATAGATAGGTAGCGAGTATTTAGCAAATATTTCACGCTCAGGTTTCTTATACCACCCAACACCACAATCTTTTGAGGTATTAGCCTTTATAATATCTAACTGTCTTGTTGCTGGTGTCTTTTCCCATTTAAAAGGTATATTTGCCTGTTTAAACACACTCTTTGCAGGGTCAGCACATAATCCATAAACGTCTAAACTACCAGTGATATAGTAAGGGGGTTTTTCATGGTAATGTATTGTAATAAGATTAACACTATCTAATTGTGACGGGGAAGGTGTAGTGTTCAAAGCAATATCTTCATGTGAAATGAATAGTCTTGAATAGAGCACAGAGAGCAACATAACCATACATACTACAAATATCTTAAAATATTGATAGTATTTAAACTTCATAATAGGTGCATTCTACCCAATTCGCAAAATATAAAAATGCAATATTAAAAAAAAACAATCTGCTGATTGTGCCTCTAAATATAAGCAGAATCAGCAGAAATAGCCTTATAGTTTTATAAAATGTGTGACCATTTTAAGGGAGGGGCAATACAAATTTTATAACTCATAAACAGAGTTAAGAGCCTCTGTCAAATTTTCAGGCTTTGTTCCTCCAGCTTGAGCCATATCAGGTCTGCCTCCGCCTCCTCCACCAACAATTGAAGCTGCTTTTTTAACGATATTTCCAGCATGAAACCTGTCTGTTATATCTTGAGTAACTACGCAGGTAAGAAGTGCTTTTCCTGATGATTCAGCACCAAGCAGCACAACGCCAGAGCCAATTTTTGCCTTAAATTTATCTGCTAAATCTCGCATCTGAGATTGGTTATCAACCTCAACTTTTTTTGCAAGAACCCTTATACCGTTTATCTCTCTTATATCATCAGATATATTATCAACAGATTTTGATGCTATCTGAGCCTTAAGTGATGCAATCTCCTTTTCCGCACTCCTATTATCACTTAAAAGAGTCTCTATTTTTGAGTAAAGAGCAGACCCTAAAGAGATATTGCCCTGTGTTTGAGCTTTAACAAGGGATGCACTTTTCTGAAGCATTGTGATGTTTTCCTGAACATACTCAAGAGCTTTTGCACCGGTTAAAGCCTCGATACGTCTTACTCCTGATGCAATGCCAGCTTCAGATATAATTTGGAACAATCCTATATTGCCTGTTCTATCAGTATGAGTTCCACCGCAAAGCTCACGGCTAAAATCGCCCATACTAACCACACGTACCCTATCGCCATATTTCTCCTCAAAAAGAGCTGTAGCACCAGATTTAACAGCATCTTCTATCTCCATCTCTACAGTCTCTAAGGAGAGATTTTGACGAATATGCTCATTAACATTCTGCTCAATCTGAAGAATCTCCTCTCTGCTAATTGCTGAAAAGTGGGTAAAGTCAAATCTAAATCTCTCGTTTGTAACAAGAGAACCAGCCTGTTTAACGTGATTTCCAAGCACTTTACGTAAAGCTGAATGCAGAAGATGGGTTGCGGTATGATTACGGGCAGTTGCCGCACGATTTTGACCATCCACTTTAAGCAGAACACAATTCTTTTTTTCTAATCTACCACTCTCTACAACCCCTCTGTGGATTCTAATGCCAGATGGATCAGAAATTGTATTCTCAATTCTAACGCTGACTTTGCACTTGCCATCTTTTGGAGATGTTATATCTGCTGAACAGCCAACTCCCTCTAAAAACCCGCAATCTCCAGCCTGACCTCCAGACTCTGCATAAAATGGCGTCTTTTCCGTTACAATTTCAATTGCATCACCTTGATACGCATATTCAACAGCTTTTCCATCTTTAACTATCAGCAGAATTTTTGACTCTGTCTCAAGCTCGTTATATCCTGTAAAGATAGTCTTAATACCTTCAGATGTGAGAGCTTTAAAAGCCTCACCTACACCTGCAAAAGTTTTGGAGCTTTTTGAACGGGCTTTTTGTTCATTCATTGCTTTATTATATCCAGCAATATCAAGAGTTATCTCAGTTCCTTTAAGAACATCTGTAATAATATCAACTGGAAAGCCAAATGTGTCGTAAAGTTTGAAGATAACATCTCCGGGTAACTCTTTTTTATAACTCTTATTTCCACTGGTATCGCTAATCTGGCTGCCTGCATTTTTCTCAATCTCCTCAATAGTCTCTTTTAAGAGCTTTAGACCCACATCAAGAGTTTCAGAAAATTTTACCTCCTCATTTTTAACCACATTGAGAATAAATTCAGCAGACTCTTTAAGTTCTGGGTATGCTTCATCCATCATATCAAAAACAGTAGATACGGTTTCGTGCAAAAACGGTTCGGTAAGCCCAATATAACGTCCATACCTTATAGCTCTTCTCATAATACGGCGTAAAACATAGCCTCTACCCTCATTTGACGGCAGAATGCCATCACAGATTAAAAAGGCTGCTGCCCTGCTGTGATCAGCAATTACCTTTTTTGCAACTTCACTCTCTTTAGACTTTTCTGGTATATGTCCAGAATTTTTTAGAACTTTTTCCATGAGTTCAGAGACCTTATCCATAATTGGGATAAAGAGATCTGTGTCATAATTGGTTTGAACATTTTGAAGAACAGAGACAATACGCTCAAGTCCTAAGCCTGTATCAATACTTGGTTTTGGAAGAGGTTTCATCTCTCCTGAAGCATCTTTTTCAAACTGCATAAAAACCAAATTCCAAAGCTCAAGATAGCGGTCACAGTCACACCCTACAGCACAGTTAGCATTACCACAGCCAAACTCTAATCCTCTATCAATATGAATCTCGCTGCAAGGACCACAAGGACCAGTATCACCCATTGCCCAGAAGTTATCTTTCTCACCAAGACGGACAATTCTATCTTCTGGCACACCTATCTGATCTCGCCATATATTATAGGCTTCATCATCATCTTTATAGACAGATACCCATAGCTTTTCAGGAGGAAGTCCATATCCATTTACCTTATCAGTTAAGAGTTCCCAACCGTAAGCAATAGCCTTCTCCTTGAAATAGTCCCCAAAAGAGAAGTTGCCAAGCATCTCAAAAAAAGTATGATGTCGGGCAGTATATCCCACATTTTCAAGATCGTTATGCTTGCCTCCTGCACGTACGCACTTTTGAGCAGTTACTGCTGTGGAATATTCCCTCTTTTCATCACCTGTAAATACCCGTTTGAACTGAACCATACCTGCGTTTGTAAACAAAAGGGTGGGATCATCCTGCGGCACAAGAGAGGAGCTTCTTACCACCTGATGTTGATTCTTTTTAAAGTATTCTATAAATATCCTACGAGCCTCTTTACCTGTCATTTTTTAACTCCTTAAACCGATCTGGATAATACTTATGCCGATTTTACCTCTCATTTCCTCCACTCCTATTTATGCTATATTATTCTGATACTGATTGAGCTGTTTTTGCCTTTGATTGTGCAGCGGCGACAGATGCGATATCGTCTCCTGCTGCTAATGATGATTTAGGCGTAGAGCCTATACCAAGGCTATCTCTTACACTTGATTCAATTTTTTCAAACACCTCTGGATTCTCATCAAAAAATGTTTTTACGTTCTGTCTGCCCTGTCCCATTCTTTCACCTTGATATGAATACCACGAGCCGCTCTTCTCAACAATATTTAGATCAACTGCCATATCAAGGAGATCTCCAGTTTGTGAAATTCCCTCTCCATACATGATATCAAATTCAACTGATTTAAATGGTGGAGCAAGTTTATTTTTCACAACAGTCACTTTAGTTCTATTTCCTATAGTATCCTGCCCCTCTTTTATGGCAGCAGCTCTTCTAATCTCTAAACGGACAGATGCATAAAATTTAAGAGCATTTCCACCGGTAGTAGTTTCAGGGTTACCGTAAATTACGCCAATTTTCATTCTTATCTGGTTGATAAAAATCACAGTGGTGTTTGTTCGAGACATTGTGGCAGTAAGTTTTCTTAATGCTTGAGACATAAGCCGTGCTTGAAGACCCATGTGCGAGTCACCCATTTCGCCCTCAATTTCAGCCCGAGGTACAAGTGCAGCCACAGAGTCAATTACGATAATGTCAATTGCCCCACTTCTGACCAGCATATCTGCAATCTCAAGAGCCTGTTCACCAGTATCTGGCTGGGAGATAAGAAGTTCATCACAATCAACCCCAAGTTTTTTAGCATAGGCTGTGTCAAGAGCATGTTCCGCATCAATAAACGCTGCAATTCCCCCTTTTTTCTGAGATTCTGCAACTGCATGAAGAGCAAGTGTAGTTTTGCCAGATGATTCAGGTCCATAAATTTCAATAACCCTGCCCCGAGGATATCCACCTATCCCCAAAGCCTTATCAAGAGCTAATGAACCAGAATGGATAATAGGAACCTCTTGAACAACCCGCTCTCCAAGCTTCATAATCGACCCTTTACCAAACTGCTTCTCAATCTGGCTCATGGCTGATTTTACAGCTTTTTCTCTCTCTGTGGACTCTATCATCTAAAATTTCTCCTTAAATTTCTACTCTATTAAATATCTTTAAAATTTCCATTTTTCAAAACACTACCAATATAATCGTTAAATCTAAGTATTAACAGATGGTTTTGTTTACCAGTAAATAGATATCCTTAATTGGAATATTGTTTTCTATTGCTATTTCTCGGCACTCCTCATATTCAGGTATTATCCTATTTTTACCGTATGGGTCTGTTATCTCTTTTGCCCTAACTTTACCGAAAAGAGTCTCTATCTCAACACTTTTTCTGGCAAGAACTGCACGATCTGTTTTGTAGAATCTAACGCCTGATGATGTGCTCTCTGTCAGGATAATCTCAATAAGCTCTTCAAGTTTTTCTTTAACGCAGATAACTTGAAGTTTGAAAGCTGGTCTATTTTTCTTCATTTGAATTGGCGTATAAGTTACATCTAATGCACCATCCTCAAAGAGCTTCTCCATTATATATCCAGCTATTTCTGGATTCATATCATCAATTGAAGTCTCAGCAACATAAACAGTTTGGCTCAAAATATTCTTATTTGTAAACCTTATATCATCACTTCCAGATGAGAGCTTGTTTTCAGATTGATTTTTATTTAATTGATTTTGATTTAAATGCAACTCTCCAGTAATAATACGTAAAAAATTGGGAAGTCCTGTCAAAGATTTTCTTTTACCAGAGCCATATCCTGTTTGTTTAATTACCATTTCAGGGATATTGCCAAAATCTTGTGTCATTGTGGTGATAATCGCCGCACCGGTTGGAGTTACTGTCTCCATATCAGAGTCAAATGCCTTTACTGGAATCCCTTTAAGAATCTTTAATGTTGCTGGTGCTGGAACTGGTATTACACCGTGAATACACTTTACAGAACCTCTTCCAAGAGGAAGTATTGAGCCATAAATGTTTGTAATACCAAGATATTCAGCACACAAAAAAGCCCCTGTAATATCTACAATTGCATCTATTCCGCCGACTTCGTGGAAATGGACTTTTTCAATCTCTGTTCCATGAATCTCAGACTCTGCAACTGCAATCTTTTCAAACGCCTTAAGTGCAGAAGATTTAACATAATCTGAAAATGGTGAGTTTGAAATCAGCTCTTTAATCTGACAATAGTTTCTGGAGTGGTGGTGATGAGGCTCTGAATACAAATGGTTATGCTCTGCATTCTCATTATTTAAAGATTTACGATCAAAATGGTGCTTATTATTATGGTGGTGGTCGTGATGAGAATGGTGAGTATCATCTACAAACAGATTTACAGCTTTAATGCTGTTATGCCAAATATCTTCAACTCTAATCTCTGCTTCAGGCAGTGGCATTATTTTAAACTGCTTTTTTAACCACTCAACCGGAACTCCAAGATCGATAAATGCACCAAGAACCATATCTCCGCTTACACCTGAAAACATATCAAAATAGGCAATCATTATTTTCCTGATTCCTCTTCTTTTCTCATAATACCAAGGGCATGGATTCGTAAGATTTCAATCAAAAGGAGAGTTGTATTTACCATATCTTCAAGTTTTATCGACTCTCGCACAGTATGCACATCTGTCATACCAGTTCCAAGAACTCCAGTTACAACTCCTTTTCCAAAAAATATGTTGGCGTCAGCACCACCTCCGATTGTCTTAGACTCCATCTCTTTTCCAAGATTTTTGGCTGCCTGCTTTGCAAGCTGAACCACAGTGTGGTCGTCAGGAATATAGGTTGCAGGGAAATCATGTTCAAGCTCTATTTCAACCTTTGGCAGATCATTAACGCTCACTTTACAGGAATCTACAACACTAAGAAATGTGTTGACAATACTTTCTGTTACACATTTAAGTTTTTCTTCATCATGGCTTCTTACCTCTCCATGAATAGTGACAAGATCAGGCACAATATTTGTCGCCTTTCCTCCTTGAATTTTTCCAATATTACAAGTTGTCTCGTGGTCAATTCTGCCAAGCTCTAATTGGGCTATTGCTTTGGAGGCAACATAAATAGCGTTTATCCCCTTTTCTGGTGCTGCCCCTGCATGGGCATCTTTGCCATAAACTTTTATGACAAAACGATTTGCAGCAGGAGCTCTTGTGACAATACCTTCAAGGTCTGTTGAATCAAGAATATAGCCGGTCTTTGATTTAATCATGCTAAGATCAAAATGTTTTGCACCCCAAAGACCTATCTCTTCGCATACTGTAAAAACTACCTCTACCGGTGGGCAGGGGAGATTATTTTCACGAATAACATCCATAACTTCAAGGATAATTGCAAGTGCAGATTTGTCGTCTGAACCAAGTATTGTAGTACCATCACTTGTGAAAATACCATCTTTAAAGAGCACTTTAACTCCTCTTCCGGGCTCTACGGTATCCATGTGACCAGATAACATAATAGGTTCTACATCTCTATCTCCTTTGAATTTTGCAACAAGATTACCGCAATTGCCACCAACTTTTTCAGCAGCATTGTCCATTATAACTTCAGCACCCATTTCAGTTAAAATCTCTTTTAACTTTGATGCAATCTGAGCCTCTTCTTTAGAAACAGAGTCGATCTGTGCAAGCATGGTAAACCGCTCTTTTATTCTATCTCTATTTATCATGTAAAACTCCTGAGTGTCTATTTTAGATAAAGCTGACCATTCAATATAAAAAATTGTTTAATCTTATACACAACTGGATTATTATCTCAAGATTTGAATTAAAAACAAATTGACAAAGAGGGGTAATCTCTATAAAGAGCTATATAAATTTTAACACTCCATTAGGAAGTGCCCGGCTCACTGGTGGGGCCCTCGGACTTCAAATCCGATGTGGGGCGCTAAAACCGTCCCGGGTGGGTTCGATTCCCATGCACTTCCGCCAAAAACATCTCTATAATATATCCTTAATCTAATATATTCTAAATAATCTTTAATAAGCAAAAATAGGGTTAGTTTTTGTTAAATCTAACCCTATTTTTGTGTAATAACAAATAGTTCTTAAATCTTATGTTGATATAGCTATCATCCCCTTGCCTTATAGATTTTTTCATGCCCTTTCATTATCAGCTCTTCTGTACTCTCCCATGATATGCACTCATCAGTAACAGAGACACCATATTGAAGATTTTCCGGTCCACAGGACATACTCTGATTACCTTCACACAGGTTACTCTCAAGCATAAGACCTTTTATACTACTGTTTCCATTCAGATACTGATTTATAACATCTTCCCATACAATAGCTTGCCCTTGAAATTTTTTTCCTGAATTTGCATGTGAGCAGTCAATAATAATTGCCTGTGAAAGATTTTTCTTCTTAAGAGCTGATACAGCCTCTCTTATGCTTACCGAGTCATAATTTGGGCGTTTCCCCCCTCTTAGCACAATGTGAGCATAAGGATTGCCTTTTGTTTTAACTACGCACACTTTTCCGTGAGGATCAATTCCAAGAAAACTTTGAGGCGATTTTGCTGCAATCATTGAGTTTATTGCTGTATCCAATGCTCCATCAGTTGTGTTCTTAAAGCCAACGGGCATTGACAAACCACTTGACATCTCACGATGCGTCTGTGATTCGCTTGTTCTTGCACCAATGGCAGCCCAGCAGATAAGACCATCAATAAACTGTGGAATAATTGGATCAAGCAGTTCAGTTGCTGTAGGCAATCCCATAGATGTTATGTTAATAAGCAATTTTCTTGCACGGCGAAGACCTTCCATAACGTCACGGCTGTCGTCCATGTACGGATCGTTTATCATACCTTTCCAGCCGATTGTTGTACGGGGCTTTTCAAAATATACACGCATGATAATAGAAAAGGTGTCTTTTACCTTTTCTCGCAGCTTGCAAAGCCTCTGGGCATACTCAATTGTTGCTGCCTCATCATGGACAGAGCATGGACCAGTAATAACCATAAGCCTCTTGTCTTTACAGGAAAGAATCTCTTTTATCTCCTCTCTTCCGGCAAGAACGGTCTCTTCTGATGTTGGAGGCATTGGAAGCTGTTGTTTGAAATCTTCAGGTGCTATGAGGGGCATAAAACTTTCAACATTTACATCATAGGTCTTTTGCATCGTTTGGTTCTCCTATTGTTGTGGTATTTTATAGTATGCTTACATCTGTAATAAATTTAACATGTTAAGCTGCGTTTAAACTTCCAAGTCTTTATAAAATTTTTTATGACATTCAAAAAAAATATCCCTTAAAAACAAAAAAGCCGCAGGCTTGTCACCTGCGGCTTTTCATATTGTATAAGAGTGTACAAATCAGAACAGCACAGGCAGCCACCTGTAATAGTAGTTTCTAAAGTAATAATAGCTGCCTGAAAAATTCTGATTCATTGTGTTATAAAAATTCCGTTAATTTAGAAGTTATCTTATCTCTCTATTTTTACTGTCTCTGTTTTACTATTTTAAGTCTGATTAGTTTATAAAACTTTTGTTTCTATACATAGTTGCAATACCGTTGTCAACTGTTAATTTAAGTTGATTTGAGTTTAAATGAATCGTAACTACACTGATTAGGAAGTGGATATATTCTGTCGTATTCGTGGATAGATATCTATGGTATAAAAAAAATGGGATCAATATCATAAGTTCTATACAGGATGTTTTTAACAAAAAACTATCACTATTTTTATCTACTTTAAACGGGTATGATTTACATTTTACATCAAATCGTCTTTTATAAAACAGAGGAAAAATAATCTATGAGCATCCAACAAGGTCAAATAGTTAAAAATTTAATACCTACTGAGACGGTTATAATTAATAAAGTTCAGAAACTTGGGACAGACTTTGCAGTTTCCTTTACAGGTGTAAATACAAATCGTTCAAGCACAAAAGTAATTAGTGCTGATATATTTGACTCGTTAGAAGTGCTTACTGAAGAAGGGACATTTAATTTTAAAGGTGATCCTGTAAATTTTGCACTATTTGCAGAAGCAGAGCGTATCAATTCAGCATATCAGTTTGATCCATTATTTGCTGTAAATTGCAGCATAGTTGACCCGCTGCCTCATCAGGTTGAAGCTGTTTATAAATTTCTTCTGCCATTACCTAAAATACGCTTTTTATTAGCTGATGATACAGGTGCTGGTAAAACCATTATGGTAGGTTTATTGATTAAAGAGCTTATCATGCGTGGTTTGATTGAGAGGATTTTAATTGTTACCCCAGGAGGATTGACAAAACAGTGGCAGGAAGATGAGATGGGAATAAAATTCAATCTTCCATTCACTCTTGTTAATCGCAGTCTATTTTCCTCTGACCCCAATATTTTTCATACCGCACAAAAAATCATTACCTCTATTGATTTTATATCTAAAGAAGATGTGCTTAATGTTGCAAGCAACTCTAACTGGGATTTAATAGTATTTGATGAGTGTCATAAACTTTCTGCTTATGACTATGGGAAAAAACAATATTTATCAAAACGATATAAGACAGCCCAGATTTTATCTCAACAGTGCGAACACCTTTTACTGCTGACAGCAACACCTCACAGAGGTAGAACCGACACATTTAAGAAATTGTTGCAGATTCTTGATGAAGATATTTTTGCAACTAATGAAATTGCATCAACAAGAATTAGAGAATTAGAGCATAATGGCATTAATAAATTTTTTATCCGCAGACTTAAAGAAGATATGAAAGATTGGCAGGGAAATCCACTGTTTAAAGATAGATTTACCAAAACAGTTGCATATCAATTAACACCAGAAGAAAAAGAGCTATATGATGCTGTAACTAAATATCTCTCCAAGAGAAAAGAAGAGGCATCAGAAAAAAAGAATATCCATGTTTCATTGGCTTTAACAGTTATGCAGCGAAGGTTGGCAAGTTCAATTTTTGCTATAAAAAATACATTAAATAGACGCTGGCAGGCATTGCAGGGGATAGTTGATGAAGTCAACAAAAATCCATCTTTATGGAAACAACGCCATAAGTTGGAAGAATTTGATATTGATAGTATCGAAGAATATGATGAGTTGGAAGATGATGCAAGAGATGCTTTGGAAAACATCCTTTCAGATCCGCGTAAATTCAAGCTTTTTACCACAGCTAACAGTCTGCAGGAGATTCAGCAAGAGGCTGAAGAAGTAAAAAAACTTTTTTTAATGGCTGAAACACTCTATAACCGCAAGCAGGAAGAGAAAAAATTTCAGGAATTGCAGGAACTCTTGAAGTCAAATGGTGTTTTGGAGCATGGTGAGAAGTTAGTTATTTTCACTGAGCATAAAGATACTCTGTTGTATTTGGAGGATCGTCTTGCCAAAAGCGGTGGTTACAACGTAGTAACCATTCATGGAGGCAAGATGGTTGATGAACGGAGACAAGCCCAATCAGCTTTTGTCAGACCTGATGTTCAGATTCTTATTGCTACAGATGCAGCAGGAGAAGGAATCAACTTGCAGTTTTGCCGACTGCTTATAAATTGGGATATTCCATGGAATCCAAATCGTTTAGAGCAGCGAATGGGACGTATCCACAGATACGGACAAAAAAAAGATGTTCTGGTTTTTAACATGGTAGCAGGCAATACTAAAGAGGGTAAGGTTTTAGAGCGGCTCTTAACAAAACTTGATATTATCCGCGAAAGTATAGGTGACAACCGTGTTTATGATGTTATTCAAGATGTTTTGGAAAATATAAGTCTTGAGGCTATTATTAATTCAGTATTCAATGGTAAAGAGTCTGCTTTAGATGAGTTTTTGGCTCAGGATAATGAGTCGTTAAAACAGAAATTTACTGAAAAGATAAAAGAACAAAAGGAGAAATTAGCCCACAGCACAGTTGATTACAAAGATGCAAGAATATTAAAAGAACAATCTGATGAAACCCGTTTGCAGCCAATTTACATACGTCTCTTTTTTGAAAAAGCATTTAACCATTTAGGAGGAGAATTTACAGCATTAAGACCTGATATTTTCAGGATTGACAAGCTGCCTGAATCAATTGCCCAAACCCTCAGCCGTGACTATAACATCTTTTCAGATACTATTCGTTCAGTTTTATTCTGTTTTGATAAACAGGTTTTTTTAGATTATCAGAATATTGGTGATTTGGGTAAAGTCCATTATATAAACCCTGGAAATCCTCTGTTTGATACGCTTCTTAAAGTGGTGCGTAACAAGTATCGGGAAGATATGTTAAAAGGGACGGTACTTATTTCGCCAGATGATAAGGAAGAGTATTTTGCATTTTTTGTTAAATCCCAGATTGTTGATAACAGAGCAAGTAAAAAAGATGAGAGTATTACTGATGAAAGGCTGTTGATAGTCTCCACAACCAAAAATGAAGATTTTCATGTTACCTCCCCAGCAAAGTTTATTGACCTTCATGCTCCTTCCCATTTTACCAAACAGATTCCCCCTCCTGTTCCAGTTAATAATGATGAGGTTGTCAACTGGAGCTATATGAACATTACTCAAAAACAGTTTGAAGATGCTAAATCCAATATGGAAAGAGATATTGCAGACCGTAGAAGATATTTGGAATCTGCCTTTACTCAGGTGATTACTGACACAAGTATTCAGATTAATGATTTGCAAGGTAAACTATTGTTTGACCCAAAAGTATCTGACAAACTTAAAAAAAAGTTAGACAGACTCTATGAATTACAAAAAAAGAAGCAGAGTCGTTTGGAGAATTTAGAACTAATATCCCAGTTAAGCCCCAAAGCCCCTGAAATATTGGGCTGTGCATACGTTGTTCCTTTGACTCAAATAGAATATCAAGGTCATTACGGCATGAGTCGAGATGATGAAGCTGAAGCAATTGCCATGAAAACAGCAATTGATTATGAAATAGAACAAGGTTTTAAACCTGAAGATGTATCTAAAAATAATGAAGGTTATGATATAAGAAGCATAAGCCCTCAACTGCTGAAGCGTTATATTGAAGTAAAAGGGAGAAGCGGATCAGACGGCAGCGTAATGGTAAGCGAAAATGAGATGAACAGATTGGCACAGTTGGGCGACTCTGCTTGGCTCTATATTGTTATTAATTGTAAAACCAAACCAGAACTCTGCAGAATCCAAAATCCTGCAAAGAACTTAACATTTGAACTTAAATCAAAGGGAGTTCAATATTTTCTGCCAATGGATGAGTGGAGAGCGGGAAAGCAAAAATATATCAAGTAAAACAAATTAGAAATATTTTCCTCAAATATAAAATAGGAGATGCCAAACATGAATAAACGATATGAAATTATTTTATATTGGAGTCAGGAAGATGACGCTTTTATTGCTGAAGTGCCTGAATTAGCTGGGTGTATGGCTGATGGTAAAACTTATGAAGAAGCATTGAAAAATGTTGAAATTATAATCAATGAATGGATAGAAACTGCAATCTCTTTAAATAGACACATCCCTGAACCAAAAGGTAAATTAATGTATGCTTAATAACCCCAAAAAACTAATCGAAGCTGCAATGCCGATAAAAGAAATCTCGGCTGAAAGTGTGCGTGATAAATCCATTCGTCATGGTCATATTTCAACGCTGCACTTATGGTGGGCAAGACGACCTCTGCCTGTCTGCCGTGCTGTGGTATTTGCAAGCCTTGTTCCTGATCCTCTTGATGAAAACTGCCCTAAAGCATTTAAAGATGCTGTTGATATTCTGCTTGGAAAATCTAACAATCAGGGAGACCCGTATAAGCCGTATTCTGACATTCCTTGGACAACTATTTTTGATGAAATGGAAGATAATCTTAGAAACCGCCTTCAGATGTTTATTGGCAAATTTTCTGATGATATGCAGAAACACCTGAAAGGGAATGCTCCAAAACCTGCGGCTGGCAAGATGCTGTCTGATTACTCTCTTATAAAATGGGATAACAAGAACAACGAAGAGATTATCAATAAAGCAAGAAAGCTGATTTTTGTAAGTTATCAATCATCACAAACAGACTCTGCACTTTCTGCTGAAGATTTATTGATTCAATTTGATCTGCTTTATGGAAATATCAAGCAGGCTGAAAAAGATTTTTATTCACTGTCTGACCGTCATCTTGAAACTGAGATTTCAAAAGTTAAAGCAAAGAATTTAGAGAATGCAATAAACGCATTTCTTGAAAAAATGCCGAGAGTTTTTGATCCTTTTGCTGGCGGTGGTGCAATTCCTTTAGAAGCTGCACGTTTAGGGTGTCAAAGTTTTGGTAATGATTTAAACCCTGTTGCCCATATTATTCAAAAAGGAAGTTTAGAATTTCCGCAAAAATACGGCAAACCAATAACCTACAGCAAGGCAGAATTTATAAAAATCTATGGAGAAGATGAATATACAAAAGCATTAAGCACTCAATCAAGCAATGGTTTTGAAATCATAACCAGCAGTCAGATTACTATAAATAACCGTTTATCCTTTGATGTTGAATTTTACGCCCGAAAACTTTTGAAACTTGCAGAAGCAGAAATTGGTCAATATTATCCTGCTGATGAAAACGGCAATAAACCAATTGCCTATTACTGGGCAAGAGTCGGCACTTGCTCAAATCCAAGCTGTAGAGCAGAAGTTCCTCTGCTCAAAGGGTTCTATTTAGCAAACACCAAAACAAAACAGGTATATTTAAAGCCTATTATAAAAGGAACTCAGATTGATTTTGAGATAAAGAGTGGTAAATGTGAAAAAAAAGGATGGATGGGAAAAAGTCTTATTTGCCCTTGCTGTGGTGCAGCAACAGCAGTAAAAGAGTTAAAAAATCAAGCTGTTAATCAAGGTTTAAAAGAGAGACTTACCGCAGTTATTGTAGATTCAGAAAATGGAAAAGGTTATCGTCTGCCGACCGTTCAAGAAAAAAATATTTCAAATATTAACAAAAACTTAATAAATCCTCTTTTTATTCCTAATGAGGATATGAATCCAATACCAGATTTAGTAAGTGGTAGAGGTTGGGGAATAAACAAGTGGTCTCAAATGTTCTCGCCTCGGCAACTCCTATCCATGCAGACCTTAGTCTCAAAATTACAAGAAATCAAAGCAGAACTAAAGCCGCAACAAAGCGATTACGCAAAAGCAGTGGTAACTTATTTGTCATTTATCATAAATAAATCTGCAGACTATAATTCATCTTTTTGTACTTGGCATTCGGGACGGGAAGTAATCGGTCATGTTTTTACTAAACAAGCAATACAAATGGTTTTTGACTTCCCAGAAGTATATCCTTTAACAAAAAGCAGTGGTGGTATTTATAATATGATAGATTGGATTAGTAGATACATTAAATCTGAACCAAATGATTTTTGGGCGAAATCCAATAACGCATCAAGCGGTGATAAATCTCAATTCCCCAGTAAATTTCTTACTACAGTTATTACAGACCCGCCTTACTATGACGCAATAGCCTACGCAGATTTATCAGATTTTTTCTATGTTTGGTTTAAACGCATTTTGTCAGATATTTATCCTCTGAATTTTGCCACTCCTCAAACTCCCAAAAGCGAAGAATGCACAGCCTTAAAACACCACCACGATAACAGCAAAGAAAAAGCAAAATCACATTTTGAAAATAAACTTTTACAAATTTTTGATGCTATAGAATACCAAACATCTGATATTGTCAGCATTATGTTTGCTCATCAAAGCACTGAAGCATGGACAACTCTTTGTAATTCTATTCTTGGTGCAAGAATGAATATTACTGGTAGTTGGGCAATAGATACTGAAATGGCAAATAGAACTTTAGGTTTGGCTGGGGCTGTTTTAGCATCCTCAGTAACTGTTTCTTGCAAGCCAGCCCAGAGGCAGGGAATCGGTGATTATAAAGATGTTAAAAAAGCTGTAGAAAAAACAGTCTCCATGCAGGTTGATGAGTTATATCGTTTGGGTTTTAGAGGTGCTGATTTACTGACAGCTTGTTTTGGTCAGGCAGTCAGCGAATTTGGAAAATATGAACAGGTAGAAAAAGCTGATGGAAGCACGGTAACAGTTGCAGATTTGCTGGACATGGCAAAAGAGAGTGCCTTTAATGCCTTGCTCAAAGGTTTTGATGGAGACGATTTTACAAAGTTTTATATCGGCTGGCTTCAGCTTTACAGCTTTACAGAAACAGATTTTGATGACGCTGCAAAGTTCAGCAGGGTTGGGCTTAATGTAAATGTAGGTGATTTATTTAAAACAAATATTTTCATCAAAAACGGCAATAAACAGACACTCGGCACATTTGAAGATAGAGCAGCTGCTGATAAAAAATTGGGCATAAAAGAGGACAGCTTTTTGATTGATAAAGCTCATCGGGCAATGGCTCTTTACAAAGGAACAAACAGAGCAAACCTGACTGCATATATAAAAGAAGCTGGTTCTGATGCAGAGAGCAGTTTCTGGCGTGTTCTTACATCTCTTTGTGAAGTTCTGCCAAATGGCTGTGATGACCATAAACAGGCATCAGGATTGATTAATAATAAAGACAGCTTGATAAGAGAGAGTAAAGAGAGCGTTCTGAAATTAGAGCAGTCTGAGATGTTTTGACAATTATTAAAGGAGATGTGAAAAATGAATATAAATAACATTCTTGAGTCTGTGGATCATTTTTCATACGAGCAGTTAGACTTTCTTATTGGTATTTTAAATAAACGTCAAATTGAAAAAAGACGAGAAGAGATAGCTCAAAATGCTGTTAAAGCCATAGCATCATTTCATAAGGGAGAATTAAAAACAGAAACTGCTGATGAATTAATTAAAAGACTTCAGCTCAGGGCGATGGGCAATAAAAAATAAAAACTACAATCTCAAAGGTGTAGAATAGGAGATATAAAATCATGCTTGCACACAAAAATTTATTAGAGAAATTTAGTTATGCAGATTACCTTGCATGGTCTGAAGATGAACGCTTTGAGATTATAGAAGGCGTTATTTATGATATGTCTCCAGCACCAAGCATAAAGCATCAGGATATATCTTTTAGATTGGCTGGTATTTTTTACCAGTGCTTAAAAAAAAGCAGATGCAGAGCATTTACAGCCCCTTTTGATGTTATGCTTATTGAAGAAAAGCAGCGGCTGCATCTATTGGAAAATAAGAGTGCTGGAGATAAAGATATTGTGGAATATAAAGATATTCAGACAGTTGTGCAGCCTGATCTTGTTGTTGTATGCAATGATAAAAAGCTGAAAGAGCGGGGTTGTTTTGGTTCTCCTGATATAACTGTTGAGATTCTTTCAAAATCAACTGCATACAAAGATGAAACTGAAAAACTTAAAATTTATGAAAAACACGGAGTTAAAGAATATTGGATTATTAATCCAGATGCAGAATATATAATGGTTTATCGGCTTGACGGGATAAAGTATGGAAAACCAGAGTATTTAATAAAAGGCGATACTTTAATAAGCTGTGCTGTTGAGGGATTAGTTGTTGATCTGGCAGAGCTTTGGGGTGCTGTTAAATAAACAGCAGCTGAAAGAACTTAATGATTTGAATATAGGAGAAATTAAACCCATGAAACCTTGGTTTGAAATTGTTAAGCCTCATAAAGATATTCAAGATGGTAATTTAGATGAATCTATTTTTGCGGCTGATTTGTCAGAGGCAGCACAAGGAAAAGGCAGAGAAATCTATGCTGATCCTGAGATGTTTTTTAAGAAAACCTGCTTTACTTCTGGAATAAAAAATATTGCCAAAAGAGTTTTGCAGGGACTTGGAGGAAGACAAGATTCAGACAACAGGGTTATATCACTTCAGACAGGTTTTGGAGGTGGAAAAACACATACTCTTATATCGCTTTTTCATTTAGCAAAATTAGGAAAAAAAGCAGGAGCAAGCCGATATACAAAAGATTTGACGGCATTTACTGGAGAAATAAATTTTGACTCTGCAAATATTGCTGTTTTTACAAATAAAACCAATGACACTGCTCAAGGCAGACAGACAGATGGATTTGTCATTAAAACATTATGGGGAGAATTAGCATATCAGTTAGGCGGTAAAGATGCATATCAGGTTATTCAGGTAAATGATGAACGACAGATTGCTCCTAAAGGTCTGTTCAAGAAAATATTGGAACAATGTAAACCAGCATTAATACTTATTGATGAGCTGGCAGACTATTGTGTAAGTGCATCAGGTGTTAAAGTCGGAGCAAGTAATTTAAGCGATCAGACAATAAGTTTTATGCAGGAGCTGACAGAAGCAGTTTCAGGAACTGACCAGTGCGTTATGATAGCAACACTTCCTGCAAGTGCTCAAGAAGTTGCGTCATCATCTATTTCATCGCAGATTTTATCTTCATTAGAGCATCGCATCATAAGGGTTGGTGCAAATCTTAAACCAGTAGAAGATGATGAAATCTTTGAAGTAATAAGAAGAAGGCTTTTTGAAGATTTAGGTGATTTAGATGAAATTAATAAAGTAATTGCTGCATATTCTGGATTTTATCAATCAATGTTTAGTGAAATCCCTAAGTATGCACTTCAGTCAGAATATGTTGAAAAACTAAGAAAATCTTATCCTTTTCATCCTGAATTGATTGATATGTTTAGATTACGCTGGGCGAGCAATCCATATTTTCAGCGAACAAGAGGGGTTTTAAGAATTTTGGCAGCTATTGTGTCAGACCTTTGGAAAAGAAAAAACTCTTGTTCAGACTATAATTATACTGCAAAAAATCAATTTCTTATCCATACATCTAATGTCAATCTATCAAATGTAGAAGCAATAACAAGCCAGATTACAATGCTTAATGGTGCAAGCTGGGATTCTGTTATTAATGCGGATATTTCAGGCTCATCATCAAATGCTTTTAGAATAGATGATGAGATTAAACAGTTAGGTATTAATAAGATAACTCAAGGCATTGCTGCTACAATATTGTTAGGCACATTTGGCTCTAAAGGACAGAATAAAGGTGTCAGCATTGATGAGATTAAGTTGTGCATGATAACGCCAGAGGGTTTTAATCATAATGACATAAACGGTGCAATTGATCGTATGGAGGCAAATGCTCATTATCTATATTTCAGCAGCACTGCATCTCAAAAACGATATTGGTTTGATACTACTCCGAATATAAATATCCTTATAAATCAAGCAAAAGGTGATATAAATAAAGCTGATATAATGGCTGAAATAATAAAAAGAATTAAAGATAAGACAAAATCTGCTCAATTTTTTAATGTTTTAGTTGATCCTTCAGAAGATATACCAGAGCAGATAAAACCAACTTTAATTCTTTTAAATCCTAAATATTTAGTGTCCTCTAATGAGTTAAGCACATCTGCTAAAAAAATTATTGAAAAAATAGCTGCTAAAAAAGGCAATAGTGAGAGAATATACCGCAACACTATCTTATTTTTAATCTGTTCTGAAATGGGTTTTAGTAAATTGCAGGAGCATATTAGAAATTATTTGGCATGTAATAAGATAAGTCAGGAGTATGCTTCTCAATTAACCAAAGAGCAAAAAACAGATATAAACAAAAGAATAGAAGATGCAGGTAAAGAATTTGAGCGTTCATTGGTTTTGGCTTACTCTGTTTTGGGGAAATACTCAGTTAAAAATGGAATTGAATTATTAGTAGTTAAGCAGTCTAAAGATAATTTTCAACATTATATAAGCAATGACTTAATTTCAACTTTGAAAGAGGAAGAGTGGCTTTTAGATTCAATTGGATTAAACAAATTGCGAAGCAGCAATCTGCTGCCAACAAAAGATTACAGCATTAGGGCAAAAGATATTTACGATGCTTTTATCAGATTTGACGATAAACCAATGGTTACAGGTCAGGATGCTGTTGCTAAGAGTCTTTTAAAATATTGTTATAATGGGGAATACTGCATTGCTGCTGGAGAAAACGGCAATTTTACAAAATTCTTTTTTAAAGAAAATGTGCCGTTTTTTGATATAAACGACACAACATATTGGCTGGTTGATAAAAGTTTGAGACCCCAGCCTTCATTACCACCAGATATAGATAGAATTAATTATGATGATAAAAAAGGGAATAAAAAGATTTCTGAAGAGATGGTTGAAAATTCTGTTGCAGAAAGAGAAACTACTTCAACAAATACAACTCATGTAAAACCCAATATAGATGACGCAATAAAAAAATTCAAATCTCTGACTGTTTCAGGTAAAGTGCCTTTGGAGAATTATACAGAACTGTTTAATTATTTTATTGCTCCGTTTGCCATGAGTGGCAACAAGATTGATATTGAAGTGAAATTTAGAATAAAATCAACCGATAGCAGCCCTATAGATGAATCAATGCAGCAATATAAATCTGTAAAAGAAGCTGCAAAGCAGTTGAATCTCAATTTTGAAGAAGATATATAACTAGAATTATTAGAACTTTTTATTTTGACTTTTCAGGATTGACATAATTGTCATTTTAAAATGTAGTAACTCAAACTTGATATTACAGACAATGAAGGACACAGTGCGTGGATTAAATCTTAAATCTCTTTACCAACTCATCTAATTTTTCGGAGAGGCTAAAAAGAGATTTAGCACCATTTGCAACATCTGCACTTCTATTGGCAATATTATGAGCAAGATCGTCAATATTTGATATATTTTGATTAATTTTTGTAATTGAGGCAGAATTTTGGGCAATATTCTGATTTATCTCAGATATTCCCTGAGAGGCGTGAGCGACATTTTCATTTATCTCTTGAGTTGCTGATGATTGCTCTCCAATATCAGAAACAATAGAAATTACAGTTTGATTAACACTATTGATTACAGATAAAATACTCTCAACATCATTAGAAGTTCTCTGTGTTGATATCTGTATTCCATCAATTTGCTCTTTAATATTTTTTGTTGCCATAGCAGTCTGTTTTGCAAGTTCTTTAATCTCTCCAGCCACTACGGTAAATCCTTTTCCAGCCTCACCTGCTCTTGCGGCTTCAATAGTGGCATTTAAGGCAAGAAGATTTGTCTGCTCAGAAATTTCATTAATCATATCAGTAACTTTACCAATTTTTTGAGCAGCATTGCCAAGCTCTTTTATACGACCTGAGATTTGGCTTGCTTTTGTAACTGCATCGTTAGATATTTTACCAGCATTTTCTGTCTTACGAGAAACTTGACTAATAGTAACAGACATCTCCTCTGAAGCTGCTACGATCATATTAAGATTTGTATTTGACTCTTCTATTGCTGCTGCTACTGATATAAAGTTTTCGTTAACTCCTTGAACAGAGGCAGTGGTTTGATTAAGATGTCCTACCATATCACAGGAGTTATTAGACATCTGATCGGAAAGACTTGCCATACTCTGAGATGAGCGGTTAAGTTGGTTAGAATTTTCAGCAATTTGACCAATAATCTCCTGAAGTTTTTCGATAAAAACATTAAACCAGCCAGCAAGTTCTCCTATTTCGTCACTACTCTTTTGTTCAAGCCGCATGGTAAGGTCACCTTCACCCTCTGCAATATCTTTAATGCGATTCACCACCTCTTGCAATGGTTTTGAAAGACCTAAAGCGAAAAGGTATATAAACGGTATGATAAGAAGAATACATACAATATTTACGATTCCAAGCTGCACAAGAATATTCTTTATATTTAAAGATATAAGCTCTCCTGAATGTATAGCAGCAATAGTGCCAACAGAAGCAGCTCCGTTAAATAAGGGCAAAAGAGCATGAAAATATTTTTTACTATTTAGTTTGAATTGATCAATATAGACTTTTTGGTCGGCTAAAACTTTATCGTGTTTAAATGGCTCTTTAATTTCATAACTCTTATAATCTATGAGTGTTCCATTAACATACTTTGCATCTACATACACGTTGATATCTAAGCCCGTCATCTTTTTCATCTTTTGACTGAAATCCTCAGATATATCATAGTATGTTACTAAAAAACCCATTAAAGTAGGTTCAACCTGTTTTGTTTTTGGATTAAAGTCATTACCAAAAAGTGGAATAATAGCTTTAATTGAGAGATTTCCTTCATTTACTGTGAATACCGCATTTTTTGACGATACATCTATATTTGACAAATCAATCTTAATAGAAATCTGAGGTTGTTGGGCATTATCTATAAATTTGTCGTCACTTAATTTTTCATCACCTGCTAACTCTCCTCCCACAAATGTAGAGCCACTCTTTTCCAATAGGTGAAACCCTGCAAAATATCTATCATCATTTTGCACTACAACAAAAGTCGCTAAGTTACCATTGGTGTCATAAGTTGCCATACTACTAAAATTATTGGCAGATGCTGATTGGAACAACCTCTCTGTGTTACCTACAAATGTACTTCTTGTTGTGGTCATTGCATCTTTTCCTGGAAAATCGTGAAGAAATTTTACCTCAGAACCCATATCGCTGCTTGATACAAGTCGTTTGCACTCATTCATAATGGCGTGTTCTTTAGTAATAAGTTCCTCTTTGATAATATTGGTAGTCTTCAATAGGCTCGTATCAATACCGGTACGTGTCTGTTTGCCAACAATTATAGCCACAATTGCAGCCGAAGATGACATAAGAACAATTGCCATAACCAAAGTACCAACTATCAATTTAGATTTAATTTTTAATTTCATATTCACTTTCTCCAGAAACATGAATATTCGGATGACCACAAATATTCAAAAATGTCTGATTATAATTGATTTAAGATAGTAACGATTTTAAGTTTAAGAAGAATAGATGTATTTTATTACTGTTTAGTTTGATAGAAAACAATAACCAAAATTCTTTATTTTCATTACTACTGAAAAATAACAAAAAACAAGAAGAAATAACAAAAATGGAAAAAATTATGGTTACTTCTCTCTTGTTAGCTTAATCAACTTTAAAAACAGTCATCCGATATTTAATACGTACAATGTTTCATGTGCAATTGACTCTTTATGGCTATTATCTCCACAAAAATCTAAAGAGTTGTAATCAGGGTTATATTTTACAGTGCAGTCATGTTTAGTTGCATAACTGTTCATAATTTTGGCTAAAACTTCCAATGTCCTGTTATTATGATTGATTCTTAAAGTATCCATGGTATTCTCCTTAATTATTTTTTAGTTACAATAGTTTTTATTAAAAGATATTTATTGTTTTAAATAAAAATATATGCAGTATATGTGCCATATATATCGACATAACTGTTATTAGTATTAATTAAGATTTTCAATTATGTTAAATATTCAATATTTAAAGTATGGATAAGAGATAAGGAGTTTAATATGCAAAAAAATATTACAGACCATTACGGATCAGACGATCTTACAAGTAAAATTTTTTCAGCCCTTGTCAAAGCTGGGAAAGAACCAAATAATTTAGAAATTAAAGATACCTCAATTATAGACCAGCTCCACACTGGCGGTCATTTAGCGACTCTTGAGTTAGCTAAAAAAGTGGGGATATATCCAGAATATCAAATTCTTGACGCTGGTTGTGGTATAGGAGGCTCAAGCCGTCTGCTTGCTAAGACATTTCAATGTCAAGTAACTGGTATTGATATTGTTCCTCAATTTATTGATGTTGCAAATCAACTTGCAAAATCTACTAAGACTGACGAGAAAGTGAACTTTATCTGTGGAGATATTACAAAAACAGGACTTTTAAATAGTAGTTTTGATCTAATTTGGTGTCAGCATACTCTTATGAATATAGAACCTAAATCTGACACTTTTGCAGAGTTTAAAAGGTTACTTAAACCAGGTGGGCTTATGGTGCTACATGAAATAGTTAAAGGAAGTGGCGTTGATATATACTTACCAGTACCATGGGCAGCTACTTTTGATATATCATTTCTTATCTCTTGGAAGGAGATGGAGCAGCTTATTATTGATAATGGATTTAACTGCCATTTTATGGAAGATAGCAGTGATAAAGCGAAATTGTGGTGGGAAAAGGTTAATACAGCTTTTTTGAAAAACAAAGAGATATCATCTATGCCACCTTTAGGACCTCATATAATATTTGGTGAAAATGGAAGACTTTTTGGTCATACAATGAGTAACAACTTTAAAGAAGATCGTATTCGGCTCATTGAGGCTGTATATGTTAATGTGTAAAAAACATCTAATACAATCAAAATAATTGAGAATATGTTTTTTTCAACCTATATCATTTAATCGGTGTTCAGTGTCGCCTTTGGGCTGTCCCCTGAATTTGGAGTTAGTTTCAAGAACTACAAATAAACAACCATCTTCTAAGAAGGTGGTTGTTTATATTTAAGTAGAGACGCACGATCTTGCGTCTCTACAGTTTAGGTGAAACTCAATTTATGACTTTGGAAAGTATATTAAGCGTAGAGAATATAATAACTCTATCTCTACAACTTTAGAAATATGGTTTAACCAAGAGCTTTAAATGCTTTTTTGCTCGCCCCGCAGATCGGGCATCTCCATTCATCAGGTAGATCGTTGAACTGGGTCTCTTTAGGAATTTTTCCCTTTTTATCGCCTTTGTCAGGATTGTAAATATAACCGCAGTTTACAGTTTGACATTGATACATCTCCTCAGGTTTTGCCATGATTGTCTCCTTTTTGTTTGTTTGTTTGTTTTCATTTTAATTTTATTTCTAAACAGATCTCAAGGGAGCTAAGAGCCTATAAAGTTTTGGCATTTAAACAAAATTTGTGACTTAACAGCACCCACCAACTCCTCCACATGAGGCATGTTCTTTTCCTTTTATCCAGACCTGGATAATATATTCTGCTCACCCAACTCCCGGAGTTACTTTAATAGCATAAACAGGGCAGTTAATTACACACGCCCCGCACTCCATACAGCCATTAAGATCGACAATTACAGCTTTACTGTCAACCATTTCAAATACACCGTGCGGACAGACCACTGTGCATAAACTGCAACCTATACAACTATCTTTATCAAGGAGTAAAGTTGCAACATTTTCTAAGTATCTTATATTTTTCATTTATCTCTCCATTACAATTAAAATGCAGAGTAAATCCACAAAACAAGTGACAAAGCTATTGCACATACTTGAATAGGAATAAATTGCTTCATCTCTTTTTCAACTCCTGATGGGGATGTAAAGGGAGTTGCTCCTGTAAAATTCATTGCAAACCAGGAGCTTACTGCTGTGCCAAAAAGCAAGAGAGCTATCATAGCTAAAAAAGGTAAAGAGGATGCAGAGGAGAAGAGAAAGGTGCAACTTGTAATTATAGCTCCAGTTACAACCCCTTTTGCTGCAAATGCTTTGAATGGCAAAAAGGGTAGAAGGGCAGGGGTTAAGACAGCACCAGATAAAAATCCTATAAAGAGAAATAACATAGATAGATATCCCCGTTCCATAGTATTTATAAGTCTATGGACTAAACTATTGTGAGGCGAAAAAAACTCTGGATTTATTAGTGATATAACAGCAAGAGTTATTACTGTAATAAAAATAGATTTAAAACCAACAGTCAACTCAATAGGGGTCAAAATTAACCGCTCTTTAAATGTAAATGTTACACGCCTCATATCAGATTCTGCCTTTCTGCCATTTTTAATAAATAGAGGGATATCCGAAGCTCTGATAGGACCGTAAATAACCTTAAATCCACACAGCTTTTTAACATCTGTTGCCCTGATTCCTGTAGCACTCAGTTGTGGTAAGATAACTCTTCGATGTTTTACAATCTTTTCCACACCTGATAACTGAACTCTTTTAACCAACTCTTGAGTTGAAAATGTTCCTTTACCAGCAGCACACCAGACATTAACACCCAAAGTATCAAGAACAAGAATCCAGACATCTATTTTATCAATGTTTGTTCGTAAAATATCGAATGTGAGCTTAAAATTTGCTGTAACAAGAACTTCTGAATTTTCATCTGGCTCTCCTAAAGCATAAAGTCCAGGAGCTATTCGATAGTTGTTACGAGTAACTCCCAAACGTGCTCCAAAAGTTGAGCGTTTATCTTTAAAGTTCAATCTTCTGCTTACTACAGGAATTGCTCCTGCATTGGTATCTATAAATCTCTCCACAAAGTGAGATATCTCATATCCTGATTTTGCATATTTTGATAAAGAGCTTTTCTCTTCAAAATAGATAGGAAATGCTGATTGCATTGAGGAGAGTATAGCTACATTATCTGTTGTAATCTCTTTTATATTTTCATTTTTTATATGATTATTTTGCAACACTATCTTTTAGCCTCTCTCTTTAACCATCTCTTTACTCTCAAACCGTTGTTTGCTAATATGCGACTCTAAAAATTTTTAAATATACTATCGTTAATTAGAAGCTAATATTAATACAATAATTTTGTATTTCCAACCACTTTTTACAAACAGAAAATAAGGAGCGAACATAATGAATTTTATCACTAAGAGAGTAGGTTTTAAAGTTGCTGTAATTGTTAATATCGGTTTGTTTGTGATTATGTCGGTTGGAACATGGCTTTTGATAGATAGGCAGAATGTCTCTTTAGAAGAACAGCTGATTGAGCGTGGTAAAATTGAGTCTATAGTTGGAGCAAAGATGATAAGTCAAATACTTGAAGAGGCTATAGATAATGGTGTGTTTAAGCTCGAAGATGTTTTTGATAAGCAGTATGTTGAAATTCCAGGATTTGATCCACCTAAATTCCATACTAAATATGACGCATATTTAGATAAATCGATCCTTAAGCTACAAGATGAGTTCTTAGCCGACAAGAGTGTTGTCTTTGCTGTTGCTGTTGATATTAATGGCTATTTACCTACTCATAATAGTCGCTTTAACGAACCTCCAACAGGGGATAGGGAAAAAGACCTAATACTTAACAGAACTAAGCGTATATTTGCTGACGAGACTGGCTTGAAAGCTGCTCAAAATACTGAAAAAGGTTTTATGCAAAAATATAAGAGAGATACCGGAGAGATATTTTACGATTTTTCATCACCTATTTATGTTAAAGAGAAACATTGGGGAGGATTTCGCATTGGTTTTTCATTAGATAAGATTGATGAGGCTAAGAAACTACAAATTCAATCTTTACTTATTTTTATGGCTATTCTTGGCGTTATTTCAATTACTTTGACTATTATAATTGTAAATATTGCTCTAAATCCCCTTAGGGAGCTTACTTTAGTGGCATCCAATCTTGCTGATGGTAGAGGGCTTGATAATCCTGTTATAGCAACTACAAAAGATGAGATAGGTAAGTTGGCAGAGGTACTTGAAAGGTTAAGAATAAGTCTTAATAGAGCTTTTCAGAAGTTACAGCAGAGAAAATAGAGCAGAACTAAAAAATATAAACAACAACGCCTCTGAGATTTATAGAAACTCCGAGGCGTTGTTGTATTTAGTGAGCTATTTTTTTTGATTTTTACCTTATTTGTACAATTAACCTTTTTTAGGATAAAACTATGCTGACTTTACTGTAAGGACAGGGCAGTGGGATTCCAGAATAATGTACTGAGCATTAGAACCAAAGACTAATTTGCCCACTTTAGACTCTTTTTTCATTCCATATATAATTTCGTCAACTGCATTATCTTTTGCAAATCTAACAACATCTTCTCCATGAGCCAATCCACGAATCAGAAGGTGCGTTTCGCACTTTATCCCTTTTTTCTCAAATACCTCTTTGTGATAGTTGAGCTTTTTTTCAACTTCGGCAATCTCTTCTTGAGACGCATCAGTATCACAGCTCTTTACAAATAGGATATCTGCACCTGATTGTTGTGCTCTTTTAAATGCAACATCCATAACAGTTGCTGTTCTAACATCGTTGTCGTAGCTGACTAAAATTTTCATGATTCTCCTTTCAGATAATATGATTCACAATAGAAAATAAAAACGCCACCTAAAAAGTTTATTTCCCATTTATGTTTTTGAATGTCAAGCCTTGACCATATACTAAACTGTACCTTCATCAACAATTTCAGCAATATCTTTTACAGGTATCAGACGCTCTGTCTCCATAATACCATCATTTAGCATTGTAATGCAAAATGGACATGATGCACACACCATTGATGCACCAGTTGCTACAGCCTCTTTTGCCCTAACTCTATTTATTCTCTCTCCAATGGTCTCTTCCATAAACATTCTTGCTCCGCCTGCACCACAGCACATAGCTTTTGATTGATTTCTCTCCATCTCAACAAGTTTAGAGACATTTTGAGTCAAACTGCTGCCATTAATCTCTTTTAGGATCTCTCTTGGTGCTTTGTAGATACTATTCCATCGTCCAAGATAGCAAGAGTCGTGGAATGTAATGGTGCCAAAATCTTTACCATTTGAGACAAGTTTTCCCTGTTTGAGCAAATCTAAAATATACTCTGTGTGGTGAAGAACTTTAAATTTTGCACCAAATTGAGGATACTCATTTTTAATAATATTATAACAGTGAGGACATCCTGTAAGTATCATTGAAGGTTTGTACTGATTAAGAGTCTCAACATTTTGCTGAATCAACATTTGAGCAAGATATTCATTACCCGCACGCCTTGCCATATCGCCGTTACAGCTCTCTTCTGGTCCTAATATAGCAAAATCAACCCCTGCTTTTTGTAAAATCCTTGCAGTTGCCTGTGAAATTTTTTTCCCTCTATCATCAAATGAGCCTGCACAACCAACAAAGTATAGTACCTTTGCATCTGGCTTATCCGTCATTAAAGGTATCCCCATATCTTTAGACCAATCCGCCCTTGTGTCAGCACTAAATCCCCATGGATTGGATTGATTCTCAAGGTTGGTAAAGGTCTCTTGCATCTCTGGTGGGAAATTTGCTTCCATCAACACCTGATTTTTTCTAATTTCAAATATAAAATCAAGATGTTCATTGTTTACAGGACATACATCTTCACATGAGCGGCATGTTGTGCACGACCAAATAACATCGCCAGTGATTTCAGAATCGTCCCTTATTATTGGCAGAATTGCATCTCTGTTTTTACTTGGCTCAGGCAGAGATGCCATATTTAAGATCTCATCAGATTGATCAAATAGATCAATCTTAAAGTCGTGAATAATCTTTTTAGGAGAGAGAGGTTTTCCTGTATTAGCAGCAGGGCAAAGCTCTTCACATCGTCCGCACTCTGTGCAGGCATAGAGATTTAGAACATTATGCCAATTAAACTCACTTACCTTAGAAAGCCCAAAAGAGGAGGCATCTTCATTTTCAATATCGGTTTTTTGTATTGCCTTTTCAACGTCAAGACGTTTAAAAAAGACATTTGGTGCAGCAGCAAGAAGATGAAGATGTTTTGACCCAGGAATATAGACAAGAAAACCAAGAATTGTAGCAATGTGGATATAGTAAAATAACTCATATCCAAATATAACCAGACCAAGAGACCAACTTTGAATTCCTAATATAGAGGCGAATATGCCTGAAACTGGAAAGATATTTTGGTAGATCAGTGCTGTTGGTGCTACTCCATCGTCTGCCCCGTTTGGCACTACAACCGGAATGAAACTTTGGAAAGCATTGATAAAGTGAAAGGAGATAATAATCACACAGGTAAATAGAATAATCAGATTGGCATCTCTTCCCATTGTTAAGTAAGCCGGTTTTATTACAGCTCTTCTATATATAGCGTATCCAAAACCAATAAGAACAAAAAAGGCAAAAATATCGGCTAAAAATAGATATTTACTGTAAATAACGGGCATTAGATGCAGCAGATCAAAAGATGGGAAAACTCCCCTTATCATAAGTTCGAGAGAGTGAGGCTGGATTGCTATAAAACCAAAAAAGATTAGTGTGTGTGAGATACCAGCCAAAGTTTTACGCCGTACGTTTGACTGTCCTAAAACATCGGTAAAAAAAACTTTAATACGCTCTTGTATTCGATCTAAAGGAGAAGAGTCGATTTTTCCTTCAACCGCCATCATAATATCATATAATCTTTTGACTTTAATGAAAAAGAGGCGGAATGCCCAGATAATGGCTACCAGCATTATTAACGATTTAATGAGCAGATAGAATTTCATATATTTTTTCCCTCAAATCTCATTTTAAGGCTTTGGTCAGTGCAGGGATAACCTCAAAAATATCGCCTACAATTCCATAATCGCATTTGGTAAATATTGGAGCATCTTTGTCAATATTTATTCCAACTATAATTTTAGATGTCTTCATGCCAGCAAAATGTTGAATAGCACCTGAAATACCACAGGCTATATAAACCTTAGGGCTTACAGTTTTGCCAGTTTGTCCAACCTGAATTGAATGGGGTGCGTAACCAGCATCAACCGCAGCTCTTGATGCACCTACAGCAGCACCAAGCAAGTTTGCACACTCTTCAATCATATTAAAGTTTGCGGAGTCTTTTATAGCACGTCCTGCTGAAATTATAATTGGGGCTTCTGTAAGGTCAAGTTTGGCAGAACCTCCCTTTTTTACCTCAACTCTTTTTATTTTACCAATATCGTTTATTGGTGCGTTAAAGGTGATGACCTCCATGTTAGTACTATCTGAAACTTTTATAGGCTCAACTGCATTTGGGCGGATTGTGGCGATCATTATTGAGCAGTCAAGCTGTACAGTTGCAAATGTCTTTCCTGAGAAATGCGATTTAACCGCAGTTTTGGCATTAACATCAATTGAGATAGCATCTGATGCCATTGGTTCGTCAAGAGCTGCTGCTACTCTTGCAAAAATATCTCGACCTGAGGCACTTGCAAGTCCAAGCAGAGAGTTAAACTGGTACTCTTTAGCAGCAGAGATAATTGCTGCTGATTGAAGCTCTGGAGAGTTGCTTATATCTCCATCTGCTGTAACAATTAGAAGTTTGCAAACTCCATATAGAGACATCTCATTAATTGAAGCAGGACTTTGAAGGTGATTCATCTGCTCTTCATCTCCTGTATGTAGCACTACTGCGTAAACTTCGTTGTTATTACTATTACCTCTTGCAGCAGTAATAACACCATAGTTTGTCTCTTTTATTTTACCGCTATCTGTTATCTCTATTAAAACGCCTGTTTTGGACATATTCTTATCTCCTTATTCAAATACCATAACATTATAATTGTTATATGTGAAACTCTAACATCAGATCAAAAGGTTAATTTCAAATTATTTCAACCATTAATTATAGAACTTTCTCATCTTCTTTAAGTACTCTTACAAGCTCTGCAACCTGCTCTTGAACAGAACCTTGCAGTATCTTTGCTCCTGATCTTTCTGGGACAGATTCAAGTTTAATAAGTCTATTTTTTCCAGACGATTCATCAATACCAAGCTCAGAAATAGGTATTAGATTTACAGATTTTTTCTTTGCCTTCATAATATCGGGAAATTTTGGGTATCTTGGTTCATTCAAACCTTTTGTTACGCCAATGATGGCTGGGAGAGAAACCTCAAGAACCTCTCTATCTCCGCCACCAATCTCTCTCTCTGCAACAGCTTTGTCGTCAGTAACAGTCAACTTAGATACCTCATTAACTACAGGAAAACCAAAGGCTGCTGCTAAACGATATTGAGTCTGAAAACCCTCTGTATCTACAGAGCTTTTACCTGTAAATATGATATCTGGTACGCCATCTTGCTCAATTGCTGCTTTAAGTGCTTTGCATGTAAGTGAGCTGTCAAGAAAGTTGCCTTCAGTTTTAACATGAATTGCTCTATGTGCTCCTATAGCCATAGCACTTCTTAAAGCTACATCAGCCGAACTTTTTCCCACAGTTATGGCAACAACTTCACCCCCAATCTTTTCCACAAGCGTTACAGCCTCTTCAATGCCATACTCATCATAAGGGTTAACAACAAACTTAGAATCTGAATCGTCAAATCCACTCTCTCCGGATAGTTTTATAGAGGCTGCTGTGTCTGGAACACTTTTAATACAAACAAAAATTTTCATACGCTATTCCTTTTCTTTTAAAGTTTAATCTCTGTTTTTATAGTTTGTTAAAAGGGTAAGAAAATTACTTTCTTAACTCTTTTATTAATTCTGGAACTATCTTAAAAAGGTCTGCCTCAACAAAGTAGTCGCAGTTTGACATAATGGCTGCATTACGATTTTCGTTTATTGCAATTATCAACTCTGAACTCTTCATTCCTGCAAAGTGTTGAATAGAACCAGATATACCACATGCAATATAGACTTTGGGGCTGACCTTTTCTCCAGTTTGTCCAACCTGCATAGAGTAAGGAGCCCAGCCAAGATCAACTGCCACACGAGATGCACCAACAGCAGTGGCAGCACCAAGATTATTAAGAGTATCTGCAAAGTCGTAGAGTAGTTTAAAATTTTCGCTGTTTTTCATGGCTCGCCCACCAGATATTATCACATCTGCTGAAAGAAGATCATTCCCCTTAGAATCTTCTGTTTTGGTTTCAATAAGTTTAATACTGTTGTTTGGATTAAGTTTAGCTGTGAACTTTTCTATTTTAAGAGATTTATCTGTTGATGCATCATCTATTTTATAAGATGGGAGTATAACATTTGGTCTGATACCAAAGACCCTTATATCTCCGGTAACTTTTATATTAGCAGCTGTTTTACCTGAATATAGAGATGTTTTGACAAGATGATAATTATAATCCTTAGCATCATCTAAGGTATAAGAATTATGATCCAACTCATTGTTAATATTGCCTCTTTTAACATCAAGACACTCCATAACTAAAGGTGCATCAAGTTGGGCAGCAACTCTTGGAAGAATCTCTTTTCCAATATGAGTTGAAAGTGCAAAAATCGCTAAGATGTTGTAATGTATTACAGCCTGCGCAACTAATTCAGACCATTCAATAGGATTGAAAAGAGTATTACCATTTTTTTGATTTTCATGATCGTCACAATTGGTAGAGATTTCGATGAGATAATCTATTCCATGTCTTGAAAGCTCTCTTTTAATACTATCTTGATTAATATTGTTAGGATTAAATTTGGTAGTGTATTCATTTATAATAAAGGCGTAAAGTTCTGTCTCCCCCCTTTTGGCACATTCAATTACTCCGTAATTGGCATTTTTGATGATTCCATCTTTTATCTCTATAATAACTGCTGTTCTCTCCATCTTGCCCTCCTTCAAATAACTTTAGCCTCTTGTGTAAGAATTTTAACAATCTCTTTTGCCACAGCAGAAGGTTCTCCATCTATTTTCTTTGGTGTTCGTTCTTCAGCAAAAAGCTCAAGGTTAATGATCTCGGCTCTCTTATTTTCTCTATTTTGAGGCTTATCAGATTTTGCATTGTCGATCAAATATTTAATTGGATTAGTGATTAAATTTTTAATCAAATCATTAAGAGCAACTATTTTTACTTCCCTCTTTCTTGCCTTAACAACATCTGGAAATGTGGGGTATGTTGGGTTATTAAGACCTCTTGCAGCTCCTAAAACACATGGAAAGAGTACCTCATAAATGTTCTTTTGCCCATGCCCCACTAAGCTCTCAATATGAGCTTTTGATAATTTTCCTTCTTCAATAATTGGATTGAGCTTTACTACATTATTAACTGTTGGAATATTAAGATAAGTTCCTATGCGAAACATTGTTTGCATTCCAACCATGTCAATTGACTCTTTTCCTGTAAAAATTAGGGATAAGTTACCATATTCAGATAGATCATCTCTATTTTCTATGTTGCACTCTTGCTTAATAGCGGTTGTCAATGCTTTAGCTGTAGTTATGCTATCTTCTTCTCTCTTTTCCGTTGTGATTAAAACTCCTCTATCTGCACCCATAGCCATAGCAGATCTAACCGTCTTTTCAGCATCTGCTGTTCCAAGAGATATTGCTATCACTTCCGCTTGATTATTTAACAACTTTTTTAATTTAACTGCCTCTGTAACTGCATATTCGTCATAGGGATTTAATAAAAATGTAATCCGTTCATCAATCTGATTTTTACCACAAATAGTAATTGTTGCTGCTGAATCAGGCACATGCTTTACGCAGACAAATATTTTCATATTGATATTTCCTCAATCGTTATAAATAGAAGAGGGCTTGTTTAAAGCTAAACAAGCCCTCTTGAGAGTTAAATTATCATATAAATTTTAAAAACTATATCCATTTTAAAGAACAACTTAAACTTTGCCCGTACAATCTTAAAATGTATCCGTTTTAAAAAAAAAGTAAAAATTTTATCCATTTACAGAAAAACTTGAGTTTTTATTAATAGCTCTTTTACGGGAGAAAAATCCCACATTCATAACTCTTCCAGTGTAATGATATTTAAACTGGAAGGGTGTTTTATCGTGATCAAGTCCCTCTTTTTCGCAGGCATTTATAAGTTCTGCCATCATTTTACCTACAACTGGAGCATTTTTATACTGATTTCCGCTTGTTCCAACTGCCATATAAAAACCGTTAAGATCAGATTTATCATATATTGGAATCCAATCGTCAGAGCAGTCATACAGATCAACAACCCCTTTTGGCTGATTTGGAACAGGCAGAGTTGGAACCCTTTTTGCCCATCTATAGCATTGTGCTTTCCACTGTGCCTCTGTCAACTGATTATCTCTGCCAGGTCCTCCTTTGCCTGCATAAAATTCATCAGGATCAACCCACTCTTGAGGATCACATTTGGGGTCTTCGCTTCCAATAAGAAAAGTGTTGCCAACTTCAGGGCGGGCATAACATGCAATATCACCGTCAGACATGTGATAACCTTTATTCAAGTAATCGTAATCATCAGGAGATGGGCAATACATAACCTCATGGCGAAGAGCCTTGGTTTTTATGTTGCAACCTTCCCACACACCTTGTGCCATCTTGTTTACTTTAAAAGAGTGAGGACCTCCAACATTTACAACAATAGGGGCATCAATTTGAGTACCATTTTTTAGTGTAATTCCAACAACTTTTCCGTTTTCGCTTCTTATAGCAACAACTTCGGCGTTAAACATGAACTCCCCACCTTTTGCCTCTGTTGCTCTCATTATGTTATGTGCAGACAGAGCCGGATCATTCATATAGCCTCCCTCAGGACAGAAAATACCGCCCTCAAGCATCTCTGTTGGCTCGTCGTAAAACTTTGGATCTTCAGGGCGTCTTACTGGCCAAAATTTATGAAGATCAATAGGAGGGATCATCTGTTTTATCTTTTCGTTGTCCCACTCTTCATATTTTACACCAACTTCATCATAATTTTTCTTAACTTTTTTCCAGTCATGCCCCTCAGATTTTAGAAGAAGTGAGCCTGTGTTCATATACTTTGCAAGACCTTTTTCATCCTTTACATGATCAAGATAGTTTTCCCAATCAAGCCAATATTTAAAACCTTCGTAAGCCATTGCAACGCCATCAGCAGTGGAATAGTGTGCCCTTACAATTGCACATGAGCCAGCCGTTGAACCCTCTCCAGCATCAGAATTTTTATCAACATTAAGTGTTTTATATCCCATTTTGCAAAGCTCATAAGCAATAGGGCAGCCAATTACGCCAGCACCAATAATAATGGCATCATATTTTTTAGTCATTTTATCTCTCTCCTGATGTTTTATATATCTGAAAAATAGTTGTATGAATCAAAATTATCTGGATAGAAGAACTATTTTTATCCTTGAAATCCTGAACATTCTGATTCTAATGGGGGGTATATTGTTATAAATTACATACCCATGAAGTAAAACGCTCTTCACCTGCTGGTTTTAGCCCAAACTCTGTTCCTGCATCCATTATTGCATGAGTCATATCTTTGCCATAGCCTCTTGAAGCTGTAAATATAATGCCAGATTTGGCACCATCACGGCTTAGGGTTATAATCTGACATGGAATATGAGACATAGGACCTTGATAAAGAAACGGAATTTTTTTTAAGGGATCCATAAAATCTAATGAAGTCAGTTTTTCGGTGATTGAGAATACATTTTTTCCTATTATTGCCATACACATTCCAACTTCTGTGGTCTCTGTATAGGCAGAAGATTTTTTTGGATCGCACTTGCAGTCAAAATCACAACTGCATTTAAAATCAGATCCGCACTCTTTTGATGAACCATCTTTTTTGATAGGAAGGCAAAATATTGAAGCCTGAATTCGGTTCATACGATTGATTAACAGACCATTTTGAAGAGAGGATTGACAGATACCTTCCGGAATAGTTACCCCATAAGGGGTAATGGAGTCCAAATTTGAACTTTGGACATCAAATCTTCTGATATGGCTTAAATCAACTATATAGTTATCTTTAGAGTCTGACTGGCTAACTGATGGCTGCTCTTCTCCCTCATATTCTAAAACTACTATAAAGTTATCTCTTATCTCTCTCTTTTTTGGAGACGCCTTAAAAGAGACTGGTGAATATCGTTTAATTTCTACCATTGTTTTGTTTACCTCAACTCTTTTGTTTTAGCTAAAATCTGTATTTTTTAAGTTGCTCGATTTTATTTAAGCTCTACTTTATTATTTTCAGATCAGCTTTTCATTCTTTTTCCGTCAGGGTCGTAAAATGGCATTGGAACTACTGTGCCATAAATTAATTTACCTTTGCACTCATCTTCAAAAATAGCAAGACGAGTTCCAATTTCTGAAAGATGGGACTCTACCAGAGCCATTCCTACAGCTTCATTTAAACTAAAACTCTCTCTTGCTGTGCAGACATATCCACGAACTTTCTCATCAACAATTAATGCACCATCATTTGGAGCACGTCCGTTATCTTCCATCTTAAATCCTACCAATCTAAAACGGGTTGGATCATTTTCAGATTGACAAAGGGCAACTGCACCAACAGTTTTTGCATCTTTTTTGTTGCGATCCCACAAAAATCCAAGACCTAAATCTAAAAGATTTGTTCTCTGTTCAGACTCCTGTCCTAAAATAATATGGCATTTTTCCATACGAAGCACATTTTGAGCCTCAACCCCAAAGTTTTGAATATTAAACTCTTTGCCAGACTCTTTTAGCATATTCCATAAAGATAACATATAAGATGATGGAACATGAAGCTCATAAGATAGCTCTCCTACAAATCCCAAACGCATTGCCTTTACAGGGATTGTCTCTTTAATCATAAATTCTTTGTAACCTGAAAATGGAAATGCCTCATTGCTTACATCTTCGCTTGTAATTTTTTGAAGTACTTTACGGGAATTTGGACCAGAGAGATTTATAACACCCATTGAGTCAGTTAAATTGACCAAATAAAAATCCCATCCGTCAAAACGGGTATGGTATCTTATCCACTCAATGGTTGAACCTGCACGTGCGGTTGAGGTTGTAAAGTAATAGTCGTTGTCAGCAAGTTTAGTTACAACACCATCATCAATTACACATCCGTCATCATTGCACATTGCTGAATATTTAACTTTGCCCTCTTTAACCTTAGACATATCACTTACATAGACTCTTTGAAGTGCTTTTAGTGCATCAGGTCCATGGATACGAAATTTTCCAAGTGTTGAGCCGTCAAGCATTCCAACATTATTGCGAACATTTTCAATCTCTTTTTTGCATGAAAAGTCGTCAGAAAAATATCTTGCTCTCTCCCAAACTCCAATTTTACGAAACACTCCACCATCAGCTCTCTGCATCTCATCCATAGGGGTGCGTTTCATCATTATATGTTTGCTGCCGGCATAAGTTGAAATAAAAGTTGGGACAAGAGGAGGACGAACAGTTGTTGGTTTTGGAGGTGAGTATAATGACTCCAATTTTTTTGCTGCGGTGTATTTTGCTACATACAAAGGCAGATTGTGTCCCGGAATACCACCTTGACCAGGTCCTGTACCAGCAGATGTAAATCGTTTAATAAGCTCTGGAACATCAAAACCCATCTCAATCGCCTGCTTTATATTTTTGATAGTTGTATCTTCATCAAAGCAGATAAAACTTTTACGACCCTTTACAGGTGCAGTGACAAACTTGCTGCCACAAGCTAAACCCGGAAGCTCTTTTAATTTAGATGATACTGTATCGATTTCTGATATTAGTTGATTAATAGACTCTTCTGAATTTGTACCAGCATCAGATGTGTTACAGCCAGTGGCATCACAATACTTTTTACACTCTAAAGCAGCTTTAAGACCAGCAAGTGTTCCAGAAACCTCAATTGACAATGAATCTTCAAGCCCTAACATCCTTCCAGCAGCGTATGTCTTTTCTGGCATTGTCTCAGCAACAAAAAAGTTTGTATGGCTGTCATATTTTAATTTTGCATGTGCAAGAGTTAGATGACCGTTCATAGGAGTAAACCCAGCTGATGCAACAACAAGATCGCAATCGAAATCATGGCTTATTGTTCCATCAAGCGTGGTGATTGTAACACCTTTCACCCTTTTACTGCCATGAGCTTCAGAAGCTACCCATCCTTTTAGAAATGGAATCTTTCTCTTTGCAAGTTCAGACATAAGGTGTGGATTCTGACCCTCTTCACGAACATCAGCAACACACAAAATCTTCATACCAAGGTCAAACAGATCAATAGCAGCTTCAATACCTAAATTGTGCCCAACACTAAAAACAGCTCTTTCACCAGCAAGAATTCCATAAGTTCTTGCCAAACGGTGTACGCAGCCAACCTGCATAACTCCGGGACGCTCATTATTTTCAAAAAGAAGAGGTCTTTCAATGCAGCCAGCAGCAACTACAACTGACTTTGCTCGAATTTCAATATACCTCTCTGTAAAACTATCTTTTTCTGAACCAATCTGAAATCCAGTAACTAAGTTGTTGGTATATGTTCCAACAACTGAAGTGTGTTTAAATACCCTTATATTGGAGTGAGATTCAACCTTTGATGCAAGCTCTTTAGCACGGTTGTAAAGCTGTTTGCTCTTTTTATATTCTGAGTCTCTATAATCAACTGTTCTGTAGTCAAAAAAACCTCCAAGCCATGGGCGAGATTCCATGATAATGACACGCAATCCCTTATCTGCTGATGCAAGAGCTGCGTTCATCCCAGCAGGACCTCCACCAATTACAACAACATCAGCAGAAGGAAAAATTTGGTCAAACTTGCCTTTCATCTCAAAATCTGGAGATATTGCACCAATACCAGCAGCTTTTCGTATCTGTTTCATTGCAATTGGCCAAAGTGATGCTGGTTTGTGCATAGTTTTATAGTAAAAACCAGCAGGCATCATAAAGTCTAATTTATCAATAAAGCCCATCATATCATTTTCAGCAGAGCCTTTGACATTCTGCTCTTTAACCTTCATATCCTGCTTTAAAAGGGTATTTTCGGTTCTGACATTTGGGATACCATCAACTTCCATACAGGTGTTGCTGCACTCTCCATCTAAGCTGTAAAGACCTCTTGGACGGTGATATTTTAAACTGCGCCCAAAAATTCTCACTCCATTATGGTAAAGAGCAGTTGCTATAGTATCTCCTTTGACACCAGCATAAACTTTACCTTTATAATCAAAGACCACTTTCTGAGTAGGATCAATTCTTAGCGTGGGCAGTTGAGTAATTCTGGCTACCATCTGTAAACCTCCGATTGTGCAAATCCAATATTTTTGCTTATCTGGCTCTTTTTAATCATTTTCAATTCAAGCCTCCGATTCTGCAACTTCAACATTCATTACTGTATCTCGATAGATGGTAAACCATGAACCGCAACCATCTTTATGAACCCACCACTCTTTTTGAACGCCAGCGACAGATTTGTTCAAATGGACATATTCACACCATAGCTGAGGAGTCAAACCATCCTCTTCTGGTCTTGGTCCTTTATCTTCTCCGCCAAATCTGAACTCATATCCATCTCTTTTTCCGCACACAGGACATGTTATTGTTAAAGACATTGGGTCTATTCTCCTTAATTGTTAGGGGTATAGCTTACAAGCTCGGCTGTTTCACCCATTAGTTTATGCTGTTCATACCTTTTTAAGTTAAAAGGTTTTATCATATCTGGAGCTTCTCCAGTTGACATAAACTGAGCCATATATTTTCCTGATGCTGTGCACGATTTAAAACCAAAATATCCCCACCCACAGTTGAAATAAAAACCTTTAATTTGATCATTACCATCTAAAATTGGTGCCATATCAGGAGTCATATCTGCCAATCCTGCCCAGATTCTCATAAATCTTAACCCTCTTAAACATGGCAGAAATTCTGAAAGAGCTTCAGCTTGATGTTTGATATAGTGTGCAGTTGTCTGAGTTGTGTAGTTGGGCCACTGATCCATGTGTGCACCAGTTGCAATCTCCCCTTTTAGTGTCTGATTTGCATAGCAGTGGTAAGCTCCTGATGATACAACGTGGTTTAAGAGAGGTTTTATAGGTTGGGTAACCATAGCCTGAATTGTAAGAACACTTATTGGCAGCTTGATTCCTAACATTTTGTAAATCAATGAGGCAGAGTATCCGCCAGCAGAGATAAGCACCTTGTTTGTGTTTATAGTACCTCTACTTGTCTCAACAGATACGATTTGACTATTGCGAGTATTTATTGCTGTTGCCTCTGTCTGCTGATGTATCTCAACTCCATATTTTGCAGCACCTCGTGCAAGACCCCACACAACAGCATCATGCCTAACAACTCCTCCAGGGGGGTGAAACATTGCACCATGAATCGGGTAGGTTATATCTTCAGAAATATTGAGTGCAGGCACAAGCTCTTTTGCCTCTTTTGCATCAATTAAATGGCTTTCAACTCCATGAAACTGAGCAGTTGCAATGGTCATACGGGCAGCCTTCATTGCAGCTTCACTGTGCATTAAATTGAGATTTCCACAGTTGTTGAACATAAGGTTATAATCTAACTCTTTGGTTAAAACGGGCCAGAGATCGAGAGCCTCCTTGTAGAGCGGGACATTGTATTGTGTTCGTTGATTAGCACGGACAATTGCCGTATTTCTACCTGCACCGCCAAAGCCGATGTAGTTTTTTTCTATAATAGCTACATCTGTGATTCCATGCTCCTTTGCAAGAAAATAGGCAGTTGCAAGACTATGAAGCCCGCCTCCTATTATAACTACATCATAGCTTGATTTTAGCTGGGTTTTTTCACCCCACATTGGTTTGTATTTACCAAACATAAGCATTAAGCCTTTTTTTGAAATTATTTTGCCATTGAATCTATCCATTTGCAGTATATTTAACGATAAAAACTGTTGACTATATTGTTGCTCTGATAGCTAATGAAATAAATTATGTCAATAAATATTTTTATTAAAGTTGTTTTTTAATCACAATAGGAGAAAAGAGTTATCTTTTTATATTTATCTCTATAATAAAACTATATTTAACCTAATAGATTAAGTATCAATTATAATAATAAATATAGATTAAAAACTCTTTATAGCCATGATATTATTAGGAAGTTAAGATAATCTATTTTTTATGAAAAAAATAATGTCAAATTATATAGAGTATAATGAAAAATCTAAATTTATGAGATATATAAAAGTCTCTTAAGAAGCTATCTCTTTATAATTGCTTGTGTTGCAAGTTTATCAGCTATCTCATTCTCGATAACTCCGGAGTGCCCTTTAGTTTTAATAATTTTTATATCTTTAAACTTGCTTATAAGCTCTCTTATCTCTGCAACAAGCTCCTGATTTTTTGTGGCTTTCCATCTTTTAGTTAATATTCCAAGTGCGTAATTACTATCTGTATATAGTCGAATTGGCAGATCAAACCTTTTTAGCTCAAGAAGTGCTCTTTTTATTGCGGTAAGCTCTGCTATATTGTTTGTTGTATGACCAATAGATTCAGATATCTCTTTCTTATGCTCTTTAAATTTCATGAAAACGCCGATACCGCCAGGTCCGGGATTGCCTGATGACGCACCATCTGTATATATAGTTATTGTGTTGTTGGCTAAAGTCGAGTTTATATATTTCATGTTATTTGGAGTGGTATCAATCTTCTGCCCAGAAATGTTGATATTTTCAATATTGTTGTTCTCTTTAGCTTTTTTAGCATTGTTAGTAATGAGTACATCTTCATTCATAGAGATAAAAACTCCTGCTCATCTGCTTGAATTTATCAAGTTCGTTTTGCCACGATTTTTCTATGGTATCAAGATTTTCAAAATTTTCTACTGCTCTTCTCAATTGAATATCTCCAAGTATAAGGTCAATTGGCATCTTCTCATATTCATATTCATAAGGTGGCTCTTTCCATCTAAATTGTTCGGGGTGATTTTTTATTATTTGCTGAAGCAAAAGAAGTGAAGTTTTGTATGGTTTGAAAATTTCAGAATTAATAACATGAATTTGAAATCCATGACAAACTTTACCTTGCCACTTACCAGATGTTGGTTCAAATGCAATAGGTCTTAGCACTACACCCGGAAGATTTTCAGAACAGTAGCTACAAGGTACGGTTGAAATATCTGATTCTGTAGCTTTATTATAGAGTGACTCAAGAACTTTTTCAGGATTGATAAATGGTGCCCCAAATATCTCAAAAGGCTGTGTAGTTCCTCTGCCTTCTGAAATGTTTGTTCCTTCCCATATAACTTGCCCCGGATATACCAAAGCTGTAATTGGAGTAGGCATATTTGGGGAAGGGGCTATCCAGGGAAGATTGGTATCTAAAAAAAGCATATCTCTTTTCCAGCCACTCATTGGTATAACTGTTAAGTCGCATTTTTTGGTAAACTCACTATTAAAAAGTGTCGCAATCTCTCCTACTGTCAGTCCATGCCTCATTGGAATAGGAAATCTTCCGACAAATGATGAGTACTCCTTATTTAAGATATTTCCCTCTACAGCAACTCCGCCAACCGGATTTGGGCGATCTAAAATAACAACATTTTTACCATATTGTGCAGCTACTTCAAGACAGTACGCGATAGTATAAATAAATGTATATACCCTGGTTCCAACATCTTGAATATCAACAATAAGAGTGTCAATTAAATCAAACATCTCTTTTGTAGGAGTACGAGTAGTGCTGTAAAGGCTAAATATTGGAATTTCAAGCCAAGGATCGATTGTATGGTCAGACTCTATCATATTATCCTGCTTTTCTGCGTAAAATCCGTGTTGCGGTGAAAATAGAGCTTTAAGTTGACCATGAAATGTGTGGTTTATGAGAGTTGAAGCGTGTAGAAAAGAGGTATTAACAGAGGCAGGATTTGCAAGAAGACCTAATCTTTTCTCTTTTAGCATCTCTCTATGGTTATGAAATTTTTGGTTAAAACATAAATTTTCAAGACCGGTCACTACTTTAACGTTAGAAATCTCTTTGATTACTTTAGATAGTGGGCTTTTGTGCATTTTTGTATCCTGAATTTAAATATTTTGAATTGAATCAAAAACGTTGACAATATGTTAAAAGCTCAATAAATTATCCAGCTTATATTTAAGCTGAATACTGACCGTTTTTACCATATCTTCAGTTTTTATTATAGCTTTAATCTATGGCTATTTACGTTAAATTAGAAATTTAAAAATCTTAATCATACTAACTATTTATTTTATAATAAATATATGTGGTTATGACTCTTTTAGGAGTTGTTTATGAAAATTAATGTTCCTGAATATATTATGTCAATAAAACCCTACGAGCCTGGCAAGCCTATTGATGAACTTCAAAGGGAGTATGGAATTAAAAATATCGTAAAACTTGCATCTAATGAGAATCCCGTTGGTCCCTCTCCTTTAGCTGTAAAAGCAATGGGAGAACACCTTGCAACCATGAACCGCTATCCTGATGGCAGTGCATTTAAACTGACATCTAAACTTGCAGAACGCTTTAAGGTAAAATATGAAAATATTATTGTTGGTAATGGTTCTGACGATATCATAGCACTTCTTGCTCATGCGTTTCTTGGTTGTGGTAGGGAGGCATTGATGCCTCTTCCATCGTTTTTGATGTATGAAATTTCAGTAAGAACATCAGGTGGTACTCCTGTAATGGTGCCATTAAACGGTCTTTCTCTTGATCTTGATGCTCTTGCTAAGTCGGTAACAGAAAAAACTGCCATGATTTTTTTAACCAACCCCAACAACCCTACCGGAAGCTATTTCACCACTACAGAGTTTAATGATTTTATGAAAAAAATTCCTGATGATGTGATGGTGATTGTAGATGAGGCATATATTGAGTTTGCAAAAGATTCAGAGATTTTTAATAGCTTGAATTTAGAACATAGAGTCAAGAACTCTATAGGTTCTGATAAAATGGAGACTATAGATTTAAAAAATGGTAACTCTCTAAGAGAGCTTGTTCCTCTTTTTGACTCAAGAGTTATATCCTTGAGGACGTTTTCAAAGGCTTATGGACTTGCTGGATTCAGAGTTGGGTATGGTGTGATGGACGAAAGTATTGTCTCTGTGCTTCATAGGATAAGACAGCCCTTTAATGTAAATTCTCTTGCTCAGGTAGCTGCTGCTGCTGCACTTGATGATTCTCAATTCCTTGAATTCGGTATAAAGACGACTCATCAGGCAATCGATTATCTTGTAAAAGAGCTATCTTTGATGGGAATTAAAACTTTTCCTACACAGGCAAATTTTTTCCTTTTGGATGTAAAAAGAGATGCTACACAAGTCTTTAGAGAGATGTTGAAATACGGAGTTATCACTCGATCCATGAAATCTTATGGATTTCCTTCATATTTAAGAATTAGTGCCGGTTTGCCAGATGAAAATCGTACCTTTATTGAAGCTATAAGAAAAGTACTATCTTTATAATATATAATATAATGACCATACTATCAGAATCGACAGATGAAAAATAAAAATAGACCAAGAATTATTACTATTGATGGACCAGCAGGGGCAGGTAAAACTACTGTAAGCAAAGCCCTTGCTGTGAGATTGGGATGTGTTTATGTGGATACAGGCTCTCTTTATAGAGGGGTTGCATATGAGGTGTGCCGTTGCAACGTAAATTGGCAAGATAATGATGAGCTTAATCTATTTCTCTCATCCGTTGCTTTTGAACTAAATTTGCACACTGGAGGAATCTATCGTCTTTTTAGCTCAGGGCAAGATATTACCGACTATATAAGAACCCCTGAGATTACAATGCTATCTTCTGACTTGTCGGCAAAAAAAGCGGTACGTCATGCTCTGCTTGGATTTCAACGAGCTATTGCACAAAAAAGCGATGCGGTTTTTGAAGGCAGAGATATGGGAACAGTGGTGTTTCCAAATGCAGACTATAAATTTTTTCTCTTTGCAGACTTAAAGACAAGGGCATTGAGGCGGTATAACGAAATAAATCAAAAGCAATCTACATCTATTCAGCCATCCTCCGAACTTTACGATGAGTATCAAAGTTCTGTTGAAAAGAGTAACTCTTATCAACCTAAGCAGCAAGAGCAAATAAAAATGCTTGATGAAAAGGTGAATATCGATATTCATCAGACGCTTGATGAGATTGAAAAATCTATCTCTTTACGTGATAAAAACGACTCGTCAAGAGATATTGCACCCTTAAAGCCCGCTGATGATGCAATTATGATTGACTCAACTAATCTGACTTCTGAGGAGGTAGTTGAGAAAATAATAGCCTGTATTATTTAAAAATAACACCTTGTATGGATCGATAAATTAGAGTTTGATATTAGATAATAATTTTTTTTCATACTTTTTTTATTTTTTATTGTTTTCCACTTTTCCTTCTGCTATATGTAATAAATTATACTCCATAATAGTATTATCGCTATATTCTAAATGTTCCAAATAGAGTATATGATATTACTTTTTCAGAGTATAAAATACTGTTTAGGGGGAGTAATTATTAATGAATAACATTGCTGAAACTAACGAGAACAACAAAATGAACACTGAAGAAATTGAGACTGCCGAAAAAGTTAAAACAGACCACAAATCTGAACTTGTACTCACAGGTGAAGAGACAATGGACGAGTTGATGGGTATTTATGAGGAGAGCTTTAAACGCTTTGAAGAGGGACAAGTTGTAACCGGAACCATTATATCTGTGGATAGGGATCACGTACTTGTTGATGTGGGCTATAAATCTGAAGGGCAGATCGCAATTCATGAATTCAGAGATGAACAGGGCAATGTAAATGTCAATCTTGGAGACAAGGTTGAGGTAATGGTTGAGGTATGGGACGAAGAAGAGGAGACGGTTATCCTCTCTAAAGAGAAAGCTGCAAAGGTAAAAGTCTGGGATTCTATTAAAGATATTTACGAATCAGACGGCACAATTGAGGGAGTAATTACAAGCAGGGTTAAGGGTGGATTTTCAGTTGATATTGGACTTCCGGCCTTTTTGCCAGGTTCTCAGGCAGATTTACGTCCTATCCGTAATATGGATGAGATGGTAGGGCAGACTTACACATTTAAGATTCTTAAGTACAACAGAAAGAGAAGCAACATTGTTCTGTCTCGACGCATTATACTTGAAAATCAGCGTGAACAGGCAAGAACTGAAACTCTTGACTCCATTGAAAATGATAAAGTGATGATGGGAGTTGTTAAAAATATCACTGAATATGGAGTCTTTGTGGATCTCGGTGGAGTCGATGGATTGCTTCATATTACAGATATCTCATGGGGTAGGGTTAAACATCCTTCTGAACTTTTCTCTGTTGGTGATAAAATTAAGGTTAAAATACTCTCCTTTGACTTTGAAAAAGAACGGGTATCACTTGGCATGAAACAGCTCAGCCCAGACCCATGGACAACTGCCCAGACTAAATATCCTGTAGGCTCAAAAGTGAAAGGTAAAGTTGTAAGCCTTACCGATTACGGTGCTTTTGTAGAGCTTGAAGAGGGCGTTGAAGGTCTTATACATGTGTCTGAAATGTCATGGACAAGAAAAGTACGTCATCCATCCAAAATGGTATCTGTTGGTGAAGAGGTTGAGGCTGTTGTACTTGATCTTAAGCCAGATAATCGCAGAATATCTCTTGGTATTAAACAGACTATGGAGAATCCATGGGAAGTTATTAGTGAAAAGTACCCTGTTGGCACAGTTATTGAGGGTAAAATTAAGAATATAACCGATTTTGGTCTATTTATTGGAATTGATGATGATATCGATGGGCTTGTGCATATCTCTGATATCTCATGGACAAAACGGATTAAACACCCGTCAGAAGTTTATAAGAAAAATGATATAATTCAAGCTGTTGTACTTGATATAGATAAAGCCAGTGAACGTTTTTCACTTGGCATCAAGCAGACTCAACCAGATCCTTGGGTAACAGTGGGAACCAGGTACAAAGTGGGTACTGAAATTTCAGGCGTAATAACTAATGTTACGGATTTTGGTGTTTTTGTGGAGCTTGAAGAGGGTATTGAGGGTTTGATCCATGTTTCTGAAATCAGCAAAGAGAAGATCAAAACTCCTGTAGATCAGTTCAAGACCGGAGATACTATAACTGCCAGAGTTATGAATATAAACAGTGAGGAGAGACGTATAGGACTCTCTATTAAACGTCTTGAGGTAGAAGAAGAGCAAGAGAGTGTTCAAGATTTTGTGAAAAATGCAAAGCCCGCAACCTCATCTTTTGGAGAATTGCTCAGAGACAACCTTGAGGAAGCTGCTAAGGCAGAAGAAAAGTAGTAATATTTGTAGGTTTTAAATTTCGCATTAAAACTTACTACAATTTATGATTCAAATAAAAAAACATAAAGTCGGATAGAGATTTATATCTCTATCCGACTTTATGTTATATAGTTACTCTTATTGAATGATGGCTACTGCGATTAGTAATCTACTATCTATGTTGTAGGTAAATTAGGTAGAGATTTTTTGATGATAATATATGTTTTAAGAAGAGTATGTAATAGATTTTGAGAATAGTATGGACTCAATAGTGAGGTTAATAAAATCAACTCCCCTTTTTGACGGGCTGGAAATTGCCCATCTTAATGCTATTACTTCAATTGTGCAAAAGAGAGGCTGTAAAAAAGGGGAAATTATTTTTAATGAGGGAGAGCCGTGTAATGGCTTTTATGTTGTTGAACATGGAACTGTAAAGGTGTTCAAAAGCTCTTTTGGTGGAAAGGAGCAAATTTTACATATATATGGAGTTGGAAAGCCGTTTGGTGAGGTACCTGTATTTACTGGTAAAAATTTTCCAGCATCTGCTATGGCGTTAACAAATGTTGATCTTCTTTTTTTTCCAAGAAAGGCTTTTATCTCATTAATTACAGAGAACCCATCTCTTGCTTTAAACATGCTTGCTGTCCTATCAATGAGGTTACATCAGTTTACTCTTATGGTAGAAAACCTTGCTCTTAAGGAAGTTCCAGCCCGTCTTGCATCATATCTAATAATTCTTATAAAAGAACAGGAAGAGATAAAGCATGGTAGTCAGGATAAAAACACCACAGCTTTAAATAGTATAGTTGTCACTTTACCTGTGTCAAAAAATCAACTTGCCGGTCTTCTTGGTACTACTCCTGAAACTATATCCAGAGTTTTTGCGAAATTTGTAAATGATCAGATTATAGCGATTGAGCGTAATATAATTACAGTTATAGATGTTGAGCAGCTTGCTGAGGCTGCTCAACAGTGACTACTTACTCTTTATAATTTATAACTAAAAACTCCTCAGGAAAGAGCGATATTATAGACTCTTCTGAAGCCTGACATACTCCTCGTTCTGTGATAAATCCTGTTATAAATTTTGCAGGTGTAACATCAAATGCGTGGTTTGCAGCAGGACTATTTTCTGGTGGTACCAAAATCGATGTTAAGTTTCCATGCAGATCAAGCCCTTGCACATATCTTATCTCGTCAGGATTTCGTTCTTCAATTGGAATATCCTTTATCCCATCTTTCAAATTCCAGTCAAATGTACTTGATGGAAGTGCAACATAAAATGGAACACCATTGTCGTATGCAGCAAGAGCTTTAAGATATGTCCCGATTTTATTGGCAACATCTCCAGTTCTTGTAGTTCTATCTGTCCCTACAATAACAATATCAACCATACCATGCTGCATTAAGTGCCCTCCTGCATTATCTGTTATGACAGTATGCGGTATTCCATGTTTACCAAGTTCCCATGCTGTAAGTCTGGCACCTTGATTGAGAGGACGAGTTTCATCAACCCAGACATGAATATCAATACCTTTGTCAAAAGCTGTATAAATAGGAGCAGTTGCAGTTCCATACTCAACAGTTGCAAGCCAGCCCGCATTGCAGTGAGTAAGAATATTTACTCTTTGCCCACTCTTTTCACTATTGCTGTTTTGCAAACTCTTTTTCTTGCTTATCTCTTCGATTAATGAAAATCCATATTGACCAATAAGTCGGCAGTTTTCTGCCTCCTGTTCTACAATATTACAAGCCTCTTCAAGAGCAGTTTTTAGACTCTCATCATATCTTTCACATTTTAGAACAACATTTAAAACCCTATCAACACCCCATGCAAGATTAACAGCAGTTGGTCTGGCACTCTTAATCCTTTGAGACTCTTTTTTAATATAATTTATGGTGCTATCAGATAGCTGCTCATAAGGTGAGTTATTATACGATTTCAGTGCATTGTAGATTCCAAATGCGCCGGTTGCTCCTATCAATGGTGCTCCACGAACAAGCATCTCTTTTATTGCATCAATAATATCATCTACTGTTTTTAATTCTGCCACAATAAATTTATGTGGCAGCATCCTTTGATCAATAATCTTTACAGTTTGCGATTGGGTATCAAACCAGATTGGTCGTATCTGTTTTCCATCAACTTGCATAACTTTTTCCTTACTTGACCTTTACAGAACCAATTAGGTTATAAAGTTTAAACAATACCATCTTCAAAAATAGGTTTGTTGAATAGTACTCTTTCTGGGCTAAAAATAGATAGATCAAGTTGATGCTCTCTATTTGTGATCAACTCTGTAATATAGCGTCCAACTGCAGGTCCCTGCTGTAATCCATGACCTGAAAATCCGTTAGCAAGATAAAATCCTCTTATTTCAGGCCACTCTCCTAATATTGCATTGGCATCAAGGGTGTTCATAGCGTAAAGTCCTGCCCACCCTTTTACAAGTTTAAGGGATTCAAATACAGGAGCAAATTCATATAGCTCTTCCCATAACATCTCAAATCTCTCCTGCTCCCATGAAAAATCAAAACCAACAGGGTCTTCTGGTAAAGATTTGCCAAGCAAAAGAAGACCGCCTGTTTCAGTTCTAAAGTAGAACCCAGATGGCAAAATTGTTAAAGGCAGAGGGTATGATGGTTTAAATTCTGGCTCTACTGCAAAAACCTGACGTTTTGTAGGATCAACAGGAAGTTTTACCCCCGCTGTTGCAGCAACTTTAGCAGCCCATGCTCCAGCACAATTTACCACCTTAGATGAATTAAAAGTGTTACCAGATGCAGTTTTAACACCTTTAATAACCCCTTTTTCTGTAATTAGCTCAACTACCTCATCTTCTATAACCTCAGCACCAAGAGATTTTGCTTTTGCCTTGTATCCCATCAACACAGAGTAGGCGTCAAAATGCCCATCTTCAGGTCCAAATGTTCCAGCTACAATACCATCTAAATTTGAATATATTGGATAGCGTTCACGTATCTGTTCAGGAGACCACCACTCAACAGCACATCCAAGTTCTTTTTGCATATTAAAGGCTCTGCGTGCAGCTGGTTCTGCTTTTTCATTATACAAAAAGAGATTCCCCTCTCTTCGATAAAATATGGCTGGCTTTACTCCATCCACAGCCATCTCCTCCTCAAAATTTTCAAGAATTTTGAAAGCGTACTGAGATATCTGTACATTCTCTTTTAAACTGAACTGAATTCTTGCATTAACCATAGACAGTGGTGTAGATGCTTTTTCATAACTCAAATCTTTTTCAATCACTATCACCTTCATACTTGGTTCTGCTTTCATTAAATTATATGCAGTGGAAGCTCCCATTATGCCTCCGCCAATAATTATTACATCGTAATTTGTGCTGCTGTTCATAAATTCTCCTTAAATATAATTAGTTCAGTTATGTAGATTTGATTTAAAATCTGATTGAATTTTATAGTTAAAATCCAATATCAGCCATCAGATTGCCTGTCAAGTTTATATCTGGTATATTGGTTTAAAAATTCCAATAGGCTGAAATAGATATTTAAATGCTCAACCTATTAGTCAGATTCAAGTAATAAATAAATAAAATCAATAACAAAAAGCGATGGAGCTGATATGCTTGAAATAGGAAATTATAATAATCTTGTAGTGCAAAGAGAGGTCTCATTTGGTTTTTATCTTAATCCCAAAGAGGAAGAGGTACTGCTACCTTCAAAATATGTTCCCCCAGATGGACTTAAACCCGGAGATATCATAAGAGTGTTTGTCTATACAGATTCCGAGGATAGACCAATAGCCACCACTTTAAAACCAACAGCGGTTGTCGGAGATTTTGCCCTTCTTGAGGTTAAAGACACTTCATCTTTTGGAGCATTTTTAGAGTGGGGACTTGAAAAAGATCTGCTAATTCCTAAAAGTGAGATGATAACACCCTTTAAAAAAGGGGAGCAGCATGTAGTTAAGGTATGTTTGGATAAGGAGAGTAACAGAGTATATGCCACAGCAAAGATTGAAGAGAATTGCAGCAAATATATGGCAAGCATTACTCAAGGTATGGCGGCTGACCTTCTTATTTATGGTATAACAAATTTAGGATACAAGGCGGTTATTAACAATAGCCACTATGGAGTACTATATAAAAACGAAACGTTTGAGCCTTTTATCATCGGAGATAGGACAAAAGGCTATATTCATAAAATACGAGGTGATGGTAAAATTGATTTAAGAGTTAAAAAAAGTGGCTATAGCTCTGTTTTAGAGTCAAGGGTAAAAATTCTTGAGACTCTAAAACAGGAGAGAGGATTTATTGCCTGTAACGATAAAAGCTCTCCAGATACCATTATGAAAATTTTTGGTATGAGCAAAAAAGAGTTTAAAAGATCAATTGGCAATCTTTATAAAGAGAGAACGATTAATATTACTGACAAAGGTATTCACTTAATTGATGGTACATTAACTACTTGAGAACTTTTTGTATCTAAAGTATAGAGCCACGGAGATCTGTCTCTACAGTTTAGGTAAAACTCAATTTATGATATTGAACAGTATAAAGAGAGTATTATTTGCTATCTGTTTTGTAAGGCTGTCTCTTCAAGAATTAATCTTTCAAGTCTCTTAAATTGTCCTAAATGGGGTGTTGTGGTAAAGGTGATATTAGGGTATTTTTTCCGAACTTCCACAATTAGCTCTGGGATATCCTCTAAAACATGGCTGCCTGCTGAGATAAAATAGGGAAGCACTACAACCTCTTTTATCTCACTATTTTGCTCAATTAATGTTGTAAAAGAGTCTTGATTTGTTGTAGATTCACGTGCCTTTTGGATAAGAGCATCCATTGCCTGATAAAAGTTTGGTCCACAAAACTGCATAAATGCCGCTTTTACAAAATCAAACTGACCGTTTTGTTTGGCGTAAGTTTCTATTTGAGTAGCCATTGTTTCAATTTCAAGGATAGACTCTTTTTTTTTGCTACCATGAGCTAATAAGATCATTGCTCTCATATTGTTTTCCTATTTTATGTTGGTTTGTTCTAATGTAGATAGAGTACTCTATCAATCACCAAATATAGTTGCCACTACTCTGTTTCTACCATTCTGTTTTGCCATGTAAAGATTTTTATCTGCCTGCTCTAAGATAGCACCAGCAGATGGAGTAGATAAGAGAGGTTTGTCTGGATAAAAGGTTACAATTCCAATGCTGATAGATACAGATTCAGATACCTTAGAGTAGAGATGTGGAATATTTAACGCTAAAACTGCATTACGTCCCCGTTCAGCAACCTGTAGCGCAGAATATGAGTCTGTTTCAGGTAAAATTATAACAAACTCCTCTCCCCCATATCTTGCTACCATATCTGCAGGACGTTTAAGTGAATATGCCAAACTAGTTGCAATGCTTTGGAGAGTGCGATCTCCCATTGCATGTCCATAGTGATCATTATACTGTTTAAAAAAATCTACATCTACCATCCCTACTGACAGCGGTGTGCCATTACGGCAGGCTCTTGAAAACTCTTTTTGGAAAACATCATCAAATCTACGGCGATTTGGAATCTCGGTTAAAGGGTCTAAATATGCAAGTTTATCAAGAAGTTTATGTTGGTGTACAAATTTTAAGTGGTTTTGTATTCTCATCTTTACAATAGGAGGAGAAAATGGCTTGGTAATATAGTCAACTGCTCCGAGTTTGAGACCATGCTCTTCATCTTCTACTGAATTTAGTGCAGTGATAAATATTACGGGTACATTCTTAGTAATCTCATTCTCCTTAAGCTGTTTAATAACCTCATACCCTCCCATTTCAGGCATCACAACATCGAGAAGAATAAGGTCTGGTGGTGGGGATTGAAATGAAAATTTCAACGCCTGCTCTCCACTTCTTGCAAGCACCAAAGAGTAGTCATCTTTAAGTAGATCGATCAAGATTTTGATATTTATCTTCTCATCGTCAACAATCAGAATACGCTCTTTATATTTATTTGGAGCTGTGGTCATATTTTAGTACTATATTCATATCTCTAAGATTTATATATGTCGATATCTCTTCTGTTTTTTTACTCTTTAAGAGAGTTCTGTTTTGTTTTATCTAAATTGAGCTTTTCCATAATATTTAGCACTATATCGCCAGCAGCCTCATACTCAATATCATCAATTAGTTCCATAATTTTTATCAACTCCCCACTGTATCCGTATTCAGTAAGTATTCTCCCAATATCTGTAATCATATCTGATACAGTAGCATCTCCTTTGCGAAGTAGTAATATAAATCTGTTGAGCATCTCAAACGAAATAGTTCTATCAATTTTTAGATTTCTCTCATTAAGGCTATTTGTTCTTATATTTTTATCAGATGGCTTAAAATCAGATTGGGATTGCAAGGATTGGTATAGTAAAGTTTCAGAGTTAGAAGGTAGAGTGACTTTGGAAATAGCTTCAAGAACTTTTTCAATACTTTGTGCGAGTGTTTCAACAATATTAGCAGTTTCAGCAATTAATATCTCTTTATTGTGTCTGATAAACTCTTCTACTTTAAGTGCGCTTTGGAAAAGATTATCTGCACCCATGTATCCCGCAACTCCTTTAAGAGTATGTGCTCTCATAAGAAGCTCTTTAGCATCGCCAGCCCTAAAGAGATCTCTTATCTTTTTTGACTCATCTGCATAACTTCTCTTAAAATCATTTAATACCTTTATAAACATTACTGGTTTATTATTGAGTCGCTTAATTGCAGCTTTATGGTTAATACCTTCAATATATAGAAATGAGGGTATTAAATTAGAATCATTTTCAGATACCTTTTCAAATTGAAGCCCATTTGAATCAGAGGTTGAATCAAAAGAGAAATTATGCTTTTTTGTAGAATAAGAGTTTGACTCCACAGACGTAGATTCGCTTCTATCTTTGATAAATTTGCGCATTACATCATAAAGCTCAATTGGATCAACAGGCTTATTAATATGCCCATTCATTCCAGCATTTAGGCTCTTTTCACGGTCTCCTGCCATTGCATGGGCTGTCATGGCTATAATAGGAATATCTGTCATAAATTTTTCGCTTCTGATTTTACGCGCGGCTTCCAGTCCATCCATAACAGGCATCTGAATATCCATAAGCACAAGATCAAATTGCTCTTTGTCAACCATATCAACAGCTTCGAGTCCATTGGAGGCAATTTTTACAACCACTCCAGCATCACAAAGAAACTCGGTTGCAACCTCTTGATTGATTGGGTTATCCTCTACTAAAAGAATATGTTTACCATTAAGACCTTTTGCTGCTTTTACAGAATTGCTATTGTCATTGTTTCTATTTTTTCTCCATATTGGTGTGTGTTCAATATGGAGCATCTCAAGCAAGGTATTGTACATAACAGAGGCATAAACAGGTTTTAGTAAAAAACCTTCAAGACCTGCCTGTTCTGCCTCAACTCTTGCCTCCTCTCTGCCATTTGCTGTAACCATCAGCATAGCTGGTGTCTTTGCAAGCTCTGCGTTTGCCCTTATTCGCCTTGCAGTCTCAATGCCATCAATACCCGGCATAATCCAGTCAAGCAGCACGATATCATAAGGTCTTCCATTTTTTACTGCCTGTTCAAGACGCTCAATAGCATCATTGCCATCGCAGGCAGTATCTACACCTATTTTAAAGGATTGAAGCATGGATTGAAGCACATTGCGGGCAGTCTCATTATCATCAACAACCAGTGCACGAACATTATTAAATGAATCTTTAAATCCAGATGAGCGGATAGTTGCATCTTCTGAAAGTTTAAATCTTACCGTAAATATAAAGTTTGATCCTAAGTTTGGAGTGCTTTGAACCCATATTTCCCCCCCCATCATCTCAGTTAGCTGTTTACAGATGGAGAGTCCAAGACCAGTACCTCCATATTTGCGAGTGATACTATCATCTGCTTGGATAAAGGCTTCAAAAAGGGAATCCACCTGTTCAGGGTAGAGTCCAATCCCACTATCTTTAACAGAAAACTTTAAAGTTACATAATCACTATCGTCACTATACTCTTTATCTGCATTATCAACACCTACAGATATAACAATCTCCCCATGTTCTGTGAATTTTACAGCATTGCTTGCTAAATTCATAAGTATCTGACCAAGACGGAATGGGTCTCCTACAAGATTAAATGGAACATCGTTATCAATCTCAAATAGAAACTCTAAACCCTTATCTTCTGCATTTATTCCAATTGAGTTAACAAGGTGGCTTAATACATCTTCAAGATTAAATGGTATAGATTCAAGCTCTAACTTACCAGCATCAATTTTGGAAAAATCAAGAATATCGTTTATCAAATTTAAAAGGTTGTTTGCAGAGCCTAAAATTTTGTCAAGATAGTTAGATTGTTTAATAGATAACTCTGTTTTTTTAAGCAGATGAGCCATACCAAGAACACCATTCATTGGTGTTCTTATTTCGTGGCTCATACGTGCTAAAAAGTCACCTTTTGAGGCATTCGCTGCCTCTGCATGTTTTATTGCCTCAATAAGCTCTTGCTCCATAAGTTTATGGCTACTCATATCCATAGCTGTAAACAGATAGCCTCTAAGGCTACCTCTTGAATTGTAAAATGGGGTAATAGAGAGATTTATTGGAAGAGTAGAACCATCTTTCTTTATATATGTCCAGTCACTACTTTGTGATATTTTTTGTTTTATATATTGATCAAAAACTTTAATAGGATCAAAGATTGGATCAAAATATGGGGTTTTGTTGTTTCTATTGACAGAAGCTGGGGAGTGGTTGTCATTAAAGTTAAACGAGCTGTTAGCATAACTTACAAGTTTTTTACCATGAGATTCTATCTCCTCTTTTAGATGTAATGATGCAATATTTTGTCTTCCAACCATCTCTTCTGAACTGTAACCCAAAAGTGTCGTTGCACCGGGACTAAACAAAGTTATTGTTCCATCAAGCTCGGTTGCAATGATTGATAACTGGGTTGCTGCATCAAGTACAGCTTTACGCTCTTCATTGGCTCTCTGAAATTTTCGAAGCATTCGCTCAGTCTCTTCAAATTGTCTGACCACAAGTTTCGCAGTTATAGCAGAAGCCTCTCTTGTTACTTTAATCTCTTCTCTAAGTATTTTATTTTCTGCTAATAGATACTCTATTGTTGGTACAATAGCTGTTTTTGATGAGAACATTTTTGCTTCTTACCTTAAAGTTTTATGTCTTATTAAAAATTATACTTTAAATGGTATCTAAGGATTAGTTTTAAAAGTTCTTATATTCGTATTTCTACTAATGCACAGAACAGACCATGCAAGGATCAAATGATCTTATAATATGAGCAGCCTCTATAAGATTATCAGGGTCTTTGATTTTAGTACCTATAAGAGCCTCTTCCCAAGCTCCTCTTACCATATTTGTGTCTCGCGGCGAGCCGTTCCAGGCAGTTGGTGTAATTATCTGATAGTGGCTTATTTTGCTATTTCTTATCGATACCCAATGACCTAATGCTCCTCTTGCAGCTTGTATCGTTCCTGTTCCATCTCCATCTGGAATATAGTCTATACTGCTATAAAAGGGTGCTTTACGGTTTTCCATCAACTCATTGAGCCATATATCAATAGTTGGTAATAATGTTGCTGGTCTTACAACTCTTGCAAGCTCTCTTACCATTGCATTAGCTCCATGCTCTTTTATCATATCCTGAAAAAGTGGATTCCTATCCACAACCATCTCTGCAAGTGGACCAGTTTCAGCAGGAAGAGAGTTGTAACGTGGTGCTTTTGTCCAAGAATATGGCTGTCCACTATTACCTGAAGCATAGGGTTTTGTGCTTCCTTTAAAAGGGTGAAGAGCATTATTTGTAGCACCTTGCAAATACCATGAGTGAGAGATATCTTCTGTTATTTTTAACTGGTCAAAAGGTTCAACCTCTACCCCTCTTGCAAAACCAGCAGGCACAAATCTTCCTCCAGCTTTTGCCTTAACTTTGGTTGCTTTAGGAATAAGAAGAGAGCCAAATGAGATGAAATTTTGGTGTCCCTTACCAATTTTATCTATTCCTGCTTCTATAGCAAATCTAAGGAAAAAGCCAACTTCACTCTCTTGGTGTCTGTTGCTCTCTTCAAGCCATTCGTGCAGCTCTTTTGTTGTTTTAATTGCACTCCAGCGTTCAATAGAGCATCCAAGAACTCTCTTTTCATACCATGAACTAAAGTTCTTTATGAGCATTTTGCATTGTAAAATTTTGTCTATTTCAGGAATTGATGTCACTCCTCCGGGTACCATAAAAGATGTGTGGGGCCATTGACCTCCGATAATTGCAATTATCTCAACTATACGTTTTGTCTCACGGATAACACTAAGAGCCGACTTACCCATAAGTGGGTTATAACGCTTAGTTGCCTCTTTAAACATAGAGTGGTCTCTGTATGCGGAGGGGTTGGCAAAATCGCTCATATACATAAGCACAGATTGACGCATATCGCTTTGGATATTTTCTGTCATAAGAGCAATATTGCAAAGGCGTATGGCATTGTCCGGTAGTAATATACCTGTAATCTCATCTAAAGCTCCAACAGCAGCAGTAAGATGGCTTAAGCTACATATTCCACATATCCTTGGGGTTATTACAAGTCCGTCCAACACTCCTCTGCCTGTCATCATCTCTTCAAATCCACGATACATTATGCCACAACTCCATGCATCTGTGATGGTACGATCTTTTATATCAACGCGAATCTCTAAATCCCCCTCCACACGGTTAAGTGGAAGATTAACCCCTTTGATGATATTGGACATAGGAGAGTGTATCCTTTTAAACTTTTGAAGTTCTTTTTTTAAGGCGTTCAGGAGCAGCTTCAGCAGCCATACCTTTATAAACCATGTAGTGAGCACGATTTACACCTCTTGGCAGCTGAAGTGGAATACCTTCAATGTTTGGAGTGTAAAAAAACGGCGTAGCTCTTGGAAATTCAGGATCAGTGCAGCCAAAGCAGGGGACTCCTGCCCTGGGTTTTGAAGATTGTCCGTTCCAAAGTAGTTTATTGCAAGGACCAGGAACCAGAGGACCTGCACATCCCATGTGGAAAAATAGACATCCCATCTCTCCAAAATCAGACTCTTCAATGCGATATTCATGATATTCGTTACGTGTACATCCTTGATGCACCATTGTGCTATACCACTCTAATGGTCTTTGAAAATCATCAAGTTCAAGCTCTATACCGCTTGCAATTGCCATGAGAGTTCCTGATATAACATCGTGATGACACGGACATCCCGCAAGATTTATGACGGGCATTCCTAAGAGGCTTCTAAACTCATCTCCAAGAAATCCGCCTCTTTTTCTTTTACAAAACTGTAATCCAGTTGCTTCAATAGCGTTATCAACTCCAAAACCTCCAAACGCTGCACATGTTCCAACTGCAATAACGTAATTGGCATTCATGGCAAGGGAGTGAAAAAGATCTTTTTTAGGTCTTCCATTGCGAGTATCAAACATTCCTGTACCAGCTGGACCACGAATTATTGCCCCTTCAAGTATCAAAATATCAAGCGAAACACTTCTATTTAGAATTTTATCGATTAAATTATGATGCTCTGTTGCAGATATATTAGAAAAAGAGGGATGCCACAAAAGCACAATGCCAAGATTTTTCAGTAAATCATCTATATCTAAGACATTGCTGCTCAAAAGCGAGTATGTGTCTCCACCGCAACCACCACTTTGCATCCAATAAACAGTTGTCATGATAAAAATATCCTTTATACGAAAATAGAGCTATAAATCTCTACTATTTTATCGTTATTTATAACCTTAAGGGGGTAATAGGGCGTGATATGTTATATTTTTATAGTGGCAGAAATTATATTGAAAATAACATATCTTTAAAGATAACTTAATCTGACTCTATAGCACTTTCATCCATACAAGTCACGGACTTAGATTGAAACATAGAGTAAAAAGAGAGGTTTTTAAAGGTTTCTTGGCTTTACGCCATTACGTGGACATAAATCTGATATAACACACCTATCGCAATGAGGAGATACTGGGCGACATGTTCCTTGCCCAAAGGTAACTAAAATTGTATTGACCTCCTGCCAATGTTTAAGAGGCAGCTTTTTTCTCAGAGCCATCTCTGTCTCTAACGGAGTCTTCGTTTTTACGTAACCCCATATATTCATAATACGATGTACATGTGTGTCAACACAGATAGCATCTTTTTGAAATGCAACATTAAGAACAAGACTTGCTGTTTTTCTTCCAACTCCGGGAAGGGTTAAAAGCTCGTCTAACTCTTGCGGAATCTCTCCAGCAAATCGTTTCAGTGCATCTGGAAGTTTGGTAAGATAACCAGCTTTTGCCTTATAAAATCCAACAGGATAGATCAACTTCTCTATCTCTTCTTGAGTTAATCTTCCAAGTGTTTCATAGTCTGGAGCAATTTTAAAAAGTCTTTCTGACGCTTTTGCTGTGGTCTCATCTTTTGTTCTTGCAGAGAGAATTGTTGCAACTAAAACTTTAAAGGGATCGCGAGTTTGAACAGCTACAAGCTCTACTACTGGTACTTTATAAGTTGCAATCTCTTTTTTAAGTTTTTCAAGAAATAGCGATATATCGATCTTCATAATGTTTACAAAATCTCCATATTTGATTTTAAAATAGTTGAATCTTGAGCTGAATCGAAAATTTTGTTGCCGTCGAAATCTAATATAATAGACCTAATCTTTAAACTGCTGTTGCCTATAGCTTTTGCAAACTTAGCAGCAGATTGAACAATTTTGCTACCAACATAATCTATCAATTCAGGATATTCAGGATAAATATAGGTAAAAGCGTGACGGGCTGTATTGGAATTTGCTATTTTTTGAGCAAGACTATTTTTTGCAAGTGTAGAATTGTAGATATCTGCACTATCAGAGGAGTTCTCTGTTGTAATATCTTCTGCCCAGCTAACCAATCTTTTCATTGTAAGCTCAGACTTTGCAGCATGTGTATGGGGAAAGCCCATTGCCATTTTTACAGCTTTACCAAAAAATACAACAATTATGACTTGCTTTATGTTATGTAGTGAGGCAGCTTCAATTGAGGCTTTGAAAAAGTCTCCTGTCTGTATAAATGCCTCTTCCATTAATTGAGGGAAAAGTGAAATGGCAGCCTTTTCACTTCTTCTGCCAGTAGTAAATACAACAGTATTACATCCCATTGCCTTTGCAACTGATATACCTGACTTTATAGTTGCTATATAGGCATCATGTGACATTGGCTTCACAATTCCAGTTGTACCAAGTATTGATATCCCTCCTATAATGCCAAGCCGTGCATTAAGTGTTTTTTCTGCAAGCTCTCTGCCTTTAGGTACAAATATCTCCACATCAACAACCATTTTAGATACTAAAGGTGGTTTGTATTTATAATGGGATTGCTCTCTGTTTATAAACTCAAGAACGCTATTTATAGCTTCATAGATCATGGTTTTAGGACCTAAATTAATAGCTGGATTCCCGGGTAATACCTCAAGACCCGGTTTTGTAACTATGCCAACGCCTTCACCGCCTCTTATATTTATTGATACCCATACATGCCCTTTATATGTAGAATTATCTTTTGCCATTTTTGTGCTATCATATTCTGCATAAGAACCTTCTGCATAAGAACCGCCAATAGTGCTATCTGATTGTACTTGAGCGTCGTGATGATTTTCATCATTACAGTAACGTATGGTTACTTTAGAGCCTATTTCTGCTTTGTGGGTAACGTCAGGGTCGTCACCAGCATCTTTTATGACAATTGCTTCTACACAGGTATTAGATAATTTTTTGATCGACTCTATATCAATAAAAATATATTCACCATTAAGGCATCTTATCTGAACCTTTTCAATAACTCTCTGTTTGATATTTTCAGTATATTTGGCACATTGGATATATTTTGCATTGATAGTTGGATCTACTAAGCATAAGAAAGCTGCCTTTGTTGCTGCTGCTGCTGCTGCCCCAGTTGTAAACCCAGATTTAAGGGATTGTGATGACATCTTAATATTTTCCTATGAATCAAGTTGCATAAAAAGGTCAATAGTTAGGAAGGTAACTTAGGTAGGACTTAGATGTAAAATTGACAAAAAACAATTATAAAGTAGAGACACACAGCCGTGCGTCTCTACTTTACATATAAAAAGCTCGTTTTTTTTGCCCTCTTACAGCATAGATAGAAATTAGTATCTCAAGATATTTAAATAGCTGCTAATGCAGATAGTGCAGCATCATAATTTGGCTCTTGTGAGATCTCTGGCACCTGTTCTGTATAGGCAATATTACCTCTCTTATCAATAATTACAATTGCCCTCGATAATAGTCCTGCAATAGGACCTGTAGCTATGGTTAGACCATAGTTTGCACCAAACTTTGTATCTCTAAAGACTGACAATGGGATCACGTTTTTAAGCCCTTCAACTTCACAAAATCTTGAGTGGGCAAACGGTAAATCAGCAGATATGCAAAGTACTACTGTATTGTCACTCTCCCCTGCAACCTTATTGAATCGCCGTGTTGAAGCTGCACACACAGGGGTATCAATACTTGGAAATATATTTAACACCACATTTTTACCTGCAAAACTCTCTAAACTTACGGTGGCAAGATTTGTCCCTAAAAGGCTGAATGATGGTGCTTTGCTTCCCTTTGCAGGCAGATCTCCAACAGTTTCAATAGGGTTACCTTTTAATGTGATTTTAGCCATGGTTTCTCTCCTTCATTTAAATTTTTGGGTAAATAAATGGTTCTTGTAAGCTAAAACTCTTTTGTAAATACTTTTTTTGCTTAAACTATCCAACATTACAGATAGCAGACATTTACTGAGAAATATCATTCATGTTTATGTTTTTGTCAAATTTTTATAATAAGAGAGTTTTTAAAGATTTTATTGAAAAGTTTTCTATTTTGATGATATTAAATCAAATTTACTCTCTTTAATTACAATAAAAGAAAAATAGTTAGAATGTTTAAATATTGTAGGAAGTTATCTGCTATCTATCATATTGCAATTTGAATCATAATTTAGGGGTTTAACACGGAATTTAATGAACAATTTTATTGTATCACACGTCCCTTCAGGAAGTTTTCAGACATCAAAACAGGGCAATTTAGTGCTTTTAGCTCACCTTGGTACATGCGTTGGTGTTGCTATTTTTGATCTGTATGCAAAAGTTGGAGGGATTATTCATATTCTTTTACCAGAACCAGTTAGTAGTTTTGCTCCAGAGTATCCTGAAAAATATGCATCAACAGGAATTCCTCTTTTTTTGCAAGAGCTATACAGTATGGGTGCAAAGCCATCAAATATGGTTGCTACAGTCGCTGGAGGTGCACTTGTTGGACCATTGAGCCATCAAGATATCAACTTAGACATTGGCGGTCGATCTACTGAAATTGCAATGGATATTCTCTGCAAAGAGGGTATAAAAATAAAAAAATCTGAAACTGGAGGCTTTTTTACCTGTACATTAGAGCTAAATTTTAAAAGTGGAGAGGCTCTAATTAAGCCAGCATGGAATCCTTATAAAAGAGATGACATTAATACAGATTCTCTTAATATTGAGACTGAAAGACCTTCTAAGGGGAGTATTGAAGATACAATAGAGTCTTTGACTCCAATTCCACAGACCGCACTTAAAATCATGAGAATTGTCCAGCAGGATAACTACAATTTTGATTCTATATTAAAACAGCTTAAACAAGATCAAGTTTTAGCAGCACAAACAATAAAAATGTGTAACTCTGCTATGTTTTCGGGTAAAATCAAGATAGGAACTTTAAAAGATGCGCTTCTTATTCTTGGAGAGAGTGCACTAATTAACTATGTAGTTACAGCAGCGATTAGAAACTGTTTTAGTCAATCTGATAACAATGGTTACTCTTTGTGTAGAGGAGGGATGTTTTTTCACTCTGTAGGATGTGCTGTAACATCTCAAATTATTGCTAAAATAACTGGTAAGGCTGACCCTACAACAGCTTATACCGCAGGTCTTCTTCATGATATTGGTAAAGTTGTTTTAGATCAGTACATAGCTAAGTTCCATCCACTCTTTTTTCGAGAACTTCACCACAAAAAAGCGGACTATTTGACATCTGAGCAGAAGATACTTGGAATAACTCACTGTCAGACAGGTATAATGTTGGCAAAAAAGTGGTGCTTTTCTGATCTATTGATTGATGTAATTGAGCACCACCACGAGCCTCTAAATAGTGCTCTACAAAATAGAAATATTGTTGGAATAGTTCATGTTGCAGATATCTTGATGTCCAGATTTCATAATGGCTTTGAAACAGATAAAATGAAATCTGAAAATTTTAGTCAAATTTTATCTAACTTAGGTTTGTCAGAAGAGGATATGCCAAAAATCATCGACTCTATTCCACTTTATATATTTGATCTTAACAACCGTGTATGAACTGTAAAAGTACAGTTTTTAGCCACAAATAACTATTATAATTAAATTTAATCATAGAAATGATATCAAAATGAGCAACTATGACATCCAGACCCTTTTAAGAAATATTCCAGGTGTAGATTATATTCTTGAAAAAATAAAAGGTAACCCCAACTTTCAGAATATTCCGCTATCTGTAATAAAAGCATCAATAAGAAAAACACTTGAACTGGTCAGAAAAAGTATTATTGATGGAGAATATAATATTTCGTTTGATAATCTTTTAGATGACCAAAACAGAAAACAACTACTGCATGATAAGATTATTAAAGATATCTTAAATTCTGCAAATCAAACTATAGCCCAGAGACTTGTTCCAACAATTAATGCAACTGGTGTTGTTATCCATACAAATCTTGGAAGATCGCTTCTGTGCCAAGATGCTCTTGATAGAATAACCCAAATTGCCGGAGGCTTTTCTAATCTTGAGTTTAATATAAAAAAAGGCAAGCGTGGAGAGCGTTACAGTGCAGTTGAGGAGATTTTGTGCGATTTAACCGGTGCTCAAGCTGCTATGGCTGTGAATAACAATGCTGGTGCTGTTTTTTTATGCCTTAACACCTTAGCAAGAGAGTGCGAAGTTGTTGTATCACGCGGAGAGCTTGTTGAAATTGGAGGCTCTTTTAGAATTCCTGATGTTATGGAAAAGAGTGGCTGCAAACTAAAAGAGGTAGGAACGACCAACCGAACTCATCTGCGTGATTATGAATCTGCAATATCAGATAAGACGGCTATGCTTTTAAAGGTGCATACAAGTAACTATAAAATTGAAGGTTTTACAGCAAACGTGACTCTGTCCGACCTTGTTTTGCTTGGCAAAAAGCATAAACTGCCTGTTATGGAGGATTTAGGAAGTGGCTCACTGATTGATCTCTCAAAATATGGTCTTGCTCGAGAACCAACTGTATCTGATATTGTTGCTGCTGGTGCTGATGTTGTAACATTCAGTGGTGATAAGCTGCTTGGGGGGCCTCAAGCTGGAATAATAGTTGGCAGTGCTGATGCTATTAAAAGAATAAAGTCCAACCCTCTAACTCGGGCACTGCGTATTGATAAACTTACTCTTGCAGCGTTAGAAGCTACTTTAAATCTCTATAGAGATGAGGCAGAGGCAATTAAAAAAATACCAACTTTGAGAATGTTGACCCTTTCATTTGAAGAGACAGTTCAAAAAGCTGATAAACTTATTCAAGATATTAAATTAAAGATAGGTGGGGATTTAAATTCAAAAATTGAAATTGGTTACGCTGATCTCTCCTCTCGCACAGGAGGAGGAGCTTATCCTGAATACTCAATACCAAGCAGGTGTGTAACCATTGAACCTAAAAGTATATCAGCAGCAGCTCTTGAAAGAGATATGAGAATTTATACCCCTTCAATTATAGGAAGAATTGATAATAACCGTTTTATTATTGATACCAGGACTTTGCAAACAGGTGAAGAGCAGATAATCTGCAATGCCCTTGCAGATATTTTAACCAGAGCATAAACAGATCAAAATAGATGGAAAGTGATATGGAATTTTTATATAAAGGTAATAATTTCTCTTCCAAAGAGATATCGTTTATGAAATCAGATTCTGATGCCATCTATCATTCTGATTTTACTCCAGAGAGCTATTTATCAGATTTTCTTATTGAAAATAGTCAATCTAACAATCAAGTGGCTACTCAATTTAACTCATTTGTTAAAGATATTTTACAACAGATTGAACAAAATGCTCTCTCTAAAAAAATGGATGATATTAAAACTCATAGATTTTTATGCTCTGTAATCAAATTGGAATATCCGAGTACAGATAATCAAAATAGCTATAAAACAGCTTCGATAAACTCCCATGATAATAGCCAAATGGAAAAAAATAATCACAGAAGCAGTAAAAATCAGAAGGAGACATTGGTTCATGCGATTAATACAGCAGTGACATCTGAAGATGGTTTATGGCAGTGGTTGTCTGAATCAACTCTTATAACTCTCATTTGGGGTGATACTGCTCGTGCTGAGGAGACAATAAAGGACCTTATTAGATTTGCTGATACAACACTTAAGATAAAATCTCATGCAGGTGCCGCACTTTTTCCGTTTTTAGACTTTTCACCTACAATGGTTATTTGTAACGCCATCAAAGCTCTTGATCACGCCGCTTTTTTTGCACCGGGTACGCTTACATTTTTTGATGATGTTACCCAAAATATATATGGCGATAGGTTATATCAGCTTGGGAAAGTAGGTGATGCTGCAAGAGAGTATAAACAAGGGCTTGAAATAAGAGAGGATAATTTAAATCTTATTAACAGTCTTGGAGTTTGCTATAGCCTTACAAACCGTCTTGAGCTTGCAAAAGAGCAGTTTGAAAAGGCAGTTTGTATCTATAAGTCAAGCAAATCTCAGAAAGAGAACTTTATTAAAACAGTTTGTAATACTAATGAAATCAGTGACACTAAAATCAATAAAAATGATGATTTTGAAGCTGATGATAATCAATTTATGATCTTTTATAATGCAGCCCTTACCTGCAACCTTGTAGGTGATATAGAAAAAGGAGTTGAGTATATTAAGCAGATAACAACAATGCAAAAGGACTTTTTTGAAGCTGAGTTGACCGCTGGAATTCTGTTTTTAAAATCTGATATAAAAGATGATGCTTTGATACATTTAAATAAAGCTCTAAAGCTCAAACCTGATTCTGCTATAGTTCACAGAATTCTTGGAGAGCTATATTTGAGAATAAATCTGCCTGTAAAAGCTGCCAATGAGTATAAGCAAGCTATAAAGATCAATCCTTATGACGCATGTTCAATATCTGGACTTGCAAAGGTGTTTGAAATTCAAAATAAGAACCTTGATATTGCTCTCACCCTTGCACACCACAGCCTTGCTATAACACCTGATAACCCCTATTTTAGAGCCTGTCTTGGAAAAATATATCTTAAAAAAGGGCTGTATGACTTTGCATATATTGAATTTTCTAAAGCATATATGCAGTTAAAAGCGAGTGAGGATTACTATAAAAAAGATGGAAGCAGCGATGTTGAGCCTTTAATATTTGACTCATCAGAAGTTGAAGTTGATCTGAGAACATCTAATCAAGATAGCATGGAGATGAATAAGTTTTTTGAATATGAAGATTCTACAGCAAATGATCTCAAAAAGCGATCTGCCTGATTTTAAAATTACAACGGGAAAAATATGAATAGTAACCAGTTAGTGATTGAGAATTTAGTAATTGATACTCTTAATCAGAGTGTCGAAGTGAAACAGGCGTTTATAAAAAGCCATGTTGCTAAGATTGAAAGTTGTGTCACTTTGATAGTTAGTACCTTAAAACAGGGTGGCAAACTTCTGATTTTCGGCAATGGAGGCAGTGCAGCAGATGCCCAGCATTTTGCAGCAGAGTTTGTAAACCGATTTCAGATTGAGCGTCCGCCGCTTGCAGCAATTGCTCTTACAACTGACACATCAATCATAACAAGCATTGGAAATGATTACTCTTTTGATGATATTTTCCTTAAACAGATTCAGGCATTTGGAAAAAAAGGTGATATTGCTATCTGCATCTCAACAAGTGGAAATTCACCAAATGTCGTTAAAGCAGCAGTTGAGGCAAAAAAAATGGGGCTGCACGTGGTTGGTTTATCAGGAGTGAAAGGAGAGTTAAAAGAGATTTCAGATATTGCATTTTGTGTAGATTGTGCGGTTACAGCAAGGATTCAGGAGTCGCACATAACGCTTATACATATTTTGTGCGATTTGACAGAGAGGATAATTTTGCAGCCGTAGGGCTGAAGCCCCAATGCCATTAAGTTAAGAAAAAAATATTTCAAATCATCTCTGTCAGCCGTTGAGCTAAAGCTCTCGGCTAACCATAAGAAAGCCCGCTTAAGCGGGCTTGGGTAAAAAATCAGCCCTGAGCTTTAGCTCTGGGAGATAAGATAAAAAATAAAACACTCAAATTAAGAGTAGGATTAAAAAAAGGAAAGAAAATGCCTATATATGAGTATCAATGTAAACAATGCGGTAATAATTTTGAAAAGTTGGTAATTGGAAGCGATATGCCAACATGTCCATCATGCCAGAGCAGCGACCTTGAAAAACTTATGTCAGCTTGTGGTTTTTTCTCTAAATCATCTGGACCAGGAGGGACTGTCCAGACAACAGCATCGTCAGCAGGCTCTTCATGCAGCGGCTGTTCTGCAACAAGTTGTTCAACATGTGGAAGCAGATAAATAAAATGACAAAAACAATTAAAATAGGAACAAGAGGCAGCCAGCTTGCACTGTGGCAGGCAGATTGGGTTAAAGGTGAGATTGAGAAAATATTAAGCCGATTAAACGCAATAAACTCTTTAAACAGCAGCACAAATTCAAATAGAGATGTTTTAACTTCTATGCCTTTGATTGAGATCGTAAAGATAAAGACCACAGGGGATCAGATAACTGACCGTCCTTTATCAATGGTTGGAGGCAAAGGGCTTTTTGTCAAAGAGATTGAGCAGCAGCTTCTTGATAAACAGATTGATATTGCAGTCCACAGCATGAAAGATATGCCGGCAGAGCTTCCAGAAGGTTTGATAGTTGGTGCAATACCAGTAAGGGCAAACCCTTTTGATGTTTTAATATCAAGAGATAATATCCCTTTAAATGATCTGCCTGCTGGGTCAAAAATCGGCACAAGCAGCTTGAGGCGTGCATCACAGATAAAAAGTGTCCGTCCAGATGTTGTTCCAGTTTCAATACGGGGTAATTTAGATACTCGTTTAAGAAAGTTAGACTCTGGAGAGTATGATGCAATTATTCTTGCTGCTGCTGGTCTTATAAGGCTTGGAATGAAAGAGAGAATCTCACAGTATCTTGATGAAGATACCATGGTGCCGGCAGTAGGGCAGGGTGCTCTGTGCGTTGAGTCTCGTTTGGTTAATTCACAATCAGATGATCATGATCTTTTAGTTTCTAAGATTATGGCAGCACTTGATGATACGAATACCCGTATTCCAGTTGAGGCAGAGAGAGCCTTTTTGAAAAAAATGGAAGGAAGCTGCCATATACCAGTAGCCTGTTTTGGCAAACTTGAAAACATAAAAAAAGATTCTCCTCATACAGCAGAAAATAGTGAGAATTTAAAAGGGTTAAACCAATTAAATTTAACAGGATTAGTTGCATCTGAAGATGGCTCAACAATAATAAAGGAGACTCTGAGATGTTCAGCAGAACTATCAAAGGCAAATGCAATCGGCACCGAACTTGCTGAACTGATTTTGCAAAAAGGCGGCAGAGAGATATTAGAAAGTTTAAAAATTTAAATTGAATTTTCTTTTATATTAAAAATCAAACTTTAGAGACGCACAGCTAAGGGATAGACCAACAGCCGTGCGTCTCTACTTTTATATATGCATAAAAAGGTTAAGAAAACTTATGAATACTAAAAAAGGCAGAGTCTATCTTATTGGTGCAGGTCCCGGAGACCCAAAACTCATTACAATCAGAGGAATGGAGTGCATTCAAAAGGCAGATGTTGTGGTCTATGATTATCTTGCTGCTCCGGCACTTCTTAAATATGCCCGCAAAGATGCTCAAATTATCTATGTTGGAAAAAAGGGCGGAGATCATACAATGTCCCAAGATAAGATAAATGAGCTTTTGGCAGATAAGGGAAAAGAGGGGCTTGTAGTTGCACGGCTCAAAGGCGGTGATCCGTTTATTTTCGGCAGGGGCGGAGAAGAGGCTGAGACGCTTATTGAAGCAGGCATTCCATTTGAGGTTGTTCCGGGCGTAACTTCAGCAGTTGCAGCTCCAGCTTATGCAGGCATTCCTCTGACTCATAGAGATTACACATCATCTGTCTCCTTAATTACTGGACACGAAGACCCGTTAAAAGATCAGAGCAGCATCAGGTGGGATACTCTTGCACAGAGCGGCAGCACGCTTGTATTTTTTATGGGTGTTAAAAATCTTCCAAATATATGCGAGCAGTTGGTTAAAAACGGAAAATCTCCTGATACGCCGGTTGCTCTGGTCAGATGGGGAACAACCCCAAAACAGCAGACTGTGAGCGGCAATCTATCAAACATTGTTCAAAAGGTTAGAGAGGCTAAACTAAAACCCCCATCATTAATTGTGGTTGGAGATGTAGTATCTTTGCGTGAGCAGATGCAGTGGTTTGAACTACGTCCGTTTCATGGAAAAAGAGTTGTTGTAACTCGTGCAAGAGAGCAGGCAAGCGATTTGGTTGCTGCATTGACAGAACTTGGGGCAGAGTGCGTTGAGATTCCAACAATTAAAGTTGTGCCTCCTTCTGATAACTCACCTCTTGAACGGTCAATTGAAAATATTAAAACTTACGATTGGCTCATATTTACCAGTGTAAATGGTGTTAAATTCTTTTTTGATACTCTGTTTAAAATGGGTAAAGATGTAAGGGTGTTAGGTCATTTAAAATGTGCCTGCATAGGTCCAGTTACTAAAGAGGAGCTTAGAAAACACGGCATTATAACTGATATCCTGCCAGAAAGTTACAGAGCAGAATCAATAGTTGAGGCTTTTCAAGGTGTAAATAGTCAAGGAGTTACTATTCAAGGTGAACAGATAGATATAAAAGGCAAAAAAATCCTCCTTCCTCGTGCAAAAGAGGCAAGGTCTGTATTGCCAGAAGAACTTCAAAAAATGGGTGCTATACTTGATGAGGTTACGGCATACGTTACAGAACAGGTTGCAGACGCTAAAGACGAGCTTGTAAGACTTCTTGAAAAGAGCACTGATGATGACAACAAAGGTATTGATATTGTTACCTTTACAAGCTCTTCAACTGTAAAGAACTTTAAAGCACTGCTGCCACAAGATAAGTTTTCGCAACTTATGGAGGGCGTAACCATTGCCTGCATAGGTCCCATAACTGCTGATACCGCAATTGCTGAAGGGTTTAAGCCTGATATTATTGCTGAAGAATATACTATTCCCGGGCTTGTTGATGCGATGGTTAAGGATTTTAGTAAAAATTAGATTAAACTATGGAGTAAATTATAAGGTAGTTCCAATAAATCGGAGGGGAGATGGAAAATTTATTGAACCGAATCGTAATCGATCCAGAAATATGTCATGGAAAACCTTGCATCAGAGGCCTTCGCTATCCTGTTGAGATGATTTTAGAACTATTGAGCAGTGATATGGATATTGATGAAATACTCCAAGATTACGAAGACTTAGTAAAAGAGGACATTAAGGCGTGTTTAGTATTTGCTTCAAGGCTAAGTAATGTAAAGAGTATTTATAGACTCGCATCATGAAATATTTAATAGATGCACAATTACCAAAACGTCTATCTGTTGCATTGAGAGATATAGGCTATGATTCTATTCATACGCTTGATCTTCCAGAACAAAATAGAACAAAAGATAGATATATTAATGCGATTTCTTTGAAAGAGCAGAGAGTCGTTATTTCAAAAGACTCTGATTTTATTGATTCGATACTTATTTCAGGCAAACCGTATAAATTACTTTATGTTTCAACAGGCAATATTTCAAATAGCAAGTTACTGAAATTATTTTTAGATAATATTCAAGAAATAGATCAATCTTTGGAAGCTCACCGTTTAGTAGAATTAACCTCTGAAACATTAATAATTCATCAGTAAGAAAAATTAATCTCATGCCCATAAACCAATACATCAAACAGGTTAAACAGCGATTTAATGCTGGAATCTCTACAGAACACAGCTACCGCTCTGATCTGCAGGTTCTGCTGAGCAATCTTGTGAAAGGGATTACTGTAACCAACGAGCCTAAACGGCAGAAATGCGGGGCACCTGATTACATAATTCAAAATAAAGAGGTGCCTTTAGGGTATATTGAGGCTAAAGACATCGGCATTGACCTAAATAAAACCGAAAAAACTGATCAGATGAAGCGTTATCTTGCAAGCCTTGATAATCTGATTCTTACCGATTATTTAGAATTTAGGTTTTATAAGTACGGCTCTAAAGTCAGTCAGATAAAAATAGCCACAATAGAGAACGGCAGGTTAATTGCCCATCAAGATAAATTTTCCTCATTTGAAACACACATAAAAGATTTTTGCAGCTTTACAGGTCAGACAATAAAATCAGCAGAACAACTTGCCAAAATGATGGCTCAAAAAGCCAAAATGATGGAAGAGGTTTTATTTAATGCTGTAAAAAATGAAGATAGTGAAGATAACTCGCTTAAAGACCAGTTAGAGGCATTCAGGCAGATATTGATAAATGATTTAGATGAAAAGACATTTGCCGATATCTACGCTCAAACCATTGCCTACGGTCTTTTTGCAGCAAGACTGCACGATGAAACTTTAGAAGACTTCTCAAGACAGGAGGCAAGAGAGCTGATTCCAAGATCAAACCCGTTTTTGAGAAATCTTTTTGATTATGTTTCTGGTGCTCAGTTAGATGAAAGAGTTGTCTGGATTGTAAATGATCTGTGTGAAATTTTCAGGGCAGCAGATTTAAAATCTATTTTATCAGACTTTGGAAAATCAACTGGACAAAATGATCCTTTCTTGCATTTTTACGAAACCTTTCTTGCTGAATATGATCCAAAACTCCGAAAATCCAGAGGTGTCTATTACACGCCAGAACCAGTTGTTAATTTTATTGTTCGGGCAGTTGATGATATCTTAAAAGATGAGTTTGGGCTGTCAAAAGGACTTGCAGACACTTCAAAGGTTAAAATCAAAAGAAAAGTTGAAGGAACTGGAACTAAAAGAGGCAAAGATATCTATAAAGAGGAGGAGATCCATAAAGTTCAGATACTTGATCCTGCAACAGGAACAGGCACTTTTTTAGCAGAGACAGTTAAACAGATTTACTCCAAATTCAAAGGGCAGGAAGGTTTGTGGTCAAGTTATGTGGAAAAAGAGCTTATCCCGCGTATAAATGGTTTTGAGATTTTGATGGCATCATACACAATGTGTCATTTAAAACTTGAAATGCTCTTAAATGAGACAGGTTACAAACCAAAAAATGACAGCCAGCAGCCTCGATTAAAAGTCTATCTCACCAACAGCCTTGAAGAGGTCAATCAATATGCTGGAACTCTGTTTGCAAGCTGGTTGGCAAAAGAATCAACTGAAGCCAATTATGTAAAGCGTGATGTCCCTGTTATGGTTGTAATCGGCAATCCGCCTTATGCTAATTTTGGTAAGATGAATCAAGGAAATTGGATTCGCAGCTTAATTGCTGATTACAAAAAGGATTTAAATGAAAAAAAGATAAACCTTGATGATGATTATATTAAATTCATAAGATATGGACAGCATTTTATTGATAAAAACGGAAGCGGTATTTTAGCTTATATTTCTAATAACAGCTTTATTGATGGCGTTACTCATCGCCAAATGAGAAAACATTTATTAGAAAGTTTTGATAAAATCTATATTCTTGATTTACACGGAAGTGCTAAAAAAAATGAAACTGCACTTGATGGAAGTAAGGATGATAACGTATTTGATATTCAACAAGGTGTTTCAATTAACATCTTTGTAAAAACAGGAAAGAAAAAGAAAAATGAATTAGGTCAGATTTTTCATTTTGACTTATTTGGAAATCGTGAATTCAAATATTCAACACTAAACCAAAGTGATTTACGAAAAATAGATTTTAAACAAATTTCCTATGAACACCCTTATTACTTTTTTGTTCCAAAGCAATTAAGTGACAATAAATATGATAGTTGGTTTTCATTAAATGAACTATTTATAAATGTAAATAACGGAGTAAAAACAGACCGCGATTCTTTATTCATAGGTGAAAGAAAATCAGACATTGAAATTAGATTTAAAACATTGCTTGGCGGTGAACTTGCAAAATCATTTATAGATGAATATAGAGTTGTTGATTCAGGTAGTTTTAAAATAACGGAGAGAGTAAAAGGGAAAAAATACAATCCAGATTTTATTAAAAACATACTCTATCGTCCATTTGATATTCGTTCTATTTATTATGACCCTCAAATTGTGAGTCGTCCTGCACAAAAAGTTATGCAACATATGTTAAAGGAAAACATAGCATTACTTTCTTGCAGACAACAAAGCACATTTGATTTTCAACATATTCTTGTATGTAACGTTTTATCAGAAGTATGTACTGTAAGTTTGCAGACCAAAGAAACAACATACACCTTTCCACTTTACCTCTATCCCGAAACCAACGAGCAGCAAACAATTGATCAATCAACTGCAAGAACCCCGAACCTCAACCCCGAAATCATCAAGCAGATAGCTGAAAAAATATCTTTAACCTTCACGCCTGAAAAAGAGCAGAATCAAGAGACTTTTGCACCAATTGACATTTTAGATTATATTTATGCTGTTTTGCACTCTCCAACCTACCGCGAACGATACAAAGAGTTTTTAAAAATTGATTTCCCAAGAGTTCCCTATCCTGAAAACAGAGAAAAATTCTGGCAGTTGGTTAAACTCGGCGGGGAGCTTAGAACCATTCATTTATTAGAAAATCCGATTGTTGAAGAGTACATAACAACCTATCCAATGGACGGGACAAATATAGTTGAAAAACCACGATATGAAGATGGTAAAGTCTATATCAACAAAGAGCAGTATTTTGATAAAGTGCCTGAAATTGCTTGGAATTTCTATATTGGCGGTTATCAGCCAGCACAAAAATGGCTGAAAGATAGAAAAGGCAGAGAGTTATCAGTTGATGATATTTTGCATTATCAAAAGATTATTGCAGCTTTATCAGAGACTTACAGAATTATGGCGGTTATAAAGGATTTGGATTTGTAATTTTGATTACCCATTCCAAAAGAATAGTATGAAAATAAAACTATACAATGACGTTGTTTTTAAATGGATTTTTGGAAGACAGGAACAGACTTATCCTTTAATCTGTTTTCTAAACGCTGTGGTCTCTTATGACCTTGATGATTGTTCTAATGTGGACAATCCTAAATTCTCAGAGGTTGAGATTTTAAATCCTTATGATGTGAACGAGCCATTTACAAGTCAGAAGCAGGGGATACTTGATATACGGGCAAAAGATGTTAATACTCATGAGTGGATAGATTTAGAGATTCAGGTTGTAAGAAAAGCAGATTATCGTGAACGCTCAAAATATTATCTTGCCGGCATGTATAGAGATCAGTTGAAAAGGGGCAATGAGCATAATTATGATGAACTTAGAGCCTGTTATGGTATCCACATTCTGGTAGATTCAATTTTTGAAGAAAAAGCTGAAGAGGAGTTCTGGTTTAATCACTATAGAATGCTTAATATTAGAACACATAAGCCGCTGATGAACCATTGGAATCTTTACTATGTTGAATTGAACAAGTTCTTGAAATGTTTTGAGAAAGGGCAGTCTGTTAAAAATATAAGAGATATGGAAGATACAGCAGAGAGTGATAAATCTGATAAAAATCAGATGTTTTTTAGCAAAGAACTTGAACTTTGGAGTTATTTTTTAGGAACAATTCAGGATAACTCAAAACCGCTTACCCCTGTATTGAGTGTTAGTAAGGGAATAAAGGAGGTGTTTGAAATGCTGCAAACTTTCACAAAAGAGGATAGATTAAGAGAACAGTATCGCCTTCATGAGGAGTTTCTAAGAGTTCAAAGAGGTGAGGAGGCAAGAAAACAGAAGTTGCAACAGCAATATAAAGAAGCTCTGATTGAACTTGAAGAGTTGAGAAAAGCCAAAGAAGAAGAGCGAAAAGCCAAAGAAGAAGAGCGAAAAGCCAAAGAAGAAGAGCGAAAAGCCAAAGA
>CAYRLG010000004.1:172651-187536 GCA_964425195.1 uncultured Desulfobacterales bacterium
AGAAGAGCGAAAAGCTAAAGAAGAAGAGCGAAAAGCTAAAGAAGAAGAGCGAAAAGCTAAAGAAGAAGAGAGAAAGGCTAAAGAAGAGGCATTAAAAAGAAATGAGGAGATCATTCGAGTATCTGTGTTGTCATTTAAAGCAGCAGGCTACTCTAATGATAAAATTGCGTTAATGTTAAACATACCTTTAAAAGAAGTTGAGAATATTTAGAAGATGCAGATTAATTCCAGGCAGCTATATAATAGCTTAGAGAACCGTATTATAAATTACCTCCGAATATCAGTTACAGACAGATGTAATCTTGCTTGTAGATATTGTGTACCTAAGGGGATATTGCCAGTACTTACCCATGACAAAATTGCAAGGTATGAAGAGATATATCGAATTATTTTTTGTGCATCTCAAATTGGCATAAAAAAGTTAAGAATTACAGGTGGAGAACCTTTTATGAGAAAAGGAATTTTACCTTTTATCAAAAGTTTGTCTGAAATTGATGCAATAAATGATATCTCAATTACCACAAACGGAGTTCTTCTTGAGCCTAATATAGATGAGGTTATAGCCTCTGGCATAAACAGAATAAACATAAGCCTTGATACCCTAAAGCCTGAGAAATTTAAATTTATATCAGGAAAAGATCATTTTGCATCTGTATGGAGAGGAATTATGGCAGCACTTGAAAAGGGGCTTGCCCCTATCAAGCTCAATGCTGTTATATTAAGAGGAATAAATGATGATGAGATTGAATCTCTTGCAGGACTCTCTTTAAAATATCCGTTTCATGTCAGATTTATTGAATATATGCCTATGGGAAATTCAGCAGTTGATATATCTCAGCAGGTTTTGATACCAGAGATAAGAGAGCGTATTGAAAAGAGTATGGGTACTCTTGAGCCTGTTGTGATAAATTCTAACAACCTATATGGTCAACCAAACAGCATAAAAGATACGAGCAACAGCCCAAACAGCATAAAAAATGCAGGCGGTAAGGCAGATACTCTTAAAATACCAATTAATGAAGCAGGACCTGCAAAGCGTTATAAAATAAAAGGAGCTTTAGGAGAGATAGGCTTTATCTCTCCTGTCAGCTCCCATTTCTGCCATCAGTGCAATAGATTACGATTAACATCAACTGGACATTTACGCCCGTGTCTTCTTAACAATCAAGAGATCGATCTTTTAACCCAGATGCGTCAAGGTATTTCTGATCAAACTTTAAAAGAGATAATTCTCTTTGCTATTAAGAGCAAGCCAGCGAGCCATAACTTAAATGTAGTTGATAATGTGGTAAATAGTACCGATAGTGATACTTCTTCTCAAACTAAACAGGCATTAGAAAACAATAACAGGAGTAACCGTGTAGATACTCAAATGTCCACAATTGGGGGATAAATTTTACCCTTTGCCAGATAGCAGAACTCCTTCGATAAATGGATCAAGATCACCGTCCATTACACGATCTACGTCTCCTACCTCAAAATCAGTTCTATGATCTTTTACTAATCTGTAAGGGTGCATAACATAAGAGCGTATCTGGCTTCCCCATGCAATCTCATCTTTTGTGTCGTGCATATCCTGCATCTTTTTACTCTGCCGCTCTTTTTCAATTTTGTAGAGCCGTGACATAAGAAGTTTCATTGCAATCTCACGGTTACGGTGCTGTGAAGACTCTTGTTGGGATTGAACAACCACCCCGGTCGGAAGATGCGTAATTCTTACAGCACTGCTGGTTTTGTTTACATGCTGTCCGCCTGAACCGCTTGCCCTGTAAACATCTGTTCTTAAATCTTTTTCATCAATATCAATCTGGATATCATTGTTGATTTCAGGATAGACAAACACAGATGCAAATGATGTGTGGCGTTTCCCTGTTGAGCTGAACGGAGATATTCGGACAAGTCTGTGGACTCCTGATTCAACCTTCATAAAACCGTAGCAGTTAGTACCAGATACCAAAAACGTTGCCCCTTTAAGTCCTGCTTCATCACCGGGCTGGTAATCGATCATCTGCATTTTATAACCTCTTTTATCAATCCAGCGGGAGTACATTCTAAAAAGCCTCTCTGCCCAATCTTGAGAATCTGTCCCGCCAGCTCCTGCATTTATAGAGACAATAGCATTTTTTGTGTCGTCATCATCATCAAGCACTATATCAATGGAGAATTTCCGCACCTTTTTCTCAAGATCAGATACCATGCTCTCCACTTCAGCCTCTGCATCTTTATCTGACTCTTCTCGTGCAAGGGAGAGCAGAGTGTCAGCATCTTCAATATCTTGACGAATAGATTCCCATGAATCAATAAGCTCTGAAATTCTTGTCCGCTCTTTAAGCATTGCAGTTGCCTTGTCTGGGTCATTCCAGAAATCTTCGCGGGCAATAAAACTTTCAAGCTCTCTTAATCTATTCCGCTTAACAGGCAGGTCAAAGATACTCCTGTAACTGCTCTGATTTTTGATATAAATTTGTAATGTTCTGTTTTACTAATTCAAATGACATGGTGTTTATGCTCCTGATGTTGATATTTTTTTACAATTATGTTTTAAATTTTTTTTTAGAACCAGCTCTATTTCTTGCAATATTTACCACAAATAAGGCTCCAATTGCAAACAGACAGATGAAAGCAAATATATCACCAAATTTGGTGTATGTTGTTTCTATTTTCATAGATGGTACTTGATTGGTTAAAGTAGTATCTTTAAAAAGCTCTGATGTTTGAAGAACTTTACCAGTTGGAGATATAAATCCACTTATACCTGTATTTGCTGCCCTTGCAACTGCCCGTCTGTTTTCAACTGCCCTGAAAACAGACATTGTAAAATGCTGCTTGGGTGCAGATGTATATCCAAACCATGCGTCATTGGTCATTGTTGCAAGGATATCAGCACCATTTTTTACTGTTGTTCGTGAAAGATATGGGAAAATAATCTCAAAACAGATAAGAACTCCAACTTTTGAGCTGTGTAGTTTAGCAGCAACCTCAAGAGGCTGTGAATCACTATCTCCAGAAGAGAAATCCCCTGCTTGTGCAATTATCTTTCCAAGAAAAGATAGATATTTTCCAAACGGCACATACTCCCCAAAAGGAACTAAATGAATTTTATCATAACTGCCTGTTATCACTCCAAGTTCGTTGACCATATAAGCTCTATTATAGAAATCATAAATTTTAGCAGATTCATCAATAGTTTTAAAAGCAGGACTTCCAATCAAAAAAGATGTTCCAGCCTCTCTGATGCAGTCATCAAATTTAAAAGAGAGCTTTTTATTCCAGCCGTAATAAAAAGGAAGTGCTGTCTCGGGCAGGATAATTAAATCTGGTTTAGCAGCATGAGAGAATTCTTTTTCATCAGCACCAGCAGCCTCCATTGACAGCTTACAATACTTTTCGATTGTGCTCTCTTGATAAGCCTCGTCCCATTTTAAAACCTGCTCAATATTTCCCTGAACTACGGATATATCAACTTTACCGCTTTTATCTGCCTCTTTTTCCATTTCAGCTATTCTGATTTTTCCATAACCAATTACGCCTCCAAACATTGCTGCAAGGCAGATTATCCAAATCAAAACATCTGATTTAAACTTCGTGGCCGCGTACCAGTTTGAAATTGCTGCCATAATAACTTTTGCCAGCACAAAATTTGTCAGCACAACCATAAAAGATACGCCATAAACAGATGTGATATCTGCAATCTGTATGAGATTCAGTTGATTGTATTGAGAGTATCCGATAAGCCCCCAAGGAAAACCAGTCAGAAAAATTGAGCGGATATACTCAAGGCTTACCCATAAAGCTGCTGCAATTAAGGGCGTTATATAAGTAGATTGAAACCAGCTTAATCCCAACGCAAAAAGAGCGGGATAGATTGCAAGATAGAATGCTAACAGTAGTAAAATCGGGAAGGCTACAAACAGCGGAAGAAGCCCGTAAGTGCTGATAGTCGGGACAATCCAGTATAAAAGCGATAAAAAGTGGGACAGCCCCATTATAAACCCTGATTTAAATGCCTTTTTATTATCAAACTTTTTATCAAATGCACTGCTTCTACTTTCTTCAGCTCTATGCAAAATATTGAGTATTAATGGAACTAAGGCAATCCAGGCAAGAAAGGTTAATTCAGATTTAGGGAATGCAGCAGTCAATAAAAATCCGCTCAACACTGCTGGAAAATATTCAGAAATTATAATAATGCAACGGTTCATTTCTATTTTAAGTTTTATATAGTTTAAAGGTTTATACAGCTTTCGTCCAGAGAAAGCAGGTGTTTAGACTCCTAACCAATCTCTCTCTAACCAATTTGATTAATTGCGTTTACGCCACTCTTTAGGGCTTTGGTAATCAGATCCAAGAGACCAGATCCCTCTTTTTGCTCTTTTTGCCTCTGATTCTGCCCGTTTGTAAGGAGATACATCAAAACCCTTTTCAGTAGTGCCTCTGTAAACTTCTGCCATGCCGAGCCTTACCATCTCAAGATTTACAAGAGTTCCGTCATCATTAAATAACTCTGCTAAAACGCGGTTGTATCTGTCTGTTCCATAACTTCTAATACGGATATCTTTTTCTCCAATAAGTTTAGTCAGAGCCTGTTTGGACTCTTTGTTAAAAGGCTGTCCCATTCCTTTTTTTAACAATTTAGGTGGTTTTATTCCGAGCAGCTTTGCTATTTTTGAGGCTGATTTAGATTTAGATGAGCTTTTCCCCTTTGATTCAGGTGCATCAATACCGATAAGCCTTATAGAAAACTCAACGCCGTATCCTTCAACCTTCATCGAGTCTCCATCATATATTTTGATTACTTTTAATTTTATGCTCTCTTTGATTTTGCTATGTTTTATTTTTTTCTTATCTTTTTGTGTTACCTTCTTTATATCTATATCATAATCAAGATTATAAGCTGGTGCTTCACTATCAACACTCTTTTTTTCTTCATAAATCTCCATATTTTGAACAGATTCAGGGTGTTTCACATTGCTGTAATGCTGGACTCCACTTTTATCTGTCCAAAAAAATATTTCACCACATAAAGCAGATGGTGACCATGATATAACGCATGATACAAAAATAGACATATTACAGAGAATTAAAAATAATTTCACCTGTTTTTTCAGTGCCATATCCTCCAAGAGCTTCTACACGACGCTTAAACTCATCCGTTCTTATTGTCTTAAGAAGAGTTTGAACCTTATCCGTGTTAAAAAAACGGTCAGGAATCAGAAGGTCATACTCCTCTGTTACTACTGGTATAAAATCAAGGTCAAGAGCTTTAGCTGCGGCATAGATTCCAAGTCCTCCATCCGCCCTGCCTGAAAGAACAGCTACTGCAACTGACATGTGGGTATATTCTTCATTCTCATATCCAATAATTTCAGATGTTTTAATCCCAAGAGATTTTATCTTATAATCAAAAAGAATCCGAGTTCCTGCCCCTGCTTGACGATTTATAAAGACAAGTCCCTGATTCTCTATTTTACCTCTTTCTGATAATCTGTTTTTTGAAACATCACTTCTAAAATCTTCAATTCCTTTTATATTTTTTGGATTTCCTTTTGGAATAATCAACCCCTGATCTCTCATCACTAAATTGACCAACCACACCTTCTCGTTAGGTAGATATTTTTTTATATATGAGATGTTATAAGAGCCATCATCAGCATCAAGAAGGTGAGTTCCAGCAATATGACACGCCCCTTTTTTGATAGCCATAAGACCGCCCATACTGCCAACATGTGTAGATGATATGCTAACTTGATTGCCTGCTGTAAGATGGATATGGTCAGATAAAACATCAAGCGTATTGTCGTGTGAACCAATTATAACAAGAGTTTGATTGATAGCAGCTCGCGATCGAATCAACTCAGCCTTTACTGCCTCTCCCTCTGCAATACCTTCAACATTTGTAGGAATTCTTATAATCCCATCAGCTTGCGTTAAAGTTGTTATATTGCCAGCTCCCCTCGGTAACTGTGATGCAATGAGTCTGTCATCAACAGCCCCAATCTTTACTCTCAAAAACTCCTCCTGCCCAAGTTTTGAGGCTATCTTTCTTGAAGGTATAACCTCTGCAATATCCCTTTGTTTAGCATCTGGATCAATTCCCTGTATCTTAAGAAGCAATGGCCCTGCAAACTGTTCAAACGCCACAATTGCAGATACTGGATATCCTGGAATACCAAACACAGGAGTGGATTTTACACTGCCAAATAGAATAGGTTTGCCGGGCATCATGGTTACACCATGAACATATACCTCTCCAAGTGAAGATATGACTGGCTTTGAAAAATCTTTTGATCCAGCAGAAGAGCCTCCAATAATAAAAATCATATCATATTGTAGAACTGCGTCTTTTACAGCATCAGTTATCTTTTCTAAATCATCTTTTATAATTTCGTGGCAGTCAAAAGATGCACCATACTCAACGCATAAAGCACCAAGTACCTCTGAATTGGAGTCAATAACATCTCCTTTGGACAGTCCTCTATTTTGTGCATCCTGCCACGATTTTATCTCAGAGCCTGTAGGGATAATAAGCACTTTTGGCTTTTGCCTTACTTTTACCCTAAACACACCACCGGAAAGTAGAGCACCAATTGAGTAGGAACTTATTTTATGACCTCTTGGAAAAAGAAGCTCTGTAGCAACAATATCTTCACCCATTTTTCTCACATTTTGCCAAGGTACTGCTGGAGCATAAATTTCAATCTGCTGTTCTAAATTTCTATTTTGATCATCTTTTTTTGGATTATTGTCGCTCTCCATAATTATTTGATCGCCAATTACATTTATATGTTCAACCATAATAACAGCGTTTGTCTCTTCTGGCATTACATGACCTGTGTTTATCCAAAAGGCATCTTTACCCGTAGTAAGCAACTTTGGTGACTCATCGCTTGCACCAAAAGTTAACTTTGCATCAACAGCAATTCCATCCATTGCAGCAGCGTGGAAATTTGGAGATGATAAGGCTGCTATTGCTGGTTCTGCAAGAACTCTTCCTAAAGCACTTACAGAGTTTATCTCTTCTATTGTTCTATTTGGCGATTTACTAAAAGATGCTGGAAAGTGCTGAAATAGAATGTTTTTAGCCTCTTCAATGCTCTTCATGTTCAGATATATGTTTCGTTTTATTGTCATACTTGCTCTCCTATTCTCTTCTTTTTTAAAATCATATCCATTTCAAATATCTTGTGCTAATTATCTTAAAAAAAGATTGGCATACTATAGCAATATGCAACAGCAGGCACAACGGAAGGTAAATTATAATTTTTAGAGTTGGAAAGCAAATGAAAAAAATAGATACTAAAGTAAATGCAGAAATTCTGTCCACAGGTGATGAGGTTTTATGGGGAGATATTGATGATACTAACTCAAGCTGGCTATCCCGTAAATTGTGGGAATCAGATATTGAAGTTGTACGGATAAGTTGTGTAGGAGATTGTCTTGAAGATATTGCAGACATAATAAAAGAGATATCGCTTAGAGGAGGAGCAGTGAAGGCTGGTCACTCTGGCACTGATATTGTATTGGTTACTGGCGGGCTTGGTCCAACCTCTGATGATTTGAGTGCTGAAGCAGCAGCTCTTGCATCTGGCGATACAATTAAACTTAATGAAGCTGCACTTACATCAATGAAATCATATTTTAGCAAGAGAAATTGGATTTTGTCAGATGACAACATAAAGCAGGCAATGCTACCATCTCGTGCCGGTGTGATGGATAATCTTAACGGAACAGCTCCGGGATTTTACATAGAGATAGATAAAACTATCTTCTTTTTTATGCCGGGCGTTCCAAGAGAGATGAAACCAATGTTTGAACAGAGCGTTCTGCCTATTATAAAAGAACGTTTTTTTAAAAATGGATCACAACAGGACGATTCCAAACATTTTATAAAGCGTTTTAAATTATTTGGTCTGTCTGAATCAAAAGTTAGCAGTAAACTTACAACTTTTAATAATGAATTTCCACAACTTAAACTTGGATTTAGGGCATCAATACCTATCATTGAGGTCAAGTTCAGTGTAAGAGATAGCAGTTTAATCAATACAATTAGAGATTTATCTTTAGTTGATGATAATTCTCTAAGAGATGGAAATTCATCTATAGAGATAAAGATGGCTGAAGCTGAAAAGTGGGTATCATCACGCCTTGAAGAGTACATCTTCTCATACACAGGACTTAATATGGAGCAAGAGCTTGGCAGACTTTTATCTTTAAAGAAAAAGACTGTTGCGGTTGCAGAAAGCTGCACAGGTGGTCTTATTGGAAGTATGCTAACCGATGTTGCCGGAAGTTCAGACTACTTTCTTATGTCAGCAGTTACCTACTCAAACGATGCAAAAATTAAAATTCTTGGTGTCAATCCCAATACTTTAATCAAATATGGAGCTGTTCATGAAGAGACAGCAAAAGAGATGGCAATTGGAGTTATGAAAGTTGCGGGTGCTGATTATGGAGTTGCCACATCAGGAATTGCAGGACCAGGGGGCGGAACTGCTGATAAACCTGTAGGCACTGTCTGTATAGGTATAGCAGGTAAAACAGCAGGTGGTGAGATATTTACAAAATCAAACCGCTACCTCTTTACTTACGGAGATAGAGCAATGAATAAAAAGATGTTTGCAGTTAAAGCAATGGATATTTTACGTAAGGAAGTTGCTATGGTTTGATTCGGAAAGTTTGCCTTGAGTAGAGAAGATAATAATAGATAGGATTGGTAGAGACGTATCGCTATATGTCGTCTCTACTCGTAGTATTCATTATTTGCTGTCCGCCAACCGTTCTAAGATATTGTAACCATTAAAAAAGGTATTATTTATCCACTCAATAACCTCAACTTTGAACCTCATCTGATCATCTATATTGGACATTTGATGATCTCCATCTTTTAAAACTACTATCTTTTTGGGTGATTTCGCATTTTTGTATAATATATAGCCATTTTCTAAAGGTACTGTTTTATCTTTATCTCCATGAAATATAAGGACATTTCTCAAATCTGCAGCTTGCAAAGTAAGATCAAAAACAAGATGTTGCTGAAAAAAACTTAAGGGCAGGGTAGGGCGATTGTCATTTCCGTTTAGAGGAATCCTCTCAATTGTAAGGCTGTTGACAGGAGCTGCACACACGATTGCCCCAAATGGAGTAATCCCTTTTTCAACAAGTTTTGACCATGCTGCAATACATGTTGAACCTCCAAGACTGCTTCCAAAGAGAAAAAGTTTTTGAGAGGTGAGTTCCATTTCAAGGATATGATTAACTGCGTTAATCATATCCTCTACACGTTTATGTATTGATGTATCTTCAACAAAACTTCCCTCACTTGTACCACAACCTCTGTGGCTAAATCTTAAAAATGCAACGCCATTTTTTGGTAAAATTCGTGCAAGTAGCAGTTGTTTTGCCGAATCCATAGAACCTTCAAGCCCGTGAGAGCCAACTACAAGTGGTGGAAGAGCAAAGTTGTTTTGAAAATATCCACTTTTATTTGAATAGATAGTTTTATCAGGAAGGTGAAGCATACCGTTAATTATTTTATTGTCAGATTTAAATTTTATATTTACTGTTTCTATTTTCATAAATGCTCCTCATAATCATAAAGATCATAATAGACTTACTGACTCTTTTAATAGTCAATTATCCTCTCTAAACTTAATCTTGTTTAATAGATATGGAACATTGTTCTGTTTGATTTTGTAATCATTAGAATGTATATGTCATCTATTTAGAGATATTAGTTTATGTTTTCGCTCATTGTTAATTGTCTTTCCTTAGGCTGTCATATTTTAAATATTTGGCATTATTATGGTTTGTTATACATATTTATAATATGAGTTGGAACACAACTTAGATTAGAGTATAATCATTTAAATTAAAACAGAATTATTTGAGTTTGGATATCAAAGTATATGCTTTTAACTGTAAATCCTGATAACCCACAACCACGCCTGATTTCCAAAGTTGTTGAGCTGCTTAAAGAGGGTGGAGTAATTGCCTATCCAACTGATACCTTTTACGGTATTGGTTGTGATATTATGAATAAAAAAGCCATAGAGCGTGTCTATCTATTAAAAAACAGAGATAAGAGCGAGCCTTTTAGCTTTATATGTGCAGATCTTAAACATATAAGTGAATATGCAAAAGTCTCAAATTTTGCATATCGAAATATGAAAAGAGTCCTTCCAGGTCCCTTTACCTTGATTCTTCCGGGTTCAAAAATGGTGCCTAAAATAATGCTAACCAAACGTAAAACAGCGGGTATAAGGGTTCCTAATAACAATATTGTTCTTGCCATTGCTCGGGAGTTAGGACATCCTATTCTATCTACAAGTGCGAGCAATAAAGGTAATAAACGTACTGATGGTGATGAGAAAAATGTTTTTAGCGATCCATCCCTAATTCATGACCATTTTGGCTCTCTTCTTGATGCTGTTATTGATGGTGGACCAGTTCCTAATGTTGCCTCGAGCGTAGTATCATTAATTGATGACGTACCTGAAATAGTCAGATATGGTGCTGGAGATGTGAGCGTCTTTGAATAGAGATGTAATAAGTTTTTTGAAAAATTCAGCTTTATCCTCTTCAGGATAGACTGTTATTAGCTCTCCTTCAATTCCTGCAAGCTCTCCTGCCCACTCAACCGCATCATCAAGGTTGCCAAGCCTGTCCACCAGGTTTAATGAGAGGGCAGATTCTCCTGTGTATATTCTACCATCTGCAAGTTTTGTCATAGTTGCAACATCAATCCCTCTTCCTTGAGCAGCATCTTTCACAAACTGGCTATGAATTTCATTGACAACATTTTGAAGTAATTTTCGTTCGTTGTCCTTGATATCTCTCATAGGTGAACCGATGTCCTTATACTCCCCGCTTTTTATAACTACAGGTACAAGACCTATTTTTTGGACAATTTCCTGAAAATTTGCGTACTCCATTATTACGCCGATGCTTCCGGTAATAGTTCCGGGGTTTGCTACAATAACATCGCATGAAGCGGCAGCATAGTATCCACCTGACGCTGCGACAGAACCCATTGAGGCAACAACCTTCTTAACTTTTTTAGTTTTAAGAACCTCTCTATATATCTCTTGAGATGGACCTACACTACCTCCGGGTGAGTCTATCCTTATGACAATTGCCTTAATAGAGTTTTGTTCCCTAAAGTTTTTTATGTGCTCAATGGTCTCTTTAGATGAGATAATAGGACCTATCATCTCAACTATACCGATATTGGCATCATTAACTGATGTTATTGGTTTAATATTCGATCGCATTAAAGCAACACTACCTGCAATAATAGTGGACATAAAAAGTATGAATGATACGGCTATAGCAGACATAATCATTGTAAAAAACAGGAACGGGTGTCTTCTTGAAAACATAATAAATACCTCCTTAAAAAAATCTTTATTGTCATAATAACCGCTCTTGATATCGTGTAGAGAGGCTTTAATTTCATAAAAGTGCCAAAATGTAAATAAAAGAAAACTCCTCTTTAAATGAACGGTTAAAAGTCCAATAAAAAGGAGTCTATTTTATATAAAAGTTCTAATTTGAGTTACTGTTATAGCGTTATTAAATGGTAAAAATAAGTTCTAAACAGCTATTTGAAACTGATTAGTTTGAGGTTCTATTGGCATGGCACTGATTTTTGAGTAGCTGTCAGCAGCTTGACGGATAGAACCAAAAGCCTTGTTCTCATTGCCTTTAGTACGTTCTGTCGCCTGTAGCATTATAAGCTCAGAAAGAGCCTCTGCTGCAAGAGCACCTGCACTTGCAGCTACTTTTCTGTCTTGGCTTGAGGGAGATGCTGGAGCTAATGCAGCTCTTTGAACCTGACGCATCTTCTCTACTGTTGCTTCTGGATCCCCTGAAACTGCTGATGTATCAATCGAGACCTCTCCGGCTACTGCATAGCGTTTACCATCGGGTCCTTTGCGGTACTCAAGTTGTGCTCCTGATGTTACATATTGTCCACCTGCTGCAACATGTGCCATCTCATGTGCTCGAACTTCAGTATCTGATTTTTGAAGCTCATCAAGAAGTTTCAGCTCCTGTTCCGACAGCTCCTTATTTTTACCCGTCTTTCCTGATAGGTGTAGAACTACAGAAGGTTCTGCCTTTTTGTCTGATTGAGTATCTTGTGAATCTGGAGTAGTAACAGAGCTTTTGACGGTTGAAGAGAGAGGTGATATAGCAACATTATCTCTTTCGTACCAATAGGTATTACTTTGATATTGATTTATTGAGATAGCCATCTATCACCTCATAGTTTGGTAATTGCTAAGTAGTACTTGTATATATCATAGTTATGAACAGATGATGTTTCAAGTATTTTTTAGCCGTTCGATATTTTCCCGTGCAAAACCAAGGTTTGGATCAAGTGCAAGTGCCAGTTCATAATATACAATAGCCTTCTCAATATCGCCAAGCTCTCTGTAGTTTGAACCAATACTTGCGTGATCTATTGCTGAAGAGGGGTTTAGCTTTATTACCCGTTTAAAGCACTCGATAGATTTTTTATGCTCTTTGAGCATAAAGTAGCAAAACCCCATTAAGTTATAGATATCTTCACGCTCATCATCCACAGCAATGCCTTTTTTAAGAATTTCGATTGACTCTTTATACTCTCCAAGCTCTTTAAGACACACTCCTGTGTAGGAGCATATACTTGGTATATCTTGAGATGGAGGATTAAGTTTCATTGAAGTTTTAAAGTGAGAGATTGCCTCTTCTGGATTTTCCATATCAAGAAGACAGAGCCCTAAATAGAACTCAATCTCATACTTATTTGGCATCAACTCCCCAATTTTGCTAATCGTTTCAAATGCTTTTCTTGGGGATAGATTTTTATGAAGGTGCTTTGCTGCAAACATGCTAATACTGCTATTTTCTGCCCTCTCTCTAAAACAGGCACCCGGAACAATGGTATAGCAAGCTGGAATCATAAGTCTTGGATCGGTTGTATTAATAATGATCAAGTCAAAACCTATCTTTTTCATTGCATTGATAATTGCTGAAATCTCCTGTTTTATATTTTGGTTAGAGATATCAGGAAGATCAGTAATTTTTACTTTAGGACAGGTTCCCTTTTCGATGGGATCAAATATCCATGATGCCTGTTCAAGTGAGGTAAATTTGGGAAGTCCGCTTGCAACATAGTTAGATGCTGTATTAAAGTCTCCCGCAAGCTGTGCAACCTCTGTAAGAGCACGACTCAAGGCTTTATCAGGGTTTGGAGCTGTTCCTGCTGTCCAGACAATCTCGCTCGATTTAGGGAATGTTGATGGATCCCACGCAATTACACCAACTGTTGGAATCCCTGTATTTAAAGAGAAATCGTTAATATAGAATTTTATACCAGCACTGTTAAATTTTTGTATTAATTCTACTGTAGAAGGGTTAGTGACAGAGCTTGGATCGATAGAGGGCACTTCCATTTTATCTTTGCAGATCAAGGCAGAGACATGACGCTCAATAATTTCACATGCTCCTTGGCATATTGACTCTTCGTTGCAGTTCCCTGCAGATGACCCGTTAAATTCATTTATCATAAAAAACCAGTCAAAGGGAATCATAATATACTGATTGTTAGAGTAGTTATATGCTTTTGTCCAATTTAATTTAAGCATTGAGAATATCTGCTCTTTGAGCTTGTTAGTATCAGTATCATTAGTGTTGTAATCGTGAACAGATTTAAGAATTAAATCAAATGGGATTACAGATATCTGCTTATCTTCACTGTAAGCCTTTATCTCATTATATGTTAAATTTACAAAATTTGAAGTATTATCCATAAAGCTGTAGAGGCTAAATCTTTCTGCAAGCTCCATAACAGCGCTTGCCTCTGCAAGTTCTGGTGTAACCCCTTTGCCCATCTGTTTTTTGGTGCCTGTTAAGCGACTTGCATCATGTCCACACACACTGTAATAGACCGGAATGCCTAAGCGTTTGTTATCTATTCTTCGAGTCTCTTTTAATATATTGAGTTTAGCAGCTTTTGCTCTAACCTTGAACTGTTCAATGGTCTCTTGAGGGGACATTATTTTGTCATGTTCAGAATTTGGCAGCTTAAAAGCATCAGAGAGCAGTGGTATCATATTTAGTGTGACCTCTTTAAAAATATAAGAAAATTAAAGTTTTAAAACCAATATCGTGAGTACAAAAAAAGTTTGACAAGCCAACAATTTGTCTGTATTAAAGACAGTTTATTTAAATCTTGAAGGCAGAAGAGATTTCAGCCTTTTGTAAACCTTGCTCTTCTTAAGAGCTTTAAGTTAAGTTCTTTAAACTTAAACTATACAAATTTAGTAGTTATTTTTTGTCAGTATCATTGTAAAAAAAATACTATGGTACGATTTATATTAATAATTTGCAAGGGTATTATGGTGATGGCTCGTACAGCAACGATAAAACGACAGACAAAAGAGACAACCGTTGAGGCAGAAATCTCATTTGAGGGAAGTGGAAAAGCTGACATCTCAACTGGGATTCCATTTTTTGATCACATGTTAACCCTCTTTACAGTGCATGGTTTTTTAGATTTAAAACTTAAAGCAGTAGGTGATCTTGATGTCGATTTTCACCATACTGTAGAAGATGTAGGGCTTGTACTTGGTCAAGTCATCTCAAATGCACTGGGCGATAGAAAGGGAATATGTCGCTATGGCGAAGGTGCGGTTACAATGGATGAAGCATTCTCGAGGGTAAATGTGGATATGTCAAATAGACCGTTCCTTGTATATAATATTCCACAGAATATAAGATCATCAGGGGCATTTGATGCATACCTTGCAAAAGAGTTTTTTAGGGCATTAAGCGTTAAGGCTGGAATGAATCTTCATATTAATGCTCTATATGGTGAAAATGAACACCATATTTTAGAGTCT
>CAYRLG010000005.1:0-175291 GCA_964425195.1 uncultured Desulfobacterales bacterium
AGTTATGAGATTTTTCTGACAATATTGAGTCTATTTAGATAGTATTGTAAATATTTGTCAGAATAGTTAGCTCCTTTATTATTTAAACAGTACAACTTTACAATAGAGTTCGAGTTTGGCTGAGCGTGTAGTATTGAATGGTTATTGATATCGTATATAGATACAACCGTTGCTTTTAAAGGGGATCCCTTTGGAGCAAGAATCTCAATTGTGTCGCCTACAGATAGTCTGTTTTTAATTGCAATCTCAATACTATTATCTGGTAAATATTTAATAATTCTACCTATGAAGCTGTGTATGCTGCCCTCATGTATATTGTTATAATTTGGAAGAGTCTGATTTGAATCATTAAAGTAAAATCCTGTACAATAAGTTCGATGGTAAATAAGTGCAAGCTCTTTGTACCATCTCTCTTCTAAATCAAAGTTTTTAGCTGTTTTTATATAACGATTAATATAGTAGGAATCAATTGCTTCTCTATAGGTCTTTACTACAGAGGCAAGATATGAGATTCCTTTCATTCTTCCTTCAATTTTAAAGGATGATATCCCAGCGTCACAAAGTTTGGGTATATGGTCAATCATGCAGAGGTCTTTTGAGTTAAATATATAAGTTCCTCTATCGTCTTCCATAATAGCCTGATATTCATTAGGTCTTTGTTCTTCAACTACAGCATATTTCCACCTACATGGATGGCTACAAAGTCCTCTGTTGCTATCACGACCAGTTAGCACGCTACTTAGAAGACATCTACCTGAATAAGATACGCACATTGCACCGTGAACAAAAGTTTCAATTTCAATGGCTGGCAAATTTGATAATTTATTTGATGCAATACCATTTACAATCTCTTTTATCTCATCTAATGATAGTTCTCTTGCAAGGTTTACTCTTTTAATACCAATATCTTGCCAGAATTTAACTGCATTTAAGTTTGTAGTATTTGCTTGAGTGCTTAAATGAATATCAATATTGGGAATAATTTGCTTTGCCATACTAACAATACCAGGATCGGCTATTATTACAGCATCAGCCCCAATATTTCCAATTGTCTCAAGAAAGTGGGCTATCTGTTTAGATTCGTTTGTCCTTGAAAATATATTGCATGTTACATATACCTTAACATTATTTTTGTGGGCATAATAAATAGCAGATTCAAGTTCATTAACTGTAAAATTACCTGAAAAATTTCTTAAACTAAACTCTTTGCCCCCAAGGTATACTGCATCAGCACCATAATGGATAGCTATCTCAAGTTTTTCATAGTTTCCTGCAGGCGCCAGTAATTCGGGTCTATTTGAACTATTTAGTAATGCAGAGTTTGTTGACATTGTAGGTAGTTCTAATGTTTTGTTGGGTAACATAGTTTATCTGTATCGAAAATTTTTAAGACATGTAGAAGGGTTGATATGATGATATGTAGGGAAAAGAATTATTGTGGTACCCCCGGCGAGAATCGAACTTGCGCACATGGATTAGGAATCCAATGCTCTATCCACTGAGCTACGGGGGCACTAAACAATAACTATATAAAATTAGTAACTAAACATGAAGTTGCTATTTAATGATAAGCTGCTGCCCAGGAAAAATTTTACTCTCTTTAGTGAGACGATTTAAGTCAAATAGACGTTGGACTGACATATTATATTTTTGGGCAATTGTAAAGGGTGTGTCTCCAGATTTTACCCAATGTGTTGATTTTTTTGGAGTAACTCCATCTCTTTTTTTAGAGTTAATATTTTTGCTATTTATTGAATTAGACTCTTGTGAATTTTTTGAGTTTGCAGCTATCTCTACAACAGAGTGAGGAATAATAAGCTCTTTATTTGGAATAACTTTATAGCCAGATAGCTTATTGGCATCTTTAATTGAATCAGGGGTTGTGTTGTATTTTCGGGCAATAGACCACATTGTGTCCCCCTGTTTGACAGTATATTTTATGGTCTTGGTGAGCTTAGATTTAGCTATAATTCTATTATTTTCATCTTTAGATTTTTTGTTTTGAGAATAGCCATTGTTTTTTTTGTCAGATTCACTACTTTCTTCAATCTCTCTATTGGTGGAACTATTTCTGACGCTGGCAGTAGAATATTGTTGTTGATTAGAAAAATAAGAATCTGTAGGTATTTTGATAGTTTTACTAGCAGACAGGTTAGATTTGGTGGAAATATTGTTCGCAGCTGCAAGATCACTCATTGTAACACCATAGTGTTTGGCTATGCTAAAAAGAGTCTCTCCGCTTTTAACTTTATGAAAGGAGTAGCTTTTAGGAGGCACTGGCTCTGACGGGGCTATATCATCAAGGCTTGCAAGAAAAATGTCTGTAGTATTAGCTGGGATTCTTAATTTATACTCTTCAGGAGGAAGAACTCCATATTTTAATTCAGGGTTTAATGTTTCAAGTAAAGTACGACTTACAGACATCTTTCTTGCAATATCTGTAAGACGCAACTGTTTATTTACAGTTACAGTTTGAAACTCAAGAGGGGGTATATTTCTTTGGGGAGGCATTCCATATTTATCTAAATTATTTACAATATGAAGTGTGGCAAGAAACCTTGGAACATAACAGGCTGTTTCCCGTGGTAATTTTTCATATAAATCCCAAAAATCATCAAGATAGTTTACATTCTGACTTCTTATTGTTCTTAATACTCTTCCTTCGCCACAGTTGTATGCTGCAAGAACGGTTGACCAATCTCCAAACATTTTATGGAGTTCAGAAAGATATTCAATAGCTGCTTTTGTGGATTTAAAAGGATCCATGCGTTCATCAACATAGTAATCACGTTTAAGTCCAAACTTATAGCCTGTTGATGGAATAAATTGCCATAAACCTAAAGCTCTTGCAGGGGATAAAGCTTGAACCCTAAAGCCACTCTCAATTAGTGGTAACCATGAAAGTTCTTCAGGTAAGCCAGCCTCTTTTAGCTCTTTTATAATAAATGGACGATATTCTGCGGCTCTTGCCATTGCTCTAACAAAAAACTCTTTTTCGTTACCTATAAATCTATCAATTTCATTTTGAACATATTTATTTATTGTAATAGGTATTTCATTATGCTCGCCCTTCACTGCTTTTTGTTTAGATGTATAAATTTCCATTACTCTTTTGGAAATCATAAATCTTAAATCTTCTTTCTGCTTATTAACTCTGGCATCGTCAGTCTCCATTTTAAGAATAGATGCGTATGCAGCATCTAAGTATTCAATAGCTTTACTATTATCACCTTTTTCCCATGCTTTTTGAGCATATCCACAGAGGTCAAGAGCATGACTAATCTCTTTAGATTGTATAATAAATTGGTCTGAAGAGATGTTAGATGTTTTATTAATCTTATGGTTACTATTATTTCTAAATAACTCAAATTCGAATAAGTCACTTTTTCTCCTCTCTTTAAAAGAATCTTTTGTAAATGTGCAGTCGTTAGCAGAGGAGAGTTGGGTTTCATCGTAGGTGTTTGAGGAATGACCATTAGTTGTTTCTGAAGGGGCTATTTTCTGACCGCTATTCATAGATGTACAGGCAGTTAAAAATAGAGAGATAGCCAAAATCGAAGCAAATAGTAATATTTTTTTCATGTTTTCCCTTTTTTATGGTTACTGCAATTAATTTTTGGACACTTTTTAAAGTATAATTAATTCAAATATAAATAGTGCTCTTTTAATCAATTTCACAAGTTTAAATTATGTGAAATTACTACCTTGTAAATGGGAGTTTTTGGGAGAATTTCAACTAAATTATATCCAAATTGTAATTCATATTTTAATTAATGACTATCCAAAAAAGAGGTCGTTCTTGTTTGTTGTCTCAATCAAATTTGTAGAAAAAACACCAAAAACGGTCAATTAAGTACAGGTTGCCAGAAATTTCGGATTGATTATTAATAAATAGAGTTATGCCTGTCAAGTCTTATTCCTCGATATAAAAGTCATGTATTCATTTGTTTTATAGAGGGCATATTTAAATTAAAATACAGATGTTGTAGGTATTGCATTGTTACTCAATATTTTCCACAATATGTAGTATTATACTTGTAATATAAATGTATCCTTAAGATATTAGAAAAATTATTTAGATAGGAGTTTCGCAGTTGAAATATAACATCTTGATTTTATTAAAAGCATATTGTGCAACGAACAAATACAGATATAATAAAATCAACTACTTACAAATCAAGTGAGTAACTCCTATTAGATTTAAAAATGCTGATTATAGAATAGTTGTCGTAATAGCTTTAAACGAATAATCATTTACAATCCAAAATTTTTGTTTTTGAATCTTAATAAAATAGATTAAAAACGCTATTTAATGAAAAATAGCGTTTTTAATACTAAAAGTTGAATAATACCGTATTAAATCTAATTTAATCTCTATTAAACAGATATAATTGGATTTGATATCTATCTGCCTCTCTGGTATTTTCTGCCGGTCTTTTCGTAAGAGCTATCTGTTTTTTACTTTTACGCTTATGATAACTGCACATGCCGATATAGCTCAGTAGGTAGAGCATCTCACTTGTAATGAGAATGTCCTCCGTTCGATTCGGGGTATCGGCTCCAGTACGAATGAGTATCCGGTGGGGTTCCCGAGTGGCCAAAGGGATCAGACTGTAAATCTGACGGCTCAGCCTTCGGAGGTTCAAATCCTCCCCCCACCACCAGTAATGTAGGAGATCTGAAGGAGCAGTATTGGTGGATCGTTACTACATAGCTAACTTTGGTGTTCTTTAGCTATTTTAGTTTCTTTGCCGGCGGGAGTAGCTCAGTTGGTAGAGCTTCAGCCTTCCAAGCTGAATGTCGCGAGTTCGAGACTCGTCTCCCGCTCCATCCTTCTATATGCAATCCCTTTCATACAAGATAGTTTAGTTTAGTTTTATTATGAATTAAAAAGCCCATGTAGCTCAGGCGGTAGAGCGCTTCCTTGGTAAGGAAGAGGTTCACCGGTTCGAATCCGGTCATGGGCTCCATTATGTTTTATGGGAAGGATAAATAGAAATGGCAAAAGAGAAATTTAATAGAAGCAAGCCGCATGTTAATATAGGAACGATAGGTCATATAGATCATGGAAAGACGACGTTGACAGCAGCGATAACTAAGCATGCGGCACTTAAGGGTAACGGGACTTATGTTCCATTTGATGAGATAGACAAAGCTCCGGAAGAGCGAGAGCGTGGAATAACGATTGCGACAGCCCATGTTGAGTATGAGAGTGAGAAGAGGCATTATGCTCATGTAGATTGCCCTGGTCATGCAGATTATATAAAGAACATGATAACCGGAGCAGCTCAGATGGATGGAGCAATACTTGTAGTGAGTGCAGATGATGGTCCGATGCCGCAGACAAGAGAGCACATTCTACTTGCACGTCAAGTAGGAGTACCGAGCATGGTAGTGTTTTTAAATAAGTGCGACATGGTAGATGATATGGAGTTGATAGAGCTTGTAGAGATGGAGTTAAGAGAGTTACTTGACAAGTACGATTTTCCAGGTGATGATACTCCTATAGTGAGAGGAAGTGCGTTAAAGGCGTTGGAGTGTGATGATCCAAATGGTGAAGATGCCAAGTGTATTACAGAGCTTTTAAGTGTACTGGATTCATATATTCCTGAGCCGCAAAGAGATATGGACAAAGATTTTCTTATGCCGATAGAGGATGTGTTTAGTATATCAGGTAGAGGAACGGTGGTGACGGGTAGGATAGAGAGAGGAGTAATCAAGGCTGGAGATGAGGTTGAGCTTGTAGGTATTAGAGAGACAGCAAAGACGATCTGCACGGGAGTAGAGATGTTTAGAAAGCTACTAGATGAAGGTCAAGCTGGAGATAATGTAGGTCTTCTTCTTAGAGGAACCAAGAGAGATGCAGTGGAGAGAGGTCAGGTAGTAGCCAAGCCCGGAAGTATAACGCCGCATACAAAGTTTAAAGCGGAGATATACTGTCTTAGTAAGGAAGAGGGAGGGCGTCATACCCCATTTTTTAGTGGTTATAGGCCACAGTTTTTCTTTAGGACTACAGATGTTACTGGTATATTGAGTCTTGCTGAGGGAGTAGAGATGATAATGCCAGGAGATAATGCAAGCATCACGGCAGAGCTGATAGCTCCGATTGCTATGGAGAAAGAGCTTAGATTTGCAATTAGAGAAGGTGGGCGTACTGTAGGTGCTGGGGTTATTGGTGTAATAATCGAATAGAGTAATAGAGATGATATAAGGAGTTTGATATGCCCAGAGTAAATATAACGCTTGCATGTACTGAGTGTAAAAGAAAAAACTATACAACTACAAAAAATAAACGTACAACTCCAGATAAGCTGGAGTTTGAGAAGTATTGCAGATTTTGTAAAAAGCACCTGCCTCATAAAGAGACAAAATAGTGTGTTCGTTAAAATAGTTAGGTTTTGATTAAATACATATAAGTAACAATAGATAGTTATGCTGTCTTTATAATGCAGGTCAGTAGCTCTAATTGGTAGAGCGCCGGACTCCAAATCCGGATGCTGGGGGTTCGAGTCCCTCCTGACCTGCCATTTTTATCTTTTTAGTTCTGGTTGGGAGCATTATGGCAAGATTGCAAAAAAAGAAGTCATCTAATGACAAAATAAAAAAAAGTAGTTCCGTTGAAGAAGAATCCTCTGGAAGTATTGAGAAAAAAAATTTGTCTGCTGCTAATATATCTCGAATTGCCTCAACCGTTACATTTAAAAACACAAGAGATATGACTGCTCAAACTGTTGTAGATGGTGAACTAAATTTTTTTCAAAAAGGAGTTCAGTTTTTACGCGAAGTTCAAGCTGAGCTTAAGAAAGTTACTTGGCCTAATAGAAAACAGACCGCAGGGGCAACTGTTGTTGTGATTGTCCTTGTATTTATTATTGCTGCATTCTTGGGTTTGGTTGATGTTACACTTTCAAAACTTGTACAGATAGTGCTTGCATAGTGCACAATTAAGGAGAGTTTAAAGTGTCTCGTAGATGGTATGTACTTCATGTGTATTCAGGATATGAACAGAAGGTAAAGCTTGCATTGGAAGATGTTATAGCAAAATCAAAGTGTTCAGATAAATTTGGTGATATACTTGTTCCTACAGAACATGTCGTTGAGCTTGTTAATGGTAAGAAACGTGAATCGTCAAGAAAATTTTATCCTGGATATATTCTTATTAATATGGAATTAAATGACGAGACATGGCATATCGTAAATTCTACAGCAAAAGTTACGGGTTTTCTTGGCGGTAAAAATACCCCTTCGCCTATAAGCGATAGAGAGGCGGCTCAGATCATTGAAAAAATGGAAGCGGGTAAAACAAAGCCACAACCAAAATATGTTTTTGATATAGGTGACGAGGTACGTGTAGCTGATGGTCCATTTGCAAATTTTAATGGAACCATTGAAGAGGTCAATTCAGAAAAAGGCAAGGTAAAGGTTCTTGTCAGTATATTTGGCAGGGCAACCCCTGTAGAGTTGGACTTTGTACAAGTGGCAAAAATTAATTAATTAATTTATCATAGAAATGTTGGATAGTTTTTCCGTCTGCTGTGTAAAATTTATACACAGATTAGATTTGTTGTAAAAACATCTAAAAAGATGGATAACGCCAATTGATAGATACTTGTGTGTCAGGAGTAGAAAATAATGGCAAAAAAAGTAACGGCACAGATAAAACTTCAGGTTCAGGCAGGTAAGGCTAATCCGTCTCCACCAATTGGACCTGCTTTAGGTCAGCATGGCGTTAACATAATGGATTTTTGTAAAGCATTTAATGCTAAGACAGCTAATGATGTTGGCTCCATTATTCCAGTTGTTATTACAGTTTTTCAGGACAGGACTTTTACCTTTATAACTAAAACCCCGCCAGCATCTATGCTGCTAAAAAAAGCGGCTCAAATTGATAAAGGCTCTGGTGTACCAAATAAACAGAAAGTGGGTAAAGTGACCAAAGCTCAGATTGTTGAGATTGCTAAACTCAAAATGGAAGATTTAAATGCTGTTAATATTGAAGGAGCTATCAACATAATATCTGGAACAGCACGGAGTATGGGTATAGAGGTTATTTAAACGTAAAGGAGTGAGTGATATAAGATGCCGAAACACGGTAAGAAATATATAGAAACGATTAAAAAGATCGACAGACAGAAGCGTTATGATTTTAACGAAGCTTTAGAGATCTCACTCTCTTCATCCTATGTTAAATTTGATGAGACCGTAGATATAGCTGTGAGACTTGGAGTTGATCCACGTCATGCCGATCAGATGGTTAGAGGTACTGTTATTCTTCCTAATGGGCTTGGTAAAGAAGTTAAAGTACTTGTGTTTGCAAAAGGGGAGAAGGAAAAAGAGGCTTTAGAAGCTGGTGCTGATTTTATCGCGGATGATGAAACTGTCGAGAAAATTAAAAACGGATGGTTTGGATTTGATAAAGCTCTTGCTACACCAGATATGATGGGTACTGTTGGAAAATTAGGTAGAATACTTGGTCCAAGAGGGTTAATGCCTAATGCAAAAACTGGTACTGTTACGTTTGATATAGAGAAAGCTGTCAAAGAGCTTAAAGCTGGTAAGATTGAGTTTAGAGTTGAGAAAGCTGGTATTGTGCATGCTCCTATTGGTAAAGCATCTTTTGGAGTTGAAAAACTTGCTGTAAATGCTAATGCTTTTATTGCAAGGGTTTTAGCTTTAAAACCAGCTGCAAGCAAAGGTACTTATATTAAGGCTATTAGTGTCTCTACAACAATGGGACCCGGTATAAAAATAGATCCATCTGTAATAAAATAGCCTTGATTGAACTTAGCCACTTTTATAATAGCTCTGGTTCCTTAAGTATTATAAATACTCTAATTTAGTTATATAAAGTTGTTGTCTGTCAAAGACAGCAGGTGCGCTTTAATTTCTATCTAATATTAATTAAATGCGTATAAACGGCGATGCCGGCCTGCCGAGATAGAATATGTTTTGGCAAAGTTGGCACCTCTAAAAATAATAAATACAAGAAAGGAGGTGTGTTTAATTTGAACCTGACAACTAAAAAAGAAGTAGTTGAGAAGTTGAACTCACGACTTTCAGAAAGTGAGATCGCTCTAATTGTAGATTATAAAGGTCTTGATGTTGAATCAATGACTGAGCTGAGAAATGAACTACGAAAAGAGGGTGCTCAACTGGAAGTTGTAAAAAATACTTTGTTGTCAATGGCATCTGAAGGGACTTCTGTCTCTGTTTTAAAAGATTATCTCAAAGGTCCTAATGCCATTGTAACTTCAAAGGATGATCCTGTTGCACCAGCTAAAGTTCTTGTCAAATTTGCTGATCGTAATCAGAAACTTGAGATAAAAATCGGTGCTATGAATGGAAAAGTGCTTAATGTTGATGATATTAAAGCACTTGCAAAAATGCCGCCAAAAGAGATATTGCTGGCTCAAGTACTATCTACCATGAATGCTGTTCCTACTGCAATGGTAAGGGTGCTTGGAGAAGTGCCAAGATCATTCCTTTATGTACTCAATTCAATTGGGGATCAGAAAAAGGCTGCATAAAAATTATATTTTTAACTATTTTAAAGGGATATTATCCCTTTATTGTTTTTTAAGGAGAAAAAATGGCTGATATAACAAAAGATGATGTAGTTGAGTTCATTGCTGGAATGACGGTTTTGGAACTTTCACAACTTGTAAAAGAGTTAGAAGAAAAATTTGGTGTTTCTGCAGCAGCTCCTGTTGCAGTTGCAGCAGCTCCTGTTGCTGGTGGAGCTGATGTTGCAGCCGTAGAAGAGCAGACTGAGTTTAATGTAATTTTAGAGTCTGCTGGTGATAAAAAAATTAACGTAATCAAAGAGGTAAGAGCTATTACAGGTCTTGGGTTGAAAGAGGCAAAAGCTCTTGTTGATGAGTGTCCGAAACCTTTGAAAGAAGCTGTTTCTAAAGATGAAGCGCAGAAAATAAAAGAACAGCTTGAAGCTGCTGGAGCACAAATAAGTATTAAATAGTTTGTTTTTTTGTAATAGGTGATTATATCATCACCTTTACAAACTATTGGAAAAATTGGTAGATTGCATACATACGATGCGGAGGTTAAGCCACAATGGCTTTGCCTCCGCTTTCACGGTTATAATAGACCATTATTGGAGATACCATGACCGGGAGCCTCTTGGCAGACAAGCAGATATCAGAGCAATACGTAAAAGAGCAATATATGACAAAAAAATCTATTGTAGATAAGCGTATTAGAAAAGAGTTTGGAAGTAAAAATAAGGTTGTTGAAATTCCTGATCTTATAGGGATGCAGCGTACTTCCTTTGAACATTTTCTTCAAAGAGAAGTTCTTCCTGAAAACAGAGAAGATATTGGTATTCATTCTGTATTTAAGTCAGTTTTCCCCATTAAAGATTTTACCGGTACTTCATCACTTGAGTATGTCTCATACTCTTTTGGTGATATAAAACACTCTGTTGAGGAGTGTATAAGTCGTGGAATGACCTATGAAATTCCGGTAAATATAAAAGTGCGTCTTGTAGTTTACGAAGGCAGTAAAGAGGGTGGAGTACCCTCTATACGTGATATCAAGGAGCAAGATATCTATTTTGGCAATATCCCCTTGATGACTAAACGGGGTACTTTTATTATTAATGGTACAGAGCGTGCTGTAGTTAGTCAGCTTCATCGATCTTCAGGTGTTTTTTTTGACCATGATAAAGGCAAAAATCATTCAAGCGGTAAAATTGTCTATACCGCCAGAATCATTCCTGTTCGTGGTTCATGGATTGATATGGAGATTGATCCCAAGGATATTATTTATATTCGTATAGATCGAAGACGTAAATTTCCTATATCAATCTTGTTTAAAGCATTTGGTTACACTACTGAGGATATTTTAACTCTTTTTTATCAAAAAGATTTTATTGTTAAAAAAGATGGTTCTTATTTTAAAAAATTTAATCCAGAGAACCTAAAGAGACACAGGGCAAGTTATGATGTTATTGATCCTCAAACCGGTGAGATTGCTATAAAAAAGGGCAGACTTTTTACAAAACGTGCCTTAAAACAGCTCAAAGATGCTGGGCTTGAATATATCCCCATCAATAAAGATGAGTTGTATGGTAAAGCCTCTGCGGAGACGATATCACATCCTGTTACAGAAGAGGTGCTCCTTAGAGCAGGAGAAATTATATCTATTGATGTGCTTGAAAGAGTGGAGGCAGCAGGTTTAGATAGCTTTAAAATACTTTATGTTGACTCATACAGTTCAGACTCAATGAGAAAAACTCTTGCTGTAGATAAGGTCTCATCTCGTGTTGAGGCTTTGATGGAAATTTATAGAAGACTTCGACCAGGTAATCCAGCCACTGTTGAGGTAGCTCAGGAGTTTCTCGATCACCTCTTTTTCAAACCCGCATATTACGATCTTTCCAATGTTGGACGTTTGAAAATGAACCATCGCCTTGAGATTGAGACTGATATTGAGGTTAAAACTTTAAGAAAAGAGGATATTCTGCTTACGGCAGAGAAATTGGTTCAGTTGAAAGATACTCAAGGGGCAGTTGATGATATAGATCACCTTGGAAATAGGCGAGTAAGAGCTGTAGGAGAGCTACTTGAAAATCAGTATAGGATAGGTCTTGTGAGGATGGAGAGAGCTATCAAAGAGAGAATGAGTATGCAGGAAGTGGATGCTATGATGCCAAACGATCTTGTCAATCCAAAACCTGTATCAGCTGTGGTTCGTGAGTTTTTTGGTACAAGTCAGTTATCTCAGTTCATGGATCAGACAAACCCTCTTTCAGAGACTACTCATAAACGCCGTTTAAGTGCGCTTGGTCCAGGTGGTTTAACTCGTGAGAGAGCTGGGTTTGAAGTAAGAGATGTTCATACCTCACATTATGGTAGAATCTGCCCCATTGAAACTCCAGAAGGTCCAAATATTGGGTTAATAGTATCTTTATGTACTTATGCTCGGGTGAACCGTTTCGGTTTTGTGGAGACACCTTATCGTATTGTAAGAGACGGTGTTGTATCAAAAGAGATCAAACATCTCTCTGCATTTGAAGAGAAAGATCATCCAATTGCTCAAGCAAATGCTCTGCTTGACAGTGAAGGAAGATTTATAAGGGAAAATGTCTCTGCAAGGGTAGCTGGTGAGTTTGAAATGGTACCTAATAGCGATATTGAGTTTATGGACGTTTCGCCTAACCAGCTTGTATCTGTATCCGCATCCCTTATTCCGTTTCTTGAAAATGATGATGCAAACAGAGCTTTGATGGGATCAAACATGCAGCGTCAAGCTGTTCCTTTGATCAAGAGTGAAGCACCTCTTGTTGGAACTGGTATCGAAGGTGTTGTGGCAAGAGATTCTGGAGTTGCCATTGTTGCTGAACATGATGGTATTGTAGTTGATATTGACGCTCAGCGGATAGTTGTAAAAAACATTGGAGATGAGCTTACTATTTCAACTGACAAAATAGTATCTATTTATACTGCTTCTAAGTTCGTCAGATCTAACCAGAATACATGTTTTAATCAGAGACCCATTGTAAAAAAAGGGGAACTTGTAAAGAAAGGTGAGGTGATCGCAGATGGACCATCAACTGAGCGAGGTGAGCTTGCTCTTGGCAAAAACGTGACAGTTGCCTTCATGCCTTGGAGTGGTTACAACTATGAGGACTCTATCCTTGTGAGTGAACGCTTAGTGATGGATGGTGTATATACTTCTGTTCATATAGAGGAGTTTGAGGTTGTTGCACGAGATACAAAGCTTGGCAAAGAAGAGATAACAAGAGATATTCCAAATGTTGGAGAAGATGCACTAAAAGATTTAGATGAGAGCGGTATTATAAGGCTTGGTGCAGAGGTAAAACCAGGAGATATTCTTGTTGGAAAAGTAACTCCTAAGGGAGAGACACAACTCTCTCCAGAAGAGAAGTTGTTAAGAGCCATTTTTGGTGAAAAAGCAGGTGATGTTAAAGATACCTCTTTAAGGGTGCCTCCTGGAGTTGAAGGTATTGTTATAAGTGCTAAAGTCTTTTCAAGGCGAGGACTCCCCAAAGATGAGCGTACAAGACTAATTGAAGATTCTGAAATCGAGACTTTAGAAAAGAATAGGGATGATGAGGTAAGGATTATAACTGAGACCGCAAAAGAGCGTTTAGAGGAGATTCTTGCTAACCATAAAATTACAACTTCTATAAAAAAAGGAAAAAACGTAGTTATTCCTGCTGGAACTGTAATTCACAAGAATCTTTTTAGTGCTGCAGAGGAGAGTTATGGAATACGTTTATCTATAGCTGATTTTATAGGAATATCTGTTGAAGATTCTCATGCAAGCGATGAGGTTGCAAAAGAGCTTAATATAAAAACTGAAGCTGCCCAAGATATCATTGAAAAAGCTGAACGCCAGATAAAATTTGCTAATGAGTATTTTAACAGTCAGGTATTAAGGTTTGAAAAAGGTGATGAACTACCTCCCGGTGTCTTGAAGCTTATCAAAGTAAATGTTGCAATGAAGCGTGTTCTTTCTGTCGGAGATAAGATGGCCGGAAGACACGGAAACAAGGGAGTTGTCTCAAGAATTCTTCCGATCGAAGATTTGCCCTATTTTGAAGATGGAAGAACTGTTGATATGGTTCTCAATCCTTTAGGTGTACCTTCTCGTATGAATGTAGGACAGATACTTGAAATTCATTTGGGATGTGCTGCTCGTGGTCTTGGTCGTCAGATCGATGATCTTCTTGATGAGATGAAATATGATGAGTTGAGAACTCGTCTTAAACGGATTTTTACTACTCCTCCTGTTAAAACAGCAGATATTATAAAAGGTCAAAAAACCTATGATTTCGATGCACACTATAGTGCAGATGAGACCAAAGAGATTGAGATTGTTCATAGTGATGAGAAGTGTTTTATAGATGCTGTTAGTAGTATGGACGAAAAACAACTAATCTCATTTGCCTCTCAGTATCGAAATGGTGTACACATGTCAACTCCTGTATTTGATGGAGCTTCAGAAGAGGAGATTAAAGCACTAATAAATTATGCTGGTCTTAATCCTTCGGGGCAATCTGTTCTTTATGATGGAAGGACAGGGGAACCCTTTGATAAGCCTATTACTGTGGGAATCATGTATATGCTTAAACTCCATCATCTTGTTGATGACAAACTTCATGCTCGCTCTATAGGTCCGTACTCCTTAGTAACGCAGCAACCATTGGGAGGAAAGGCTCAATTTGGAGGACAAAGATTAGGAGAAATGGAGGTATGGGCGATGGAGGCTTATGGCGCAGCTCATGCCCTTCAGGAGTTTATTACAGTTAAGTCTGACGATATGAGTGGACGTACCAGAATGTATGAAAAGATTGTCAAAGGTCAGAACGTCCTTGAACCTGGAATGCCCGAATCTTTTAGAGTTCTTACTAAAGAGCTTCAGAGTTTGGGGTTGGATATCAATCTAATTGAAGGAAATAATTAAGGAGAGGATATTGGAAACCATATACGATTTCTTTGCCAAGCCAAAAGATCCCAAGCTGTATAAAGGTGTCCAGATAAACCTTGCTTCTTCTGATCAGATCAGGCAGTGGTCTCATGGTGAGATAAAAAAACCTGAGACTATAAACTACAGGACATTTAAGCCTGAACGTGACGGTCTTTTTTGTGCCAAAGTTTTTGGTCCTACCAAAGATTATGAGTGCAACTGTGGCAAGTATAAACGTATGAAGCATAGAGGGGTTGTCTGCGAAAAATGCGGTGTAGAAGTTATTCAATCTAAAGTTCGCCGTGAGAGAATGGCTCATATTGAGCTTGCATGCCCTGTATCACACATCTGGTTTTTAAAAAGTTTGCCAAGTAAAATTGGCAATGTGCTTGATTTAACACTCAAAAATCTTGAAAAAATTCTCTATTTTGACTCCTATGTTGTAATTGATCCTGGTGAGACAGAACTTAGCAAATTGCAACTGCTTTCTGATGAAAAATATCAAGAAGCAATTGACCAATTTGGTTATGAGTTTGAAGTAGGCATTGGTGCTGAAGCAATATTGAAATTGCTCGAAGATGTTGATCTTGCTGCAGTATATAAAGAACTCAGAGAAGAGATTACCACTACTAAATCGGTAGCCAAAAGACAGAAAATGTCTAAAAGACTTAAAGTAGTAGATGCATTCCTCAATTCAGGTATAAGTCCAACTCGTATGATTATGACTGCCATACCTGTCCTTCCACCTGATCTAAGACCTTTAGTTCCTCTTGAGGGTGGACGTTTTGCTACATCTGATCTAAATGATCTCTACAGGAGAGTTATAAACCGTAATAACAGGCTAAAAAGACTTATTGATCTTAACGCTCCTGATATTATTGTCCGTAATGAAAAAAGGATGCTTCAAGAATCTGTAGATGTTCTTTTTGATAATGGAAGACATGGTAGAGTTGTAACTGGTACTAATAAACGCCCTCTTAAGTCGTTAAGCGACACATTAAAAGGTAAGCAGGGGCGTTTTCGTCAAAATCTTCTTGGTAAACGTGTTGATTATTCAGGGCGTACTGTTATTACAGTAGGACCAAATTTACGTCTCCACCAGTGCGGTCTTCCAAAAAAGATGGCATTAGAGTTATTTAAACCATTTATTTACAACTACCTTGAGCAAAAAGGACTTGTCTCTACTGTTAAAAGTGCAAAAAAAATGGTGGAGCGAGAAGAGACAGTTGTATGGGATGCTCTTGATCATGTTGTAAGAGAGTATCCGGTGATGTTAAACCGTGCCCCAACCCTTCACCGTCTTGGTATTCAGGCATTTGAGCCTATTCTTATTGAAGGTAAAGCTATTCAGTTACATCCACTGGTATGTACAGCATTTAATGCTGACTTTGATGGTGATCAGATGGCAGTACATGTTCCTCTATCACTCGAAGCAAGGCTTGAGGCAAGAGTGCTTATGCTCTCAAGTAATAACATTCTCTCCCCCGCAAATGGTCAGCCAGTGATTGTGCCAACTCAAGATATTGTTCTTGGAATCTATTACATGACCCGTGGTGCAGATGGAAAAAGAGGAGGAGGAACTCTTTTTTCAAGTGTTTCTGAAGTGAGATGTGCATTTGATTCTGGTGAGTTAGACCTTCATGCAAAAATAAAGGTGAGAATTGATGGTAAAATACACGATACAACAACAGGGCGTATTCTTTTGTGGGAGATTATTCCTGGTGATACTCTGCTTTCGTTAAGTCGTATTATTATTAAAGATAACAATAGTGATGGAACCTTTACACTTAATCAGTTGGCATACAATGCCCTCAAGGAGCTAAAAAGTGGGGAATCTTTTGAGAGTGTAAGGGCAAAATATTGTGATACCGATTTTATTGCTAAATATGGTTCTACAGGGATATTGACGCGTAAGGAGTTTAGTAATGTATTTCAGGTTTCAGAGATCGTAGCAAATCATCTATTCGATCTTTTAGAGACACAATACTCTGATATTATTGAATCTGGCGGAGAGCTTAATATTTTTAGAGTTGATGAACGTAAAAGCACAATTCCATTTGATCTTGTTAATCGTCTTATGGATAAATCTGCTGTACGCGCACTTGTTGATTATGCTTATAGAAATATAGGTCTTAAGGAGACAGTTATACTTGCTGACCGATTAAAAGATATTGGTTATGAATACTCCACTCTTGGAGGTCTATCTATATGTATTGATGATATGATTATACCAGAAAGTAAGTGGGATATCATAAGAAAGGCAGAGCAAAGTGTTCTTGATATTAAGCAGCAATATTCAGAAGGACTTATTACACAGGGTGAAAAGTACAATAAAGTTGTCGATATTTGGGCTAAAGCTACTGATGATATTGCAGATGCCATGATGGCTGTAATGAAAAAGCCAGGAGGAGCTAATTCCACTGAAGATGTGTTGAATGCTGTTTATATGATGGCAGATTCAGGAGCAAGAGGAAGTAAAGATCAGATGCGTCAGCTTGCTGGTATGCGTGGTCTTATGGCAAAACCGTCTGGTGAAATTATAGAAAATCCTATTACTGCTTGTTTTCGCGAAGGTTTGACCGTACTACAATATTTTATCTCGACTCATGGTGCGAGAAAAGGTCTTGCTGATACTGCTTTGAAAACTGCTAATTCAGGTTATTTAACTCGAAGGCTTGCTGATGTTGCTCAAGACTGTACTGTTATGGAACAAGACTGTGGAACTTTGATGGGTGTAGATGTAGAGTCATTGCTTGAAGGTGGTGAAGTTATCCAGAGTCTTGGCGAGAGAATTCTTGGTAGGGTCGTGCAGGCAGATGTAATAGACCCCTATAAAAATGAAGTTATTGTAAAGCAAGGCGTTGAACTTAATGAAAGAATGGTAGAAAAGATAGAGGCTGCTGGTGTTACAAGCGTCAAGATACGCTCTGTTTTAACATGTAAGTCTCGAAATGGTGTTTGTGCTAAATGTTATGGTAGAGACTTGGCACATGGGCAAACTGTAGAGATTGGTCAAGCTGTAGGAATATTGGCAGCACAATCTATTGGTGAACCCGGCACTCAGCTTACAATGCGTACTTTTCATATTGGAGGTACAGCCAGTCGTAAAGTTGAAGTAGCTGAGATTAAAGCAAGAGTTGCTGGTATTATAAAGTTCAATGAAAATTTGGATATTGCATTAAGAAAAACTTCTGACCAAGATAATCCTGAACAGATTGTAATGAACAGGAAAGGTGGAGGGTTCTCTATCGTAGGTCCTGAGGGTAGAGAGAGGGCTAAAGAAGAGGTTATTTATGGGGCTACCCTTTTAGTTAAAAATGGTCAAAATGTAGAAGTTGGGGATGTTCTTGCCACTTGGGATCCTTTTACAACACCTATTATTACAGAGGTTAGTGGTCGAGTTAGGTATGCAGATATTGAGGTTGGTACTACTGTTCAAGAGCAGATTGATCCTGTAACTGGAAAGGCAAGTCGTACCATTATTGAAGGTAAATCATCGGAGAAATCATCTGAAGTTTTACGTCCTCAGATTACCATTAAAGATAAAGATGGTAAAGGTGTTAAACTTCCAGGTTCATCATCAGTCGTAAGATATTTTCTTCCCGTAAATGCCATCCTTATGAAGGATGAAGATGATGAAGTTATGGCAGGCGATGTTATTGCCAAACTGCCAAGGGCAACTACTAAAACAAAAGACATTACAGGTGGTCTTCCAAGAGTTGCTGAACTGTTCGAGGTTCGTAAGCCAAAAGAGCCAAGTGTATTAAGTGAGATAGATGGTTATGTAACTGTTGCTAAAGGAGCTAAGGGTAAACAGAAAGTAACCGTCACTCCAACAGATATTGGAGATAAAAAAGAGTATCTTATTCCAAAAGGAAGGCATCTAAGTGTTTATGATGGTGACTATATTAAGGCTGGAGAGCCTCTTATAGGTGGAAGTGCCAATCCTCAGGATATTCTAAATATAAAAGGTGAGGTTGCTTTAGCTCGCTATCTTGTGGATGAAGTGCAAGAAGTGTATCGTCTTCAAGGTGTAAGGATAAATGATAAGCACATTGAGGTAATCATCAGTCAAATGATGCGTCGTGTTAAAGTTATTGAGGTTGGTGATACTAATTTCATTCCTGATGAGCAGGTTGATCGTGTTAAGTTTGCAGAGACTAACCGTCAGGTTGTTATGAAAGGCGGAGAGCCTGCGAGAGGTGAACCTTTGATTCTTGGTATCACAAAGGCATCTCTTGCAACAGACAGTTTTATATCTGCAGCCTCTTTTCAAGAAACCACAAAAGTGTTAACTGAAGCAAGTATCCAAGGTCGATACGATGATCTCAGAGGTCTAAAAGAAAATGTTATAATGGGAAGGCTCATTCCTGCTGGTACAGGTTTTCCTGGTTATAGAGATATTGCAATTGAAACATTATCCTAAAATATTTGAAGCGAGTGGATTTCATTAAATATAGTAGAATAGCTATTATGTTTAAAAAGCCTATCTTTTAGTGTAATTATCAAACAAAACGTAGGTACATAAAAAGCTTGACAAATATTGTGGATATATATAATAATTCGCCATTTTGTCGCATAATAAAAATTGAAATAGGTCGTTAAGGAGTTTTATAAGGTATGCCTACCATTAATCAATTAGTAAGAAAGGGAAGGACTAAAGTTGAAAAGAAACAGGGGACCCCTGCATTAAAAGGTGGACCTCAAAAAAGAGGAGTTTGTACAAGAGTATATACTTCAACCCCTAAAAAACCAAACTCTGCTCTTAGAAAGGTGGCAAGAGTTAGATTGACTACCGGACTTGAAGTTGCTGCATATATTCCTGGTATGGGGCATAACCTTCAGGAGCATTCGGTTGTTCTTGTAAGAGGGGGAAGGGTAAAAGACCTTCCAGGTGTCCGTTATCATATCGTTCGAGGTACTCTTGATACTCTTGGTGTGGAGGACAGAAAGCAGGGAAGATCAAAATATGGAGCGAAACGACCTAAATAGGGGTTGTTTCTATGTTAATATTTTTTGATCTTGAAAATTTGAGTTTAAGGATTGGTGGATGACATGGCAAGAAAAAAAATTGTATCTGGGCATTTGCAGAAAAACGTTGAGCAAAAAGATCGTCTTGTGTCAAAATTTGTCAACTGTATTATGAGAGATGGTAAAAAGAGTGCGGCACAAAAAGTCTTTAACGGTGCTTTGCTATTAATTGAGAGTAAAACTGGAGAGCATTCAATGAATGTGTTTGAGAAGGCTATTAATAATATTAAGCCTTCTGTAGAGGTAAAATCTCGCAGAGTTGGGGGGTCAACTTATCAAGTCCCCACTGAAATAAAAGCATCAAGGCAGACCGCACTTGCATTTAGATGGCTGCTCAAGTTTAGCAGAACACGTTCTGAAAAAGGTATGATAAATAAATTAGCCGCCGAGCTATTAGATGCATATAATGAGCGTGGAGGAGCTGTAAAAAAGAAGGAAGATACTCATAAGATGGCAGAGGCAAATAAAGCTTTTGCTCATTTTAGATGGTAAATTTATAGTTGATATTATTTTAAAAAAAGTCCTGTTAATATTTCAGGGAGGATAAATAGAAATGGCAAAAGAGAAATTTAATAGAAGCAAGCCGCATGTTAATATAGGAACGATAGGTCATATAGATCATGGAAAGACGACGTTGACAGCAGCGATAACTAAGCATGCGGCACTTAAGGGTAACGGGACTTATGTTCCATTTGATGAGATAGACAAAGCTCCGGAAGAGCGAGAGCGTGGAATAACGATTGCGACAGCCCATGTTGAGTATGAGAGTGAGAAGAGGCATTATGCTCATGTAGATTGCCCTGGTCATGCAGATTATATAAAGAACATGATAACCGGAGCAGCTCAGATGGATGGAGCAATACTTGTAGTGAGTGCAGATGATGGTCCGATGCCGCAGACAAGAGAGCACATTCTACTTGCACGTCAAGTAGGAGTACCGAGCATGGTAGTGTTTTTAAATAAGTGCGACATGGTAGATGATATGGAGTTGATAGAGCTTGTAGAGATGGAGTTAAGAGAGTTACTTGACAAGTACGATTTTCCAGGTGATGATACTCCTATAGTGAGAGGAAGTGCGTTAAAGGCGTTGGAGTGTGATGATCCAAATGGTGAAGATGCCAAGTGTATTACAGAGCTTTTAAGTGTACTGGATTCATATATTCCTGAGCCGCAAAGAGATATGGACAAAGATTTTCTTATGCCGATAGAGGATGTGTTTAGTATATCAGGTAGAGGAACGGTGGTGACGGGTAGGATAGAGAGAGGAGTAATCAAGGCTGGAGATGAGGTTGAGCTTGTAGGTATTAGAGAGACAGCAAAGACGATCTGCACGGGAGTAGAGATGTTTAGAAAGCTACTAGATGAAGGTCAAGCTGGAGATAATGTAGGTCTTCTTCTTAGAGGAACCAAGAGAGATGCAGTGGAGAGAGGTCAGGTAGTAGCCAAGCCCGGAAGTATAACGCCGCATACAAAGTTTAAAGCGGAGATATACTGTCTTAGTAAGGAAGAGGGAGGGCGTCATACCCCATTTTTTAGTGGTTATAGGCCACAGTTTTTCTTTAGGACTACAGATGTTACTGGTATATTGAGTCTTGCTGAGGGAGTAGAGATGATAATGCCAGGAGATAATGCAAGCATCACGGCAGAGCTGATAGCTCCGATTGCTATGGAGAAAGAGCTTAGATTTGCAATTAGAGAAGGTGGGCGTACTGTAGGTGCTGGGGTTATTGGTGAAATAATCGAATAATACATAAGAATATAAGGCTGTTATGATAAAATCAAAAATCAGGATCAGGCTCAAAGCATACGATCATAAACTACTTGATCAATCATCTATTGACATTGTGGATACAGCAAGGAAGACGGGTGCAAAGGTTGTAGGTCCAATACCTCTTCCTACAAAGATTAATAAATTTTGTGTTTTAAGATCTCCCCATGTGAATAAAAAATCCCGTGAGCAATTTGAAATCAGAACTCACAAAAGACTGATGGATATACTTGAGCCAACTCAACAGACAGTTGATGCACTTATGAAACTTGATCTTTCGCCAGGTGTTGATGTTCAGATAAAACTTTAAGCAAAGAGAGTGCCTTAAATACCATTTAAGGTCAGGCGGGAATTAATAATGTGTAATGGAATGTTAGGAAAAAAAATTGGGATGACCAATGTTTTTGCTTCTGATGGTCGTCTTATCCCTGTAACTGTGGTTCAAGTTGGGCCATGTTACGTGACTCAGATCAAAGTAGATAAATCAGATGGATATAATGCTCTACAGTTAGGGTTTGGTGAAAAGAGTCTTGTAAAGGTAAACAAACCCGCTGCTGGGCATTTTTCAAAAAGTGGTTCCGCGGCCTTTTCAACTCTACGTGAATTTAGAGTTGATTCGCCTGAAAATTATAAATTAGGACAACTTATTAATCTTGATATGTTTTCGGTAGGGCAAAAAGTAACTGTTTCTGGTATATCTAAGGGGCGTGGTTTTGCTGGAACTGTTAAAAGGCATGGATTTACCATGGGTCCTAAATCCCATGGAAGCCGAAATATTCGTGAACCAGGTTCTGTTGGATGTAGTGCATGGCCTTCAAGGATCATAAAGGGTAAAAAGATGCCCGGTCACATGGGTGTTGAGAGAAAGACCGTAAAAAATCTTGAGATCGTAGATATTAGACCTGAACAGAATTTAATTCTGATAAAAGGTGCATTGCCTGGAGCTAAAACAGGTATTCTTGAGATTTATAAAACTAATTCAAAGCAGAAATAAGAGATAGAAGTAAATTTTTATTATTATAAAAATTACGCCAATTTGTATGATCTGAGTGCTTAGCTTAACTAAGTTGAGAGACAGATTGTTATTTAATTACGACTGTGGGTATTGCAAAAATTTCGCAGTGAGGCATAGTCGTTATCATTACTTAATGAGGAAGTATATGGCTGCTGTAGATGTTTTAAACAGATTAGGTGAAAGGGTGTCAGAAGTGAATCTTTCTGATGAGATATTCACCATTCCTGTAAAAAAGAGTGTGTTGCATGATGTTGTTAGAATGCAGCTTGCATCTCGACGCTCAGGAACTGCCGTTGCTAAAGGCAGATCAGATGTTGCTGGTAGTACAAGAAAGTTATACAGACAGAAAGGAACTGGAAATGCAAGGCCAGGAGGTATTAAATCTGCCCTTAGAAGGGGGGGTGGGATAATTTTTGGACCAGTTCAGAGATCTTATGCTCATAAAGTCAATAAAAAAGTAAAAAATCTTGCCATGAAAATGGCTTTAAGTTCAAAGCTTCAGAACAACGAATTATTTGTTATTGATTCTTTTGGTTTAACTGGGATTAAAACAAAAGAGATTGTGAATGTAGCTCGTAATCTTGGCTTGAAAAATGTTTTAATCATCACTAATGATGATGATAAAGCCCTTTTTCTTTCCGCACGCAATATACCTGAAGTAAAAGTTCTTAAGTCTGAAGGGCTTAATGTATATGATATTCTTAAATATGACAATCTTCTGCTTGTAGAATCTTCCATCCAGGCAATTGAGGGGAGGTTTGTTTAGATAATGATCGAATATGATATTATAAGACGACCAGTTCAAAGTGAAAAATCCAATTTGCAAAAGGAGCAGGCTAATCAGCTCGTTTTTGAAGTAGCGTCTAATGCAAATAGGGTGGAAATTAAGAATGCAATAGAGAAAATATTCAATGCAAAGGTGAAATCCGTCAACACTTTAAATGTGAAGGGTAAGGTAAAGCGTAGAGGTAGGATACTTGGAAAGAGACGGAATTGGAAGAAAGCTATTGTAAGGCTAATGCCCGGGCAGAGAATTGATTTTTTTGAAGGTGTTTAAAGGGATAAGAAAATGGCAATTAAGAAAACAAAGCCCACGTCACCCGGAAGAAGATCGCAGGAGTATTTTACATTTGAAGAAATTACTAAAGACAGACCTGAGCGATCTCTTATTAAAAAGTTAAAAAAAACGGGTGGAAGAAACTCATACGGAAGAATAACAAGTAGACATAAAGGTGGCGGTGCTAAGAAGCAATATAGAATAATTGATTTTAAAAGAGATAAAGATGGTATTCCTGCAAAAGTCAGTGCTATAGAGTACGATCCAAACCGTAGTGCACGTATTGCTCTTTTAGTCTATGCTGATGGAGAGAAACGATATATACTTGCCCCTCGTGATATTTCTGTTGGTGATATTATTGAAACTGGTCCTCAGTCAGATATTAAGCCTGGAAACTGTCTTCCACTTGAAAATATTCCACTTGGCACGCGTATTCATAATATAGAGTTAAAGCAAAATAAGGGTGGACAAATAGTAAGAAGTGCGGGCACTTATGCAAGGCTTATGGCTAAAGAGGGTACTTATGCTCAGGTGCTTTTACCTTCAGGTGAAGTACGTATGATTCATATTAAATGTAAGGCAACTATTGGAAGAGTAGGCAATGAAAAGCATGGGGACGTTAGTATAGGTAAAGCTGGTCGTACTAGATGGCTTGGCAGACGTCCATCTGTTAGGGGTGTTGCAATGAACCCTGTTGATCATCCAATGGGTGGTGGTGAAGGAAGATCTTCTGGTGGAAGGCAGCCATGTACACCATGGGGTGTGCCGACAAAAGGCTATAAAACCCGAACTAACAAGAGATCTAATCAGTATATAGTAAAAAGAAGGTCTAAGAAAAAATAAATAGGTGATCTGATATGCCAAGATCGTTAAAAAAGGGGCCGTATATAGCCCAAGAGCTTTTGAAAAAGGTGTTAGCACTTCAAGATAATAAAGGTAATCAAGTAATAAAAACTTGGTCACGTAGATCAACTATTTTTCCAGAAATGGTTGGTATTACACTTGCTGTGCATAATGGAAAAAAATTTATTCCCGTCTTTGTCACAGAAAATATGGTAGGACATAAACTTGGTGAATTCTCACCAACACGGACTTTTTATGGTCATGCAGGCGATAAAAAATCTAAATTGAAAAAATAAGCGGACGGGTTTTAACATTAAAGGATATACAGATGGAAGTTAAGGCGGTAACTAAATATGTGCGTATTTCGCCGTTTAAACTGCGTGCACCTGTAGAAGCTGTAAAAGGGAAGAGAGTAGAAGATGCTTTAAATCTTCTAAAATTTATGCCCCTCAAGGCAGCCGGTATTATATCAAAGACCCTCAGGTCTGCAGTTGCTAATGCAGAACATAACAATGAGATAGATGTTGATGATCTTATTGTAAAGAATATATCGGTGGATCATGGTCCCTCTTTGAAAAGATTCAGGGCCAGGGCTAGAGGCAGAGGTGCAAGGATTCTGAAAAGAACCAGCCATATAACAGTCACAGTTGCGGAAACGGTCTAAATAGGGAGGGAATGGCTTGGGCCAAAAAGTAAATCCAATTGGGTTAAGATTAGGTATCACAGGAACTTGGGACTCCAGATGGTATGCTGATAAAGATTATGCTAATTTTGTATTTGAAGATTACAAAATTAGAAAATTCTTGAAAAAAAAGCTCTATCATGCTGGCGTTTCAAAAATTGAAATTGAACGTTTTTCTAAACGAATCAGAGTCAGAGTATTTGCCGCAAGACCTGGAATTATAATAGGTAAAAAAGGGGCTGATATAGCTCTTTTAAAGCAAGAACTTGAAAAAATTGTATCCCCTGAGGTTCTGATTGATATTAAAGAAGTTCGTAGACCTGAAATAGATGCTCAACTTGTGGCTGAAAATATTGCTCTACAGCTTGAGCGCAGAATTGCATTTAGAAGAGCAATGAAAAGAAGTGTTACTTCTGCAATGAGATTTGGGGCTCAGGGAATAAAAATTATCTGCTCCGGAAGACTTGGTGGTGCAGAGATGGCCAGAACTGAGTGGTATAAAGAGGGAAGAATCCCACTCCACACACTCAGAGCTGATATGGATTATGGATTTATTGAAGCACAAACTACTTATGGTACTATTGGTATTAAGGTTTTTGTATTTAAGGGTGAAGTGCTTAATTCCGAACAGAAAGTTACAGCTTAATATGCTGGTAAGGAGATAATTATGCTGAGTCCCAAAAAAGTAAAATACCGAAAGCGAATGCGAGGTAGGCTAAAGGGAAAACCCAGCAGGGGAACAGAGCTTAATTTTGGTGATTTTGGTCTTCAGGCTATTGAGTGTGGTTATATAAATGCGAGGCAGATTGAAGCTGCTCGTATTGCAATGACTCGTAAAATAAAAAGGCTCGGAAAGACATGGATCCGTTTTTTTCCTGATAAACCAATCACTAAAAAACCTGCTGAAGTTAGAATGGGTAAGGGTAAAGGTCCAACCGAAGGTTGGGTGGCAGCGGTAAGACCTGGTAAGATTCTTTATGAAATGGAAGGAGTACCGAGAGAACTTGCCATTGAAGCCCTTAAGCTTGCTGCAAGTAAGCTTTGTGTAAAAACACGCTTTGTTGAAAGGGTATAATAACGCATGAAGACAAGTGAAATCCGAGCCATGAGTGCAGACGAAATTCATACTAAACTGGCTGAGCTGAAAAAAGAGTTTTTTAATCTTCGTTTTCAGCATGGTGTAGGTCGGCTTGAAAACACAGCAATTCTCCCTAAAATCAAAAAGGATATAGCCAGATTGAAGACCATATCCAGGGAGATGAACTTAAATATTAGCTAAATTTGAGAAAAGTTGATGCCATGAATGAAAGAGGAAGGAAGAAAGTACTACTGGGGACGGTAGTATCAGATAAAATGGAGAAATCGGTTGTTGTGCAAGTAGAAAGATTTGTTCAACACACTGTTTACAAAAAATATATTAAAAAATACAAAAAGTACGCTGCTCATGACGAAACGAATCAGTGTAAAACTGGTGATATTGTTAAAATTACAGAATCAAGGCCTTTGAGCAAAACAAAGAGATTTCGGGTCAGTGAGATTGTCAAAAGGGCAGTTTGATTTAAGAGGAGTTGAAAAATGATTCAAACAGAGACAAGATTGACTGTGGCAGACAACTCCGGAGCCAAGGAGCTTTATTGTATTAAAGTACTTGGTGGCTCGAAAAGACGTTATGCCGGCATTGGGGATGTTATTATTGTGTCAGTAAAAGAGGCTATACCCAACGCCAAAGTAAAAAAAGGCGATGTAGTAAAAGCTGTGATTGTCAGAACTAAAAAAGAGATTTCAAGACCCGATGGATCTATGATTAGATTTGATGACAATTCAGCAGTTATCATCAACAATTCCAACGAACCAGTTGGGACACGTATTTTCGGCCCGGTTGCAAGGGAACTGAGAGCCAAAAAGTTTATGAAAATAATCTCTTTGGCGCCTGAAGTTCTTTAAATAACCGCTTCAGTTTAGTATTTTAAGAGGATTCCAAATGGAAAGAATAAAAACAAAAATAAAAACTGACGATAAAGTTAAAATCATTGCCGGTAAAGATAAAGGAAAAATCGGTAAGGTTTTAAAGGTGCTCAGAAAAAAAAATCGGGCTGTAGTTGAGAATGTAAATATTGCAAAGATTCATCAGAGACCTACCCAAGCAAATCCTCAGGGCGGTATTGTTGAGAAGCCAATGTCAATTGACTACTCTAATCTCATGCTAATGTGTAATAAATGTGTTACACCTGTTCGTATTGGCATGAGAGAGCTCGAGGATGGTAAAAAGGTAAGATTCTGCAGAAAATGCAATGAACAGATTGATGCTTAATATGCAGCCGAGGAGCAAAACGTTGAGCCTTAAAGATATATATGAAAAAGAAGTCATACCAGAGTTAAAGAAAAATTTTGGTTATCAGAACATGATGCAGATTCCCACGCTGGAAAAGATCGTGTTAAATATAGGACTTGGAGAAGCAATCAAAAATGTAAAACTTCTTGATTCTGCTGTGGCAGATCTTGCTTTGATTGCTGGACAGAAGCCTGTAATAACAAAAGCCAGAAAATCTATAGCCGCTTTTAAACTTCGTGAAGGTATGCCAATTGGTTGTATGGTAACACTTCGTCGTGAAAAAATGTATAATTTTCTGGAGAAGTTGATCAATATAGCACTTCCACGTGTACGTGACTTCAAAGGCGTATCTGGAAAAGCATTTGATGGAAGAGGTAATTACAGCCTTGGCATTAAGGAACATATAATTTTTCCTGAAATTGACTATGATAAGACAGACAGCATTAAGGGACTTAATGTCTCTATAGTCACGACAGCAAAAACAGATGAAGAAGGCAAAACACTCCTGAAATTATTGGGTATGCCTTTTAAAAACTAGGAGGGAATTTTGGCAAAAAAGTCTCTTATTGTTAGGGCGGAGCGGAAGCAGAAATTTGAGGTACGTGCTTATAATCGCTGCCCGATATGTGGAAGACCCAGAGGGTTTATAAGAAAAGCAGGTATATGCAGAATCTGTTTCAGAAATCTTGCATCTGCTGGTAGATTACCAGGAGTTACAAAATCAAGTTGGTAGTAGTAATAAGCTTGTAGTTAAGAAATATAAAAACGTATAACTAACTTGAATGTTTACAACATTTCATAGACTGTACTAAGTTAGAATACTAACCTAATACTTTTGTTTAAGTAATAGTATCTTTTAAGAACTTGATCAGGAGATAAGATAAAAATGGCAATGAGTGATCCCATAGCGGACATGCTTACAAGAATCAGAAATGGTGGAAAAGCTGAATTCGCAAAAGTGGATATCCCCGGGTCTAAACTGAAAATCGAAATGGCGCGGGTGCTAAAAGAGCAAGGATATATAAAAAATTACAAATTCCTTGAAGACAGTAAGCAGGGAATATTACGTGTTTATTTAAAATACGTTGGAAATAAGAAACCTGCAATTTATGGACTTGAAAGGGTTAGTAAGCCCAGTAGAAGGATTTATAAAAAGTCTAAAGATATAAAGCCGGTTTTAAATGGTCTTGGAATATCAATTTTATCCACTTCAAAAGGTTTGATGACGGATAAGCAGGCAAGAAACGAGAATGTGGGCGGTGAAGTCCTCTGTAATATTTGGTAACACAGGAGGGGTGTATGTCACGAATAGGTAAAAAACCGATCCAGATTCCAGCAAAAGTCACAATAACTCTTAATAGCGAGTCATTGACTGTTGATGGTCCTAAAGGGACATTAACCAGAAGTCTGAATCCGGCTGTAAAAATTAGTATTGAAGATGGAATTTTACGTGTTTTTTCTAATAATTCAGAGGATCGTAAAACTGTAGCACTTCAGGGTATGTATCGTGCTTTAATACAAAATATGGTAACTGGAGTTACTAATGGCTATGAAAAAACTCTCTTGTTGAGCGGAATTGGTTATAGAGCAGAGCTCAATGACAAAACTATAATATTAAGTGTTGGTTACTCAAATCCTGTAAATTTTCAACTTCCTGAAGGAATTTCTGCAAAGATAGATAAAAACACCCAGATTACTCTCTCTTCAATTGATAAAGAAAATTTAGGTGAGACTGCAGCAAATATCAGAAGAATTAGACCTCCTGAGCCATATAAAGGTAAAGGTATAATGTATTCTGATGAGACTATAATAAAGAAAGCTGGTAAGTCTGCAGCAAAATAATCTAAACTGGGAATAAGAATGTTATGGCAAATACATCCGAAAAATATATCTCGAGATTAAAGAGAAAAAAAAGAATCAGAAAAAAGATGACAGGTACTGAAGATCGTCCAAGATTAAATATCTTTAGAAGTGCCAGTCATATATATGCCCAAATAATTAACGATATTGATGGCAATACCATTGTTTCTGCATCCACACTTGAAAAAGAATTTAAAGATAGTGGTAAAAAAGCTGGTAATAAAGATGCAGCAGTGACCATTGGTAAAATGGTTGCCAAAAGGGCACTTGACAAGGGAATTACTAAGGTTGTTTTCGACAGGAATGGATTTCTTTATCATGGTCGTGTGAAAGCACTTTCAGACGGAGCCCGAGAAGCAGGGTTACAATTCTAATATGGAGGATATCCTTTGGTAAGTAAACAGACAGAAGAGAGCCAATTAATTGATAAAGTAGTACGGATCAATAGAGTTGCAAAAGTTGTAAAAGGTGGAAGAAATTTTAGTTTTAGTGCACTTTGTGTTGTGGGTGATGGTGCTGGCAGTGTGGGGTTCGGTCTTGGTAAAGCTGGAGAAGTTCCTGAGGCTATTCGTAAAGGGGTTGAAAAGGCAAAAAGAAGTATGACAAAAATTGCTATACTTGATGGCACTGTTCCTTTTGAAGTGGTTGGTCGCTCAGGTGCCGGTAGAGTCTTATTGAAACCCGCTTCTCCTGGAACAGGTGTTATCGCTGGTGGTGCTGTTCGTGCTGTGCTCGAAGCCGCAGGTGTTACTGATATATTGACTAAATGTATCGGAACTAATAATACACACAATGTGGTTAGAGCAACTATGGCGGGACTAAAATTATTAGAAACAAAGGATGAGGTTGCAAGACGACGCGGCCTTAAACCTGAAGAATTGTAGCGGAGAGACGAATAATGTCTGGTAAAGTAAGATTAAAACAGATAAGAAGCCTCATTGGTCGCCCTGAAAAGCATCGAAAAATCCTTCGTGCACTGGGGTTAAAACGGATGCACATGGTAGTTGAACATAATATGAATCCTGCAATTATGGGGATGGTAAAAAAAGTTCCTCATCTTGTTAGCGTTGAGGAGGTTTGATATGAAGTTGCATGAGTTGTCACCTGCTGAAGGTAGTAGACATAAAAGAAAGAGAGTAGGGCGTGGTCCTGGCTCAGGTATGGGCAAAACTTCAACAAAAGGTCATAAAGGGTTAAAAGCAAGATCGGGTGGTAGAGTAAGACCTGGATTTGAAGGCGGTCAGATGCCTTTGCATAGAAGACTACCCAAAAGAGGTTTTAAAAATATTCACAGAGATGTGATAGCTATAGTGAATGTAGCCGATCTTAATGATAGATTTGAGTCTGGTATCATCATTGATGAATTAACGTTAAGAAACTCTGGGCTTGTTAAAGGCTATGTTGACAAGGTAAAAGTGCTTGGTAATGGTGAAGTTACTAAAGTCTTCTCTATAAAAAATTGTCTTGTTAGTAAAACAGCAAAAGAAAAAATTGAGACAGCCGGTGGTAGTATATTACAGTAACTAATTATGAGAATAGTAATAGTCTGAGGTTTTATTAATGATTCAAAGCGGATATCAGAACATACTTAAGCTTCCCGATCTTAAAAGAAAACTACTTGTTACGCTTGCATTACTTTTTGTCTATCGAGTTGGAGTTCATGTTCCTACTCCGGGAATTGATGCCGCAGCACTTGCCTCTTTTTTTGATAGTACCAGAGGAACCCTTTTTGCAATGTTTAACATGTTTTCAGGCGGAGCACTCGAAAATCTTTCTGTTTTTGCCCTTGGAATCATGCCTTATATTAGCGCTTCAATTATTCTTCAATTAATGACTGTTGTTGTTCCTCATCTCGAACAGTTGTCAAAAGAGGGGGAACATGGCAGAAAAAAGATTACACAATATACCAGATATGGCACTGTTATATTAAGTATTATACAAGGATTTGGTATAAGTATTGGGCTTGAAGCCATGACTTCTCCGGCAGGTGCTCCTGTGGTTATGTACCCAGGTTGGGGTTTTCGTATTGTTACTGTTATAACACTTACAGCGGGAACCGCATTTATAATGTGGTTAGGAGAACAGATTACTGAGAGAGGTATTGGAAACGGTATTTCCCTCATAATTTTTGCTGGGATTGTGGCAAGGATGCCAACGGCAATTGGTAATACTCTTCGCCTTGTATCAACCGGTGAAATGGGGATATTCATAGTAATTATCTTGATTATTCTCATGGTTATTGTAATTGGCTGTATTATTTTTATGGAACAGTCACAACGAAGAATCCCAGTTCAATATGCAAAGCGAGTTGTTGGTCGTAAGATGTATGGAGGTCAAACTTCTCATCTTCCATTGAAGATAAATACTGCTGGAGTTATTCCTCCGATTTTTGCATCTTCTATAATAATGTTTCCAGCGACTCTTGCTAACTTTATTGATATACCATTTATGCAAAAAGTTGCATCTGCAATGAGTCCAGAAACAGCTATATATAACTTAATATACGTAGGTTTTATTGTATTTTTCTGTTTTTTTTACACAGCTGTAACTTTTAATCCTGATGATGTTGCAGAGAGAATGAAGAAAAATGGTGGGTATATACCCGGAATTAGACCGGGTAAAAAAACTGCGGAGTACATTGATAAGGTTTTGACACGAATCACTCTTGGTGGAGCAGTCTATGTTTCGGCAATATGTGTTCTTCCAACCATGCTGATGACAAAGTTTAATGTGCCTTTCTATTTTGGTGGTACTGCACTGCTTATTGTTGTAGGAGTGGCTATAGATACTATTTCTCAGATTGAAACGCACATGATTTCAAGAAATTATGAAGGTTTTCTGGGTAAAACAGGGGCAATAAAAGGAAGAAGATAATTTTTTTACCCGACACATGTGATAGTAGGGTATATTACAAGGAGTAAGTAAATGTATGGCAAAGGAAGAACCCATCAAAGTTGAGGGCACGGTACTTGAGACACTACCAAATGCCATGTTCAAAGTTGAACTTGATAATAAGCATCAGCTCCTTGCACATATTTCGGGCAAGATGAGAATGCATTTTATTAAAATTTTGCCGGGTGATAAAGTGACAGTGGAGCTATCACCTTATGATTTATCACGTGGTAGAATTACATATCGTTATAAATAGTACATATAATATATATGCATATATGCTGCTTAGATATTTGTAGTAAATATTTTTTTTACAGCATATTTTGAGGGAGTAAATAATAATGAAAGTTAGAGCTTCAGTGAAAAAAATATGTAAAGATTGCAAGATTATCCGTAGATCTGGAGTTGTTAGGGTCATATGCATAAATAAACGTCATAATCAGAAGCAAGGATAGGGGGGGTATAGAGCGTGGCCAGAATTGCAGGCGTAGATTTACCGAGAAATAAACATATAGTGATTGCATTGACCGGTATTTATGGTATAGGCAAAAGTAGATCCATGGATATCATTTCTGAAGTGGGTCTCAATCCAACTATGAAAGCAGATGAGCTTACTGAAGAGCAGGTAAATGAGATAAGAAAGGTCATTGATAGTAAATATAAAGTTGAGGGTGAGCTTAGAGCCGAGACTTCAATGAACATCAAAAGACTTATGGATTTGGGATGCTATCGCGGGCTTCGTCATAGAAAATCCCTTCCTTGTCGTGGTCAGAGAACAAGCACTAATGCCAGAACAAGAAAAGGTCCAAAACGTGCTGCTGTTAAAAAGAAGAAGTAAATATTGTGTGTGATATTTAAGGTAGTGTTTATGACATTTATTAGTGGGCATTCTGCTAATCAGGAGAGATAGGGAAGATAATGGCAAAAAAAGCAAGAAAGACAGTAACTAAAAAGAAAGTCAAAAAGAATATATCCACAGGTGTGGTACATATTCAGTCAACATTTAACAATACCATTGTAACAATAACTGATGAGACGGGCAATACTATCTCTTGGTCAAGCTCAGGTATTCAAGGCTTTAAAGGTTCAAGAAAAAGTACACCTTTTGCATCAAAAATGGCTGCTGAGGATGCTGGCGCTAAAGCTATGGAACATGGAATGAAAAATGTTAGCGTTTATGTTAAAGGTCCAGGTGCTGGTAGAGAGTCAGCTTTAAGGGCACTTCATGCTCTTGGTTTTAATATTTCTATGATAAAAGATGTTACCCCTGTACCTCATAACGGATGCCGACCGCCAAAGAGAAGAAGGGTTTAATTTTATCCAAATTCTATTTACCTTGTTAATAGGTTTTATATCTTTACCTTATCCATAGGTTTTAAGATGTTATATAAGGAGGAAAACGTTGTCACGTTATAGAGGTTCTGTCTGCCGTCAATGCAGGCGCGAAAATATGAAGTTGTTTCTTAAAGGCGATCGTTGTTATTCAGACAAATGCAGTTTTGATAGAAGAGCATATCCACCTGGTCAGCATGGTCAGCGTCGCGGAAAAAGTTCTGATTACGGCATTCAGCTTAGAGAGAAGCAAAAAGTTAGAAGAATCTACGGCATTTCTGAAAAACAGTTTAGAATTATTTTCAATAATGCTGATAGTCAGAAGGGAATTACTGGTACTAACCTTTTAAGTCTTCTTGAGAGAAGGTTTGATAATGTTGTATTCAGACTTGGTTTTACAAGCTCGAGAACTCAAGGAAGACACTTTGTAAGGCATAACCATTTTCTAATTAATGGAAAAAAAGTTAATATTCCTTCATATATTATGAAATCCGGTGATGTAATTGAACTCAGAGAGAAAAGCAAAAATATGAAAGCTATTGCTGATTCCGTTGAAACAGTTGTAAGAAGAGGAATACCTCAGTGGCTTGAACTTGATAAAGACGGATTAAAGGGGGTAGTAAAATCGCTGCCAAACCGTGAAGATATTACACTGCCCATACAGGAACAGCTGATTGTAGAGCTCTATTCAAAATAGTTTATAGAGTAGCAGTTTGTCCTAAGATTATATCAGGAGATAAACAATGTCATCAGATGAACTTGTATATGTGAACTGGCATGAGATGATCAAGCCAGAAAAGGTTGTTGTTACAACAACCTCTACGTACGGTAAGTTTGTATGTGAACCCCTTGAAAGAGGTTTTGGAATAACAATAGGTAATTCTCTGAGGCGTATTATTCTCTCGTCCCTTTATGGTGCAGCCATTGTTTCTGTAAAGTTTGAGGAAGCACTTCATGAGTATAGTGTAATACCTAATATAAGAGAAGATGTTTCTGAAATTATAATGAATCTTAAAGCAGTAAGACTTAAGGTTGATAATTTAGAAGATAAAACTTTAACAGTCAATGTTGAAGGAGAAGGCAATGTCACTGCGGCACATCTTCAGGGCATTAATCCTGGTGTGCAAATACTCAATCCGGATCAACATATTGCAACCCTATCAAAAGGTGGGGTATTAAAAATGTCCTTGAAAGTGAAAACAGGAAAAGGGTTTGCACTTGCATCTGCTAATAATGATCCTGATGCTCCGGTGGGGACTATTCCCATAGACAGCGTTTTTTCACCTATAAAAAGAGTTAAATATGTGGTTGGAACATCAAGAGTCGGTCAAAAAACCGACTATGATAAACTGACCATGGAGGTCTGGACAGATGGCAGTGTTACTCCTGAGGATTCGGTTGCCTTTGCAGCAAAAATTCTCAAAGAGCAGATGAACCCTTTTATCAATTTTGACGAAGACATTGAGCCTGAACAGGAAGACAGAGATCATGAACGTTCTGCTAAAGACTTTAATGAAAATCTTTACAGAAGCGTTGATGAACTGGAACTCTCTGTAAGGAGTTCCAATTGTCTTAAGAATGCCCAAATACTCAAAATCTATCAGCTTGTTCAGAAAACAGAGAGTGAAATGCTTAAGACCAAGAATTTTGGAAGAAAGTCTTTGAATGAAATAAAAGAGGTATTAACTTCAATGGATTTATCTCTTGGCATGGATCTTGATGGATTTGAACCACCTGCTGAAGATGAAGTGGTTGAGCAACTATCGAACGACGAAGATTCGGAACACCCTTCTTGATGAATATCAAGGTAACGAAGGAGAAAAAAATTTCCCATGAGACATAGAAAAGCAGGCGTAAAGCTAAACCGAACCTCAAGCCACAGAAAAGCCATGTTTAGAAATATGGTAACTTCCCTATTTAAGCATGAGAGCATTAAAACTACCGATGCTAAAGCAAAGGAATTAAGAAAACATGCAGATAAAATGATTACCCTGGCTAAAAGAGGGGATTTACATGCAAGACGTCAGGCATTAGCCTATATTAGAGAAAAAGATGTCGTACATCAATTATTTAATGATGCTACAGAAAAATTTGGTAGTAGAGAGGGTGGATATACAAGAGTTATCAAACTTGGACCACGCTCTGGTGATGCTGCTCCAATGTCAATGATTGAACTTGTAGTTGATAAATAATTGAGATTGTAATTTTTAAAAAGTCAAATATAATAACCAAAGCTCTCATTAGTAGATATTTAGCTTCTAATGAGAGCTTTATTTGTTTTTAACTGTTTTTTTATTAATATTTTTATAGATAGAAAAAAAGTGATTTACTATTTTGAAATAGTTTCAAGTACAATGGATAAAGCAAAAGAGTTGGCACGTAATAATGCACAACACCTTAGTGTCGTTCTTGCTAAAGAGCAGACTAAAGGGAGAGGACGGCTTAACCGAAATTGGTCTTCAGAAAGAGGTGGGTTGTGGTTTACTGTCATACTTAGACCCAAACTTCCTCCTCCGCTGGCGTTTCATGTAAACTTTGCAGCATCTTTATCGCTTGCAAAAACATTAAGGCAAAAATATCAATTAGATGTTAGTGTAAAATGGCCTAATGATATTTTATTAAAAGATAAAAAACTTGCTGGGTTGTTGTCTGAAATGGAGACGGACGGAGATATGGTATCATTCGTTAATATTGGTGTGGGCATTAATGTCAATAATAATCCTGAGAGGGAACAACCTAATGCAATTTCAATAAAGCATGCTTTAGGTAAATTTTTAAAAGAAGATATTGACACAATGGATTTGCTATATTCGTTCATTGATTGCTTTAAAAATCAATTAATAGAAGCCAATATTGATGAATCTATATCTAAAAAATCAATACAATTTGCAACTGTTAATAGTCAAGATAATCAAATACCATATAAAAGTCTTATAAAGCAGTGGAAGGAGATGACATCTACCATTGGTAAGCGAGTACGAATTGAAACGTTTGATGATATCTACGAAGGTGTTGCTATTGATGTGGATGACAGCGGTGCATTAATAATAGACAAAAATGGATATAAAAAAAGGATCATTTACGGTGATTGCTTTTATCAAAAGGATTAATTTTGTTAACTATTTTTAACTTAATATTAGATGGATATAACTAAACTAATGAGTGATAAAATTAATATGAATATCTCAAAAGATTTAAGAATGACTGTCTATTCCGCACTATTTGCAGCACTTATTGCTGCTGGAGCTTATCTGGTTATTCCTATAGGTCCAGTACCAATAGTATTACAAAATATGTTTGTTTTCATGGCAGCTCTTTTGATTGGACCAAAATGGGGTAGCGCTGCATTAGGCATTTATCTATTTATGGGTGCATCTGGGTTTCCTGTCTTTGCAGGAGGCACGGGTGGTTTAGGACGACTTTTGGGTCCTACAGGTGGTTATTTATTTGGTTATATACCAGCTGTGTTAAGCATTGGCTTTATCTCTCAGAAAATGGGGAAAACGTTATTTGGAGATATTATAGGTATGTTAATTGGCTCTATTATTATCTATTCAGCAGGGGTTCCATGGTTGAAATTTGCCACTGCAATGCCCTGGGAGAAGGCTTTTCTTGTTGGAATGTATCCATTTATAATTGCAGACATCCTCAAAATCGTTGCTGCTGCTTACTGTGTAAAGTTCTTGAGAGCTAATCTTGAGGAAAAACTAAGTTTATGAGGTGGATAAGCTATATATGACTATATTACATTATAGGGCAATTTATCATAAACTAGGTAAAATATGACCGATGGTTAAACATAGTGCTAATATTATTGAAGTAAAACGCCTTTCACACATTTACAGTAGTACTGATAGAGGAATAAAAAATATCTCCTTTAGTGTTAAATCTGGAGAATTTATTATAGTTGCTGGACGAAATGGCTCAGGTAAATCAACACTTTTTCGTCATTTGAATGGGTTGTTATCTCCTACTTCGGGAGAGGTGTGGATTCATGGTAAGATTGTAGATTCCAACGTTGAATATGCCCGCCAGATTGTAGGAATGATATTTCAAGATGCAGATTGTCAGATTGTTGGACAGACTGTATTTGAAGATGCTGCATTTGGTCCTGAGAATATAGGTTTACCTATAGCGGAAATCCATAAAAGAACAATTGCTGCTTTAAAACAGCTTGGATTACTACATTTAAAAGATCAGAACCCCGCAACACTATCTGGTGGGGAGAAACGGAGGCTTGCTATTGCTGGGGTATTAACCATGAGACCAGAAGTTATTGTTCTGGACGAGCCGTTTGCCAATTTAGATTATGCTGGAACGTGTGAGCTTCTCTCTTCCATTATCTGGTTATATAAAGCAGGTCATACAGTAATTCTCTCAACTCATGATATCGAAAAGTGTATATTCTGGGCATCAAGAATGATAATTATCCATGAGGGACATTTAGTAGCAGATGATAAACCCAATTCTATTCTGAAAGATGTTGAAAAATTTGGTATTCGTGAACCTTGTGCCTCTAAATTTGGTATGGAAATAGTGCCATGGGAAAGGTAACTCAATTATCATATCGTCATGGTGCCTTTGTCCTTTTTAGAATGGATGTTAGGTGCAAAATAATCTGTATATGCTTTATGAGTATAATAGTTATTAAAGCTAATTTTATACCCCTTTTATCTATTATTGCCGTTCTTTTATGGCTACTTTACTGTTGTAAATTGCACATCTTAACGTTGATTAAAGAGCTTAAGTATTTTTTTATCCTCATCTTTTTTGTATTTCTTGTTAGATGTCTTGTTACTTCTGGAACTTATATCTCTATACCTATCTATCCATCTATGAAAAATTTGAGTTTTATGGATACTGATATAGCAGAGGTAATAAGCTATATTAATATCAATTTCCTTCCTTATCTTCATATTACAAAAGAGGGTGTACTTGATGGAGCTAAAGTCTCGTTGCGTTTTTTTATAATTATGGTTATGGGAATTTTATTTGCGTGTTCAACCACCTCTTTTTCAATAAAAAATGCAGTTATCTGGTTTTTAAAACCTATTCCATTTATACCCCAAAAAAGAGTTGGAGTTATGGTTAGCCTTTTTGTGAGATTCTTCCCGTTAATTCTTGAAAAAATATCAGATATTTCAGATGCACAGAGAGCCAGATGTGCACATCTTCAAAAAAATCCGATCAAAAAGATTAAATATCTAACAGTTCCATTGCTTATAAAGATTTTTAACTCCGCTGATTCACTTGCGATAGCTATGGCATCTCGATGTTATAACGATAACGAAATAAAAGAACAGGGATTCTCAAAATCAGGATATGAAATCTATTTCTATTTAGGAACAACAGCTCTTGCTGCGGTTGTTATTTTTTTATGATTAAGACCGTTCCTAAATATATCATGGTAACAATGTGGTTTAAATTGCGATAATTTTAATCTTTTGCCCATTAAATTCCACTATATCACCGCTAAATATTTTTTTTCTTTTGCGTCTCTCAACAGTGCCGTTTACAGTGACCATACCTTCTATAATTACCTGTTTTGCCTCTCCACCACTTAATACAAGATTTTGAAATTTTAAAATTTTACACAATTCAACTGGTTCATTGTTAATAAATACCGTAATTAAACTTGTCATATTAGTCTCCTTTATTTTTTAGGTTTATATTTTAAAAAGTAAATATCGTTAAATGGATAATAGTTATGTGATTTACTAACAATAGAGCAGATGCTATGATTTAGTAAATAGTGAAAATATTGCAGATAGGCTATCTTAGCTTTTGTTTGAGATTTTATATTCCTAAAAAAGGAGCAAAGTATATGGCATTTCAAAAAGGAAAAACCACAGAACTTCAGATAATTGACCTTGTCTTTGGAGGAATGGGACTTGCTAAGCCTGATGGATTTCCAGTGTTTATAGACAGGGCAATACCAGGAGACATAGTAAAAGTTAGAATCACAAAAAAGAAAAAAAATTATGCTGAAGGAGTGTTGCTTGAGCTGATTGAGCCTTCATCTCTACGTCAGAAGGCTCCTTGTAATTACTCTAAGCACTGTGGTGGTTGTAAGTGGCAGGCTTTACCATATAGTGAACAGCTCAAATATAAACGCCAGCATGTTATTGACTCTCTTGAGCATATTGGGCTTTTAAGTGATATTATAGTTAAAGAGGTTATTCTTTCAGAAGATATTTTTGGATTTAGAAACAAGATGGAATTTTCATGCAGTGATAGACGCTGGCTCACTCCTGAAGAGCTTGAAGATCCTCAAATAAAAAAGGATTTTGGTTTGGGGCTTCACGTGCCGGGTACATTTGACAGAGTCATTGATATTGAACAGTGCTTGATTCAGCCTGATATTGGCAATCAGATATTAAACGATATCAGGCAGTACATAAAAAATTCTGGTGTTCCTGCTTATAATCTTAAAACCCATGAAGGTTTTTGGCGTTTTGTTATGTTGCGAAACTCAAAAGCGTTTGGGAATTGGATGGTCAATTTGGTTACACGGCAAGAACATGACGGACTTTTGATACCATTAGCTAAACAGTTAATGGATAAATATCTTGTAATTACATCTGTCGTCAACAATGTGACCTCACGTAAAGCCTCAATTGCCATAGGAGAGTATGAAAAAGTTCTTGCTGGTGAGCGATGTATCAGGGAAAAACTTGGGAATTTTACATTTGATATTTCAGCAAACTCATTTTTTCAAACCAATACAAGAGGGGCTGAAACTCTTTACTCTTTAGTCTCTTATTATGCCTCGCTTTCTGGCAAAGAGCATGTAATTGATCTCTATTCTGGTACAGGCACTATTCCTATATGGCTTTCAAAAGATGCTGCACAGGTTACAGGCATTGAGATTGTTGAGAGTGCAGTTGAAGATGCAAGAAAAAATGCAGCATTGAACAATATTAAAAACTGCAAATTTTATGTGGGAGATATAAAAGATGTTTTGCCTCACGTTATTAATGAGTATAGCAATTTGAGAGAGGGACAAAGCATCTCTGTGTCTGCAAAAAAATGCGATGTTATGATTATTGATCCACCAAGGGCTGGTATGCACAAAGACGTTGTTGAACAAGTACTCGCCATTGCCCCTAAACGAATTGTCTATGTTTCGTGCAATCCTGCTACCTTAGCTCGTGATCTTGCAATGTTAAAGTCAATGTATAGAGTTATTGAGGTACAGCCGGTTGATATGTTTCCCCACACATTTCATATAGAATCTGTGGCACTGCTTGAGGCTGTATGATATAATTTTTTATGACTCTATATACATGATGGTTATTGAGAATATCTATGTGATTTATATTGCTGCCAATCCACTTATTTTGCTTAGGAAACAAAAGGTTAAACTCTTTTTTTCTATGATAGCCCAAAGCACTGCTTAATGTTACAAGTCCATCTCCTGCTAAATCAGCACCGCAGTTATAAGGCTCTTTAAAAGTAGTTACAGCTATTGAATAACAATCAATTCCCTCTGGCAAAGGCAGAGCATTTCGCCTATCTCTTGACAATGAAAACCTGTCTCTACCTTTCCAGTCATCATCAACCACATTGCCATAACAAAGGTCTGTCAATCCGCAGCTTCTGATTTTTACTAATTTAGCAAAAGGAGAGCTGTATGGATTTAATTCAAGAATATTATCAATCCAGCTTCCTGCTTTTGCCAATGGTGCTCCATGATGAGGTGTGCCAAGAAATATGAGTTTATCAAGGTGATTAAGCCACTTGTGTCCAGATTTTTTCCCGTAATAGCAGCCACTTTTAGAGACAAGCCCACCCATACTGTGACCTATTATAACAAGTTTTACCTGATTAGAAGAGTTTGGAGATATGACTGTTTCAAGAATATCAGAAAATTTTTTCCCGTTCTCAGAAATATGAAGTCCAGTATTGTAATGAAGATAAAGCGGTAAATATCCTAAATCTCGGGCAAGAGCTTCTCCATGATCATGTCCGTTTCTGTTCCATTGCAGATCATTCATGCACAATCCATGAACCATTATAGCAACTTTTCCATCAGATTTCTCAATTGCTTTAAAAATATCTTTTCTATTTAATGGTTTCCCTTTACTGCGGAGCTGCATCTTTATTGCAAGCGGATTATCTCTTTTGACAAGATGATCTCCCAACACGCCGTTTAATGCTGAAACAATCGCTTCTCGACTTGGCGATACATCATTATTATCAGAATAATCCTCTTTAGGAACCAGACTATCAAGAACAGCATCAATTCCACTACCCACAAGTTGAGTAACATTTCTAATATTTTTGTAAACAACTCCTGTTATTCCATTTGTATGAGATTGATTAGCTCCACCTAATATTCCACCAAAACTGATTATTGCCTGATGCAGAGATTCTGTAATATCAGTAATCCCTTTAATTGCATCTACTGTCAAACTACCTGCACCCCTGAGGTCTTTTGAGATGTTACTTATATTAAGAGACATAAAAACTCCTGATTATTTTAATTTGAGAGCAGCTTTTTTAGATTCAACCCAAACTTTTAAAGACTTGATGCCGAGTATTGCTAATTTTTTTGTTATAAACAGCAAAATAGATTTCACATCTTCATACAACACTGATAATAAGCTGTTAACAGATAAAATTTATATAAAAGTTGATATCAGGCATTTTTTATCAACCTGATTTTAGCAATTATAACATAACCTGTTAAATTAAAATACAAAGGTATTTACGAATGATAAAGAAAACTCCATTGGAAAAAAGGGTAAAAAGAAGAATCACTGCAAGACCCCACCGTTTTTTTGCAGCAACATCACCGGGTCTCACAAGTTTATGCTGTAGAGAAATATCTGCATTAAAGCTGAAAGATGAATCATTTGGATTGCAAGATATAGAGATTATTTCAGGAGGAGTTGAATTTACAGCAACTATTCAAGGCTGCTATGCTGCAAACCTCTATTTGAGAAGCCCGTCTAAAATTTTGATGAGAATTGAAAAGTTCAAAGCTGAAAATTTTAGAACTCTTGAAAAAAAGCTAAAAGAGATTGAGTGGGAGCTTTACCTTAATCCTGCCCTATCTTTTGAGGTTGTCGTGTCAGCCAAATCTTCAAGGCTTTACCATACAGATGCTGTTGCTCAAAGAGCAATGGATTTAATTTCGGAACATTTCAATACTTTAAGCAACACAAAATTGAGTAAAACAAAAAGTCTACAAATGGTTAATCAGACAATTTTTATAAGAGCTAAAGATGATTTTTTTGAAATATCTATAGACAGCAGTGGAGAGCTTTTACATAAAAGAGGACTAAAGGAAAATGTAAGCGTAGCACCGATTCGTGAGACTTTGGCATTTGCAATTCTTTGTGCCATGAATTACCCGTTTAGTTGTAATAATAAATACTCTAATTCTGATAAAAAATCATATTTTGATCTAACACCACCACATTTAACAAAACAGCTTCCCATGATTGACGGAATGTGCGGTTCAGGTACATTTGCCTTAGAGGCTGCAATGATAGCAAATAACATTCCAGCAGGTTTTTTCAGAAGGTTTGCATTTGAATCTTGGCCCTGCTTTAGATATGGACAGTGGAATTACATAAAAAAAATGGCAGAGGCAGATATTTCACAGTCATATAAAACTGCCGAATCACAAGAATATTTTATATTTGGATTGGACAAAGATGCTACTGTTTTAAAAGGATTTGAACGCACAGTTGAGATATTTAATTTCTCATCATCAATTAAAATAATAAATGGAGATTTTTTTGATATTGTGCCTGAAAAATTTCTATCTGAACAAAATGGGTTAGATCAAGAATCGATAACTATATCTGAAAAATCGTTGCTATTGAGTGATATAAAGGGCTTTGTGGTTTTAAATCCCCCGTATGGAAAGCGTATTGGAGATAAGTGGGAGAGTGAGAAGATGTTTGCAAAGATTGGTAAAAAACTTGAATCAGATTTTAAAGGGTGGCGGGCAGGAGTTGTTCTCCCAGACAGAAAGTTTTTACACTATCTGCCCGGAAGAAAATCTTTAATACCTCTATTTCATGGCGGTCTTGAAATTTATGCGGCTATCATACAAATTTAATTTTGACCACTTATCCATAAAAATTAACTTGCAAAACAAGCTTCATCAATCTCTACAGCTGCACCTGTTGTATTTTTTACTGCAATCAAGTTTCCCATTGTAATTGGAAGGAGTGAGTCCACAAAGAACTGAAGAGATTTTATAAGACCTTCATAAAATGGTTTATCTTTCTTTTTGGCTGCTTCAAGTTTTTGAGCTGCAATTGTTGCTCTCCAAAGAAGCATCCACGCAAGTACCACGTCTCCTGTAGCATCCTGAAATGGATGGGCATTTGCAAAAGCGTTGAGAACTTTTGGAGACATAGCTGTCTGTCCCATGTGAATAGCAACTTCAGCCAATTTATTAAATGCCTTCTCAATCTTTTCAGTGTAAGGGGCAAGTATTTCAATCTCTTTGGCAACATTAAGAGTTTTTTGCATCTCTCCAAATAGATCCATAACCGGCTTGCCTTTATTCATTCCAAGTTTTCTACCAAGAAGGTCCATAGCTTGAATACCGTTTGTACCTTCATATATCATTGTTATTCGGCAGTCTCTCAAAAGCTGTGCCATTGGATACTCTTCGATAAAACCATATCCCCCATATACCTGCATACCTTGGCTGCATACCTCAAAGGCTCTGTCTGTTACATAACCCTTTGCAATTGGAGTCAGAACCTCAACAAGTCCTTGATATTTTGCTCTCTCCTCTTCTGTTGCACCAATGGATGCCATATCAGCACAGTAGTTTACAAAGTAGAGTATGCTTCTCATACCTTCAACAAAAACCTTCATCTTCATAAGTTGTCTTCTTACATCTGGGTGGTTGATGATAGTGACAGCTTTTGCATCAGGATTCATCATATCAAGAAGGCTTTTGCCCTGAACTCTCTGTTTTGCATAATTTACAGCATACATATAAGATGATGTTGCACAAGCAAAACCTTGAAAACCTACAAGCAGACGGGCTTCATTCATCATTACAAACATTGCTTTCATACCCTTGTTCTCTTCACCAAGCAGTGTACCTATGCAGTTTCCGTTGCTGCCAAGAGAGAGAGAGCAGGTGCTGTTGCCATGAATACCCATTTTATGCTCAATACCTGTACAAATAACATCATTGAATTCACCAAGCGATCCATCGGTATTTACTCTGAATTTTGGTACAAGAAATAGGGAAATACCTCTTGTACCTTCAGGAGCACCTTCAATACGAGCAAGAACAGGATGGATAATGTTCTCTGTCAAATCGTGCTCTCCACCAGATATAAATATTTTTGCTCCAGTTATAGAGTAAGTTCCATCAGGATTTTTCTTTGCACTTGTTGTCAAAGCACCAACATCAGAGCCAGCACCAGGTTCTGTTAAGAGCATGGTACCTGCCCATTTTCCTGAATACATGTTTTTCAGAAAAAGCCTTTTTTGTTCATCTGTTCCAAACTCTTCTACAAGTTTTCCAGCTCCATGAGTAAGACCCGGATACATCATAAAAGGATAGTTTGCACCATTGAAATATTCAGCAGCAGCAGATGCAACAGTTCTTGGCATTCCCTGACCGCCCCATTCAGCAGATTCGGTTGTGGCAAGCCACTCTCCTTCACAGAATATTTCGTATAGTCTCTTGAATGGTTCCGGAGTGGTCACTTTGCCGTTTTCTAACTTACATCCTTGAAGATCACCCTCTTTCTGAGTTGGAAGAATCTCTTTTACTGCAAGGTTTCTCGCCTCAGATACAATAAGATCAATGGTTTTTCTATTGAACTCCTCAAATTTTTCATGTTTTGTTGCAAGAGCCTCTGCATCAAGCATCTCGTAAAGCAAAAAATCAATGTCCCGTCTGTCTGATATAAACTGTGCCATTTTTTTAATTCTCTCCCTGAATTGTCCTTCATATTGTTCACTCTTTACTTGAAGTGATTAACAAGATGAAAATATTATTATTAACCAAATTGATTAAAACTATTAAATATAATAAAAACAAGTGGTTTATATCTATTATAATACTGCTGCTCTTAATTTTTATTTAAGATATACAAACTTTTACCACCAGTTAAATAAAATGAATAAGTATTCATTACACTATAAAATTTTATAGTCAATAATAATTTTTATTTTTAACGTTTTTTTTTGTATTAAACACTGTTTTAATTTCAAGCATATTCTTAAAATATTGTGAAAACATGAGTAGAGCGTAGCAATTCAAATTGTTTTGTTTGATTAAATATAATATGCTTTACTAAAAATTAAGATACTTCATACTTTTTTTAAATTTGTTAGCAAAATGGAGAGTAGTTATGCAATTTATTGTAATGGGTTATGATGGTACAGACGCGAATGCGCTTGAAAGAAGAATGGCAGCAAGAGAAGAACACCTTAAGGTTGCTTCAGAGATGAGTATTAAAGGCAAATGGCTTTATGCTGCTGCTATTTTAAATGATGAAGGTAATATGTGTGGTTCTGTAATTATATGCGAATTTGACTCACTTGAAGTTCTTAAATCAGAGTGGTTAGATAGCGAGCCATATGTTGTTGATAAGGTATGGAAGACTATTGATATTAAACAGGCAAAGGTGGCTCCATTTTTTGTTAAATAATGGTTTTTTACTGTAAATTGGGATGATTTTATTTTGCTTTTGTCTTTAAACTGAACTGTTACTTAAAGCTATTCAAAAATAGGAACAGACGGGATAAAAAATATGGAAAACAATGATGTTCTAAGAATGTTCAGGTATGCTTTAAACATTCCCGATGCCACAATGGTCAATATCTTTACAATAGCAAAGTGCCGGATAGATAAAGAACAGTTACTTAATCTTTTAAAAAAAAAGGATGAACAAGGGTATGTAGCTTGTTCTACAACTCTACTTGAACGTTTTTTTGATGGATTGATATTGTATAATAGAGGTAGTCAGTTTGACTCTTTAGAACAAGATTCTGAAATTTTAGATAAAAAAGATAGGGTAGGGGGGGAGAGTAATATAAATTTACGAGAAAAAAGTAACTTTATAAAAAGCTCTTCAGAGTCACTTAGTAACAATCTTATCCTTAAGAAAATAAGGATCGCTCTTAACCTTAAACAAGATGAGATGATAGAAATTTTTAGGCTCGGTAAAGTGAATATAGCAAAGGGTGAGTTCTCAGCTCTGTTTAGAAAAGAGGGGCGTAAAAATTATAAAGAGTGTGGAGACCAATATCTAAAAAGATTTTTACAAGGACTTGCTGTGCGTCATCGGATGTAATATGTATATATTTTAGCATATTAGCAATTTTTTTCTATTGATAGATGAGCTCTTTGTGTAAAGATATAGATATTGTATTCATTTTATTACAAGGATTTATAGATAGCTTATGGACATATTTTTAACAGAAAAACATAGAGTTATAAGACACTCAATCAAAGATTTTGCACAGCGTGAGATACTTCCAATTGCAAAAGAGATTGATGAAGAGGAACGATTTCCATGGGAAGTTGTAGATAAGATGGCACAACTTGGCTACTTTGGCATACAGGTACCAAAAGAACTTGGTGGTGCTGGTATGGATACTGTTAGCTATATTATAATTATTGAAGAGATATCTAAGGCTTCTGCATCCTTAGGTTTGTGTGCCTCTGTTCATAACAGTGTTGCTCTATATCCTATTCTTAAATTTGGTACTAAACAACAACATGAAAAATTTGTTCCTGAGCTTGCGTCTGGCAAGAAAATTGGTGCTTTTTGTTTAACAGAACCAAATGCTGGCTCAGATGCTTCTGCCATTGAAGCTACAGCTCTAAAAAACGGTGAGAGTGATCATTATATTGTTAACGCAAATAAGGTGTTTGTAACCAATGGTGGAGTTGCAGAAACTTGTCTGCTTTTTGTAAGAACAGACACATCATCAGGAGCAAAAGGTATTAGTGTTATTATTGCTGAGAAGGGAGTTGCTGGCTTTGTTGTTGGAGAGAGAGAAACTCTCTCAGGTATGCGGGCAAATCCTGTCTGCTCAATTAGGCTTAGTGAGTGTAAAATAGATAAAAATAACCTTTTGGGAAAAGAGGGGCAAGGGCTTAAAATAGGACTTGCAGCCCTTGATACAGGGCGTATTGGTATTGCAGCTCAAGCCGTTGGTATTGCTCAGGCTGCACTTGAAGAGGGGATAAAATACGCAAAAGAGCGGATTCAGTTTAACGTTCCTATTGCAAAACACCAATCTATACAGAACATGATTGCGGATATGGGTACACAGGTCGAGTCAGCAAGACTTATGGTCTATAGGGCAGCACTTCTTAAAGATATGGGAAGACCATTTTCAAAAGAGGCTGCAATGGCAAAACTTATGGCAAGCGAGACAGCAAGTCGTGTTGCAGATATGGGGGTGCAGATTCATGGAGGATATGGTTACTCAAAATCATACCCTATAGAACGTTATTATCGTGATGCTCGTGTTACAAGAATCTATGAGGGAACAAGTGAAGTGCATCGAATGGTAATTGCAAGAAATTTGCTGTCGTAGCTATCAAGTATTACGGATTACTCTGATTGTATAGGGTATATTGAGTTCTATTACTTTACTTCAATCCATAATAATCTACGTCAATTTGTGATTCTGACAATAACAATCTATGAAATTAATAATTGTGATATATTACAGGTACAAATAAATGGAACTTAACATCATCACCTGCGTAAAATCGGTGGTTAACAATATGTTGCCAGGCAGTAACAGAAATAGTTCGGAAAATATGGAGTTAAATCCTTTTGACCGTCCAGCAATTGAAATGGCTCTCTTTTTAATAAAAGAGCATGGAGGAACTTTAACGGTGGTTAGTATGGGACCAAAACCCTCAACATTTGGGCTTTATCAAGCTATTGCAATGGGTGCAGATAGAGCAATTCTGGTATGTGATCCGGCTCTTAAAGAATCTGATACATACGTCACTGCGAAAGTTTTAAGGCGGGCATTGCAAAGACTTCAACCATTTGATCTTGTTCTGTTTGGAACTCGTACCTCAGACAGCGATACAGGTCATGTAGGACCTCAGACAGCTCAAATGTTGAATATTCCATTTGTCGGCAATATAAACTCACTCACTTTAAGCAATACAAAGGATAGCGACATAGTAAATAGTAATGGTGTTAAAATAGAGAGTAGTTGGATTGTTGAAAGAAAGGCAGATGGCTATATAGAAAAATTTGAAGTGCGGAGTCAAAAGCTTTCTGGAGCGGCATTTAGCGTCAGTTCGGCTTTTGGAAACATAGATTTTCCATCTCTTTATGGAATTGAGAGAGCCTTTACTGATAAAAACATTGAATTTTGGGATAATGCAACTCTTGGTCTTGGGCCTGAAGAGACCGGACTTGCTGCATCTCCAACTAAAATTATCGCATGGAACAGAGAGAAACGATCAAAAAGATGTCTCTTTGTTGATGGAACTACTGAGCAAAAAGCAGAACATTTAGCTCAAAAACTATCAGATGCTGGCTTTGTGGGGTAAAAATGGGCGATATATGGATATATGGTGATTTAAGAAATCAGTTGCTTTTTGATACAAGTCTTAATGTGCTTTATGGAGCAAGGCAGTTTGCTGAGAGTATGACTGCAAAAGTAGTATTTGTTCTTGTTGCTTATGATAGCTATTGTGACGAGATGATCCCAGTAGATCGAGCAATTGAACAGGCATTGATTTATGGTGCAGATCGTGCAGTTGTACTTAATGTAGAGAAATATTTATCAATAGATGGAGACAGCAGATACTATTTCCTACCCCCAGAGGTTATAGCGACAACTCTTTCAGATATTGTTAAAAAGAGAAATCCAGCCGTTTTTCTTTTTCCACTAAATGATATTATGCGTGAAATTTCAGCAAGATGTGCATCTATATGTGGTTCTGGAATGATTGCAGATTGTCAGAGCCTTAAATATGAAAATAGAGAGATTGTAGCAATCTGTCCATCTCATGGTGGTGAAATCATGGCTGAACTTGGCTTTTCAGACTCCTCAAAAACCGGGTTTATTACAGTCCAGCCAAATTCATTTAAAAAAGAGGCAATACAAAATCCCCCATTAAGTAACAACCAAAATTTGGTAGAAACAGTTTTGGTAGAATTAATACCTAAAATTAAAGATGGTTCATCCATTAAACTACTCTCTGTAAAAAGAGATAATTCATACGATCAGAGCCTTGAAAGTGCAGATAAGGTAGTTGTAGGTGGTGCTGGTCTTGGCAATATTGAGGGCTTCAGGCATCTAAGAAGGCTTGCTGCGGCACTTAACGCACAGATTGGTGCAACAAGACCGCCTGTTTTGTGGCATTGGACAGATGATGAGCGTCTGATTGGTCAGACTGGCAAAACTATACATCCCGAACTTCTTATAACAGTTGGCACATCTGGTGCTGTCCAATATACAGCTGGAATTGTTGATTCAAAGACTATCGTGGCAATTAACAAAGACCCAAATGCACCAATATTTAGGTTTGCTGATATTGGTATTGTTGAGGATGCCTCCATATTTATCCCTCTTCTTACAGAAAAAATTCAGAAAATTGTTATGAGATCTCTTGCAAACACCCTTACAAACAAAAGTGAAATCGCTAAAGAGTGCTATGGTGCAATTGAAAGTCACTACTATGATGGAAAAGAAGATGGTGATCAGATAGAAAGAAATTCTGATTTTGGCTCAAAGTTGATGCAGATAAGAAAATCTCACCAACTTACCCATGAAGAGCTTGCAAAGCTAACGGGAAGAAATCCTGAGTTTATTGAGGAGCTGGAAAACAACCGTACTACTCCATCAGTTGGTTTTATGATTAAACTTTCTGAAGTATTTGGGATTGATCCCGACACTTTCTTAAATGATGAGGAGCGTGCCACACTTTCGGGTAATAGAGCAAAGGAGTATATACGAAGAACTGGAAACTACTATTATCAAAACCTGACCCCAGGAGCTGAAAACGAACATCTTAGAGTGTTCATGGTGACTATTGAATCTAACAAAAAGCATAAACCAGTTGCGTATCGCCATGATGGTGAAGAGTTTATATACGTAATGGAGGGTAATCTTGAGCTGACTATTGATGGAAAAACATATGAGTTGATAGCAGGAGAGTCTATGAAATTCAACTCTAACACTCCTCATCAATTGAAAAGTCTCGGCAATATAGATACAAGATGTTTGGTAACACTATATACGCCATAATATTATGGTAAGCGTAAAATTATATCGTATTTAAAAGAGTCTATTACATAGATTCTTTTAAATACGTATCTGTGATTTCAATCAAATGTACCTTTTAGGTGATAATTCATACACTAATAATTCATGGGAAAGCAAACTATTTTGATACTTCTGATAGTACAATCTTCTTTTCCTAACCATCAGATTTAAAAGTTTTTATCTGTACTTTATAGATATCCAAGATTAATTGTCATACATTCTTATTATTTCTCCATTAATTTTGCCTTCAACACTCTTTACGTAACCATTAACAACTTTTTTCATTGGTATTGGATTGTGTCCTGGAAAATAATCTTCGTATTTTTCTGCTGAATCTTCAACAACTCCTGATGAGACAACATTGATTCTAATACCATTTTTCAACTCTAAAGCAACAGCCTTAACAAAGCTATGAATAGCACCATTGACCATAGCAGCACTTGTGGTTAAAACCACAGGGTCATCAGCCAATATTCCAGTTGTAAGTGTAAAAGAGCCTCCCACGTTTATATAGTCCTTACCAATTCTAACGATATTCACTTGCCCCATGAGCTTGCTTTTTATGCCAACGTAAAAATCTTGTTCAGCCATCTCATCAAATTTTGCCCATTTTGCCTCCCCAGCGATAGAGACAACAGCGTCAATATTGCCAACAGCTTCAAACATTGATTTAATAGAGTTGCTATCAGTAATATCTACATTTACATCTCCAGAGTTCCTCCCAGCAATAACAACCTGGTGTTTTTTTGAAAAATGGTTACTTACCTTTTTACCTATAGTTCCATTTCCACCTATTACTAAAATTTTCATAAATCCTCCTTCTTTTATTCCTAAATGTTTAATGTTGAATACACGGCTATTATACTTGACTCCCAAATTATATCTGTTTAGTTTGTTTCTCCAATGTAATGATAACACTATTCGTGCTTTATCAAAACCGAACTTATGGCGTTTTGTAAGATTTGGTTACCTATTCAATCATTAAAAGAAAAGATATAAATTATAATAAAACTAAACCTTGGAAGTCATGTGAAAACTGATGTTATTACTCTATGTTGCAATCAGAATTCTATTGACAAGTCAGCCTTTTAAAGGCTAAGTTTGCCTTTCATTTTACGTCAAATTGCGTTATAAGCTATATCTTAAATTATGGATTGACTACATCTCTGTTATAGAAACTATACCGAATTATTGACTAAATAAGTATTAATAGAATAAAGTGTTAATTAGTAAACCAAAAAATAATAATAATCAGGAGTTAAAAAATGACAAGTAACGTAAACGGTTCAGTGGTTGTTGTGGGAGGGGGCATATCAGGTATGCTGTCTGCTCTTGATCTCGCCAACTCAGGCTATTATGTTTACCTTGTGGAAAATGGTCCATCTGTTGGTGGGGCGATGTCCCAGCTTGACAAGACCTTTCCCACAAATGACTGTGCAATGTGAATTATCTCACCAACACTGGTCGAGGTCGGCCGGCATTTAAACATTGAACTTTTAACATTATCAAATATTGTTGACATCAAGGGTGAAGCAGGAAATTTTCAGATTGATGTCATTAAAAAACCAAGATACGTAAATACTGATCTATGCGTTGGATGCGGTGCATGTGCCGAAAAATGTCCAAGCAAAGATACAGATACCTACAACATGGGGCTTATAAACCGTAAAGCTATATATGTTGAATATCCTCAAGCAGTTCCATTAAAATATGCAATTAACCCTGAAAAGTGTCTTAAACTTACTAAGGATAAATGCGGCAACTGCGAAGAGGTATGTCCTGCAAAGGCGATTGATTATAAGCAAAAAGAGGAGCGTGTAACACTCAATGCTGGTGCAGTTATCTTCTCCCCGGGTTTTAAACCGTATGATCCGAAAATTTTTGATAACTACCAATACTCACACCTGCCAAATGTTGTAACATCAATGGAGTTTGAGAGAATTCTCTCAGCTTCAGGTCCATCACAGGGTCATATAATGACTCTTCCAAAAGTTCCAGCACATCCAACAACAAAGAAAGATAAACTTCTTGCTGAACGCAAAAAAGACCCAAAAAAGATTGCATGGTTTCAGTGCGTTGGTTCAAGGGATATGAACAAGTGCGACAATAAGTATTGCTCTTCTGTCTGCTGTATGTATGCAATTAAAGAGGCAGTAATTGCTAAGGAACATGCGGGTGATGAGCTTGATTGTGCTATATTCTACATGGATATGAGAACTCACGGAAAAGAGTTTGAAAGATATTACAACCGTGCCAAAGAAGCTGGTGTTAGATTTGTAAGAACAAAGGTTCATACAATAAATCCTTTGCATGACTCTGATGATTTAAGCCTTCGTTATGTATCTGATACAGGCGAAATAGTTGAAGAAATTTTTGACATGGTTGTTCTATCTGTTGGTCTTCAGATTGCCCCTGAAACAATAGAACTTGCCAAAAATCTTGGAATTGAGCTGACTTCTGGTAATTTTGCACAGACCTCAAGTTTCTCACCTGTTGAAACAAGCCGTAAAGGAATTTTTGTCTCTGGTGCTTTCCAAGGTCCCAAGGATATTCCGCAAGCTGTTGTTGATTCAAGTGCTGCTGCTGCTGGAGCTGGTTCTCTTTTAAGTTCTGTAAGAGATACCATGACCAAAAAGGCAGAAAGCACTCCTGAGACAAATATTGTTGGAGAGCGTCCAAGAATTGGTGTTTTTGTATGCAGATGCGGAACTAACATTGCTGGAGTTGTTGATGTTCCTTCAGTAAGAGACTACGCCGCAAACCTTCCTTTTGTGGAATATTACACTGATAACCTCTATTCATGCTCACAAGATTCACAAGACACCATAGCAAAGCTCATTAAAGAGCATAACTTAAACCGTATTGTTGTTGCAGCATGCACACCAAAGACACATGAGCCGCTTTTTCAAGAGACTCTTATGAAAGCAGGTCTTAATAAATATCTGTTTGAGATGACCAACATAAGAAATCAAGATTCTTGGGTTCACAAAAATAACCCTGATCTTGCAACTAAAAAAGCAAAAGACCTTGTCCGCATGGCAGTTTCAAAGGTTGCTTTAATGGAGCCTTTAAAAGAGGTTGAACTTAAAGTTAATCAGGCTGCAATGGTTATTGGTGCTGGACTTGCAGGTCTTACAGCAGCAAAAAATCTTGCTGATCAAGGTTATGAAGTTCATGTAATTGAAAAAGATTCCAAAATCGGCGGACAGGCAAATAACCTTTACCATACTTATAAAGGCGAAAATATCCAAAAACAGCTTGCTGCAGTAAAGCAGGATATTGAAAGTAATCCAAAAATTCATCTGCATCTGAACACATCAGTAGAAGATGTTCAGGGTTTTGTCGGAAATTTTAAATCAACTCTTCTTTGCAACGGTCAAACTTCAGAGATTGAGCATGGCGTATCTGTTATTGCTACAGGCGGTGCGGGATTAAAACCTTCTGAATATTGTTATGGTCAAGATGAGAGAATTATCACAAGCCTTGATCTTGATAAGAAATTGATGGAGCAGGATCAAAATCTCAAATCAATGAAATCTGCTGTATTTATTCAATGCGTTGGCTCAAGAGATTCTGAGCGTCCATACTGCTCAAGGGTCTGCTGCACACACTCAATCGATAACGCTATTGAGTTAAAGAAAATAAATCCTGAAATGGATGTCTATGTTCTCTACAGAGACATAAGAGCTTATGGGGAGAGAGAATACAACTACCAGAAGGCAAGAGAAGCTGGAGTTATCTTTATCCGTTACAGTCTTGATAATAAACCACAAGTTGCTCTTAAAGATGGTAAAGTTCTTATAACTGTAACAGACCACGTTCTTCAGATGCCTCTTGAGATTGAGACAGATATTTTGACTCTTGCATCTGCAATTGTGCCAAATAGAGATGAGAAGATCGCAAATTTCTTTAAAGTTCCATTAAATGAAGATGGTTTTTTTGTTGAGAGACACGCAAAACTTGGACCTTCAGAGTTTGCAACTGACGGCGTATTCCTTTGCGGACTTGCCCACTATCCAAAACCAATTGACGAATCAATTGCTCATGGAATGGCAGCCTCTTCTCGTGCTGTAACTCTGCTTGCAAGAGAGACTGTAAAGACAAGTGGTAATGTTGCTCTTGCTAATCCAAACAAATGCAGCTCTTGCGGCGTATGTGTATCTGTATGCCCATATTCAGCACCATCATTTGTAAAAGATGGTCGTTTTGCAGGAAAGGCTGAAATCAATCCTGTGCTTTGTAAAGGTTGTGGTCTGTGCGTTGCATCTTGCAGGTCTGGTGCGTTGCATCTTAAGGGATTTGACACAAATCAGATATTTGCTCAAATAACTGCTCTTGTCGATGCAGCATAAAAATCAAGGAGAATTTTAGATATGTCTGAAGACAAAAAAACAAAAGTTGTGAGTTTCTTGTGCAACTGGTGCAGTTATGGTGCTGCCGATTTAGCTGGTGTAAGCAGAATGCAGTATCCTGAAAATATACGTGTTGTAAGAATACCATGCACAGGCAGAGTAACCCCCAAGTTTATACTATCAGCATTTAGAGAAGGTGCTGACGGTGTTTGGGTTTCTGGCTGACATCCCGGCGAATGCCATTACCTGGAAGGTAATTATTATGCACGCAGAAAATTTGCACTCATGGCTAACCTTTTTGAACATATAGGTATGGAGAAAGAGCGGCTTCAGTTTTCGTGGATATCATCTGCTGAAGCGGGAAAGTTTACTAATGTTGCCACAGAAGTTGCAAACACTATTGAGGCTCTTGGTCCCATTGATAAATTTGTAAAGAAAACAGATTAAGGGGTTTTTACATGGATAGTTTAACACAAAAAATTAGGGAGATTGCCTCAAATATACTCAAAGAGGGTAAGGTTGAGATGGTGATAGGTTTTGCAAAAGGAACCATTCCCATGACAACTAAACCTTACATGGCAAGAACTCCTGAGCAGGTTGAAAATTTTATATGGGATAAAAACTGCACCTTAAATCTTGCCAACTATATTACAGGCAGAAAAGAGAAGATAGGCATCATTGCCAAAGGGTGCGATTCAAGAAACATTGTCAACCATATTGTTGAGAATAAAATTTCAAGAGATCAGCTCTATATTATTGGAGTTCCATGTTCAGGAATGGCTGATAAAAACAATCCTGATGAGCTTAGGGATAACTGTGCAACATGCACGCACAGAAATCCTGTGATATATGATGTAATGGCAGCAGAGCCTGTTGAAGAGCAGAAACTTGACAATCCTTTTGCTGATGTAAAGGCGATTGAGGCAATGGATAAAGATGCAAAGTGGAGCTATTTCGAGGGATTACTGCAAAACTGTATTCGCTGTTATGCTTGCAGAAATGCCTGCCCATTATGCTACTGTCCAACCTGTTTTGTTGATGAATCTGGTCCTCAGTGGGTTGGCAAAGGGCAAAACAAGACAGATATACAGACATTCCACTTCCTTCGTGCATTTCATTGTGCCGGGCGCTGCACAGATTGCGGTGCGTGTGAAGCAGCCTGTCCAATGGATATTCATGTAAGAGCGTTTACAAGAAAGCTGAACAAAGATTCTCTTGAACTTTTCGGGTGGGAAGCAGGGCTTGATATAACAAAGCGTCCACCATTAGACACATTTAACCCTGATGATCCCAATGATTTTATCAAATAAGATCAACTATCCACCTCTATTAATAAAGGCACAAAATTATGAAAGTGATAAAAATTGATAAAAAAGAGTGGACTGGCGGAATTGATAAATCAAGGGAAAAATATCTTCTGTTCGGTCCTGTAAAAGATAAAGATGTAAATAATAGAGAGCGTTATATTTTTAAACAACTCTCTTTGAACCAGTTTCCAGAGATGGAAAATGCAGATACAGTTTTATCTCCAAAATCTGTCATATTTCCACAAACAGAGAAGATTCTTAAAGGTTCACTTGATCCATCTTTGCCAGATCATCACATAATGAAGAGAGTTGAAGCTGATTACTCTCCAAGAGCTGTGGTTGGAATACGCCCATTCGATGCTAAGGCATTGACTCTTGTGAATCTTAATTTTGACACAAAAGATTACCAAGACCCTTATTGGTGCGATGCTTATAAAGCAACAACATTTGTTGGTCTTGCAGTTAATAATCCATCTGATGTTGATTTCAGCACCTCAATGGGTTCTTCTCCATTTGGAGAAGAGGGGCTTGACGTTCTTCTTGTTGATAATGGTGAAGAGTTTTTAGCAAAAGTTCTGACTGACAAAGGGCAATCTTTTATTGATTCTGCTGGCTTTAACAAGGGTGCTGATGAGTCAGATATTAAAAAAATAGAAGAGTTAAAAGCTCAAGCTGAAAAGACAATTCAAGGTTGCTGCTGCGGAACTTCAACTGATTCTTGTAAAACAGGTAAAATAAAAGTTGAGACTGGTAATCTCAAGCAAAAAACAGTTCTTGAACTTTACGAGGCACCATTTTGGGACGACATTGCATTCTCCTGCATAAATTGTGGAACTTGCACATTTGTATGCCCAACCTGTTGGTGTTTTGATATTCAAGATGAAACAAAAGGAAAATCTTGCACCCGTTTTAAAAATTGGGATTCATGTATGTTTCCTCTTTTTACACTTCATGGTTCAGGTCATAATCCAAGAGGTGAAAAGGTTCAAAGAGTAAGACAGAGATTTATGCACAAGCTGAAATATTTTCTTGACAAGTATGATAAAGGCACAATGTGCGTAGGGTGCGGCAGATGCGTTCAATCGTGCCCTGTAAATATTGATATCCGTGAAGTGTGCAATACAATGAACAATTACGAGCCAAAGAAATAGAAGGAGGAAAAATGGAAAACCCTTATATGCCCTATCCGGTTCGCATTGATGATATTGAGATTGCAACTGAGGATAAGTCGCTAAAAACATTTAAATTTGTTTTTTTGAATAAAGAAGATGAAGAAAAATTTGCCTATAAAGCTGGTCAGTTTGCAGAGCTTTCAATTCCTGGTCAAGGTGAGATTCCAATTGGAATAGCATCTTCTCCAACTGAAAAAGGATTTGTAAAGTTTACAGTATTTAAAACTGGCATTGTAACATCATATCTTCACAATATGAAGGTTGGAGACATTATGGGTATCAGAGGACCTTTGGGCAACTGGTATCCATGGGATAAACTTGAAGGTAAAAATGTTGTAATTATCGGCGGAGGTTTTGCCTTTACAACACTTAGATCATCAATAGTTTATATGCTCGACCCTGCTAACAGGTCAAAATTTGGAAAAATTGATGTTGTTTATGGGGCACGCTCTCCCGGAATGCTTCTCTATAGAGATGAACTCTATGAATGGGAGAAAAGAGACGATATAAACATGCACATCACAGTTGACTCTACAAATGACCCAAGCTGGAAATACAATGTTGGATTTGTTCCTACAATAGTTGGACAAAAAGCACCAAAAGCTGATCCAGATACTTTTGCCATTGTCTGCGGACCTCCAATAATGATCAAGTTTACACAACCTGCCCTTGAATCATTAGGATATGCCCAGAATCAGATCATCATGTCTCTTGAAAACCGTATGAAATGCGGAATCGGCATGTGCGGCAGATGCAATATTGGAAAAGAGCTTGTTTGTAAAGATGGTCCGGTTTTTACTCTTGAAGAGCTGAATAAAACCCCGAGAGAGTATTGATCTTAAAGCTGCTTAAAAAGCTGAATAATTTGGGTCTTTTTTGATTTTGATATGGGGGTGCAGCGTGATGGTTGCACCCCCATTTTTTTGTATTGTTTAAGGAAAAGGTATGAATAAAAAAGGCTTGTCAGAACGAGATATCTGCACCAAATTTATTACTCCTGCTATAGAGCGGGCTGGGTGGGATATTGCAACTCAGGTACGTGAAGAATTTCCTTTGACTAACGGCAGAATCATTGTGCGGGGTAAACTTCATACAAGAGCTGCTAATAAGCGTGCTGATTACATTCTTTTTTATAAACCCGGAATACCAATTGCAGTTGTTGAAGCAAAAGATAACAACCACTCAATTGCTGACGGTATGCAGCAGGCATTGAATTATGCTGAAATGGTTCAAGTTCCATTTATATTCAGCTCAAATGGTGATGGGTTTCTTTTTCACAATAAATTGCAAACTGCTGGTTTAGTTGAAAGTGAAATCAATATGGAACAGTTCCCATCGCCTGAAGAATTATGGCAGATGTGGGCAGCATACAGAAAAATTGATACTAAACAATCTGCCATTGTAACTCAAGACTACTACAGCGATGGCAGCAATAAAACCCCTCGATATTATCAACTCCTTGCTATCAATAAAACAGTTGAGGCAATAGCTAAAGGAGAGAAAAGAATTTTATTAGTAATGGCAACAGGTACTGGTAAAACTTTTACAGCTTTTCAGATTATCTGGCGTTTGTGGAAATCTAAGACAAAAAAAAGAGTTCTTTTCTTAGCTGATCGCAATATTTTGATTGATCAAACCATGACCAATGATTTTAAACCTTTTGGCAGTGCCATGACCAAGATACAAAAACGTCAGGCTGATAAATCTTATGAAATATACCTGTCGCTATATCAGGCTGTAACTGGCACTGAAGAAGAACAAAATATTTATAAACAATTTAGCCCTAACTTTTTTGATTTGATTGTGATTGATGAATGTCATCGGGGAAGTGCTGCTGAGGATTCAAATTGGCGGAAAATACTTGAATATTTTTCATCAGCAGCACAGATCGGCTTAACAGCTACGCCAAAAGAGACAAAAGATGTTTCAAATATCGACTATTTTGGAGACCCTATTTATACTTACTCTCTGCGGCAGGGAATAAATGACGGCTTTTTAGCTCCATACAAGGTTGTCAGAATTGATCTTGATAAAGATATTACAGGTTGGCGTCCTGATAAAGGAATGAGAGATAAATATGGCAATGAGATAGAAGACCGTATTTACAATCAAAAGGATTTTGACCACTCTTTAGTTCTTGAAAAGCGAACCGAACTTGTAGCTCGAAAAGTTTCCGAGTTCCTGAGACATACCAACCGATATGATAAAACCATTGTTTTTTGCGAAAACATAGACCATGCAGAACGAATGAGACAGGCATTGATCAATCAAAATGCCGATATTGCAGCAGATAACCCAAAATACGTTATGCGTATTACAGGCGATAATGAAGAGGGAAAAATGGAGCTTGATAATTTTATCTTCCCAGAATCTAAATATCCTGTTATTGCCACAACCTCAAAACTTATGACTACAGGTGTAGATGCCCAAACCTGTAAATTGATTGTTCTTGATCAACAGATAAACTCTATGACTGAATTTAAGCAGATCATAGGTCGCGGCACCAGAATTAACGAAGATTACGACAAATATTATTTCACCATCATGGATTTTAAAAAAGCAACTGAGTTATTTGCTGATACAGACTTTGACGGCGAACCAGTGCAGATTTACGAACCTGAAACAATGAATGACTCCCCTGTTCCTCCAGACGACTTTGAAACAGACCATGACACATCTAATCTAATATTCAGCCAGAATGATCAAAATAGCAAAACTTTTACTGTAAATAAAAATGGCACAGGATCATCATTTGGAAATAATGAGGATGGTAAAAGGGCGAAAAAATACTATGTGTCAGATGTTCAGGTAAATGTAGTTGCTGAACGGGTTCAATACTTTGATGCAAACGGTAAATTGATTACCGAATCCATTAAAGATTATACACGCAAGGCGCTTTATAAAGAATTTTCTTCTTTAGATGATTTTTTAAAGCGGTGGAATGATGCAGAAAAAAAACAGGCTGTTATTGAAGAACTAACAGAACAGGGTATATTTTTCGATGCATTGGCTGAAGAGGTAGGGCGTAACCTTGATCCTTTTGATCTAATCTGTCATGTCGCATGGGATAAGCCGCCTCTTACACGCAAAGAGCGGGCAGAAAATGTAAAAAAGAGAAACTATTTTGAAAAATATGGGGAACAGGCAAGAAAAGTGTTAGAAGCCCTTTTAGATAAATATGCTGATGAAGGTGTTGTCCACATAGAAGAGCCGCAAATACTCACTGTAAATCCTTTCAGCTCATTTGGTACACCAATGGAAATTATTAAAAAATTTGGCGGCTTAGAAAAATATCAAAAAGCTCTTAATGAGCTTGAATATCAGCTTTATTGTGCTTAAAAAAACGGGAGATTAAAGATTGGCAATAGGTAGTTTAATTAAAACAATTCAAGATATTATGCGTAAAGATGTGGGTGTTGACGGTGATGCCCAGAGAATAAGCCAAGTGGTCTGGCTCCTTTTTTTAAAAATATTTGATGACAAAGAACAAGAGTGGAAACTCACTTTAAAAGGGTACAAGTCTCCTCTGCAAACTAAATTCCAGTGGTCATCATGGGCAGCAGACCCTGAAGGGATAACAGGTGAAGAGCTGATTGATTTTGTAAACAATGAGCTGTTTCCAGCCTTAAAAAAACTTGCAACCACAGCAGGAGTAAATCCACAGGGCAAGGTTGTGGGCAGTGTGTTTGAAGATGCCTACAACTACATGAAATCAGGCACACTGCTTCGTCAGGTTATCAACACCATTGAGCAGGATGTTGACTTTAATTCATCGAGCGACAGGCATCTGTTTAATGATATTTATGAAAAAATATTATCTGATCTGCAATCTGCTGGAAATGCAGGCGAATATTACACCCCGCGTGCTGTTACACAATTTGTGGTAGATATTATCAATCCCCAGCTTGGAGAGACAATACTTGACCCTGCATGCGGTACAGGCGGTTTTTTAACCTGTGCTATCAATCATTTAGATAAACAGCTTAAAACTGCCAAAGATAAAGAGACCTTGCAGGAAACCATTCACGGTGTTGAAAAAAAGCCGCTTCCCCACATGCTGGCACTCACTAACATGATGCTTCACCGCATTGATGTTCCTACCAACATTAAGCATGACAATACCTTAAGCCGCCCTTTAAAAGATTACAGCCCAAAAGATAGAGTTGATGTTGTTATCACCAATCCCCCTTTCGGCGGTATGGAAGAAGATGGCATTGAAAACAATTTCCCCAAAAAATACCAGACCCGTGAGACAGCCGATCTTTTTATGGCTTTGATAATGCACATCTTAAAGCACGATACAGGACGTGCAGCAGTTGTCCTGCCTGATGGGTTTTTATTTGGTGAAGGGGTAAAAACCAATCTTAAAAAAGAACTTCTTGAAGAGTTTAATCTGCATACAATTGTACGCCTGCCAAAAGGAGTATTCAGCCCTTATACCAGCATTAATACCAACATACTCTTTTTTACCAAAGGTGATAAAACTAAAGATGTCTGGTTTTTTGAACATCCCTATCCAGAAGGCTATAAATCCTATTCCCGCTCAAAACCTCTTACTATCAGCGAGTTTGATCTGGAAAAAAAGTGGTGGAATAAACGCAAAGTAACAGAACACGCATGGAAGGTCTCTGTTAAAGAGATTGAGGCACGAAATTACAATCTTGATTTTAAAAATCCCCATCAAGTAGAAATCAATCATGGCGACCCTGAAGAGCTGATGCAGGAGTATGAAGCGATTGTAAAGGAGATGAACGCTTTCCGTGATGCCCTGAAAAATGAGCTGATGCAGGCATTGGGGGGTGGGAAATGAACCCTGTAAATCAGATATTTTCGGGGGACTATACAGGACTTCTTGCAACAATAAAAAACCGAATCCGCACAGCACAGACACGAACAATATTGGAATTTGTGCCACAACCTGTGGCACTTTTACAGAAGGATACAGAACAAATAAAGGAACAAGTAAGGGAGCAAGTAAGGGAGCAAGTAAAGGAACAAGTAAAGTCAATGGTGTTGAAAATAGAACACGAAATGTCTGTAGTAGAAATAATGGCAGCTCTTGAGTTGAAAGGTCGTAGAAATTTTCTACAAAAATATTTACAACCAGCTCTTGAATCAGGATTTGTAGAAATGACTCAACCTGACTCACCCAAAAGCCCAACTCAAAAATACCGTCTCACTGAAAAGGGTAAATCTCTGCTGGGGAAGATAGGTAACCATGTCTAATCGACTTAATCTTTTACAAAAACACTTTGACACCGTTCTTGAAAGCCCTGACAGCATCAAAAAACTGCGTGAGCTGATTCTCACCCTTGCCAGGCAGGGCAAACTTGTAAAACAAGACCCCAATGACCAGCCCGCCAGCGAATTGTTGAAAGAGATTCAGGCAGAGAAAACACGGTTGATTAAAGAGGGGAAAATTAAGAAGCAGAAAGAACTACCGCCGATAAAGCCTGAAGAAGTGCCGTATGAAGTGCCAAAGGGGTGGCGTTGGACGAGGTTAGGAACTGCTAACCATATTAATATGGGTCAGAGTCCAGATGGAAAATCTTATAATGAAATCGGAAATGGTGTTCCTCTAGTAAATGGTCCTGCGGAATTTGGAGGTAAAAATCCTTTTGATTTAACCGTTGCAACTAAATTTACTACTTCTCCAACCAAGATGTGTGAAAAAGGAGATTTGCTCTTATGTGTCCGTGGCTCAACAACAGGGCGAACAAATATTGCAGGATTTGACTCATGTATTGGACGCGGTGTAGCTTCTCTAAAGCCATATATTTATTCACAATTTTTAAATCAATTTATTTTATCGCTTAGAGAGAAATGGAGCGAAATCTCTACAGGATCAACATTTCCTAATATTTCTCAAGAAAAAATACAAAATTATTTACTCCCCCTTCCACCTCTCGCCGAACAAAAACGCATTGTCGCCAAAATTGACGAACTCATGGCTCTCTGCGACAAGCTGGAATTACAGCATAAAGCCCGCAATGAAAAACGGTTGGCAGTTCACACATCGGCAATGAACCGACTGTTGACAGCTTCAGACAAAAAAGAGTTTGATGTATCTTGGCAGTTTATTACACATTACTTTGATTCGCTCTACAGTGTAAAAGAAAATGTGGCAGAGCTGAAAAAAGTCATTCTCACCCTTGCCATGCAGGGCAGACTTGTAAAACAAGACCCCAATGACCAGCCCGCCAGCGAATTGTTGAAAGAAATTCAGGCAGAAAAGGAGCGGTTGATTAAAGAAGGAAAAATTAAGAAACAAAAAGAACTACAGCCCATAAAGCCTGAAGAAGTGCCGTATGAAGTGCCGAAGGGGTGGGAGTGGGTGAGGTTGGGGGCGATAGGAGAAATTAATCCTCGCAATAGTTTTGATGACGGTCAAGATGCAGGGTTTGTTCCTATGCCAAAAATATTTGCTGAATATGGCTTAAAACATTCATTTGAAGTCAAGAAATGGTCTGAGATAAAAAAAGGTTATACTCATTTTGCTGATGGTGATATTGGATTAGCAAAAATAACTCCTTGTTTCGAGAATGGTAAATCGTGCGTGTTTGATGGTTTGCCTAATAAAATTGGAGCTGGGACAACCGAGCTTCATATATTTAGAAATACGTATTCTGCAATTTTTCCGAACTATTTATTACTTTATATTAAAAATCCAAGATACATATTTGATGGTCAGAGAAAAATGACTGGCTCAGCAGGACAGAAGCGAGTTCCGTTAGATTATTTTTCTAATAATCCTTTCCCCCTCCCACCCCTTGCCGAACAAAAACGCATTGTTGCCCAAATTGACGAACTCATGGCACTCTGTGGCAAGCTGGAAAATCAGATAGAGCAGGCAAAAGCAAAGCAGACCGCGTTGTTTGATGCGGTGCTGGCTAAGGTGTAGTGATTATGCGGTTAAAGAGCAGGTTCTAAGTCATCTTGAAAAAATGGGATTACGGATTACTTTGAAATAATTATAAAGGAGGTTACACAATGGAAAGCAGCATAGCTTCCTCAAAAACATTATATGAACAACAACTTATCAGTATTATCAGAAGATTACCAAATGACAGAATATCTCAGGTTGTTGATTTTGCAAGATTTCTTGAGTTGCAACTTAAAAGCGTTTCTAATCTAAAATATCAAAATGAAATGAAAGAGGATATAACTGAAGAAAATAATAGATGGGATAAATTATTGGCAAGAGATGATTCACAAATCCTGCTTGAAAAAATGGCTGACGAGGCATTAGCAGAAATTAATGCGGGCTTGGCAAAAACAATGGTTTTCACTCAAGATGGACAAATTAAACCAGAATGATTTCACAAACAACATCAAAATTTTGGGAATTATACTATAAATTACCTCTATCTGTTCAAGAGAAAGCGGATAAAGCATATAAAATGTGGTGTGAAAACCCTGACTCAACAGGTTTATATTTTAAGCGTGTAGGTAAAACACGACCAGTTTATTCATTTCGTATTGGCGAAGATTATAGGTCTTTAGGTTTATTACATAACAATACAGTTACATGGTTTTGGATTGGTAATCATGACGAATATATGAGATTACTAAAGCATATATGAAAAATTCAAAAGTCAAAGAGCTGAACTCTGTCCACTTTGAAATAATTATAAAGGAGGTATTAGAATGAATGCATTAACATATACCTATGTACGTAACCATCTTTCTGATGTGATGAAATTAGTAAATGAAGATCATGTTCCTGTTGTGGTAACTCATCAACATGGAAAACATGTTGTAATTATCTCTCTTGAAGATTACCAAAGCTTTGAAGAGACAGCTTATCTTTTAAGAAACAAGACAGGGGCACAGCGTCTTCTTGAATCAGTTGAAGAGCTGCGTAACGGCGGTGGTGTAGAGAGTGATGACACTATTTTTATAGCTCAATGTCGAGACCATTATTAAACTTATAAAAATTGACTGATTTGGATTAGATAATGTCTAATAAAGATTTATTCATAAGCGGTTATCTTGACCGTATAAGCAAGCAGTTTAAACAAACTGATGATGAAGTAAAAAATAGAAATCTTGCTTTTGAGATATTTTCCATTTCCGCACTTTTAGATAAACCTTTTCAGGAAGTTTATGACAATATAATCATAAAAGGATCAAAAGACGGCGGGATTGATGGTATATGGTTTCAAGATCAGGGCGAGTATTTTGATATGCACGTTTTTCAGTGTAAGAACCAACAAGCTCTTAAGCCGAACGAAATTGATAAATTTAGAAATGATTTTAAAGAGTTGTTTATAGAAGGTAATAAAGTCGGCAGACAAAATGTTAATGATTTATTACCCAAAATTGATGAATACAAGCAGATTACAGAACAGGGGATTATAATAGAAACAAAACTATATTTTGTTTTTAATGGGTTAAAAAAAAATTCGCAATATGCAAATAATGAAAGTGCATACACTACTTACCATAGCCCTGATAGTAATTTTTTCATTAAAGATTCTGATGATCTTTATAATAACATTGCAAATCTTGCCAAAAAGAAAAGAAATGAAATCAAGTTTACCTTTCATCCTGAAAGATCAAACATCTCTCCTATGGACACACAGGGACTTTATTCTTATGCAATTTTAAATGTTAAAGCAGCTAATTTTAGAATAAAGGCAAAGGAGTTGTGTGAACTGATGGTTTACGAAGAAAAAGAGAACGGTTCTGTTGACATGCTTTTTGAGGAGAATATCCGTTCATATTTGGGAGTAAAAGTTCGTGCTAACAAACGAATGCATCAGACTATCAATAAAAAAGAGGATTCAGTATATTTTCCGTTTTTAAACAATGGGGTAACATTGATATGTGATGAGCTGAAGATTCCTAAACAACCTCAGAATAATATCTATCTGCTTCCTGTTATTAACCCGCAGATTGTTAATGGACTTCAAACTTCATGGGTGCTTTTTGAGAATTACAAGAAAAATCCATCATTATTAGAAGATGTTTATGTAAATGTGAGGATATATGAGTCCAGAGATAAAGAACTGATTGAAAAAATTACTGATGCAACCAACACTCAGACACCAATTAATTACAGAGATAAAATAAGCAATCGAGATTTTAACAGATACACAAAAGAAATCTTTGCAAATAATGGTATTAATTACATTATTAAACGTGGTGAGTTTTTTAACAGGGATAGCGTTAAATATTCTGAGTCAATTGAAAGTGAAATGGTTTTAAAATTTTGGTATGCATCGTTTTACGAAGAACCTGAAACTGCTAAAAATAGCGTTTCCACAGTTTTACAAAGAATTTTTGATTCAACTTTTATTGAAAATCATCCTCTTGAAAAAATGTTTAACGGAGACAAAAATTCACCTGTATATAATCAATTATTGATTGCATATAAAATATATAAGTATATACAATCACAAAAGCAGATTTTTGTCGTAAAATATGATTTTATCAATTATGCAGATGAATTGCTCTGTTATGCTATATATAAAGCAGTTGATTCTGCCTCTTATTCTGATTACAAAGAAGAAACGCTCAAAAATGTTTATAAAAAATCATTGGAAAATATTGAGTCTATTTTAAAAAATGAAAAAGATAAATATGACAAAGCTGGTAAAAATTTTTCCTATAATAGTTATTTTAAAAAACCACAGTGCCGTATTGACTATAATAATTTGGTTGGAATTTTGGAAAATCAATCAATTATAGATTATTTAATGAGCAAAAGATGAATTTAGCTTGTTAATCAACAACGACACCTTATTAATATACAAATACAAGGCAATGTTTAAACCGTAGGGGGAAGTGTCTATCCACCCTACAGAAAAAATAAATTTATGACTGATAACAGATGGTTGGTCATACACTTTAACAATAAGGAGAAAAAATGGCTTACAATTTTAACGCGGATGAAGTATTTGCAGTAGCAGTCAAAATTGAGGAAAATGGAGCAGCATTTTACAGAAAAGCTGCAAGCCTTCAGAAAGAAGAAGAAAACCAGAAGTTTTTGAATCAGCTTGCAAAGATGGAAGATAACCACAAGGTATCTTTTGAGAAGATGAGAAAAGAGCTTTCTGAAATGGAAAGAAGTGGTACAGTGTTTGATCCTGAAGATGAGCTTAATCTTTATCTTGCGGCAATGGCTGACGAGCATGGAGGTGAGGGTGACCCAAAAGTTGTAGCAAGCCTTACTGAAAATCAGCCTATGAAAGAGATTTTAAATATCGCAATCTCTCTTGAGAAAGAGTCAATTATATTTTATTTGGGACTCAAAGACCTTCTGCCTCCAAAGTATGGACAGGATAAAGTGGATGATATTATAAAGGAAGAGAGAAAGCATATTGCTCAGTTAAATACGTTTCTAAAAAAACTCAATTAACACTTCCATTTACTTATAATTTAAATACTAAAAAACAGATTTGACAACTTTTTACGAGTCGTCAAATCTGTTTTTTTACAACCGTTTTATAGTAGTTCAAATAACTTCTCTAAAAACATCTTATTATTCATGCTGATATACCAAGAACCATCTCTGTTTGCATGGTGTCAATGCGAGAAAAAATCTCTTTTAGCATGGTCTGTTCAATTCTGGTGAGCTTTTTAGGGTTTATGTAGTTATCTGGTTCTGATTTTTCTAAAATTACAGCGTTTATCTGCCTTACAAATCGCAACTGCATTAAAAAGCTGTAAGCATGTTCAAGCTCATTATAATTTTCCCATTTCAATTTTTTTGAAAGATATAATTGGTATAACCTCTCTTGAGTGTTAGTCTCAGATATTGCATTTTTTAACGCATATATTCTTGCAAAATCAATTATTGGCACCATAGCCTTTTTTATGTCAAATGAATCTCTGTGCTCTCCTTTTGATTGAACAATAAAGTTTCTGAAAAATCCTATAGGAGGTTTGATCTGCTGGGAGTTAGTTGCCATGTGGTGCAAGAAAAACGGCCATTCGGCAAGCGATTCCATTAGAAAAGCCCGTAATTTATCTACAAGTTCAGATTTACCATAAGCAAATCTAAAGTCAAAAAAAATGGTTGATTTAAGTAGATCATCAGGTTCAACCGCACGCATCCAAGATGAAAAGTACTTTTGCCAAACAGAAATAGGCTGACACCATTTAGGATTTTGAGCCATTATTTCCCCTTTACAATACTCATACCCCACATCGTTGAGCCATCTGCATATTGTTTCTCCTAATTTGAGAAAGTAAGATTGTAGCTCTCCAACAAAAACACCTTTTATATCATCAAAAATAATCGCATTGTCTTGATCAGTTTTTAGTGTCTGCTCCTTACGCCCCTCACTGCCAAAAACCATAAAGGCAAAATCACACGGAGGTTCACCTTCTTGTTTGATCGCAAACTCTATTATCTTATTTAATATTGCATCTGATATTGTTGTAATAAGGCGTGTAAGATTTCTTGATTTTGCTCCGTTTGAGATAAGGCTCTGGATAACTTCTGGCATAAGTTGATAGAGCTGTTTCAACTTCTTAACATCTACTGCTGATGATATCTCACGAATAAGAAAAAGAGGAGAGTGGCTCTGGATAGTCATAATATCCTTGTTGGTTATAATCCCAATAACCTCATCATCAGAATCTGAAGCTGTAACCGCAAGATGTTTGACATTTGACTGCATCATTTTCATAAGAGCTTCAACTATCAATGCCTGAGAAGATATGCTCTTTAATGGAAAAGACATTATCTCTTGAACAGGATTTTTAATATTTAGCCCATTTGCAATTACCTTATCTCTTAAATCGTAATCAGTTACAATGCCTACAAACTTCTCCTTATCATTTTTTATAAGGATACTACTGCATTTATTTCTGCTCATTATTGATGCAGCAGATTGGATTGATGTATCAGAATTACAATATATAAGATTTGTCTGATACAATCTATCAACTTTCTGGTTTAAAAATTGGTGAGGCTCTTCTATTGGTCTCATAGTTTTTGCAACAATTGCAGCATAAGAGCTATCGAGCATACGCTTTCCAAAAGTATCTGTAAAATATTCTATAAATTGCTGATGCTTGTTGCACAGTTCAATAAAGTAGCTTTTTGGTAATGTATAAAAATAGGTATCTTCAGTTGTTCTAAGAGAACGGATAGAGATAGAGTTATTTATCAACATTGAGATTCCACCAAACAGCTCTCCTTCACTCATAAGGGTGCTTAGATTATTTTTTGTAGGTTCTTCAAAATATCTTTCAACAGCCCCACTTCTGATAATATGCAGTGATTCAATTTGCGATACACCTTGAGTGAGAATTTTTGTCCCTTTTGCGTAAAAGACAAGAGATAATCTTGAGGCAGTTTTTTCAAGCTCTCTTTCAGAAAGAAAAGAGAATGGTATTATTGATGATAAAAATTGTAATGCTTGGTTTGAGGCAATAGTGGCAGCATAAGATTGATCAACTATCTGCTGGTTAAAAATATCTTCAAAATAGTTATAAAAGAATCCATATTTTTGGCAAAGTTCTTTAAAAATATCAGCAGGGATTGCATAGCAGGTTAAATCTCTTACAACTTTAGCAGTTCTTACAGCAACTCCTGAATTCATTAAAATAGAGATAGCCCCTAAAATTTCACCTTCTTTTAAGACATTTATTTGGCTCTTACTGTTTTTTATCTCATAGTAAATTTCGATCTCTCCTGTTTGGATAAGATATATTGACTCAAATTGAGTTTGCTCCTGTTTACACATCACACTATCTTTAGGGTAAAATTGAAGAGTAGTATATTTAGCAATAAGGTGAATCTCATTTTTAGATAGTGATGAAAATGGGGGGATATGTAATAGTGATTTAAAGATACTTTCGTTGCTCATAATAAGTTCCATTCTCTCCTATAATTTAAACAACAAGCTCATTTTTAGTAAGTAATATGTCAAGAAATAGCGATTTTCCAAATCTTTGTGGGCAGGAGAGAAAGTAGAGTAGTATTATCTACTTTTAATAGCTAATCTTTGCATATTTTGTCTTTTTTGAAGCCTCAATAGCATCATTTAGAGTAAGTATCCCGTTTCTTGCGAGAAGTGGAATAGATTTTAAAAAAATTTCTGCCGCGGCTAAAGCATCTCCAAGTGCGGTATGTCTTCCTGATATAGTTATGCCTAACCTATCAGCAATTGCCTCAAGGTTATGATATCTGTGCGATGGATGGATAACAGCAGAGAGAAACATTGTGTCTAATACTGGTTGAGTAAATTGGGTTTTAGAAATATCTTCTTTTACTTGAAACATTTTCATATCAAAAGCCACATTATGTCCCACTAATACAGTATTTTCAGCAAATTGATGAAAAAGAGGTAAAATCTTCTCAATAGTTGGTTGACCTTCAACCATTTCAGGACGAATACCATGTATTTTTATAGACTCATCAGGAATAGCTATCTTAGGATTTATAAAGGTGTTGAATATCTCATTTTTTAATAGCTTACCATTTACAATTCTAACAGCAGCAATAGAGATAATTTCGTCTGTTAAAGGATCAAGACCTGTTGTTTCAGTATCTAAAACAGTATATGTGATATTGGAAAGAAGCTCCTCTTGAATAGCAGGATTTAGTTTAGCTCTATTTAAAAGCTCAAAATCGTAAAACTCAGGGCGACTCTCTGTAAGAGTTATAGGTAAAATATCGATTAGCTTAGAGCTATCTGCAGAGGGGAAAAATATACGAAGAGAGGCTTTTTCTGGAGTTTTGTGCACAACAGACGACCACCATTCAGCTTCATGATGGAGAAATATATCGTTGATAGTTAGGTATCTTTCTATACTATTTTGCTCAGTAGGCACTTTTATTTGACTCCAACTATCAAGTATCTTATTTGATACAGGCTCACCTATCCAGATAATATCAATTTCAAGATAATCTCTCTCTATCGTTGCATAGCACTCAAATTCTGAGTTTTCTGTAAGCTCTCCAAGACGCTCCCATAAAGATAACATTGCAGAGACAAGATATGACTTATCTGCATAAATCCATGCAGGATATTCAGGCATATTCAAGTTAATTGAGATAGCATACTGCTCACTTGCAGCTATTTTAACTCTTTGCAGTAGTGTTTGGATATGCGTGGGAGTGAACGAAAGATTACAATAGGATTGTGTGATGTTGGTTATTGTAAGAATAAATCCTGCTAATTCACTAATAGCACTCAATATAGGTACAATCTCAACTTTAAGAAAGTGTCCGTTAGGACCAAGTACAGCAAAACATGTGCCAGAGCGTTGAAGTGATTTGCTAAGTTTCTCATTTATCTCTTCAATAGCATGATCGATTTGCTCTCTATTTATGACAGAAGATATATCTCTTCCAAGACCTATAAATTGTCTTTTTAATCGTTTTTCTTCACTATTTATAAGAGTTGTTTTTAGTTTTGATTTGGTATTACACATACTCTCTATAGTGCAACACCTCTCTATCTTTTTGTTAGGAAGCTCTTTGCCCGGTAGTATGCCAAAAAACTCTTCTGCTTTTTTGTTAAACAGAAGTATTGTTCCAGACTGGTTACAGACAATAATTCCTTCTGAAAGAGAAGATATTATTGATGCTAAAATATTCTTCTCCTGCTCAAGCTCTTCATGTGCAACCTTGATTTTATTATCAATATTTTTTTTTAAAGATTGGTATCGATCTGCAACTTCGTTGATACGTGCAGCAAGCTCTTCAATCTCTTTTCCAGCATCTATTTTTATACGGTGATAAGGATTTACCGATTGAATAACTAATATCTCATCTGCAATTTTTGTGGCGGGTAGAATATAAAGGTTATAAACCCCTTTTAACCATAATCCCCATACTACAAGTAGAAGTCCAATAGTAAAGAAAAAGTAGAATGAGTTTTTTTCTAATATTTTTGATAAAATCTCTTTGAGTTCAGGTTCAATCTGCTGCCAGCAAATATACGCAATTAAAGAGAGAATAGTAGTAACAAGAAGAGTTGAAAGGGCAGCAGTAAACCAAAATCTTTTATACGGTTTCAAACGAATTTACCATATTCCATAGTTATAACTCTATCTGCTAAATGAAAATATCTGTCGTCATGGCTAACTGCTATTACTGTTTTGCCATCTTTTTTCATCTGTTGAAGAAGAGTTGTGTAGAAAAACTCCCTAAAAATTGGATCTTGATCAGCAGCCCACTCATCAAACAGGCAGATAGGTCTGTTCTCAAGAAGTGAAACTATCATTGCAAGTCGCTTTCTTTGACCTGTTGATAGATTTATATTTGTGAAACTTTTATCAATTAACTCTGTTTTTTTATCTAAATGCATCAATTTCAAAAGCTGTGCAACTTGTTTTTCATCTATATTATCCAATCCATAGAGTCTATCAAATAGGTGAAAGTCGCCAAATATCACAGAAAAAAGCTCTCTATATGCTGGATATATCGTTTTATCTACTGGTATGCCGTCAAGAAGAATAGTGCCAGAAGATGGATAATAAAGACCTGCCAACAGCTTCATAAGAGAAGATTTTCCACTTCCGTTTCCTCCGACAATAAAAATAGTCTCTCCCGGGTTTAAAGAGATATTTAGCTCTCCAAGGGTAAAAAGTGGAATATTGTTGGAATCAAGATAGGAGAAGGTAAGATTTTTTAGCTCAATTTGCTTAAATGACTCAAATTTTTTAACTGGAACTTCACTCTCTACTTTATGAGGCTTTGATGCTTCGTCTAAACGCTTTTCAAGGGTGTATATATTTTCTACTGCAATGTTGGCTCTTGCAATAAGAGGAATTGCTCCTACAACCATGTTTGCAGGACCTATTATAAAAAGAATAGCTGTGGTGACTCTGGCTAAAATAGAGCCATTTATGTAATCAAATTTTGGAAGCAAAAAGACAATAATTGCAAGTAGGCTATAGAAAAAAACTTGTGAGAACATAATCTCTACTACAAAACGAAACCCTGTCTTTATTTTAAGCTGTTTTGTCTCCTCAGCTAAAACTGTTAAGGAGTCAAAGTAATCATCGCTCTTTTTTCTGTTCATTTTAAGCTCTTTAAAGCCATCTAAAGCATTCTGGAGCATTCCAAAAAACTTTGCCTCTTTTACAGTGGTTTCGCGAAGTTCGCTGTCAATTGTCTGTTTATGTAAAATAAAAGAGAAAATAGCAGCAGATATTGCAATTAGTGTTGTGAAAAAGACAAGTTTAGAGAGGTATGCAATATAAAAGAGGCAGAAAATAAGAACAATACCTGATTGGCAGGCGTTTATAATCATAACTACAGATTCAGATATTAAGTTGGTATTTTGTGTAAGCAATGTGTAGATTTCAGACTTGCCAATATTTTCAAGAAAAAGAAGTTCTGACTTTCTTATCTTATCTGAAATTCTGATACGAACTTTAGTTATAACGCTCTCTGCAATTCGTGTTGATTCTGTAAGTGCATAATGTTTTCCTATTACTGCAATTGCAAAACTTATTATGAACATAAGAAGATATTTGATATACCACTCCTCTTTCGAGCCAGCAGATGTAGCGTTGACGATTATCCCAAGAATTAACCCCTGAAAAGTTCCAGAGATAAGTGCCATAGTAATTATAAGTTTACCAGAGGAGTTGGACTCTTTTTTATACAGTGTCAGAAGGTTCATTATAAAATTTTACCAAATAAATAGTTTATGTTTTAAATATCAGAAGTTTTCCATAATACGGTTATTTGTATTGAAACTTCTCAGCAATTAAAGAGCTTATCGTTATTTTAATTAAACAAGGGCTAAGTATATTATGCTTACAATTTGTATATTTTTAAGTAACTATCATTTAAGAATTTTATAGTCAAATATTAATATTTTACAAAACAGACCTTTTCTTTATATTTTTTAACCCTTCATCAAACTGTAATTTAAAAAAATCTCTGGTCTTTTCAGGGTCAAAATCAAGAAAAGTTCCTCCTGATTCAAAATGTTGAATAAAAATTATACCAATTGAGTAAGTTACAGATGCAGATATAGTAGGCATAATAAAAGGTGCTGTTAATGTACCAACTATTGGAACAGTTTTTACTGTACTGCTTAAAAAACCTTTTGAGATTGTAGTTGCAGATAGTGTGCTTACAAGTGAAGCAATAATTGCTTTTCCTCTATTCTTTGAAAATGGGATATTGTAATGTTTAGCTAACTTTAATAACATTTTTAACTGAACAGCTGTAACTGTTGCCACATCAACAATTGGAATTGGTACCAACCCCGCTCCCATAGCCCACCACATATATTCTTTAACGATTTTTCTTGCCTTCTCCAATTTTTCATTCATATATTACTTCTCCATATTAAAGGCAGCTCTGTTTGTCTAAAAGCAGTAAGTTCAAGAGTTTGGTTCTTGTTTTTTGGTTGGGTTTATCATATCTTTATTAGACTTTCAATAATATGAATATTCTCCCGCTCTATGAAATTTATAGTGCGAATTTAAGTGTACTTGATGCAACCAAACATAAAGATATAAGAGATAAATTTAAGAGATTAGTTTTATGACAAGTTCGTTTATTAAAGGGTTAATTAATGAAGAAAAAGAGTCTCTGTCAAACCAACTTGGCTTGTGGCACCATTTGACTCTTAGAAATATATTGCAACGGAAATTCACGGGCTGGTTTACAAAGAGCGATCATCTTGGTGATTTCTTACATAAAAAGTCACAGGCAGCGGCTAAAGAGGATACTATAAGGCTACAAGTATGGAAATTAAATGAGATTATGAAATTTTTAAAAATTCCAACTCCTAAAACTATAGATATATATTCGCTAAATGCAATAGGAACTGAGATTGAAGTTCTATCAACAGCACTGCTTAGAGATATAGATAAAAATTTTATAGGTACATCACCAGATGAGATGGTGATACATCTGCTTGTAAAGATTATAGACAATCTATCTGAAGAGTTAAAAAATAGAGACAGTAAATATCAGCAAGAGATAATAGAGAAGGTTCTTGATATTTTACAATCAATGCCACTGGATCAGCAGGAGATTTTAAAAGGTCTTATGTCAATAGAGCAATTTTCTCCTGATGTGATTCGTACAGCAATTTTTGACCATACGTTAGCTACAGCGTTAGCCTCTTTTATGCTTATGGTTAAATACACAGTCTATTATGAAATTTCCAAAATTGCAATTGTGCTCTCTGGGGCAGCAACTTTCTATGTTGCTAAGCCATACTTAAAACCCTTAATTCCTGCTGTTTTATTGCTTTTCAACCCTTTTGTTATGGCTACTATAGGAGTTTGGCTCACATGGTGGACTGATGTTTATACAAACAGGCAGATTCAATCTTTTCTTTTACCAATTATGGTGATGAGTTCTATTCTTGTATCAGGTCAGCCTCAAGATAACTTTACAGATATAGAGATGGAAAAGTTTATAGAGTTTTATAACCATAACTATAAAATAAATATTTGAATAATACCTAAAGTATAATGGGTTTAAATATGACAGAGCCAAGCGACACCTCACGAAAAATTCCAAAATTTTACCACCTCCACGTTCATACAGAATACTCTCTGCTTGATGGGGCAATAAGGCTTGATGCACTAATGAAGCGGTGTAAAGAGTTTGGTATGGATGCTGTTGCAATGACAGATCATGGAACAATGTTTGGAGCTGCACCTTTCAATGAAAAAGCTACTAAAGCTGGGATAAAACCTCTGATCGGATGCGAAATGTATATTGCTCCTCGTACACTTAACGATAAGACATCAGAAGATAGCAAAGGTCTTAACCATTTAGTTCTTATAGCTAAAGATAGAGAAGGTTACTCAAACTTATGCCGTTTAGCATCAATTGCACAGCTTGAGGGTTTTTACTATAAACCAAGAGTTGATAGGGAGCTTTTGGCTCGCTACAGCAAGGGACTGATTGCCCTTTCTGCCTGCCTAAAAGGAGAAATACCACAAAAAATTCTTCGTGGCACAACAGCAGATGTTGATGCAGCAGCACAATATTATCTAAAAACCTTTGGAGAGGATAATTTTTTTCTTGAGGTGCAGCACAATGGCATTGATATTCAAGAGAGGGTAAATCAGGGGTTGGTTGAGTTGAGCAGACGCCTCTCAATTCCAATGGTTGCAACAAACGACTGCCACTATTTATCAAAAGGCGATGTGCGGGCACATGAGGCACTTTTATGTATTCAGACTGGAGATACTGTAAATAATAAAGATAGGTTTAAGTTTGATTCTGATCAGCTCTACTTTAAATCTCCTGAAGAGATGGTAAGAGATTTAGGGAGTTATGACGGGGCGATTGACAATACAGGTCTGATCGTTTCAATGTGCAATGTTGAGTTTGATAATAAAACCTATCACTTCCCAAGATACACCCTTCCTAAAGATGAGACAGTTAAACAAACTGCTGATGAATCTAAAGTAGTTTCTGAATGTCAAGCTGCCAGCCTCTCTAACTCTTCTAATCAGCCAATTGAAATTGAGGAGATCGTCCAAGATGAGAGCGTTGATCAGATATTTGAGCGTCAGGTAAGAGAGGGTTTTGAAAAGCGTCTTGCAGTTATTAAAGAGAAAAATCCCAACTTCAGTGAGAGTGATGAGAAACTTTATAGAGATCGCCTTGATTATGAAATCAGCGTGATTCTTGATATGGGTTTTCCCGGCTATTTTCTGATTGTTGCCGATTTTATCCGCTATTCAAGAGATCATAATATTCCAGTAGGGCCTGGGCGAGGCTCTGCTGCTGGAAGCATGGTAGCATACTCAATGGAGATTACAGCATTAGACCCGATTGAGCATGGTCTTATATTTGAGCGTTTTTTAAATCCTGCCCGTATAAGCATGCCTGATATTGATGTTGATTTCTGCATAGAGGGAAGAGAGCAGGTTTATAAATATGTTATTGATCGCTACGGTGGAGGCGATTATGTATCTCAGATAATAACATTTGGAAAGCTCAAAGCAAAAGCTGTTATCAGAGATGTTGGTCGTGCGCTCGGCGTGCCTCTGCCAGAAGTTGATGAGATAGCAAAATTGGTGCCTGAAGGACCTAAAGTAACCTTAAAGCAGGCTCTTGAAGATGTACCTGCTATTTTAGAAAAAGCTGGTGAAAATCCTGTAAAGCAGGAGATGATTGATATATCTCTTCTGCTTGAGGGGCTTCCTCGCCACGCATCAACTCATGCTGCAGGAGTTGTTATTTCAGATAAGCCGCTGGTTGAGTATCTGCCTTTATACCGCGGTAAAGAGGGCGAAGTTGTAACCCAGTTTGACATGAACTATGTGGAAAAATTGGGGCTTGTGAAGTTTGACTTTTTGGGACTTCGCAACTTAACGGTTATTAAAAATACAATTGAGCTTATAAAAAAATCGGCTGTTAATGATCCGTCAAAATCGGTAAAAATTCCTGATCTGCTCAACCTTGATCTGTCTGATAAAGCAACTTACGAGCTTCTTTCAAGAGCAGATACTACCGGCGTTTTCCAGCTTGAAAGTTCCGGCATGAAAGAGCTTATTGCAAGGCTTCAGCCCGCATCTTTCAGCGATATTGTTGCACTTGTTGCACTGTATCGTCCCGGTCCTCTTGACAGTGGTATGGCTGACTCTTATGTAGAGCGAAAACATGGACGAGAGCCAGTGGAATATATATTTCCAGAACTTGAACCAATCTTAAAAGAGACTTACGGCGTAATTCTCTATCAAGAGCAGGTTATGAAGATCGCAAGCGTTCTTGCCAATTACTCAATGGCAGATGCGGACGGCTTAAGAAAAGCTATGGGAAAAAAGATAGCCTCAATGATGGACGAACATAGAGGGCTTTTTCTTAAAGGTGCAAAAGAGAATAATCTGTCTGAGAAAAAGGCATCTGAACTGTTTGATCTGATGGAAAAATTCGGAGGTTATGGATTTAATAAATCCCACAGTGCTGCCTATGCACTTATCTGTTTTCAGACGGCATACCTAAAAGCCCACTATCCGCGGGAATATATGGCTGCACTTATGAGCAGCGAGATGAGCAATTCTGAAAGCGTTGTTAAGTTCATTGATGAGTGTAAAAGTCATTCAATAAAGGTTCTGCCTCCTGATGTTAATGAGAGTGACGCTGGTTTTACAGTAACAGAAGATGCTATAAGATTCGGCATGGCAGCGGTCAAAAATGTCGGGTCTGCTGCTATTGAGTCTATTGTTGCGGTGCGGGAAGAGTCTGGAAAATTTAAGTCAATATACGATTTTTGTGAACGGGTAAATCTTAGCAAGGTAAATAAAAGGGTTTTAGAGGCTCTTATAAAGTGTGGTGCTTTTGACTCAACTGGTGCAAAGAGAAGTCAGTTGATGGATGTTGTTGAAAGTGCTTTAGAGCATGGCGGCAGAATACAAAAAGAGAAGGCAGATTCACAGATGGATCTCTTCTTAACTTTAGATGGCACATCGTCTGCACCTGTTACTATACCAAAGCTACCAGAGATTGAGGAGTGGGATTCAAATGAGCTTCTTGCAATGGAAAAGGAGACATTGGGTTTTTACATTACAGGACACCCTCTTGATAAGTATAGAAATATTATCCTAAGATATACCAATGTCAACTCATCTACTGTTAATGAGATGAACGACAAAACAACAGTTAGAATGGGAGGCACAATAAGACCCGTGAAGGTATTGCAGACAAAAAAGGGTGATACTATGGCATTTACAGCCCTTGAAGATACTTATGGAACTATTGAAGTAGTTGTTTTTCCAGAGGTTTATGCCCAAAACAGCCAGATTATTGCAAGTGAAGAGCCTGTAATTGTCCAGGCAGAGGTGCAAAAAAGAGAAAATAGTGTAAAACTTCTTGCAGAATCAATTGTGCCAATGGAGATGGCAGAAAAAGAGTGGGCAGCAAGTGTCATTATTAAGGTAAATGGCTGTTTGGATAGAAATAGACAAGACGAGCATAATCTTGATAAACTTAAAGGTATTATTGAGAAGTATCCGGGAAACTGCATAGGGTTTTTAGAGATTCAAATTTCAGACAGTGCTTCAGTTATTATTCAGATTTGTGATGATAATAGAATATCTCCTGAGCCGGCTCTGTTTAATGAGGTAAACGCCCTTTTGGGTTATGGCTCTATTGAGACGAGGTGTGCCGCTATAAAGCAAAAGGAGAGAAAAAAGAGTTGGCAACCTAAAAAGAACGGATAGATATTTTAGTTAAAATCATCAAGGTCAAGATCATCGAAATCACTTAGATCAAGATCATCCAATATATCGTCAATATTGTCAAAATCACCACTTTTTTTAATATTGCTATTTATAGTATTTGTTGCAGTAAAAGCAACTCCAGTTGCTATTGCTGCTCCCATTTCGTTGTTATCTGTTTTTCGATTATTAGATGCTGAATTTTCTAACTTTTTTTCCATTTTACTCTGTAGATCAATATTGCTTTTTTTTAAATTCGCCCGCTTTAACTGTGTTGTAGATTGATGGTCAAAAAGTAGCATGAAAATAACAAATCCTATTCCTGCAATATTGAACATTGCAATAGTAATTCCAGTAAGATATATTGCGACCATTTTTTCTCCTTTTAAACCTTATATTTTGAGTAAAAGATATATCAAAAAAGCAAGTGTTAATATCATCTATAATATTTCAAACCTATATTGAAATGTACAATTTTTTATATATAGATAAATTATTAACATCATACAAGAAATATTCAATATTTTTCATTTAAGGATATCTACTATGGGATGGCTTGGAAAAATGGTGGGTGGCACAATTGGATTTATGATTGGAGGACCAATTGGTGCTGTGGCAGGGGCAGCATTTGGTCATACATTTGTTGATAAAAAAAATGGCGACCAATCTTTTATTGATTCAAAAATATATCAAAGGCTATCTTATGGTGAAGAGGCACAACTGACCTTTTTTGTAGCAGCTTTTTCTATGCTTGCAAAAATTGCAAAAGCTGATGGTCGTGTTTCAGAAAAGGAGATTGAGTCTATCGATTCGTTTATGCTCAATGATCTACATTTAGACTCTCAGAGCAAACAGAGTGCAATAAATATTTTCAGACAGGCGGTAAACTCTCCAGAAACTTTTGAAGATTTTGCAATTCAGTTTTACAACACTTTTAGTAATCAACCTCGTATTATTGATCTTATGATGGATATACTTTTTAGAGTATCTGCTGCAGATGGTGGGATAACACCTGAAGAGGATCATCTGCTATTGAGTGCTGCCAGAATTTTCCACTACTCTCCTTCAGATTATACAAGGTTAAAATCTATTTATGTTAGAGAGTCAAACCGCTTCTACTCTGTATTGCAGTGTGATGAGACGGCATCAAATGATGAGATTAAAAAACAGTACAGAAAACTTGTCTCCGAGTATCATCCAGATAAAATTGCATCAAAAGGACTTCCTGAAGAGTTTATAAAGTTTGCAGGAGATAAGTTTAGGGAGATTCAAGAGGCATATAACCATATAAAAAAAGAGCGTAAAATAACCTAAAATCTAAGGGTGTGGGAGAGTTGTCTTTTGGTTAATGTTTTCGTAGAACCTCTTCAGATAAAGATAGAAATGTGCAGCGATGAAAATATCCATGTAGCTTTGGAGAGGGCAGGGGTAAAAATTGAAAGACCTTGCGGTGGTAATGGTGTATGTGGTGGATGCCGTATATGGGCAAAAGAACCTGATAAAATCCTACCAACACCGCATGAAAATATAACGTACCAAGAGGAGGCAAATGGTCTTAGACTTGCATGTATGGCATCTGCTCCAGATGTTGACACCTCTATTCTACTTGAGGAGAACTATGAGTATGAGATGGACGAAAATGAACGAACTCAAGGACGGATTCTCTCTGTTGGTATTATAAAAAGCCCTAATCAAAATAGTTTAGTTAAAATCAATAACCACAATGTTGTAAGTAATCCTAAAGGTATTGCTATAGATATAGGTACAACAACCCTTGTTGTTGCACTTGTCTCTCTTACGACTGGAAAAGTTCTTGCCTCTGCTACCAGCTTAAATCCTCAAATATTTCATGGACATGATGTACTAAGTAGGATTCAGTATGCCTCAACTCCAGATGGACTTGCTCAAATGTCATCTTCTGTAAGAGAGAAGATAGATGAACTGATAGAAGAGGTATCTTTAAAGAGCGGTACAACAAGAGATGAGATTGTTGATGTTACTATAGGGGCAAACACTACTATGCTTCAAATTGCAGCAGCAATTGATCCAACACCGCTTGGATATCTGCCATTCAAGGTGGATATTGCAGGTGGAACGACCTTTTTACCAGAAAAATTTGCTCTTAAAGTGAATAAAGAGGCAAAAGTTTATCTGCCTCCGGTGCTTCATGCTTTTGTAGGTTCTGACATAAGTGCTGGGCTTTTACGCTCTCCTGAATTTTTTGACCATAAAAAAAGTGTTTTATATATTGATATGGGAACCAATGGAGAGATCTGTCTAAATGTAAAAGGCAGATATTTTACCACATCTACAGCAGCAGGACCAGCATTTGAAGGCATGGGAATTTCAAGTGGAATGAGAGCAACTGATGGGGCTGTGGAGCGAGTAGATATAAAAGATGGTAAACTTATATTTTATGTAATCGGTGATGGAGATATAAAAGGTGTATGTGGAAGTGGAATTGTCGATTTTATTGCAGCTCTTCTAACTACAGAACAGCTTGACCGATCTGGGAAGTTAAAACTGACGGAAAATATTAAAACTACTGGAAATCAACACTCTTATTTTATTAATAAGGTAGTTCAAATCAATTCTCAGCCAGCATTCTGTTATGGAGAGGATATCTATCTTACTCAAAAAGATATACGTCAAATTCAGTTGGCAAAAAGTGCTATTAGAACCGGAGTTGATCTGATTCTTGAAAGGGGGTCTATTACCTCTGAATCTCTTGATAGAATTTATATTGCCGGTGGATTTGGTAATTTTCTAAATACTTCAAGTATGGAGAGAATTGGACTTTTTCCTGAAAATTCTGCAAAAAAAGTAATTTTTTGCGGAAATGCCTGTATTGATGGCAGCATTATGCTTCTGACAGATAAAAGTGCTCGTACATTTCTTGAAAGCACTCTTCACAATATGGAGCATATCCAACTTGCAGATTCTCCTGAGTTTATGAGCTGTTTTATTAAAAATCTTAATTATTCTTGACATAAACTCTATCTACTATATTACCAATATTATAAGCATGGTCTTAAACACCTTTGGTGTTGTCAGGCAAAACAACCCTAATTCATTAATAGATTTTAAACAAAAGGAGATGTTTTTATGAAACGTATTATTATGGCACTATTTATAGTTCTATTGAATCTATCTATCTGCGGAGCTGAAGAGAAAAAGTTAAATATTGTGACAGATGATTGGCCACCCTATGAGTTCAAAATAGGAGAGCCTGGGAGTGAACAGATATCAGGATTTTCTACTGATGTTATTATGGCGGTTCTTAAAAAGATGAATGTTGGCGTTAATGAGCCGATAAAACAGTATCCGTGGGTAAGAGCAGATAAAATGGTTCGTGAAGGGGCTGCCGACCTGCTTTATACAGCTGCTAATAACGAAGAGAGAGAAAAAGAGACCTATTATGCTTATGAACCTTTAGTAGAGTCCTCTTGGTCGTTTTTTATTAGAAAAGAGGATGAGGGTAAAATTAAGTATGATTCATTAGAGGATTTAAAATCTCATAAAATAGGCGTAGTAAGAGGATACTCCTATACTCCTGAGTTTTGGGATTATGTAAAAAAAGAGAACTCTTTTGAAGAGGTAACTACCGATGACCTTAATGTTAAGAAGTTAATTGGCAAAAGATTTAATGTCATAGTTATGGATTATGTAAATGGATTGAGCTTGTTAAGAACTATGGATGCAGCAGATAAAGTTATTGCTCTGCCTAACCCTTTACAAAAGATTTCTCTTCATGCTGTATTTAGTAAAAAGACCATTGATAAAGAGTTTGTAGATAAATTTTCAGCAGAGTTAAAAGCATTTAAAGCAACTGAAGAGTATAAAGCTATTTATGAAAAGTATATTGGGAAATAATATCAGCTAAATTGTTATAACTCTTTTTTAATAAGTCTATAGGGAACAAAGATTAGAGTTTGTTCCCTATTATGATTTCTAAGTTACATGATAGGTTTCATAGCACTCATGTATGAACGAAGTTCACGTCCAACCATTTCAACAACAGTATAACGAATAGCCTCATTTACCTCTATAAGCTCAATATTATCAACACCATTGTCTTTTAGAGCAAGCCCTTTGCCAATCACATCAACATCAATAGATTTCATAAAATTTTTAAGAATAGGTAGTGCTTTTTGAGTAAAAAGATAACAACCATACTCGGCAGTATCAGAGATAACTATATTCATCTCATAAAGTTTTCTTCGAGCAATGGTATTCGCAATTAGAGGAACCTCATGCAAGGATTCATAGTAAGCAGACTCCTCTTTTATTCCAGCTGCAACCATTGTGTCAAATGCAAGCTCTACACCTGCTTTGACCATTGCTATCATTAAAATGCCATTGTCAAAATACTCCTGTTCAGCGATATCTTTATCTGTACAGACAGATTTTTCAAAAGCAGTTTGAGCAGTTTCAGCTCGCCATTTTAAAAGATTTGCGTCTCCATTGTCCCAATCTTCCATCATGGTTCTTGAGAATTCACCTGAGATTATATCATCCATGTGTTGGCTAAATAGAGGAGTTAAAATAGCCTTCATCTCCTCTGCGAGGGTAAAAGCTATAATTTTTGCAGGGTTAGATAGTCTGTCCATCATGTTTGTTATTCCACCATGCTTTAGAGCCTCTGTGATTGTCTCCCAGCCGTATTGAATTAGTTTAGAGGCATAGCCGGAATCAATGCCCTTTTCGATCATTTTATCGTAACAGAGAAGCGAGCCGACTTGCAGCATACCGCATAAAATAGTCTGCTCTCCCATAAGATCAGATTTAACTTCAGCAATAAAAGAGGATTCAAGAACACCCGCTCTATCTCCACCAGTACCAGCACAGTAAGCCTTTGCAATTTCTAAACCTTCCCCAAAAGGATCATTTTCGTTATGAACAGCAATGAGAGTTGGAACGCCAAATCCTCTTTTGTACTCTTCACGAACTTCGGTGCCAGGAGATTTAGGAGCAACCATCACAACTGTTAAGTCATCACGAATTTTCATACCCTCTTCAACAATATTAAAACCGTGACAATACGCTAAACAGGCATTTTTTTTCATAAGAGGCATTATTGAAGATACAACATTTGTGTGCTGTTTATCGGGTGTAACGTTAATCACAAGATCCGCAGATGGTATCATCTCTTTGTACCCGCCAACTTTAAATCCATTTTCTGTGGCATTTTTCCAAGATTTACGTTTCTGTTCTATTGCAGAGTCTCTCAAAGCATAAGATACATCCAATCCGCTATCGCGAAGATTTAAGCCTTGATTAAGCCCCTGAGCACCGCACCCGACAATTACAATCTTTTTGCCAACTAAAGCATCCACACCACTAAACTCTGAAGGATCCATAAAACGACATTTACCAAGCTCTTCAAGTTGGCGTCTTAATGGTAATGTGTTGAAATAGTTTTGTCCCATTTTTTTATTCTCCTTTTATTTTTTGTTTTTTTATTATTTTTAATTTCATTAAATAACTTTTCATTTTATTTTAAACTTTAACAACTGAGTTAAAAATCTTAATAACTTCATAAAGTTGTTCAATAAAATAATATTTTTATTGTTGCGTCAAGTGAATTAATTGAGATATTGTATTGCTCTATTTGAAATGATAATTGACTGTTCGATTTAAGATAGTGATCAACAATGAATGTCCGAGAACTTAAAATTTTTAAACACCTTTGTAACTCTCTTCACTTTGGGAAGACCAGTCGTGCTTGCAATATCACTCCATCTGCATTGACAAGAATGGTACAGCGTATTGAAAATGAGTTGGAAGAATCGCTTTTTTTCAGAGATAACCGTACAGTAAGATTAACACCTGCGGGAGAGGCTTTTAAACGTTATGCAGAAGATGTTATGCAAAGATGGAGTGAGTTGCACAATGAGCTTGCCTCAGATCGCGATGGTAATTTGCGAGGTGTATTATCTCTTTACGGCTCTGTAACAGCTGTTTACAGCATTCTTCCCAAACTTCTTAAACAGTATCGCAAGATATATCCTGATGTTCAAATCAACTTAGAGACAGGTGACGCTGCCAAGGCATTGATCAAGATTCAGAATGGAGAAGTTGATATATCTATTGCAGCACTACCCGAAAAAGAGCCAGATGGACTTGAGGTGATGAAAATAATTGAGACTCCTCTGGTTTTCATTGCACCTGTCTATTATCCTGATACAGTAATATATTGCGATAAAAAAACGAGAAAGAGAGATAGTTTAAAAAGCCTAAGTTTGGCTGACAATATCCATCTTAATAGAGAGGAGCTTAGTAGAGAGATTGACTGGCAAAAGACCCCCATTATTATTGCAGATCATGGCTTAAGTCGTGATCGATTTGATCGTTGGTTGGCAAATCAAAATGTATCTCCTACTATCTATTCACAGGTAGCAGGCAATGAGGCAATAATTGCAATGGTCAGCCTTGGATGTGGGGTTGGTGTTGTTCCTGAACTGGTACTTGAAAAAAGCCCTTTAAAGAGTGAGGTTATAACTCTTAAAGTCTCTCCTGAATTGACTCCATTTTCTATAGGAGTGTGTGCTTTAAAAAAAAATATGGGTAATCCAAGAATAGAGGCTTTCTGGTCTATGTTAAAATAATAGCTTTATATAAAGAAGAGAGAATTGATTGTAAATAATGGATATGGATATATTTGAGAAAGAGTGGAGCCGTGCTGATGCCAACCAACAAGTCGAGTGGCTTGATAATGCCCTTGATATACCTATTGCAAAGAGAGTGAAAGCTATCATGGCTGGTCTTACCTCATTTCATATATCAGTTAGGAGTAAGGCTAAATATGCTCTTGATAAATTGCAGGAGGATATAAAATCTGGTTTTAAAACCGATGATAAAAGCAGAGGGGTTCTTGCGTCTGCCCTATTATCGGCTCATGTGTATAAAAACATACATAAGAATACTCCAGCAGCAGAACTTAAACTTTATTTGAAGATACTCCTTGAATCTGGTGGAAGAGGTCCTTTTTATGCGTGGAAGCTCTGTCAAAGTAAGATATTTTCCATGCAAACTATTACAAATACTATTAACCTGCTCAAAGAGTCGTCACGTCTAAGATTGGTTAACCAATACCTTGCCTCTCCTCCTTCTGTAAGAAGAGAGTATGCAGATATGTTTGTTAAAATCCTTAGAGATATTACAGAGCAAAGAGCAGTGTTAGAGTTTTATGCAGAGTTGTTTGATATGGAGATACCAGCAGACGTTTTTCTTGAAAACATAAAGCCATCTTTAAGAAATTGCTATAACTCAAATGATCCAGATGATCCATCTACTATTGTAGCTAAATATTTAAATAATGAAGAGTATTCAGATAGTGATAGGGTAGATGCACTAAAAACAATAGCAATGATCTCTTCGGTTATTAATCCTTCTAAACTTCTTAGAATAGTGAAAACGGATCGATCCGTTGAGGTTAGAAAAACAGCATTTAAAGTTATTGAACTCTCTCCTTCTGGTACTTATTCCATTTTAACTGACGATATTATGGATACCATCTGCACACCTTCTGGTAATATCCAATATAGTCTTTCCGAATCGTTAGATATCTTTAAAGCTGCTGTCATCTCTTGTCAAAGCGAATATAAATCGTTCTATAAACAATCTGCTTTTGAGCAAAAAAGGACAACTTTAGAAGAGTTGATCTTGCGTATTAAAAGAGATATTCCAGAACTGATGCCTCATATACTTAATGAGCTTACTACCTTTTCAAGGTTTGCTTTCTGCTTTATTAAAGATATGGCAGAAGACCCTACTGGAACACTGTTTAAGAACAGTGATATAGAGCAGGCTCTTATTCTTGGCGTTATACTTAAAAGACCTGAAAGGATACTTAAAATATTTGAAAGTTACCTAAATCATCGTGAAAAAGATATAAAGTATGCTATTGCCGACTTAATGAAAAAAATAGCTTCTGCCCTTTCAGAAGAGAAGAGTCAATTAAAATATCAATTTGAGCAACTAATTGCATCTACCGCATCAATAAAAAACAGAAAAGAGAGAGATAAAGGAGGTTTTTTAAAAAATCTCTTTACTTTGACATTAGAGAAAAAAATAGCTCGCTTGAAAGAGGCAACATCACCTGACGGTGTTGATCTTAGAGACGAGGTTATTGAAGATGTCGATTTATCATCTATAGTCTTTCTATCTCCAGGTATATTCACAGGGTCTATAATAAGAGATGTTGATATATCTCTCTCTACATTTACAAACTGTTCATTTTGCAACACACTTTTTCATAACGTACGGATGAGGGGCTCTAAATTTATTAATACATCTTTTGAAGGAGCTTTTTTTATTGATGTAATAGCTGATGGAGCTAACTTTGAGGATTGTGACTTTACAGGTGCATCTTTTTTAAGCAGCAGCTTTAAATCGTCAAATATGGCTCGAGCACTTCTTGCAGCTTGTACAATTGTAAGGACATCTTTTTCAGAAACAGATCTCTCAGAAGCTACTTTTGCCTCCTCTAAAATATCTATAGTTACCTTTGCAGAGAGCAGGCTTGAAAAAACAGATTTTTCAGGGGTAAAAGGTAAATTCTGTCGTTTTTCTGCGCATATACTTTCTCGTGCTGAAACAGAGCAATCCAATCTCTACTCAAGAATTATTGAACTATCTAATTCAGATATTAGTAAAGAGCTTAGAGTTATATCTCAAGATAAGTCACTTATGAATGAACTTAGAATGCTAATTTTTACAGAGCTTATCCAACATGGTAAAAATATGTTTGTGCTCAAAAATAGATATGCAATTCTTTCGGCATTTGATCTATTTCAACCAGAGCAAGCTGATCTCTTTGAGCTTATCCCTCTTTTACTTCATGAAAATATAGATATCTACATACCGTCATCCAGAAGTGCAGCACTTTCTAAACTTATTGAACTTGAAGGTATAGTGGGAATACATGGCAAATCTGCTGGGTTTCAGCACCATGATATACCTCATGGGATTGCAGGTTATCTACCTAATAGCGAAACTCAGAGAATTTGCAGAAAATATTTTGAAAAAAGGTATATACATAAAGATGGGATTATATTTATAGAGAGACCTTTTTGTTATATAGAGGCTCTATTTACTATGGGTAGCAGTGGTTCAATTGCCCATACTGCTGGCTCTGATATTGACTATTGGGTCTGTATTAGAGAAGAGTTTTTTGATTATGATAAGCAAGAGATATTTCAAAAAAAACTTCATGCTATTGAGAAATGGGCAAAAGATGTATTTAAAACAGAGATTCATTTTTTTATTGTGGATATTGAAAAGGCAAAAAGATCAGACTTTGGGGATTCTGATAGTGAAAGTTCAGGTTCTGCTCAAGGAAGATTACTTAAAGAGGAGTTTTATAGAACCATGATTCATGTGGCTGGTAAGCTCCCATTTTGGGCGATTCTTCCTGTAGATGTGAGTAAAAACTACTACTATGATCTCTTTATTCGTGTCTGTCCATATCCTGCAAAGGGTAGGTTTATCGATTTTGGTGATATACATGATATTCCTGCTGGTGAATATTTTGGTGCCTCTGTCTGGCAGATGTTTAAGTATCTAAAAAGCCCGTTTAAATCTGTTCTGAAAATGGGTCTGCTTGAGAAATATATCCATGAAAAGAAACGTGACAGGATACTTTTATGTAATGAGTTTAAAAAAGAGTGGATGAATCCTGGGTTGGCATTTGATCTCGCTAAATCTGATCCATACTACCTATTACTTAGCACTCTTATTGCATATTATAAAAAAATTGACGACAAACACCCTTTTGCAAAATTTGTTCAATCATGTTTTTTTTCAAAAGTTGGTATTACAGATGATAAGGAACTTAAAAAAAGTGCATTTGGGTTAAAATATATTCTTATAAAGCGGTGTATGGATGAATGGGGCTGGACAGATAAAGAGCTTTTTGAAGCTGGTAATTTTAAAAACTGGACCTATGAAAAAATTGCTAATGAGAGTGTGAAAATAAGGCAGTATATGGTGCAAACCTATAAACAGTGCAGAAGAATATGGACATCATCTGATGCATCTTATGAGCGAGAATCTCTTTTGACACCAAGGGATAGAACTATTCTTGGACGCAAAATGATCGTTCAGTTTAGTATGGATGAGAAGGCAAAGGTTGAATCACTTCTTTTGATCTCAAAAAGTGGTCTCTCCAAAGGCTTAAGTTTAGAGTATAGTGATGATCTAAAAAGTGTTCAAAAGTGGTTTTTGATGCACAAGTGGAGCGATAATAATAATAAAGCTTCTGTGGAAAAAAATGAGCTTCTGAAAAAAACATCAAGTATTGAAGAGCTTGGTGCGTGGCTTATCTACAATCAACTTTATAATAAAGAGAACCATATTAAACTTGCTTCTCATCCAACTTTTATAAGGTCTAACGACATTAGGTTGCTTTTTCATGCTATGTATGACTTTTTTATTGATGAGATAAAATCAGAGATATCAAATGATGCCCTCTGTTCAAAAAGCACCATTACCTCTATGTTTATTTCTATTAACTTTACAGCTCCTCGAGACTCAAAAATGATGACAGAGTGGAGTGTTATTTATAGAAATAGTTGGGGAGAGATGTTTTGTCACCAATTTAGCAACAATCCAGGTTTGAGTACTACTATTGATGTTGAGAAGAGTGTTAAAAAAGAACTTCAGCTTTCCGAGTTCCCAGAAAAGAGAAAAATATTGTTATATTCACAATTAAAGCAAGAATTAAAAGGTGTGTCATAAGATTATGAAAACTCTTTTTAAGCCTATTGCCAGTATATTTGGTAAAAAAAATGGTTCAACAGAGGGAGCCGATGATTCCTCTTTATCAGAAGAGCACTCTAATCCTCTTATGCAGATGGATGATCATGCTCTTGCAAAGCGATATTGCGACACATTTTCAGCAGTTCATACAGTGCAAATAAAACTTGATAAGTTGATAGAGACAAAAGAGCACATTGCAGAAGAGAGGTTTACATCTTTAAATGAGCAGTACACCTCTTTTTTAGATAAACATAAATCAGGGTTGAGTAAATTAATAGGTGAAATAGATAGAAGAATAGGGTGTTGTATTGAAGATAAAAAGGATGCAGCAGATAAATTTACTGATATAAAAAAACGTATTCAGCAAGAGACAAAGCTGCTTGAAGTAGGTGTTATTTCAAAAGAGGAGTATGTAGAAAAAATTCAATCTTTTAAGCCAGAAGAGAAAGAATTTAAAGAGAAATACAAAAATGCTCAAGATCGTATTACTCTGTTAAAAGATGCTAAAAATAACAAATATACCCCTCCTCCAGAATCAGACCATCTTGAAGATACAGATAATAGTGATAAGATAATTGACTCATCTGTAAAGAAAAAAAACAAAAGCGATAAAAAAGAGGAGCAGAACAGCCCAACTCATGTGTATTCTGGAAAGGATGTTGACATAAACATTGCTTGCGGTACAAGTTTATCTGTAAAAATTGATGGTATTGCAATTCCTATAACTGCCAGTTTTGTAGGAACTGAGAAGTATGAGTATCTGTTGATTACCAATCCCGCACCCTATAATACTATAAAACCTAAGCTCTTTTCCGGCAACAAACTTCTGATTGAATGTATCTCTGATGGGCAGCTTTTTATCTTTTCATGTTCTATAATTGAGAATCTTAGCAAGCCTATTAGGGCAGTTATTCTTGAATATCCTAAGGAGATGGCAATAAAAATATTAAGGACATCTTCAAGGTTAATATGTAGGATTCCATCAACACTTATTTTTAAAGGCTCCGGTAAGGAGTCTATAATAAGTGATATAAACTATAAAGGGTGCAGAATCGAGGTGACATATCAACTTGCAGAAAAAAATTACATTGCACGGATAAATGACACAGTAAAAATAGAGTGCCTTTTTCCAGGAGATGCTCAGGTATATTCTATTGTTGGTATCATTAGAAATGTTAAGAAAAAAAATCTCACACTTATATACGGCATTCAGTTTACAGAGATTAGTGAATCTACTCAAAAGGCAATGGTGAAATATTTATCGACATTAGAACCTAAATGTAATGGTTAGTTCTTTAAATTAGATTTATTTTTTACAAGAGTGTTACCTTAATCTTATGTGTTATGAGAGTCAGTATCTTTATACCCCCCCTTAGATTAATATTTTTAAATACCACGCTTTTATTTTAAGCAAATTCGCCTGATATTCAATCCATTGACATTTTACACATGAAAGGCTATTGTGTAAGGCAAAAATTGAATAAAATTAAAGAGAAAAACGGGTGTAATTTTACACATAATTTGCATAAAAAATAATCAATACTTAAAACTACAAATATACTTAACAAAGTTGAACAATAATAAAATTCGTCAAGTTACAATTAGAGGCAGATTTGGACTTCATGCCAGACCTGCGGCAATGATTGCAAAAATTGCCCGGAATGCAGAAAATACTGTATGGATTACTGATGGTAATAACAGAGCCGATGCTTCAAGTGTCATTGATATGTTGACAATTAACGGCAAACAAGGAAAGAGGCTTGTTCTTGAGGTTGAGTCGGAAGATGATATTCACCTGCTTGATACTTTAGCAGATTTTTTTCAATCCGGATTTGGGGAAAGTACCGATGGTTAAATCTCAAAAATGTCAGGCTATAATTAAGGGCAATAGCGGAGAATCTGAGCTATCCTATAAAAAGCAGATTATTATAAAAGGAATCGGCGGCTCTCCTGGTATATGTATTGGTAAAGCCTATATTGTTGACCGTGAAGGGGTCTCACTTGTTAAAAGATATCCAATCTCAGAAGAGGATGTTTCAGCCGAGATCAATCGATTTAAAAACGCAGTTAAACATGCAAGTGATGAGCATGCATCGATCATAGAGTCTCTTAATAGAGATTTAAGTGATCAGCTTGATATTCTTGAAGCACATTTGGCTCTTTTTAAAGATAAGATGCTTTATGGTAAAACTATTGAGACTATAAAAAGTGACAAAATAAATGCTGAATGGGCACTAAAAAAGGTATTGCGTAATGTAAAACGGATGTTTATGAAGGTAAATGATCCTTACCTTAAATCCAGAGTAACTGATATAGTGCAAGTATCTGAGCAGGTTATGCGTCATCTTGTTGGTGCTCAAGATATTAAGATCTCAGATATAAATAAAAGAGTTATTCTTATTGCCCATGACCTTTCTCCAGCAGACACTATTCAGATTCAACTTGAACTCATTAAAGGCTTTGTCACAGATCGAGGAGGTAAAGATTCTCATACAGGTATTATTGCAAAAGCTCTTGGTATCCCAGCGGTAATGGGGCTTGGGAATGCTACACATAAAGTTGAAAATGATGATATTGTTATTGTTGATGGGCTGTCTGGTATCTTGATTGTACATCCAGAAGAGGATACCTTATTTGCTTACGAGGAGCAAAGAGCCCGATATGAAGAGCGTCAGGCAATAAGAGCCAGAGAGAGTCACCTTCCTGCAATAACTTTAGATGGACATGAATTTCAATTGATGGCTAACATTGAGCTTGTGGAAGAGGTGGTATCTGTAAGAGATAATGGTGCAAAAGGAGTGGGACTTTTTAGAACAGAATTTCTTTATATTGATCTTAAACGCTTTCCATCTGAAGAGGAACTTTTTGATAAGTATAAAGAGGTTGTCGATCTATTATCGCCTATGTCCGTCACCTTTAGAACTCTTGATATTAATGGTGATAAGGTTCTACCCTATATGCATAACGTAGAGGAGGAGAATCCAGCACTTGGATTGAGAGCCGTGAGATTTTGTCTTAAAAGACCAGAGATCTTTATCACCCAAATCAAGGCAATACTTAGAGCCGGAGCATTTGGCAATATAAAACTTCTTATTCCAATGATTTCATGTGTTGAGGAGATTATCCAAGTAAAAGAGATTATAGCCCGTGCTATTTTAGAGCTAAAAGCTGAGGAGAAAATTTTTAACGGAGATATTCCACTTGGCATAATGATTGAGGTTCCATCTGCTGTAGTTATCGCTGAAGTCCTTGCTGAGTATGTAGATTTTTTTAGTATTGGAACAAATGATCTTATTCAATATTCAATGGCAATGGATAGACGTAACCGCCAAGTTGCTCATCTATATAATCCAATGAATCCTGCTGTGATAAGAATGGTTAAAATGGTTGTAGATGCTGCAAAAAGAAAAAATATTGATGTTGTGATGTGTGGAGAGATGGCAGGAGAGCCATTTAATTTACCCGTTCTTATGGGCGTTGGATTGACTCAACTATCTATGAATCCGATGTCTATTCCTGTGATCAGGCAGATGGTTACAAGGCTTGATACAGGTGAGGCTAAAGATTTTGTTGACAAAGTTATACAGATGGGACAAGTTTCTGAAATAATAGCTTCTGTAAAACAACAGTATGGTAAAGTCCTTTCTGACTAAGTTATGTCAACACCACATTTGATAAATATGATTTTACAACGTATAGCGTTATTATTAATGGCATCTTTTTAAGATGAAAGACTTACAGTATAAGAGAGAGCAACATAAGATAACGTAAATAAAGTGGTAAAGATCGTAGTATAGGGAGTATGAGTTAATATGGAATCTGACCATATAAAAATTATAGCAAGCAATAAAAAAGCAAGGCACGATTATGACATCTCCGGTGAGATAGAGGCTGGAATTGTTCTTGTTGGCACAGAGGTCAAATCAATACGTCAAGGTAAGATAAATTTAAAAGATTCCTATGCTGAGATTAAAAATGGAGAGGTCTTTTTAAGGCAGATGCACATCACTCCATATCAGAATGCCTACTATGATAATCATGAACCACTAAGGAGCAGAAAACTGCTTCTTCATAACAGAGAGATAAAAAAATTAATTGGTAAAGTAGCAGAACGAGGTTTTACTATTGTCCCTTTAAAGGTCTATTTTAAAAATGGTAAAATTAAGGTACAGATTGGTCTTGCCAAAGGTAAGAAACTTTATGACAAAAGAGAGAGTATAAAAAAGAGAGATATCCAAAGAGATATGGACAGAGATGATAAACATCGTTAATACATACGGGGTTATTATTAAACCTAAAAAGTCTATACTCTCATTAGAAATGGCTATGAAGTTATTGTAATTGACTTTATCGGTTATCGTGTATATATTTTCGATTAAAAATATGAGAATTATTATTTTACGTAAAAGATATTGTAATATATAATCATAACTAATTATGATCTTTCAAAATTTGGGGGCGAAAAGGCTTCGACGGAGACGACGAGGTTTTGGTAGCATGTCGAGCTTTCTGTTGACTCGTAAAATCAGTGGAAAATAAACATAATCGCAGACGATTATAACTACGCTGTAGCTGCTTAGGCAGCTTCCGTCCTGCTGAGATTCTTCCTGTAGGTTTCAGTTAAAGGGCGTCGACTATACGGGAACGCTTCATATTGGTGTCTGACTTATGTGAAGTTAAACTTTTCAGGCTAAGCTGATATTTATCCATCCTGAAGGAGATTTTCAGCAAAATTTAAATTTCAGGATAAACATGTAGAAGCCACTGCTGACTCTTTTCGGACGCGGGTTCGACTCCCGCCGCCTCCACCAAATCAACATTTTATTAGCCATTCATAACTGCTCCGGATCTAAATCCTCCTTCAATAAAATTTTATAAAGAGAGTTTGGAAAGATGGGTCAATTTTGTTGCCCTGTTTTAGGTCTCTTTACTTTAACATTAACAATCCATTAGGAAATAATATGAACTTTGAAATTAAAACTCATGGATTATGATGGTTTGACTCATATAAAATTTACTGATATATTAATGACCCTTGACAAGGAGTGCTGCTAAACAGTTTTCCTTGCATACTGCCTTCACTGAGTCCGCATAACGGCTTCTTCCTTCAGTGAAGGCTTTTTATATTAGCTCTTATTTCTAAGCTATCCTTAAAAATATATTAAATCACTTGGTTTAAAAAATAAAATTTGTCTATCTGTTCTAAAAAATAGCATCCAAAGATTTCACAGAATTAAAATTACTTGCCACATAATTAACTAATGTAATCAAGGAGTCAAATTAAATGAAAAAAAGATTGATAGAGCTTCTCTACAGACGATCCTTTAAATATAGCAAAGAGCCAATATTTAAATTAGCATCAGGGGCAATGAGTCAATTTTATATTAATTGTAAACCAGTTACCCTTGAACCAGAAGGTATGTATCTTGTGGGACATCTTATGTTTGAAGCGATTAGAGAATCTAATTGTACAGCTATCGGAGGGTTAACTTTTGGAGCTGATCCTATTGCAGTGGCAACTGCATTTGCTTCTTACCTTAATAAGAGACCTATTAAAGCCTTTTCAATCAGAAAGGAACAAAAAGATCATGGTATAATAAAATGGGTAGAAGGTGATATGTCAGCAGGTGAGAAGGTTGTAATTATTGATGATGTTGTTACTACAGGAGGTTCTACTATAAAGGCTATTGAACGAGCAAGAGCACAGGGGCTTGAGGTTATACAAGTTGTTACCTTAGTTGACAGACAGGAGGGAGGCATGGAAAATATTAAAAAATATATTCAAAATACTTCTTCTATAATTACTCGCGATAACTTGCTCTCTTGTATTTCTTAAGTTTAGTATCAACATGGTTAACATGTTGAAATAGTTGAGTAATTACGGATAGACGAATAGAAACATTGTTTTTTAACTTATATATAACAAGTTTCTTGAAAAAAGCATCTAAAAAGAATATGGAATATTAAATGGAATTAGCAGTTTAATGAACTTACGATTACAAGACTTAGGAGAAGAATAATGAAGTGTCAAGAGCTAAATATAGCAGGCTTTATCCTTGTATTACTATTAATTTTTCTTTCGGGATGTGCACCGCAACAATTTAAGACAGATCTTTTCTCTTCGTTTGAACACGATTCTCAGGTAGGACCTACTGCTCTTGCATGGGATGGTAAAAATTTAATAATGGGCACAGCAAACCAGATACTTTTTGCTCGTGATATTGCTACAGAACCTTTTTATAGTTTTTCTAAAAAAGATACCATGCTTAATGGTGGGTCTTACAGTTCGGGAAGATTTCCAGGACCTCAAAGGATGGATATGGATGTTTGTGGTATGGCATGGGAAGGAGAGTGCTGTGGAGAGGGCTTCTTGTGGATAGCAGACTCAAAACATGAGCGTATTATAAAAATGAAACCAGACCTAACTTTTGTTTTAGAGTTCAAATCTCCAATTCCAGCACCTAATGGTATCGCCTTTGATGGAAAATCTTTATGGATAGTCTCAAAATATAGCTATAAAATAGTTAAATTTAACCCTGATATGCAATCAATTGAAAATATATATTACTCTCCAATTCAGCGTCCTACAGGACTTACATGGGATTGTAGTGGAAAAGGCTATATCTGGGTAACTGGAATTGATGATTGTCGTACAAGCGAAAAGAGGTGTTATATTCCACGACTTTTAAGGATAGATATAAATACGGGTAATATTACACATGAAGTAAAGCTACCAGAGGCTATTACAAGACCATCTTCAGTTACTCTTGCTGAAAATCATTTTTGGGTTGGAGACTACAACCTAAATAGAGTTTTTAAAATTCCATTTGATGAAAAAAAACTAATATCTTTGGACCTTAGACCAAATGCTCTCAACACTGGCAGAGCAGCTAAACCTAAACAAAAGATGTTAATTCCCGTAAAAGAAGAGGGGGCAGGTGGACGATAAATCTCTTCTTACAGAAGAGATAATGGTATCTCAATATAATAACAATAAGCATTTTATAGTAGGTCGATATAATATACAATGTCAAAACTGATGTAGTAAAGCTTAACATCAAGGAGCTAAGGAGTTTATCATGTTAAATAACACACAGTATAACCTTAAAAGATACTCCATTTTATTTATATCTTTTTTTATTATCAATTGTATTTACTGCATTAATATAGTGTACTCTAAAGAGGGTGCTCCAACTGCTGATTCAAATCAGATAGCATCAAAGGAAGAAAATTTAAAAGAGAATGGCTCACATTATAAGGGGATTTATAATGTGAGAAAACATGATACATTATGGGATATTTCGGGTAAGACTTTGAAATCACCTGAGAGATGGCCTGCTCTTTGGGGTAAAAATCCTCATATCCGAAATCCTCACTGGATATATCCAGGAGATACAATTTATCTTAATGATCAAAAAAGCTCATATAATTCAAACCAATCTAATTCGCTTCCACCTGCAATAGCACCTTCAGATAATGTTATAAACTTAGAAGAGATCAACCCTCCTTATTACTATTTCTATCCATTAATGGAGAGTGTAGGGTATCTCAAAGAGAGTGCTGTACACCCTATTGGTAAGATTATCTCATGTATGCCAAAATATCAAAAAGAGATTGATATTGATAATGGTGTCTATTTGCAGATTGAAGATGAAACCGATCTTATGGTTGGGGATCAATTTCAGATTCTAAGAACCTTTTATATAAGGAGTAAGAACACTACAGCATCTTCTATTATGGTACATCATTATATTACTGGGGTTGTAGAGATAACAAAGTTGAAAGCAAAGCCTTGTAAATGCCATGACCAGGTATCACAGATAGAAGGTAGAATCGTTAAAGCTTATCGTACAATTTTGTCAGATGATATTTTGATTCCCTATAACTCAATAGATTCAAAGATTCTTGTAAGGAAGTCTAATAATAATGTTAATGCTAAAATTATCTTTTCTGAGGATCACAGCAATAGAATATCAGAAAATGCAGTTGTTTTTATAAATAAAGGAAGAGATGATGGTCTCCAGGCGGGTCAATTTTATGACATATTTAATCAGCCAAAAGGTGTTTTGCTTGATTCAGATAGGTTTATAGAGAAAACAGAGCATATAGGTTCACTTGTAATATTAAGACTCGAGGACAAAACATCCTCAGCATTAATAACTTATGCCTATAAAGAGATTGCCCCAGGAGATATTATGGTCTCACCTCGTTCAGACACTGCTTTTAGCAACATCAAATTAATGGGAGATTATAGATAATTTAGTATAATAACTTATGATAAGTTGCATTAAAAATGGTGTTTTTTGGATAATTGTATTGACACACAGGCGATGATATGTTTTTTTGTGCTGGTTAGTTATTGTAGTTCATGTGTAAGTCACTTATTTTAACAGGGCTTTATACAAAGTAGATGCTTTGTATTGCTCACATGACTGATTACTTATCTGAAATATTATTAATTAAAACATCAGAGTGTAATCTTTAATTATAACTTAAAAATGAGGTAACATTCATTGAAACCATCTCCTAAAGTACTTAACTCCCTCCCTAATCCACATCAAATAGTCACAATTAGCCATAAATTAGCTATAATTTTATTTGCAATACTATTTTTATCTTTTTCTTCAGTTGCCATTCCTTTAGAAAGTGCTGTCGCAAATGTAAAAAAAACAAGCTCGATAAGCAAAAAAACTTCATCAAAAGCTAATAAGAAAATATCGAAAAGTAATAAATCAAAACAGACTAAAAGTATCTCAAAGAATAAAAATAAAAAGGATAAAGCTAACAAAAATAGTAGAGGAGCTTATAAAAAAAGCAAATCTGTATCCACGCAAGCTATAACTGCTAAGGAAAAAAATGCTAATGTAAAAATCAGACAAGTTTCAGGTATTGTGAGAGGCAGCTTTCATAAAACTGCTGCTAAAATGGGGCTTAATAAAAAACTTACGAATCAATTATCTTCAATCTTTAGTAATACTAATGCGTTATCTAATCTTCGCAAGGGTGATCTGATTCAGGTTGCATATCAAGAAAAATATGTGAATGGCAAAAGAGTAAAAACAGGGGTAATAACTGCTGCAATCATAACATCAAAAACTAAGAGTTATCATGCCTATCGCTTTACCTATAACGGCAAGCATGGTTATTATGACGAAAATGGTGATAGTCTTGAGCCTTCTTTTCTTAAAGCACCTTTGAAATATAGAGAGATATCTTCTGGCTTCTCAACAAGACGCTTTCATCCTATAAAACAGGTATATCAGCCACATCCGGGCATTGACTATGCAGCTCCTGCGGGCACCCCTGTAAAAAGTGTAGGAGATGGGGTTGTTATTTTTAAAGGGTATGCAAAATCTGCTGGAAATTATTTGAAAATTAAACATTCTGGTACTGCTATAAGCGAATATATGCACTTATCAAAGTTTCATAGTTCAATTAAAGTCAATAAAAAGGTCTCTAAAGGTGATGTAATAGGATATGTAGGTTCCACTGGTTATGCTACAGGACCACATTTAGATTTAAGATTTATGGTGAATAATAAATATGTAGATTATAGAAAACTCAAATTACCTCATGGAGAGCCACTTCCCAAGAAATTCAGAAATATATTTTTCCAACATGTTGCTATGGTCAACAAACAGTGGAATAAACCATCAAGAAGAGAGCTATCTTTCAACACTACCAATCCTGTAGAAGAGACTATATATGATGCTTGGAGTAAATTAGCTGGTACAAAAGTAGAAGACACTCTTTACGATCCATCATAACTTACGATCCATCATAACAATATATCTATATACAAATATTTTTTAAAACAGACAAATTATCTCTATATTCCGTTAAGCCCTGAAATGTAAGTTTTTAGGGCTTAACCGTTTTAGATGTTACTTAATCATCTCTATAAATGTATTTTCATCAATAATAGCTACTCCAAGCTCCTTAGCTTTTTGAAGTTTGCTGCCTGCAGATTCACCTGCCACAAGATAATCTGTTTTTTTGCTTACACTTTCTGTCACTTTTGCACCAGCAGTTTGAAGACGCTCTTTAGCCTCTCCTCTTGTCATGCGTTTCAAAGTCCCTGTTAAAACAAATACCTTACCAGTAATTGATATTGACGATATTTTACTATCTTCAACTTTTTCATCTCCATATAATTTAACCGATGGCTCGCATGATTGTAGTAATCTTACTCTATTATCAAGTAAATTTTTGAGAAGTGAAATATTATCAGGGTTGTGAAAGAAGTTATACACAGCAGCAGATGTTTTAGGTCCTATTCCTTCCACCATCTCCATCTCCTCTTTTGATGCAACAATAAGAGCATCAAGCGTCTTGAATTTTTCAGCTAAAAGATATGCAGCGTTCTCTCCTGTGTGGTCAATTCCCAAAGCATATATAAGCCGCTTGAGTGTAATAGTGCGTGATTTTTCCAAAGCATTCATTATATTTTCTGCTGCTTTATTACCAATCCTATCCATAGAAGCGAGCTTATTTTTTTCAAGAGTGAATAGGTCTGCAAAAGATTTAACTAATTCTCGCTCCACTAACCGATCGACCAGTTTATTACCAAGTCCATCTACATCAAAAGCAGATTTTGATACAAAATGTTTTATCCGCTCTTTTAGCTGGGCACTGCAAGAAGCATTAATACACTTAATAGCAGCACCATCTTCAACTCTTTTTACTGGACTTTTGCATATAGGGCATTCAATAGGCATTGAAAACGGTGTTTCAGCTCCGGTTCGTTTTGATTCAATAACCTTTACGATCTTTGGAATAACATCTCCTGCACGTACAACAACAACACTATCTCCGATTCTTACATCTTTTCTTACGATCTCATCCTCGTTGTGTAAAGTTGCTCTGGATACTATTACACCTCCAACATTGACAGGTTCAAGTAAAGCAACTGGGGTCAAAGTACCTGTTCTGCCAACTTGAACTATTATATTTTTTATAGTGGTTATTGACTCTATTGCTTGAAATTTATACGCAATTGCCCATCTTGGACTTCTTGACTTTACACCAAGAATATTTTGGCAAATAAGATCATCAACTTTTATCACCATTCCGTCAATCTCGTAAGGAAGAGCTTCTCGTTTCTGTTCAAGCTCTCTATAATATTGGAGCACCTTATTAATTGTAAGTTTTTCACGTACAAGAGGATTTACTGGAAATCCGTAGCTTTGAAGCATTCGTAATATCTCACTTTGAGATTTAACCTCAATTCCATCTGTAAGACCTGTACCATAGATAAAAATAGAGAGAGGTCTTGCAGCAGTTTTTCTTGAGTCCAACTGCCTTAATGCACCGGCAGCAGCATTTCTTGGATTGGCAAAGAGATACTCATTCTGTTCAAGCCTTTTTTTATTCAAATTTTCAAAATCTTTCCGATTGATAATTACCTCACCTCTTACTTCTATAAGTACTGGAATAGATTTGGCAGAATTAGATGACAGTTTAAGTGGAACAGAACGAATAGTCCTTATATTCTCAGTAATTACCTCTCCAGTGAAACCATCTCCTCTGGTTGCTGCTCGGACAAGTATGCCATTTTCATATACAAGTTCAACAGCTACACCATCTAATTTAGGCTCAACAGTGTAAAGAATATCGCTTTGAGCTTTTAAGAATTTTACTGTGCGATGATGAAATTCAAGTATATCATCATCATTAAAAGCATTATCAAGACCAAGCATTGGAATAGAGTGTTGGGTTGTCTGAAAAGATTCAAGAGGAGGAGCTCCAACTCGCCTTGTTGGAGAGTCAAGTGTTGAAAGATATGGATAAGCCTCTTCTATTTCAAGAAGTCGAGCCATCATTTTATCATACTCAACATCAGATATCTCAGGATCATCAAGCTGATGATATCTGTAGTTATGACGTGTCAGCTCCTGCTGGAGCAAGCGTGCTTCCTCTTTTACTGCTATTATTTTCTCTTTATCTGTTTTATTATAAGATGTTGTCATGTTATTAATAAGTTCCAATTTAATATTTATTGAGCTAATTATTAAAACAAATTATTTAATTAACAGGTTTAATTTATCATTTATTTACTGGTCATAGTCCATACACCATTCCAATCTGTAGAAGTATCAAAACCAGACGATATAAGCTCACGACATTTTTTGATGTATGCAGATGCTGGAGGATCGCTATGAGCAATAGAGGAGAATAACTCTATTGCTGATTGGAACTCTCCCGTGTAAAAAAATTGTAACGCTTTATCATATATATTGTAAATATCTTTTTTTTCTTGAAATTCGTCAAAAAACATTGGTTCAAATACAGTAACCGCCTCTTTTTTCCCCACAACCGCAAGTCTTGCTATCTCTCTAAACCACAGTTTTATATTAATAACGTTATTTTGTTCGGTATTTAAATTAATTGCCTTGCGTGTAGCATCTGAGATCATTGTGTAAGTTCCAAATTGCTTGTTTGCCCCTTCAAGTCTTGCGGCAAGGTTTACTGAGTCTCCAAGCATTGTATAGTCAAATCGTGAATGAGAACCCATATTTCCTACTACCACAACTCCCGTGTTAATACCTATTCTCATACGCATATCACTACCTACCACTTTTCTCATTTCAGGACACATAAGGGCAAGTTGTTTTTGGCATCTTAAAGCAGCCCGTACTGCACAGTCAGCATGAGCTGGTACATCAAGAGGGGCGTTCCAAAAGGCAATTATTGCATCACCTTCATACTTATCGACTGTTCCACCCTCTTCATGGATAATTGCCGTCATTGCAGAGAGATATTTATTAAGAAGAGATGTAAGCTCTTCAGGAGATAATTTTTCAGAAATTGAGGTAAAGCCTTGAAGATCGGAAAAAAATATGGATAGCTCTTTACGCTCTCCCCCAAGTTTTAGCTTTTCAGGGTGCTTAATCAACTGCTCAATAAAAATAGGGCTTAAGTATTGACTAAATGCGTTTTTGATAAACCTTCTTTGTCTCCCTTCATGGAGATAGTTTAACCCAAGAGAGAATATAACTGCAAAAATAGCTCCCAACTCCTGTACTACAAGCGGAAGCCAGACTCCTGAAAGGTATGAAACAACTGAAATAGATGGAGGCAGTATAACTGCTACACCTCCAATAAGAACCAGTGGGAGGAAGCCTTTAACAGAAGCTATTGAGATGGCACAGGTAAGTGACCAGAGTATCACCAAAACTGTTACTAAATATTTAGGTGCATCACTTATAAAATCTCCTGCAAGAAAGTTATCTAAAATAGTTGCCTGTATTTCGACTCCTGGATAGACACTATCAACAGGAGAGGAGCGAAGATCAAAAAGACCTGGAGCAGAAAAGCTGAAAAAAACATACTTATCTTTAAATGTACTTGCATCTATTATAGATGTGCCTCTGTTTCTGAAATTAATTTCAGACTCAATAATAGATGCTGCACTATAAGTTTTGTGTGTACCTGATGGTCCTCTATATCTTAGTATTGCTTCACCTTTTCTATCCAAATAGATATTACGGTTTGCAATATCTAAAACTGCTGCACCAATTGAATTCTGTTTTTTTATGCTACCAATAACTTGTCTATCAAAGTTAGCAAAATATATTCCAAGACCAAGACAGGGGAAAATTTGGTTGTCAAATATACTCACCATTCGTACACGACGATAAATAGCATCAGGATCAGGTTCTTGCTGCACATTGCACACTATTGCTGATGTTGATGCCAGCTCATGTATTGGCATTACACCTTTTGTAAACAGACACTCTCTACCTGCTGGAGTCTCTATCCAAGAATTTATATCCTTAAGATTAATTAAAGACAGATAACTATTCTTATCTCTCAATTCAAGTTGGACAGGAGTTAAGTTAACTTTTTTTAGAAAAGCAGCCGAAGCAACGCTGCCGTAATCTCTAATTGAGTTACCAAAAGATATATCATCTTCAACACCATAAGATGAGGGTTCTGTAAATAGTACGTCAAAAGCTATTGCTTTTGCCTCAACTCGTTTACAAAAATCGACAACTACGCTGTATATCTCTCTTGGCCATGGCCAGTTCAGACCATTATTCTGACTCATCCAGTCAAGGCTTGTTTGATCCACAAGTATTAAAATAATATCATCGGTTGCAAAAGATGGTTTTGCCATTAAAGATGCACGCCAGTCCCATGTTTTGCCTTCCCACATATCCAAAAAACCAAAAAGCCATAAGGTAAGGGAGAAGAGGGAGCAAAATATCCCTCCTAAAATTGCCTGAACCCATTTGTGTTGTAAAAGCATCATGTTTAACCGCATCAACTAACCCATTATTAAATTTAAATTCCATAAAATTTCATAAGATTGTCAGTTATTTACACTTGACAATCTAAAAAGTAAACTATAGTGAAAATAATTTACTATAATTATGTGCAATAGCTTAAATGATCGTTAGCCCTGAATAGCTTAATAATTGTTTTATCTCTGTAATATTTCAAACTTAAATTGGCAAAAAAAGGAGGTTGTTAAATGAAAAAACATTGTTGGTTTATACTTGCATTACTTTTAATTTTTTTTAGCATGAGCTTTGTATCAATAGCAGCAGATCCGCCGGCTGACGAAAAAAAACATACGGAAGCAGGCAAATATGTTACTTCACTTGAAGCCTATGAGATGTGGAAATCCACTCCTGATAAAATCAAAATTCTTGATTGCCGTACCCCTGAAGAGTACGTATTTGTAGGTCACGCTACAATGGCTTACAACATCCCATCAAAGCTATGGACAGGAAAATGGAATGATGAGAAAAAAGAGTATGCTTTACAGGACAATCTTGATTTTGAAGTCCAAGCAAAAAAACTGTTTGCTCAAGATGATACCATTATGGTGATGTGCAGATCAGGTCATAGAAGTGCAGCATCTGTTAATCGTTTGACAAAAGCTGGTTTTACTAATGTTTACAACATAGTAGATGGTTTTGAGGGCGATAAGATTAAAGATGCTGAGAGCTATTTTAATGGTAAAAGAGTGAAAAATGGCTGGAAAAATTCTGGAGCACCATGGACAAATGATTTAGATGTTAAGTTACTCTACTTGCCTTCAAAGTAGTCATCAAAGATGGCTACTTTGAAGGTAACGTATAAAACAGATTTTAACACATAACATAAAGTTTTTCAGGGCTAATAAAATAACAAATATAAACCTTTGACAATATTGTTGAAGCTTTTGCAGGGTGTGGTAATTGGGTATAAAAAGATAATCTATTACCTCTAAAACTATGGTCTATATCGCTTCAATTGGTAAAATGCTTAGGCGTTATAAATAATTTTTAAACAGGCTTTTAGTAATTTATCGGCTTTCAATTTTTATCTTGACAGACAATCCATGTTCATATACTTAACTTGGGCTAATGAACTATTATTACCCGATTATTTAAGTAGCTTTAACTTTGTTAATATCATTTTAATCTAATTAGTTAATAAAGTTTTATAGGATAGGAAATAATTATTTAAGATGTTAAATCTTCTTGTCGTCAATGTCCTTCTATCTATTCTCCTTGTGGAGGTGATTATTATCGCCCTCAGAAGAAAGGGCTGACATTGGCATAAGTAGAAGCATAGTTAAGATTCTTTAAAAGCCGTTATCAGCCTGAAAAAGCTGATAACGGCTTTTTTGTTTAAATAGGTTACCAATTTAATAAATCTGAATAATATAACGAACAGAGGAGTGAGAAAATGAGAAGCGACATCGCAAAAAAAGGAGTTACAAGAGCACCGCACAGAAGCCTTATGAAGGCTGTTGGATTTACTGATGAGGAGATTAGACGCCCATTAATAGGTATTGCCAACTCAGCAAATGAGCTGATTCCAGGGCATATACACCTTAACCAGATTGTGGAGGCTGTAAAAGCTGGTATCAGAATGGCTGGAGGTACTCCAATGGAGTTCTCAACTATTGGAGTGTGTGATGGCATTGCAATGAACCACACTGGAATGCACTACTCACTTGCAAGCAGAGAGCTTATCGCAGATTCAATTGAGGTAACTGTGATGGCACACCCTTTTGATGCAATTGTGATGGTTCCAAATTGCGATAAGATTGTTCCTGGAATGCTCATGGCAGCAGCACGGTTAAATATTCCGGCAATCTGCATAAGCGGAGGACCTATGCTTCCTGGTCGTCATATCTGGGATAATGAGGCACAAGATGACCAAGACAAATCAAGCATCTGCCAAAGCGGAGTAAACCACCCTCGCAAAATTGATCTTATCTCTGTGTTTGAGGCTGTAGGAGCAGTTAAAAGCGGGAAAATGACAGAAGATGAGATGGCAGCAATTGAAAATAGTGCCTGTCCGACCTGCGGATCATGTGCTGGAATGTTTACGGCAAACTCAATGAACTGCCTTACAGAAGCAATTGGAATGGGTCTGCCCGGAAACGGCACAATACCAGCACCTTTTTCTGAGCGAACCCGTTTGGCAAAAGAGGCTGGTATGGCAATCATGGAACTTTTAAACAAAAACATCACTCCCCGGCAGATTATGACAGAAAAAGCATTTAGAAATGCACTTGCAGTTGATATGGCTCTTGGCTGCTCGACAAACACGGTTCTTCATCTTAAAGCAATTGCACATGAAACAGGACTTGATATTCCTCTTGAGCTTATAAACGAGATGAGCAGTAAAGTTCCGCATATCTGCTCATTAAGTCCTGGTGGAAAAGATCATCTTGTTGATCTCTACTATGCTGGAGGAATACAGGCTGTTCTTAAAACTCTCTTTGATCAAAATCAAAATAGCGAATGTATAATTGACGGGGAGTGTATCACTGTTACAGGCAAAACAGTTGCAGAGAATATAAGATTAAGATCAGCCTGTGTAAAAAACTCAAATGTCATCAGACCAATAGACAATCCATATCATAAACAAGGAGGGCTTGCGGTTCTATTTGGTAATATCGCAAAAGAGGGGTGTGTTGTAAAGCAGTCGGCTGTTAAAGAGGAGATGCTGAGGCATCAGGGACCAGCACGTGTCTTTGATTCAGAAGAGGCTGCAACTGAGGCAATAATGTCAAACAGCATCAAAAAAGGCGATGTAATTGTAATCAGATATGAAGGACCAGCCGGAGGTCCAGGAATGAGGGAGATGCTCACACCAACTTCAGCAATTGCAGGGATGGGACTTGATGGAGATGTTGCCTTAATCACTGACGGCAGATTTTCAGGAGGCACAAAAGGGGCATCAATAGGTCATATATCGCCAGAAGCTATGCAGGGAAGCGTTCTTGCAGCAGTAGAGGAGGGAGATCAGATTAAAATTGATATCCCTGCAAAGAGCATTGAGCTTTTAGTGCCAGATGATGAGATTAAAAAAAGACTCTCTAACTGGAGACAACCAGAACCAAAAATCAAAACAGGTTACATGGCAAGATACGCAAAACAGGTTACATCAGCCGGTAATGGGGCGGTGTTTGCATAAATATTATCTATTGCTCTTAAATCTCAAATTATACGGACGCAAAGCAATAGTAAAAGAGGAGACTATATAAAAAATGAAAATGAAAGGGGCAGAAATCCTTATCAAAATGATAAAAGATGAAGGTGTTGATACAATATTTGGTTATCCGGGTGGCGCTGTTATTGATATTTACGATGCCCTTGCCAATGAAAGGGAGCTTAGACATATTTTAGTTCGTCACGAACAGGGGGCAGTTCATGCAGCTGACGCTTATGCCAGAGCAAAGGGAAGTGTGGGAGTGGCATTGGTCACATCAGGACCAGGGGCGACAAACACCGTTACAGGTATTGCATCAGCATATATGGATTCAATTCCAATTGTTGTATTTACAGGTCAGGTGCCGACTGCTCTCATTGGTAATGACGCATTCCAAGAAGTTGATATTGTTGGCATTACAAGACCATGTACAAAACATAACTATCTTGTAAAAGATATAACTAAACTTGCACGGACAATAAAAGAGGCTTTTCATATAGCAAAGAGTGGAAGACCCGGACCCGTTCTTGTTGATCTGCCAAAAGATATTATGGCTTCAACCGTTGATTTTGAAGAGCCGGGAGAGATTGTTCTTAAATCCTACAAACCAACCTATAATCCAAATATGAAGCAGATAACAAAAGTTGTTGAACTGATAAAATCTGCAAAACGCCCTGTTATTTTTTCTGGTGGAGGCGTGGTACTTTCCAAGGCATCTGAAGAGATTACAAAACTTGCACGAATGACAAACACACCGGTTACCTCTTCTCTTATGGGTCTTGGAACTTTTCCGGGAACTGATCCGTTGTGGCTTGGAATGCTTGGAATGCACGGAACATATAGGGCAAATATGTCAATTAGCCACTGCGATCTTATGATTGCAGTTGGTGTAAGGTTTGATGATAGGGTTACAGGTAGAAAAGATAAATTTGCATCTGAGGCAAAGATTGTCCAAATAGATATTGATCCAACATCTATTCACAAAAATGTTGAGGCAACTTGTCCGATTGTAGGAGATTGTAAGAACACTTTAGAGATTCTCAACTCAATGCTCGAAAGTGAAAAACCTGCTGACATAGTTGGAAATCCTAAAGAGCGTCAAGCATGGTTAGAGCAAATTGCCCAATGGAGAGCTACATCTCCACAGCGATATGAGCAGACAAAAGAGGTAATAAAACCGCAGTATGTAATTGACAGACTCCATAAACTTACAGACAACAACACAATTATAACCACAGAGGTTGGACAAAATCAGATGTGGACAGCTCAATACTATCTATTTGATCGCCCCAACCACTTTATAACATCTGGAGGACTTGGAGTTATGGGGTTTGGACTGCCAGCAGCCATTGGGGCAAAAGCTGCCTGTCCTGAGAAGTTGGTTGTCTGTGTTGCAGGAGATGGAAGTATTCAGATGAACAGCCAAGAGCTTATGACAGCAATTGAGGCAAATTTGCCAGTTAAAATTGTTATACTTAATAACCGCTATTTAGGAATGGTCCGGCAGTGGCAAGAACTTTTTTATGATAAACGATACTCTTACACCAATATGGAGATGTCCCCCGATTTTGTAAAGTTAGCTCAAGCTTATGGAGCATTTGGAATGAGAACAGACAAGGCTGATGAGGTTGAAGATGTTTTAAAAAAAGGTCTTGCAACTGAAGGTACGGTAATAATGGAGTTTATTGTGGAGCGTGAAGAGTGTGTCTATCCTATGGTGCCGGCTGGCGGTGCAATTACTGAGATGATTTTGGTTTAAGCTCATCATCTGATAAGGCAATTATGAATATATACGTTCTCCTTTTTAGGTTGGGTAACTGTAAATGATATTTAGTGAGGTAACATAATGAGTAGTAGTCAAAAATATATACTGTCCATTTTAGTTGATAATGAACCAGGTGTTTTATCAAGAATTGCAGGGCTTTTCAGTGGTCGTGGATATAATATTGAGAGTTTAAGCGTTGCTCAAACTGCTGAAAATAGTACTCTGTCAAGAATCACTATGGTTACTATTGGTGATGAGCACATTATTGAGCAGATCACAAAACAGCTTCATAAACTTATCAATGTAATCACAGTTAATGATCTGACAGAAAAGCAGTATGTGCATCGTGAACTTATGCTTATTAAAGTAAATGCTAAACCTGAGCAAAGGGCAGAGATTTTAAGAATAGTAGATATCTTCAGATGCAGAGTTGTAGATGTTGGACATGAACACTACATAATTGAAGTGTCTGGAGATGAAGGAAAGCTTGAGGCGTTTATCGATCTTTTGCGTCCAATGGGAATAATTGAAACTGCAAGAACAGGATTGATTGCACTTACAAGAGAAAAGAGAGTTAAGACTAAATAGTTAATAAATTAAGATAATTAAATTAAATAGAAAGCAGAGTTCAAATGAAAAAAGCAATATTGTACGACACAACATTAAGAGATGGTATGCAAGGTGAAAATATCTGTTTTTCACCAGAGGATAAGGTGAAAGTTGCAAAGCGTCTTGATGATATGGGAGTTCATTATATAGAGGGTGGCTGGCCTGGATCAAACCCAAATGCAATGCGTTTTTTTGAGTTGGCAAAAGAGGTTAAATTTAAAAATAGTGTTATCACAGCATTTGGCTCAACAAGACGCCCCAACATTAAACCTTATGAAGATAAAAATCTAAATACACTTGTTGCTTGTGGGGCACCAGTTGCTACAATTTTTGGGAAATCGTGGGACCTTCATGTTGAGATAATGGACAACTCCTTAGAAGAGAATCTTGCGATGATAGAAGATAGTGTAGAGTGGCTTATATCTCAAGGGCTTACTGTTTTTTATGATGCTGAACATTACTATGATGGATATATTAACAACAGCTCTTATGCTATTGAGACACTAAAAGCTGCTATAAGAGGTGGATGTAAAACCCTTGTATTGTGTGATACTAACGGTGGAACGCTTCCGCATGATATTGAACAGATTACTAAAGAGACTATAAGTCAGATATATTCTGATTCTGAGATTAGCAATCTTATACATCACAACAATAATGCTCAAACAAAAGATGATTTAACAGATGCTATTGTTTTTGGCATACACGCCCATAACGATTGCGGTATGGCAGTTGCCAACACTATTGAGGCAGTTCGCTGCGGAGTTTGCTTGGTTCAAGGAACAATCAATGGTTATGGAGAAAGGTGTGGTAATGCTGATCTCACATCAATTATCCCTATTCTTAAAGTTAAGATGGATAATGACTGTATCTCTTTTGAAAATCTTAGAAAATTAAAGAAACTATCTCGTTTTGTAAGTGAGACTGCCAACATGACCCCACTTAATAATAGACCATTTGTGGGTCATAGTGCTTTTGCACATAAAGGAGGGATACATGTAAGTGCTGTTATGAAAGCATCTCAAGCCTATGAACATATTAACCCTGAACTTGTTGGAAGCAAAAGAAGAGTGCTTGTATCTGAACAGTCTGGCATGAGCAATATAGCTTATAAGGCTAAAGAGCTTGGTGTTGATTTAGGAGATAATGGTAAATACAGTAAAAGTATTGTTACTACAATTAAAGACCTTGAAGATGATGGATATCAGTTTGATGTGGCAGAAGGGTCTCTTAAAATTATAATGGAGAAGCTGACAGGTCAGTATCAGCCCCATTTTGAACTTGAATCATTTAGAGTTACTGTTGAAAAAGATAAAGAGAGACCCTGTTATGCCCATGCCATGATTAAAATAAAAGTTGGTGATACTATTGAGATTACAGCAGCAGAAGGAGATGGTCCTGTAAGTGCTCTTGATAACGCTTTGAGAAAGGCTCTAACAAATATCTTTCCTGATCTTGATGAGATGCACCTTATTGACTTTAAAGTTCGTGTGATTGAAGGAAGTGCAGGAACTGACGCTAAGGTACGTGTTATTATCTCATCTCGCGATGAAAACAACATTTTTAATACAATAGGTGTTTCCGAAGATATTATTGAGGCAAGTTGGCAGGCTCTATCTGACAGCTTTCAGTATAAACTTGCCATGAAAAAAGAGCACGAGGTAGCGTAAACACTACACTAAAGGTATTTGGTGAGCGAGTTATTTAATATTACCATAATGTAAGGATATGTTTTTATATTACAACAAGTTAAGATATTTTATTAGAACTTTTAAGAGGAAAAAATGGATTCAGAAAAAGATAAAATTATAATTTTTGATACAACATTAAGAGATGGTGAGCAGTCTCCCGGGGCAAGTATGAATGAAGCTGAAAAGTTGAGAATAGCGACCCAGCTTGAAAAACTTGGAGTAAATGTTATGGAGGCAGGATTTCCAGCAGCATCAGAGGGAGATTTTAAGGCTGTTCAGTTGGTTGCAAAAAATATTAAACATGCAACGGTTGCCGCACTTGCAAGAGCATCTGAAGCTGATATCTCAAGAGCATGGGAAGCTATAAAACTTGCGGTACATCCAAGGATTCATACGTTTATAGCTACGTCTGATATTCATCTTAAATATAAATTAAAGATGTCGCACCAAGAGGTTCTCAATAGTGCAATAAAGGCTGTACGATACGCAGCATCTCTTACAGATGATATTGAATTTTCAGCAGAAGATGGCTCTCGAAGTGACCCAGATTTTCTCTGCAAAGTGTTTGAGGCAGCTATTGACGCTGGAGCAAAGACTGTAAATCTTCCTGATACTGTTGGTTATGCTGTTCCAGAGGAGTTCTCAGAGCTTGTAAAGTATGTTATGAAAAATACCCCAAACATTCATAAGGCTATATTAAGTGTCCATTGTCATAACGATTTAGGACTTGCAACTGCAAACACACTTGCTGCGATCAAAGCTGGTGCAAGACAGGCTGAGGTTACAATAAATGGTATTGGAGAGAGAGCAGGCAACACATCTCTTGAAGAGGTTGTTATGTCTTTGAACACAAGACCCAACTTTTTTTCACACACAACATCAATCGACACTACAAGAATCTACCCAACAAGTCGTTTAGTTAGCATGATTACAGGTATTTTAGTCCAGCCCAACCGCCCGATTGTGGGTGCTAATGCCTTTGCTCATGAGGCTGGAATCCATCAAGACGGGGTACTTAAAAACCCGATGACCTATGAAATTATGAAGCCCGAAACAGTTGGTTTAAGCAAAAACAACATGGTTCTTGGCAAACATTCTGGAAGACATGCCCTCTATTCCCATATCTCAGGAATGGGCTATAATTTATCCGATGAAGAGCTAAATTTGGTTTTTGAGAAATTTAAACATTTAGCAGACCGTAAAAAGAGTATTTTAGACGAAGATGTTGAGGCTCTTATCAATGAAGGAGTTTTAAGAAGTGCTGATGTTTTCCGTTTAGAATATCTCAATGTTACCAGTGGAACATCAGTCTTTCCAAGTGCCACTGTTCATCTAAAGATCAATAATAGATTGGTCAAAGGTGCAGTAGAGGGTAATGGTCCAATTGACGCTGTGTATAAGGTAATCTCAGATTTAACCTGTACAAAATCACAACTTCTCAGATTCTCTATAAGTGCTTTGACAGAGGGTACAGATGCACAGGGCGAGGTAACAGTGCGTCTTAGCGAAGATGGCATTGTTGCACTTGGAAAAGGTGCTGATCCTGATATCATAACTGCAAGTGCCTTAGCTTATATAAATGGCTTGAACAGGCTTGAATACCTTAAAGAAAATCCTGTAGTGAGACCAGAAACACTTTAAAAAATACAATGAGTATAGCCTTTTTGTATTTTATAGGGTAAATATGTAATCTATTTTCCCTATATTGATCCTTATTGTAGGGGCGTAGCATTGCTACTGCCCCTACATAAGTTTTTGGAAAAGAGTGTGTTTAACTTACAATTTATCGTGAGGTCTAAATCATAAAATGGATATATTAAATAAACTTAAAAAAGGTCTTAGTAAGACAAGAGATATTCTCCTAACTGATGTTAATGAGCTTTTCTCAAGAGATAGAAAAATAGATTCAGAACTTCTTGAAGAGCTTGAGGAGATTCTTGTGATGTCTGATATTGGCATAGATATTACTATGGAGGTTATGGAGAGGGTTAAGAAAAAGTCAGCTACTCTCCATTGTGCTGACGACTTAAGAGTACTTTTTAAAGATGAGTTAAAAGCTATGTTTCCAGATTCTTCTGCAAAAGGGGAGTCTGAAGTAATCTCTTTAGATAATAGTTCGGAAGTACCAACGCCCAAATTTGTAAAACCATATATAATTATGGTTGTTGGGGTTAATGGTACAGGTAAGACTACCACTCTTGGCAAACTTGCACTTAAATTTTCATCAGAAGGGAAAAGTGTTTTGATTGCTGCTGCAGATACATTCAGAGCAGCAGCAATTGAGCAAGTTGAGATATGGGCAAAACGTGCAGGCGTAGGAATTGTAAAGCATAAAGCTGGTGCTGATCCTGCGGCAGTTGCATTTGATGGTGTTGAGGCTGCAATTGCAAGAGGAGTTGATATTCTTTTGATTGATACTGCTGGCAGACTCCATACCCAAAAAAATTTGATGGAAGAGCTAAAAAAGATCAAAAGATCTGTTTCAAAGAGATTGCCAGGTGCTCCTCATGAAGTACTTATGGTTTTAGATGCCACTACTGGTCAAAATGCACTGTCTCAGGCAAAACTTTTCAACGAAGCTGTAGATATAACCTCTCTTGCTATGACCAAACTTGATGGCACTGCTAAAGGAGGAATTGTAATTGCAGTTGCAAGAAATATGAATATTCCGCTAAAATATATAGGTGTTGGAGAGGGGATTGATGATCTTCAAGATTTTGATCCAGAGCTTTTTGTTAATGCCCTTCTTGACTGAACTATTAGATAGCAAAGATTTGAAGACCTATAAGTATTTACATATAGAGCCTATTGAAATATCTAAAGCTCTGATAGCTATTAACAGTATGGAGGATTTCTCAGATGGCAGTTGTTATTAAATATGTGGTTGTCAGAAATGGAGAGGAAAAAATGACCTTTGCCACCAAAAAAGAGGCAGATGCCCATGACAGAATGCTTGATATTGCTGATAATCTTTATGATTTTTTAGGAGGTTACGATGACATTGCAAATCTTGATGATGCTCAAAGAGAAGCCATTTCACTATATTTTGCAAAAAATAGCGATCAGGTGATGAGTATCTTAAAAGGGGTGCCGATAAAGATATCTTCTTCTGGTAAAACAAAAAAAGCTCCTGATATGGAGTCTGAATTAATAAGTAGTAATACTGTTTTAGATAACGATACTGCTTTAGAACCTTCACATGATCAGAAGAGAAGAGGAGGAAAATCAAAGAGCAGTAAGGAGAGCAATGCCTCTATTTGATATATTTTCTTCTGAGATTAAAGTACTGTTTGCTATATTTTCTCTTCTTATATCCATTTTATTGATAGGTTTAGTGGCTATACACCACATTCTAAAACGTAGGTTTGATGAGCAGTTAGATTATCTCAAAGAGTCTTTTCAGCAAGAGCTTGTAGAGCAAAATGAACTTCTATTATTAGCTACAGAGGTCACTCAAGCAGGTATTTGGGATTATCGTCCTATGGTTAAGATGAGCTATTTAAGCCAGTATTGGTACTCCATGCTTGGATATAATCAGCAAGATAAAGCTCTCTCTTTGTCGGAGCTAAAAGATTATATACACCCTGATGATATGCCATATATAAATCAGATATTTAGGGAGTATATATTTAGTGGCGGAAAGGGACACGTGCAGACTGAGTTTCGCCTTCTCAAAGCAGATGGTACATGGTGTTGGGTGCTATCTAAGGGAAAAGCAGTGGAGTGGAATAAAGATGGAATTCCATCAAGAATTATCGGATTAGATGTTAGTATCCAGCCCCTAATAGAGGCTCATGAGAAAGTTATTAGAAGTGAAGCTCTGTTCCGATCTATTTTTGAAAACGCTCCATACCCTATTGTGCTTAATAACTTTGATGATGGAAAATATATAGAGGCAAACAGAGCATTTTTAAAAAGCAGAGATATTAGCAAGGAAGAGCTTTTTAATTTAAAAGTTGAAGATTTTATCATTATCTCTGCTGAAGAGAAAAAAAATATGCTCAAGACATTGTTAGAAACAGGCTTTGTGGAAGAGAGAGAAGCTACTTTTATAAAAAACGATGGGACACGAGGTTATGCTTCATACTCATCTGTACTTTTAGATATTTTGGGGCAGAAGCAGGTACTCTCTATTACAGTTGATATGACAGAGAAAAAACATGCGGAACAAGAGCGTGAAAAACTTCAGAGACAACTGCTTCAATCTCAGAAAATGGAGGCTATTGGAATACTTGCAGGCGGTGTTGCCCACGATTTTAACAACATGTTAGGAGCTATTATGGGTTATGCTGAGCTTACTGTATCTAAAATAGAGTCGTCAGACCCTTTAAGTAGAAATCTTAATAGAATTCTTGATGCTACTAAGAGATCGGCAAACCTCACCCGCCAACTATTGGCATTTGCCCGTAAACAGACCATTGCACCGGTTGTATTTAATCTAAACGAATCAATCGAAGCCTTACTAAAAATGGTACGTAGGCTTATTGGTGAAAATATAGAGTTAATTTGGTTACCCAGCACTACTCCGTGTGTAGTGATGATGGACACATCTCAGCTTGACCAAATTATGGTTAACTTATGTGTCAACTCTAAAGATGCTATAGGAAACAGCGTTGGTAGAATAACTATTGAAACTAAAAGTGTCTTTTTTGACGAGAGTTATTGTACCTCTCATGTAGATGCAAAACCTGGTCAATATGTACTGCTTGCAGTTAGCGACAATGGTTGTGGTATAGATAAAGAGTCTTTAGAGCATATATTTGAACCATTTTTCACAACTAAAGGCTTAGGCAAAGGAACTGGTATGGGATTAGCTACTGTTTATGGCATTGTAAAACAAAACAGTGGTATTATTCATGTATATAGCGAACCAAATCAAGGCACTACAATTAAAATATATATACCATATCATAATGTTGAACAAATAGATGCAATAACAGAGATTTTTGATGATATCCCACAAGGGAGAGGGGAAACTATACTCATTGTAGAGGATGATCCAACTCTTCTTGAGATGAGCATATTGATGTTAGAGCAATTAGGATACTCTGTTATACCGGCAGATACCCCCAATAGGGCAATAAGCATAGTTCAAGAAGAGAGTTCTAAAATTGATCTTTTTATTACCGATGTTATAATGCCCGAAATGAATGGGCGTGAGTTAGCTAATATACTCTCAGGTATTTGTCCAAGTATAAAGCAGCTTTTTATGTCTGGTTATACAGCCAACGTTATTGCTCACCAAGGGGTGTTGGAAAAAGGTGTAAATTTTTTGCATAAACCCTTTACATTAAAGGAGCTTGCTACAAAAATCCGCGAGGTGCTCTGCTAAGTTGAGCTTGCTAAGCAATATGGATAAAGTTTTAACTACTCAGATAGTATATTTGAACGTTGTCAATCAAGGTTGTTCACTCTCCTTTTGCTATCTTTGTAAAAGTTTCTGCAAAGTTTATGCTATCTTCAACAATAGAGATATCGGAAAAATTAAAAATCGCAGCATTGGGGTCTTTGTTGATAGATACAATCAATTTTGAATCTTTCATTCCAGCAATGTGCTGTGAAGAGCCTGAAATTCCAACTGCAATGTAAAGTTCTGGTGCAACAGCAGCTCCTGTAATCCCAACCTGCTGGCTGTATGGAAGCCAACCCATATCTATAAGCGGTCTTGAGCCGGCAACAGCAGAACCAGTAAAGCAAAGTGCCATCTTTTCAATATATTCAAGATTTTCCTTCTCTTTTATGCCTCTTCCTGCTGAAACAATGATCTTTGCCTGATCAAGTTTTGATTTTGTTGTGTGGGATTCTATTACACTCTCATACTCAATATGATGTGAAGATTTGCTCTGTGCCTCTAAAGTTATCTCTTTTATCTGATGCTCTTTTTTTAATCCCTCTTTTAATGGAAAACTTCCCGGCTGGATAGTTAGAATAGTTGCAGCGTCAGGATTTTTAAGCTGAACTATAGCGTTTAGTTTCCCCTTAAAAAGAGAACGTGAAAATAGTATATCTGATCTGCTTTTAATATTTTTCTCATAATTATCTGCACAATTATCCAAATAATTTTCTGCGCAACTCTCCACATATCTTTCTGCACAATGTTTATCAGGCGCTATTATTCCATTAACACCAGTAATGCACTCATAGCCAACTCTTACAGAAAGGCCAGGTGCAACATCAACTCCTTGTGCTGTGTGTCCCATCAATACAAATGACGGATTCATCTTGTTTAGCAGATCAGCAAGGGTGGATTTGTAATGTTCGCTCTCAAGAGGATTAACGCCCTTAATATGAAGAACTTTTATCCGTTCTGAAACTTTACTTTCAGCACCTTCAGACCTTTTGTTTACAATAGCAGATATTTGAACAGCACAGCTTATAAGCTCATCTGTAATAGGAGCTGTTTTATTATCTAAATACTCTGCAATAACAATAATATCTCTCATATCATTAATCCTTTCTGCTTTAATATACTTATAAGTTCTAAAGCCTTATCTTCAGTTGTTCCGTTAAGGAGTCTGCCTTCACGCCTCTTTTCTGGATATTTTAATTTTACAATATTAAGAGGCTCATCTATATCTTCAGAAACCTTACTTGAGTTATCTGAAAATAGCTCGCTTACATGGCAGGAGTTAATCTCTTTTTTATTTGCCCTTAATATATTTGACAAAGATGGATATCTCGGCTGATTGATTCCAGCCTGTATGGTAAGAAGTGCGGGCAGCTTTACATTTACGCTCTGCCGTATTCCCCCTTCAAGCTCCCGCTCGACATTAGCTATATTGTCATGATTCAGCCCAACCTTTACAACAGAGGCTACGCAAGGAATAGCCAAATACTCTGCCAACATAGCTCCAACCTGTGCCTGCATTAAATCTTCTGACATAATGCCGGTAAGTATTAGATCATATTCAATTTTTGAGCTTTTTATCATAGCTGCAATTCTTAAGGCTGTAACTTTTCCGCTCACATAGTCTCTATCCTCTGTGATTAGATGTATTCCATTATCAGCACCCATTCCCATAGCCCGTTTTATGCTCTCTGCTGCTGTTTTTGAGCCAACTGAGATAATATCAATTACAATATCTTTTGTTTTGTTATTTTTAAGACCAAATTCAGAATCTTCTGCTTGACTATTTTCAGTCGCAGATTTTTCTATTAAACGCTCTTTTAATAAAATCGCCTCTTCAACCGCATTTTCATCAAATCTGCTGATTGCAAAGGCTGATGAACCGCCTTGATTAATCCATCTGCCTGAGCCATCAATATTAATATCAGATGTTGATACCTGTTTGATACAAACAAGAACTCTCATTATTTCTCCTCGTTTCTTATTTAAAGTTTATGTGTGTTAAAACATATAAACCATATCAAATGAACAATCAAGTTTAAAAAACGAACGTTCGTTCTAAAAAATCTTGACTTACGATTTTTTTACCTGTAAGTATCCATTAAAAAGATTACAGATAGAAAGATTACAGAGATTTTATAAATATAACCCTCTACAACTATTTAAATAAGGAGAAGATAAAAAAATGGATTTTGAGATATCAGATAGAATCAAAGTTATTGTTGATATGATTAATGAGTTTGTTGATAAAGAACTCATACCTCTTGAGCCAGATTTTCTTAACAAAGATTTTGAAGAACTTGTTCCAGTTATAAAAGAGAAGCAGGAGATGGTAAAAAAGATGGAGCTTTGGGCACCAAATTTTCCTGTAGAGTGCGGTGGAATGGGATTAAGCCTTGTTGAGCATGGTTTGGTATCAGAAGCACTCGGAAGAAGCCCTCTTGGACATTATGTTTTCTGGTGTCAGGCACCTGATGCAGGAAATGTTGAAATTCTCCATATGTACGGCACTAAGGAGCAGAAAGAGAGATATCTCAATCCATTGGTTCAAGGTAATATAAGAAGCTGTTTCTCTATGACTGAGGTTGATATGCCGGGATCAAATCCTGTTATGCTTGAAACCACTGCTGTGCGTGATGGAGATGAGTATGTGATAAACGGTCATAAGTGGTACACAACTGCTGCTGATGGTGCGGATTTTGCCATTGTAATGGCTGTAACTAATCCAGAAGCATCAATATATAAACAGGCAAGCATGATTATCGTTCCAACCAGCACCCCGGGATTTAATCTTGTAAGAAATATTCCAATTATGGGTCATAGCGGCAGCGGCTATTTCAGCCATGGAGAGATTTTATATCAATCGTGCAGAGTTCCGGTAACTAATTTGCTTGGTCAAGAGGGGCAGGGGTTTGTAATGGCACAGGATCGTTTAGGACCTGGCAGAATCCACCACTGCATGAGATGGCTTGGAATCTGCCGTAGAGCATTTGATCTTATGTGCTCAAGAGCAAATAGCAGAGTCATAACTCCTGACGGTAAAACTCTTGCAACCCGCCAGACCGTCCAGAACTGGATAGCAGAATCTGCTGCTGAGATTGAAGCTGCAAAACTTCTTGTTCTCAACTCTGCATGGCAGATCGACAAAGTTGGGGCTGCAAAAGCAAGAGACAGCATATCAATGATTAAATTTGTAGTTGCCAACACCATGAACAATGTTGTTGACAGAGCACTTCAGGTACACGGCGGTCTTGGCATGACTGACGACACCATACTTGCATTTTTCTACAGACACGACAGAGCAGCCCGAATTTATGACGGTGCTGACGAGGTTCATAAAACATCATTGGCAAAACGAATTTTAAGGTCATATCAAGGTAAAATTGTTAAGTAGTAAAATTAACCACTTATAATAACTTAGGTTATATTGTGTACTGCAAATGAATTACATTGAATTTAAAGAGATATTGGAAAATTCTGATGCCCAGATATACAAAGAGGTTTTTCAGGAAAATCAGGAAACTATCCGCATCAAAAAAGAGAAGACAGCAGTAAAAAATTTTGAAAAAATTTTTGAAGCAGTGTTCCAGATTACCTATGAAAAGGGATTTCAGGCAATGACCATGCGTGATTTAAGCAGGCGTACAAGCATGAGTCTTGGCTCTCTTTACACCTGCTTTGCAAGCAAAGAGGAGCTTCTTGCAATTATCCACAGACATGGAAGCTCTATGATTCAAAATGTCTTTGAAAAATTCCATAATCCAGATGATACTCCCTTAGAGCAGCTTCGATCTGTAATAAAGGCACATCTTTTTTTAAGTGAAGCTGCCCGTCCATGGTTCTACTTTACATTCATGGAGTCAAAAAACTTGAACCCTGAGAGGCGGGAGGCTGTAATTGCAATGGAAGAGTCAACGGAAAATAGATTGGTAAAAATCCTTGAAGCTGGAGAGGAGCAGGGGATATTTTGCAAACGGAATCATAGACTCGCTGCAAGCATTATAAAAGCCATGCAGCAGGATTGGTATTTGAAACGCTGGAAATATAAAAAACGAGGGATATCTGTTGACGATTATACTGAATATGTTCTTGAGTTTACAGAATCTTTCTGTGTTAATAAAAAGAATTAGGTAAAGCTGCTGACTATTTTCGAGTATCACTTTTTTTGTGAATTACCTACAAAGGGTTTACCCCTTAAAGATAAGGAGAATGATATATAAAAATGGCTATAAAAGATGAACCTGTAAAGGTAAGGCAGGGAGAAGAGTTAAATATTGACTCTGTTGCCAAATTTTTAAAGGAGAATGTTGAAGAGTTCTCAGATATTAAAAACCTTTCAGATAATTTAGTTATTGAGCAGTACCCAGGCGGTTTTTCCAATTTAACATATCTTATAAAGGTGAAAGACTATCCAACAGGAGATGGAATTATTGGCGATCGGGAGATGGTTCTAAGAAGACCGCCGATTGGAGCAAAGATAAAATCTGCCCACGATATGGTAAGAGAGTATAAAATATTGAGCTCAATATATCCTGTTTTTCCATACTGCCCTAAACCTCTTGCATACTCTGAAGATGAGTCGATAATGGGCTGCTCTTTTTATGTAATGAACAAGATATCAGGTGTGATCTTAAGAAAAGAGATGCCACCGGGCATTACTCTATCTAAAGAACAGGTTCGATCTCTTTGCGAAAAACTTATTGATCTTCATTTAGAACTCCACTCTATTGATGTAAAGGCTGCTGGACTTGACTTTATCGGCAGACCAGAAGGTTATGTATCACGTCAGGTTGCCGGCTGGTCAGACAGATATCGCAAGGCAAAAACAGACGATGCCCCAGATTTTGAAAATGTGATGCTGTGGCTTGAAGAGAAAAAGCAGCCTGATACTGATCGTCCAGTGCTTATCCATAATGATTATAAATTTGATAATGTTGTGCTCAATCCTGAAACTTTGATGGAGATAATCGGAGTTCTTGACTGGGAGATGGCAACTTATGGTGATCCGCTGATGGATTTAGGAGGCTCTCTTGCCTATTGGATAGAAAAAGATGATCCGCCTGAATGCAAGATGCTCCAATCAATACCGACATTTATGGACGGTGCAATGACTCGCCGTGAAATTGTTGAAAGATACGGACAAAAGAGCGGCAGAAATATGGATAAATTTGATTTTTATTACTGTTTTGGACTTTTCCGTTTAGCTGTAATTGCCCAGCAGATATACAAACGTTTTCATTTAGGATTTACAAAAGATAAACGCTTTGGACTCTTGATCCACGCTGTCAGGTTATTAGAAAATATGTCATTAAAGGTTATAGACCAGTCAAAATTATAAAAACTACTACATAAAAACACTAAAGGTGATTAATTTGAAAACTGAAGATATTAAAAAGGTATTGATTTTAGGCGGAGGTACAATGGGGCAGCAGACAGCTCTTATTTGTGCTTTACATGGTTATGATGTTGTGATGTACGATATCTCAATGGAGATTTTGGAAAAAGGATTCTCAAGAATCAGAAAAAACAGCCTAAGACTTGTAAACTTAGGACAGTTCACACAAGAGGTCGCAGAAAAAGCACTTACACTAATATCTATTACAGATAAACCAGAAATAGCAGCAGATAACGTTGATTTTGTTATAGAGTCTGTGCCAGAAGACCCTGTACTTAAAGGGCAGGTTTTTGGAATGTTTCATAAATTTTGCAAACCAGAAGCAATATTTACAACAAACACCTCGACACTTTTACCTTCAATGTTTGCAGAATCTGTTGGAAGACCAGAAAAATTTTGTGCATTTCATTTCCACGATATCTCAATGACAAAGATTGTCGATGTAATGCCCCACCCAGGTACATCTGCTGAAACAGTTGAGATAGTTAAAGAGTTTGCAGGTAAAATCGGGCAGATTCCAATTGTGTTGCATACTGAAAATAATGGATATGTTTTTAATAATATGCTCATGGCATACTTAGACGCTGCATTGAATCTTGCTGCAAAAAAAATAGCTTCGATTGAAGATATAGACAGAGCATGGATGGGAATTTTAAATACACCGCTCGGACCTTTTGGTACTATGGACAGTATTGGTATTGATACAGTTTACAAAGTTACAGATTTTTGGGCACAAAAGAGGCAAGATAAAAAGTCCCTTGCAAATGCTGCATTTTTAAAAGAGTATGTTGCTCAAGGAATGCTTGGAATTAAAACTGGAAAGGGTTTTTACGACTATCCAAATCCTAAATACAAAGAAAAAAATTTTCTTGAACCAAAGAGTTGAAAATCAATAAATTATAATTCAAGGGAGGGCAAACGTATGGAACTATTTTCACTTAAAGGTAAAACAGCACTGATTACAGGGGCAAGCCGCGGTATTGGAGAGGCAATAGCCCACCTTTTGGCAGAGCAGGGAGCTTTTTGTATTCTTGTGAGTAGAAAGTTAGACTCTCTTAGCATTGTAGAAAATTCTATTAAAGAGAAGGGTGGCAATGCTGTCTCTGTTGAGTGCAATATGGGTAATATAGAGCAGATTAAAGAGTTGATGGCTCATGTTGAAGAAAAGCATGGCAGACTTGATATTTTAATCAACAACGCAGCAGCAAATCCCTATTTTGGAGAGATGATCAATGCTGAAGAGCGTGCTTGGGATAAAACTAATGAGGTGAACCTTAAAGGTCCGTTTTTTATGATTCAGTATGCAGCAAAGCTGATGATGAAAAGCGGAGGAGGTTCGATTGTCAATGTTTCGTCTGTAAATGGAGTCCAGCCGGCACTTTTTCAGGGAATATACTCTATAACTAAAGCTGGACTTATCACAATGACTCGCGCCTATGCAAGAGAACTTGGTCCTCATAATATCAGAGTCAATGCACTTTTACCCGGTCTTACTGACACCAAATTTGCAAGTGCAATCACTAAGAATGAAGAGATTAAGAATAGAATACTGCCCGAAATTCCAATGGGTCGCATTGCACAACCAGAAGAGATGGCACCGGCAGTCCTCTATTTAGTCTCAGATGCTGCCTCATACACTACCGGTATGTGCCTTACCTGTGATGGTGGTATGCTGTCGTAGTAAACGTTTTATATTAGTTGTATATTTTATCATTATTATAAAAACCGCTCTTAAGACTTATACACCGCACTATTTTATGATGAAAGAGACGTATATTAATCTACGTCTCTTTTTACCCTCTAATCTATCTATCTTTGTTAGCTCCAACTCTTAAATCTCAGAAAACTTACCAATATAAATCCAGAATTCACCGCCTTCGACACTGAGCCGAATCTAACATCCTTTTACCAGAGCGGCTTTTCCACATTCAGGGCATTTTATTTCGGCATATTGTTTCATGCTGGTATATTAAAAGGTAATAAAAACTTTATCAACTTATTTGACCCACTACCGAGTCATTCTTCTCCTGCAAAACCTCTTTTAATACCTTTAAAGCAGTATTGGCAGCAGGTACGCCAGCATAGATACTAGTCTGAAAAATAACCTCAGCAATCTCTTCTTGGCTACACCCTACATTTAGTGCGGCATGAATGTGAAGTTTTAGCTCCTCTGGCTTTGCCAGTGAAGTAAGAGCAGCAATAGTTACTAATTGGCGTGTTGGATGGGGTATTTTTTCTCTTGCATAGAACTGTCCGGTTATATAAAGAGACATCTGTTTTGCAAGGTCTTTATCAAAAGTACGCCATAAATTGTAGGGTTTATCCTCATCTTTTACCCCTCTAAAATAGAGCTGTGCAGTCTCAGAAGTTTTACGAGCTATCTCTTTTTCATTCATTGGTATCTTCCTTGTGTTTATGTTGATATTGCATGTTAATGTTCATAAATTTAGCTTCTTTTTAAATCTTCAATCTATGGTTAGGAGTTTCAAACACCTCAATATAGCCTTGCCCGAGTGTCTCCTGTCTAATACGTCTTGATTTGACCCTTGATATTTCAATATTCTCTCTTGGAATTTTATTCTTTTTATACCAATTATCGGGATGGGATAAAAAACGAACAATCTCCTTTACCGCTTCGTCAGCATTATGACATGGTTTAATAAGATTTGGAATAAATGATGGACCATATTTACGATCCGCAATTTCAACTGTCTGGCTTTGTGCGTGACTCCACAAATTATCAGGATCAAGCAAAATTATGGGTGCAAGAGGGTTTTCATGAATTTTCATAGATGTAATTGAGATTGCAAGCTCCTCTGATGTGCCATATCCACCGGTATTAATGATAGGCAAATTGCTAAGTTTTTGTAAATGATCTTGCCTTGCTAAACGCAACCCCTCTTTATATTTAATAAGTCCATCACAGGTGGTAAGAGATAGCTGATGTTCTCCTTCAAGGTCAATTGCAATACCTATGCTCATTATGTTGTGTTTGCGTGCAAGATCGTTAGACTCTTTCATAAGACCTGGTCCACCTCCATGAGCAATACCCATCTCATCACCAAGTTTTGCTGCGAGTTGATTGATAAGATCAATTGTTAGGCGGTTATCTGCCTCTTTAGTGTGAGAACCATAAAATGCAAACCAATATCTAACCTTATCAAAACGCTCTTTATCATCTGGTTCCATAAAGCAGCCACGATAAAAAGTATAAAGTTTATCGGTTTCTGAATCGTAACGTAAAAACTCACATGCAGAGTGCTCAGTATGAGTTAGCTGTATCATCTTTTTTACATAATCATCCTCAAATGATGGGGTTGAAGAGCCAATTAAATAGTCTGGTTCAACATTTTGTCCGTTAAAATCTGTTAAATATGGAGTTTCAAGATTTTCTTCACAATTTTGTTCTAATAGTGCTGTATCGGTTTTTGCCTTAAAATAGCTCTCAAGGTTAAGGAGTTTTGTATTATCTGTATTTATTAAAAATGTCCTTATACCGCTTCTGTTTAGAGCATTTATGACATCAGGAGATGGGAAAGTATCACCTATAAACACTCTACTATTAATTCCTCCAAGAACAGATAGTTTCTGTAACGTCTTACGGAACTCTCCATTTTGAGTTGCCCCTTTTCCTGATAGTGGGAGCACTAACTCAGATTTACGAGATGTACTTTGAACCACAGCATTTTTAATTATTTCTAACTGTGCCTCTCCTTCAGGGTTTTGTGCTCTTGGAATCTGAATAAAATTACCTTTATTTAAAATCATCCCTAAGGAGTCGTGGTGAATTGAACGAAAAAGGTTACTGATCTCAGAGTTTGTTAAAAGATCATAGAGCCTATACCCCTCTTTGACTTTACCCTTTTCTAATGGAACAGTTAGCGGATTTTTAGTTCTGAAAAAGCGAACTCTAACTTTAATTTGATTTAAAGGAATCTCAGATTTTCCAAAATTGTATAGCTCCACTTGCCGATTACGAAATGTACGAAATGGATCAAGAACTCTTGCAGGAAGATGTTGAACAGAGCTCGATTCTGGCTCTACTACAGCATCAATTATTGCATAGACATCTCCAAGGGAAATCTTTATATCCCCCACAAACAGCTCGTTAGGTTTTAGCACTTTATTTGCAAGATCAACAGCCACTCGTGACCGTATCTTACTCAAGGCACTTCTCCCCTCTTTTATAACTGAATTTATGCTGGATGGATTAATAGCATAGGGTTCAAAAACATATTGAAATGGTTCAAGCTCAATGGAAATATAGTCGCATATTTTACCTGTTAAAGAGTCTATCTCTTGATGAATCTCAAATCCTTCATAATAACCTTTAGTAATCTCTCTGCCCACAAAAAGCCTTTTATGGAGATAGTGACGAACATCACTAATCCTAAGTTCAGGATCCATCACAACAAGCCTACCTATCTCGTCTCCTTTTTTGAACAACTCAAGAACATTGCCAGGGCTTAACCCTCTATCTAAAAGAGGATTTAAGTTTTGAATCTGACCATCAATATAGATATCTTGATTTTGAATTACCGGACTTCTTCCTGAATTTGTTTGATCGGTTTTGACACCAATTTGAGCATTACCGCTTCTTCCAACAAAAAAATAAGGTTTGCCCTCTGTGATTGCTCCTATTATATAGTCTGAAACAGCAGGAAAGTAAAAACTTGCCTCAATTGGTTCTGTTGATAAAATTGATTGCTCTTCTACTTTCTCACCTTTTTTTTCCTGAATGTTATGTATATAACCATCAGGGCTTATTATCTGGGGTATTGTATTCATTGTTTTGTTATACTTTCCGTAAAAATTTACCTTCTGTGCAATTGCTAAAATTTTAACAACATTTGGGCAACTGTCTGTCGGTTTCTTGTTATTTTTCCAATAATAGAGGTTAAATACTCTTTTTCAATTGCAGCCATCTCTATGTAAAATGGAGTTCTATCAAATTCAATATATCCTTTTGCATCAAAAAGGTGGGCACCAGCATTACATCCAGGAGAGAAAAGAGTTAAGGAGTCAGGTTTTCTAAGTTGATGTGGAATACCGTGAAGCCTACAAATCATGGGTCTAAATTTATATAGAATACATTTTCCATCTAAGTTCAGAGGACAGATGATTCTTATACTCTCCCCTTTCTTGGCTGCGAGATCTCTTTTTGTGCAGACCTTTTTTGCCCATTTTTTAGCAAAAATAATAGAAGGTGCAGAAAGCTGCTTAAAACCTTTTAGCAGATAGTTTTTTTCAACTAACGTGTGGTGGTAAAATTCTGTTTCGCAGCAGTTTTCATTGCACCCATTGCATTCAAACCCATATAAAAGAGCTATCTTATTCCATGCTATATCCATCTTGCTGTAGAGCTTCTCAAGACGTACAAATATCTCTTTTTCTTTATCGTTCATTGGAAATCCCCTGTCTCTATATCTGTCTGTTCCATTTAAACCCTTGGTCTTGGGAAGAAAAGTCTGCTGTAAAGCTCAAGTGCGTATCTATCTGTCATACTTGCAATTATATCGCAAACAGAACGATCAAGAGAGTTTTTTAAAGGGTCCCATGGTGCCATCTCCATCTTTTCAAGCTCTATTTGAAGAAAATCTACATCATTTATAAAGTAGTTATAAAGCTCGATCAAAACTTTTTTTGCTTTGATAAACTCTTGATGAACTGATGGGGCACGATACACATTATTGTAGAGAAACTGTCTTAAGATAGTCATTGCAGAATATGTTTTATCTCCAATATAGAGAATAAATTTCCCATCTTCTCCAATCCATTTCTCTCCACTATTGTTGATAATATCTTGCATCATAGTTCTTGCTCTTTCAGAGTGACTTTTTCCAAGCTGTCTTTTACAGATATCAGGAATTTCACTTTCATTAATAACTCTGCTTCTTAAAGCATCATCAAGGTCGTGATTAAGATAGGCAATAATATCTGCAATTCTCACAATTTTCCCCTCAACTGTTAATGCTGTATTACCGGGTGTTGATGGCAATATCTCGCCAAATCCTTTAGCATGTTTTAAAATACCGTCCCTAACCTGATATGTTAAATTAAGACCTTCTCCACGTTTCTCCAATTTATCAACTACACGGAGGCTCTGGATATTATGTGAAAAGTGACGAGAAAATATCTCTTTTAAAGCGGTCTCACCGCCATGACCAAAAGGAGTGTGACCTAAATCGTGCCCTAAGGCAATAGCCTCTGCAAGGTCTTCGTTCAACCTTAAGGCTCGTGCAATATTACGAGCAATTTCAGATACTTCAAGCGTATGAGTAAGTCGAGTCCTATAGTGATCTCCAAGAGGAGAGAGAAAAACTTGAGTCTTATGCTTAAGTCGCCTGAATGCATTGGAATAGACTATTCTGTCTCTATCAAGCTGAAACGGTGTTCTTATGCTACACACACTCTCCTCTTTAAATCGAGGTCCCGAGTTATCACTTGGGCAGCCATATTTAGATAGGAAACGTCTCTCTCTCTCCTGATATATTTCACGAATTGAATATGCGTCAGAAGTTAAATATCTCTCAGATATAGAATGCTCTTCGCTTATTGAGGTGGGTGATATATTCATAAAATGCCTTTCTAATGCGTTAAATATGAAAAAAACATTGTGCATACTGTTCAAATTTTGTAAAGAATTTTCTGATAAAAGAGAGTGGACATATTACAGTAGAAAATATAACGTAAATTTTATACCCCACCTTCCAAAAAATTTGAGAATAACCAATTATGACCTATTTAAAAAATAGCCAGAGTAAAGATAGATATTACATGGAGCTTGCACTTGTAGAGGCTGCTAAAGCATTTGGTGAAGGTGAGTTTCCTGTAGGCTGTGTAATTATATTTGATGATAGAGTTGTGGCAAGAGGCTCAAGAGTTGGGACATCGTCACCTGAAAAATATCCAAGCGAAATTTACCATGCTGAAATAAGAGCTTTACAATGTTTTGAAAACAGTATTGTAGATAGCAGAGAAGTCAGGATTATACCAAGCCAATGCACGCTTTACTGCACAATGGAACCTTGTCTTATGTGTTTTGGTGCTATTATTCTATCTGGTATCAAACGTGTGGTTTATGCTTTTGAAGACCCTATGGGAGGAGGAACCTCATGTGATATCAATAGATTACCAACTCTTTACAAAGATAGTGGAATTAAAGTAATACCATATATCCTAAGAGATAAAAGTCTTCAGCTATTTGCAAATTTTTTCTCTAAAAAGGGGAATTTATACTGGAAAGATAGCCTACTTGAGAAATATACGCTTGAACAAAATAATCAAATGTATGACAAATATATAATAACTGATAGTTCTGAACAGATCAATTGAAGAGCTTTATAAATATTCCTTGCATTTTTTAGAAAAAATTATATATAATTCTCCGTTGATAATACAAATTAATAACGTCTAATGCGTTTAAACAGAATATTCTTAAAATTTATTTTAGGATATTAAAAATGATCACAAAATTGAAAGCATAGGAGGTGTGGGATAGTTAAACAGGGTAATAAGGACAAGGTGAATGTAAACAGGGATATCAGGGCTATTGAAGTTCGTGTTATTGGACCTGACGGGGAACAGATAGGCATTATGTCTATTAATGATGCTCTGAGAAAGGCTACCGAATATTCACAGGATCTCGTTGAGATATCACCTAATGCAAAACCTCCTGTCTGTAAAATAATGGATTACGGCCGATATAAATATGAGGTTACAAAAAAATATCAAGAAGCCAGAAAAAAGCAGAAAACTTCTCAGATTAAAGAGATAAAGGTGAGACCCAAGACTGACACACACGACCTTGAAACAAAAGTTAATCATATAGAAAAATTTATAGCAAACAATGATAAGGTCAAAGTGACTATGATGTTCAGAGGCAGAGAGATAACACTTATGCAGCAGGCAAAGGATGTTTTTGGAAAGATTTCAGCTATGACAGAACCTTTTGCTCAAATTGAACAACATGCTAAATTTGAGGGTAAAACCATGACCATGATTCTTGCTCCAAAGTAATCTGCAGAATCTGTTATACATCTCTGGAATGTCACTATTCAGTATGCTGAATATCATAATGTCGCAGATTTTGTGATCAAAACAAGAGATTTGATTGATAATTAGAAAACAGACGTATGGTGGCGTTATGCCTCTCCTTTGGGTATGATGTGCCACCATATCTTTTTTTGAAACAGGCAATGGTAAGAGATTTAGAATCTTCAAGGAGAATATAATGCCAAAAATTAAAACTAACAGAGCTGCTGCAAAGCGATTTACAAAAACAGGTACAGGCAAATACAAGTTTAAAAAATCACATGCAAGCCACATTTTGACCAAAAAGACAACCAAACGTAAACGTGGTCTTAGAAGACCAAATTTTATTGATGCAAGTGATATGCGCGAAGTTAGACGTATGCTGCCAAATGGCTAATTCAATTTAATACACAATACTCTATAGAGTGAATATTTAAGGAGTTAATATAAAATGAGAGTAAAAAGAGGTTTCAAGGCAAGAAGACGCAGAAACAAGGTGCTGAAATTGGCAAAAGGTTTCAGGGCTGGTCGCGGTAAACTGTTTCGTACAGCATCCGACTCAGTACATAAAGCGTTGATGTATAGCTATCGTGACCGAAGAACACGCAAAAGAGAGTTCAGAAGTTTGTGGATTGCAAGAATAAATGCTGCAGTAAGAATGAACGATCTTTCATACAGCAAATTTATGCACGGTCTTAAATTGGCAAATGTTGAGCTTGACCGTAAGGTGCTTGCCGATCTTGCAATATGCGATCCTGCTGGATTTTCACAGATTGCTAAAACTGCTTCTGCTAACATTTAGCCGTTTTATTAAAAATTCACTCTTCTTTATTAAAAAAAGACGCACATTATGTGCGTCTCTACTGTTTGGGGATTGTTGTGGAACAGACAAATATATTACAGGAAACCAAAACAGATACTCTTGTGGATATTGAGCGAGAGGCTTTTGAAGAGATTAAAGCAGTTAAGACTCTTGATGCAATGGAGCGTCTTGGGACAAAATATCTTGGAAGAAAGGGGATATTGACCGCTTTTCTCAGAAATATCACTCAACTTCCAGTTGAAGAGAGACCTGCTGCGGGCAAAAATGCCAATCTTCTTAAAGTTAAGTTAGAATCTGCTTTCAATGAACTGAAAGTACAACTTGAGTCTTCTGCTGAAGATAGTGTCAATTTTATTGACATTACTTTGCCAGGAAGGGTACCCGCAAGAGGTACTCTTCATCCTGTGACAAAGATTTCAAGAGAGATTATCTCAATATTTTCAAGAATAGGCTTTGAGATTGCAGAAGGTCCTGAAGTTGAGACTGACTACTATAACTTTGAAGCACTAAATATTCCTAAGTATCATCCTGCAAGAGATATGCAAGATACCTTCTATGTTTCTGAAAATATTGTTCTTCGCACACATACATCACCAACACAGCCAAGGGTTATGGAAAAAGTCAAACCACCAGTTAGAATTATTGCCCCTGGTAAAGTATATAGATGTGATTCAGATGTGACCCATACTCCAATGTTTCATCAAGTTGAAGGATTAATGGTTGACAGAGATGTATCTTTTGGTGATTTGAAAGGCACGCTATCAACTTTTATTCATCAGCTTTTTGATGAGGATATATCATTAAGGTTCAGACCAAGTTTTTTTCCATTTACAGAGCCAAGTGCAGAGGTTGATATTGAGTGTGTAATATGCAGAGGAGAAGGCTGCCGTGTCTGTTCTGGAACCGGCTGGCTTGAGGTGCTTGGTGCTGGTATGGTCCATCCTGCTGTATTTGAAAATGTGGGGTATGATACTGAAAAATACACAGGTTTTGCCTTTGGAATGGGTATTGAGAGGCTTGCTATGCTTAAATACGGCATAGATGATCTTAGAAAATTTTTTGAAAATGATATGCGTTTTTTAAGGCAGTTTTAATTTCAACGACACTACCCTAAAGAGTATTTTTATGAAATTTACTTTAAGCTGGTTAAAAGAATATACTTCAGTAGAATATAGTCCATCTGAAATAGCAGAAAAGCTCACTATGGCAGGTCTTGAGGTTGACTACTTTGAGAATAGATTTGCATATCTTGATAAAGTTGTTGTCAGCCGTGTTGAGCATGTTCAAAAACATCCTGGTGCAGATACGCTAACTTGTTGCAAGGTTAATGTGGGTAACATTAATAAAGATGGAACAGACAGCGATACTATTTTAAGTATTGTTTGCGGTGCTCCTAATGTTAGGGAAGGTTTAGTTGTCCCATGTGCCCTTATTGGAGCAGTTTTGCCGGGGGATATTGAGATTAAAAAGAGTAAATTGCGTGGTGAAGTTTCTGAGGGAATGCTCTGCAGTGAGTGGGAGTTAAGGCTTGGTTCTGGTCGAGGCGGTATTATGGAGCTTAATTCAAATTTGACTTTAGGCACCCCTATTGCAGAGGCATTAAATCTTAATGACTATCTATTTGAAGTTGATTTAACTCCAAATAGACCTGATTGTCTTAGTGTAATAGGTGTTGCAAGAGAGATTGCTGCATTTAGTGATCCCGCTAAAAAATTGAAATCTCCATTTGAAGATATCGACTATGATTCATCTTCAAGCACAAGCTCTTCTATACACGATTTTGCTACAGTTGAGGTTCTTGATCCAGACTTATGCCCAAGATATACTGCTGGAATGTTGGTTGATGTAAAAGTTAGACCATCACCTTTCTGGCTTCAAGATCGCCTCTTATCTGTCGGACTAACACCAATAAACAATATTGTAGATGTTACAAACTTTGTAATGATGGAGACTGGACAACCTCTTCACGCTTTTGATTATAACAATATTGCCAAATCTAAAATTGAGGTTAAAAGGGCGGGTAGTGATATTGAGTTTAAAACACTTGATGGTAAATCTCATACCCTTGATCCAGATATGCTAATGATATGCGATGGCGAGCGTCCAGTTGGCATTGCAGGAGTAATGGGCGGGGAAAATTCTGAAATTTTGGACAGCACAACTAAAGTACTTGTAGAGAGCGCCTACTTTAATCCTATATCTATAAGAAGAACTGCAAAACGTTCGGGAATAAATACAGATGCTTCACACCGCTTTGAAAGAGGTGTTGATCCTGCCTCAACTAAAGATGTACTTAAGCGAGCTGTCTTGCTTATGGCTGAAGTCTCTGATGGAAAAGTTTTGAATGGAATTATAGATGTATATCCAACTAAACACACTCCAGTTGAAATTGTTGTCAATACTGACTCCTTGAACTTAAGACTTGGCACATCATTAATTTACAACGATATAAAAAAATATATTGAATCTGTAGGTTTTAACGTTGAACAGCTCGAAGATAAATTGATGAAAGTTGTTGTACCATCTTTTAGGGTTGATGTTACAAGAGCAGAAGATATCTCTGAAGAGGTAGCAAGGCTTTGGGGATATAACAACATTCAAACAAATTTCCCTAAAGTTACTGCTAAAGCAAAAGCCCCTTCTCCAAGAATCATAATAAGAGAGCAGATAAGGGATATCATGAATGGTTTTGGATTTAGTGAGGCTATAAACTACAGCTTTACTTCATCATCTTCTTGTGACAATCTTTTGCTCATATCTTCTGACGAGAGGCGTTCTGTTGAAGATATTGTAAATCCTATTTCTGAAGAGCTTGCTATCCTTAGAACATCTCTACTTCCCGGACTTCTTGAGAACATGAGACGTAATAATTCTCAACAGATTGAATCATTAAAGCTGTTTGAAGTTGGCAAGGTATTTATAGCAACCAGTAAAGGTCAACAACCTATAGAAAAAGAGATGATCGCTGGAATCTGGACGGGTTTGCGTAGTGATATCTCATGGGATTTAAAACCTATCTATTGTGATTTTTTTGATATAAAGGGTGTTGTTCAAGGTTTATCCTCTTGTCTTGGAGTTTCTGAAACTCTCTTTGAGAAGGTTTCGCAATCGTTTTACCCATATTACCAAAAAGGTCAAGGGGCGGTTATAAAATCTAAAGAGAAACTTATTGGTTCAGTAGGAAAGATAGGCAGTCAGGTGCTTAAAAATTTTGGTCTAAAACAAGATGCTTTTGTTTTTGAAATAGATATAGAGGCTCTTTTGTCTCTTGTAAAAACTCCTGGTGCTATGGGTAAAACAACTCCTCTTCCAAAATTTCCATCTCTTTGCCGTGATATGACTCTGATTTTGGATTCAAATATTGAAGCCGGTGCTATATTATCAGATATTGTGGCTATAAAAGAGAGTTTACCCATCATAGAAGATGTATTTATATTTGATCTTTATGAAGGTAAACCTTTAACCGATGGTAAAAAATCTATCTCTATGAGGATTATATATCGATCTTTAGAAAAAACATTAAGCGAAAAGATGATAAGTGGAGTACATGCTGATATATCAAAACGTATCATAGAAAAGTATGGGGCAGCTCTACCTTAATATTTTAAAATAAAGTAAATTTGCTATAAAAAGTTGCTAAGTTCAACTAAATAAAGATTTGTTGACAATAATTTTTTTTTAGGATAATCTTAATACGTATATTTTACATGCGGGCATAGCTCAGTTGGTAGAGTACAAGCTTCCCAAGCTTGGTGTCGCGAGTTCGAACCTCGTTGCCCGCTCCATTGACCTTCAAGAGTAATTTCCGATAATTTTAAGATCAAGTTATCTTGCTGTACCTCAGGGAGCGGGCATTTGCCCGTTTTTCTGTTTTTATTAAGGAGAGATATGTACGTTGTTGCGGGGAAAAGATGAAAAAAGATGATACCTGTTCTTTTGGCGAAACGGTTAGAAAAATTGCGGAGCCATTGTGTGAAGCCGAGCAGATTGAATTTGTACATGCAGAACGCCTTTCTGATAGAGGTAGAACCATTGTTAGAGTCTATATTGATAAAAAAGGTGGTATTACCATTGATGATTGCGTAAATATTAACAGATTACTCGGAGATATTTTGGATTTACACCTTGATGATATTGGACACTACAATCTTGAAGTCTCTTCACCGGGTCCTAATCGTCCTTTAACAAAAATAGCAGACTTTGAACGATTCAAAGGGAAACAGATAAATTTGGAAATTGTCGAGCCTATTAATGGCAGAAAAAAATTTAAAGGCTTGCTTGAGGGGATAGAGGATAAAAATATTTTTCTGAATATAAATAATAATACATTAGAGCAGCAGATAGTAAAAATTGAGTATGACAATATAAGTAAAGCCAGACTCGCAGCCACCCACGGGGAATAGAAATGCTTATTACAGATATTAAACGAGTTATCGAACAGGTTAGCCGTGAAAAGGGTATTAATAAAGAGGTCTTAATCTCAACTCTTAAAGAGGCAATTGAATCGGCTGCCAGAAAAAAACTTGGTGCACGGGCTGATATTGAAGTTCATTATGATGAAAAAAGCGGTGAAGTTGAGGTTTTTCAATTTAAAGAGGTGGTCTCTGTTGTTGAAGACCCTGAAGTTGAACTTACAATAGAAGATGGTTTGAAGTACGATCCTGAGTGTGAAGAGGGCGACAGTCTTGGTATTAAAGTTGATACAGCTCTTTTTGGTAGGATCGCAGCTCAATCGGCAAAACAGGTTATTATTCAAAAAATGAAAGAAGCCGAGAGAAATGCTGTGTATGAAAACTTTATCCATAAAAAAGGTGAGATTATAAATGGTATCATACAGCGAATCGACAGAGGCAATATAGTTGTAAATCTTGGACAAGCAGAAGCAATCTTACCATCTAAAGAACAGATGCCACGTGAAAATTATAAACGTGGAGACCGTATTCGTGCTTACGTACTTGATGTTCTCGAGGAGTCCAGAGGATCACAGATTGTTCTTTCAAGAACGCACCCTGAGTTTCTTGTTAAACTGTTTGCTGCTGAAGTACCAGAGGTGGCTGAATCTATAGTCACAATTCGAGGTGCTGCAAGAGAGCCGGGAGTTCGATCAAAAGTTGCCGTAACTTCATCTGATTCAGATGTTGATCCTGTTGGTGCTTGTGTCGGCATGAAAGGTAATAGAGTTCAAAATATTGTACAGGAACTTAGAGGTGAAAAAATTGATATCATTCAATGGAATCCAGATATAGCAAAATTTGTATGCAATGCTCTTGCTCCGGCTGAAATATCAAAAGTCATTATTGACGAAGATAACAGAACTATGGAGATTGTTGTTTCTGATGAATTTTTATCCATTGCCATTGGAAAAAATGGTCAAAATGTCCGTCTTGCATGTAAACTTACCGGATGGCATCTTGATGTCATGAGTAGCGATGAATACAGTCGTAAAGAGAAACAAAGAGATAAAGATAGTGAAAATACCATAAATAGTAACGAACTTTCTGAAAATAATAACTCCTATGATAAAAATTCAGATTCTAAAGATAGTGAAGATAGAGATAATAGGTTTGAGAACGCTGAAGGTATGGTAGCTACTGAAACAAATTTGCAGGATTCATCTAAAACTGAATAGCTATAACTTGTAAGTTCTACAGAATTAAAATAAAAAATAGGGAAGAAATATTGTGGGGGGAACAGATGGCAAAAATCAGAGTGCATGAACTGGCCAAAGAGCTTAATCTTACAAACAAGGCTATTTTGACAAAGCTTAAGGCTATGAATATAGAAGTTAAAAGCCATATGAGCTCTCTGGAAGATGAGGTTGTTGAACATATAAAATTAAATATTTTTGGCAACAAACAAAAAGATCAGGATTCTAAGACCGTTTCTGTAATTCGTCGTAAAAAAAATAGAAATGAGACACCTTCACATCCCACAATACGACGAGTTGAGCAATCTTCAACTTCTGATAGAGACGATAAACGTAAACACTTATCTGTAAAACATACTATATTAAAACAGACTATAATTGATAAACCACTCTCATCAACACCTGATGTTGAAATTTTAGTAGCATCTGTAGATACTAAAGAAGAAGAGACTATTCAGCAGCAAAAAACTCTTATAGAAACCTCTCTCAAAGAAGAGATAGAGTTTTCAATTGGACAGCAAAGTGGGGCAACACTATTTGAAGATAGTTCTGTACAAATAGTATCTTCATCAGTTGACACAGATATTAAAAAAGATGATACAACCACAACTGTACTACAAACGACTCTTTCACAAGACGTTCCATCAGATAAAAATGAAAAAACAGGAGATTTGGCTATAAAAGAGATAGATATCCACGGAGAAGTAGAGACGTCAGCAACATATAAAAAAACTAAATCTACTCAAACTAATTTAAAAAGTGATAGAGACATAAACTATACAACTCTATCAACTCCTCAAGTGGTAGTAGATACTCCTGCTGTTGGAGAGCAGCAGTTGCCTGACGATGAGCAAATTAGCAGTGAAGAGCTATCTTCTGACTCATCCCAAGATAGCGACTCGTATTCTGGTAATGATAAAAAAAAGAAACGGAAAAAAAAGCAGAAAAAATCAGAACCGGCAAAAATTATTAAACTTGCAGTACCGATCCCTCCTCCACCTCCTCCTGTACCTGCACCTCCCAAAAAGAGAGAATATGCTGAAAAAATACCTGTTACCAGAACGATCTCTTCTGAGAAAGATAAGGTAACACCACAGCAAAAAGAGCAGCGAGCATCTTATGATAATAAAACATCTGCTCCAGACAGAGATAGACAGCCTTACAACCGTGAACGGACAGGAGCAGAGCCAAACTACTCTCAGAATAAGGCAAAACCATCTTTTGATAGAGAGAAGACAACGCAGGACAGAGATGCCACATCCTCAGATAGAGGAGATAGAGTAGCACCAAACAGAGAACGGACTCATTTTGAAAAGGATAAACCAGGAACTCCATCAACTACCAGAAGTGGAGGTAAATCAGATATTCCGTTTACAAAAATACGTAATAAAAAAGATATAAATATTGATATTCCTTTTATACCCAGTGAAATTCCAGAAAAGGATGATGCAAAGTCAAAGAGAAAGAAGAGTAAGTTAAAAAAGAAAAAGTGGGGGGATGACGACCTAAACGGTTCAGATGTAGCTATTGGGCAAAAAAAGAAAAAATCTGTGGTTGAGGGAAAAGATCTATACGAACAGGATTTTTTAACCAAAAAAAGCCGTAAAAAAGACTCTAAAAACAAACAACGTCTTAAAATACAACAAAAAACTCAAATTACCGTTCCAAAAGCTATAAAACGTAGAATCAGGATTGATGAGACCATAGACCTATCAGAACTTGCAAAGAGGATGAGTATCAAGGCAAATGAGATGATTCAGAAACTGATGGGCATGGGAATCATGGTAACTGTAAATCAGACCATAGACTTTGATACTGCTGCGTTGGTTGCAGCAGAATTTGATTATGAAGTTGAAAGAGCTGCTGTTGCCGAGGATATTCTATCTCATGTGAACGATATGGATTCTCCCGAAGATCTTATTCCAAGGTCTCCTGTTGTAACCATTATGGGGCATGTAGATCATGGAAAAACATCTCTTTTAGACGTTATAAGAAAGTCTAAAATAGTTACAGGAGAGGCTGGTGGAATTACCCAGCATATTGGTGCCTATAGTGTGGCAACGCCTAATGGAGGTATTGTTACCTTCCTTGATACACCGGGACATGCTGCCTTTACCTCCATGAGATCAAGAGGTGCTAAAATAACCGATATAGTTGTACTTGTTGTTGCTGCTGACGATGGAGTTATGCCCCAGACAGTTGAGGCAATTAACCACTCTAAGGCTGCTGGAGTTCCAGTTGTTGTAGCTATAAATAAGATGGATAAGCCAGATGCTGATCCAGATCGTGTGATGCGAGAACTTGCTGATCATGGGCTCCTTGCAGAAGAGTGGGGAGGAGATGTTATTTTTGCCAAAGTTTCAGCAAAAAAGAGGCAAGGCATTGAAGAGCTTCTTGATCTGATTCTTCTTCAAGCAGAAATATTAGAGCTTAAAGCCAATCCGAACAGGTTGGCAAAAGGGCATGTTGTGGAAGCACGTCTTGATGCAGGTAGAGGACCAGTAGCAACTGTTCTTGTTCAACAAGGTACTCTAAAAACATCTCAACCAGTAGTGTGCGGTCTCCATTCAGGCAAGATACGCCTTATGACAGATGATATGGGAAAGACTATGGATACTGCGGGTCCAAGTACTCCTGTAGAGATAGTTGGATTGAGCGGCGTTCCTGAAGCAGGTGATGAGTTTATTGCCCTTGCATCTGAAAAAGATGCTAAAAATATTAGTGAAAGCAGAATGCAAAAAGAGCGAGCAAAAGAGCTTGCTAAAAAGAGTAGAGCTAACCTTGAAAAGCTCTTTGCTAATATGGGCTTAGGCGAGACAAAACAACTAAAACTTATTATAAAAGCTGATGTTCATGGTTCTCTTGAGGCACTTAATGAATCTTTAGTAAAACTTTCTCAAGAAGAGGTTGATATTAAAATAGTTCATTCAGGGACAGGTGCAATCAACGAATCTGATGTCTCTCTTGCAGCAGTTTCTGATGCCATCATTATAGGCTTTAATGTGCGTCCAACGCCTAAAGTGCGTGAAATGGCTAAAGAGGAAAATGTCGATATGCGGTTTTATGATATCATCTACAATGTTATAAATGATATAAAGACAGCTTTGACAGGACTTATGCCATCAACGTTCCACGAGAATATTCTTGGCAGGGCAGAGATAAGAGACATATTTGTCATACCAGGTAAAGGAACTATTGCCGGATGTTTTGTACAAGATGGTAAGGTTACCAGAGGAGAAAAAATACGCCTATTACGTGATGGTGTAGTAAAATGTGATAGCACCATCTCCTCTTTAAGACGATTTAAAGATGATGCAAAAGAGGTTACCCAAGGCTATGAATGTGGCATAGGTATTGAAAAATTCAATGATGTTAAAGTAGGTGATATTATTGAATGTTATGAGATTGAAGAGCGAAAAGCAAGTATAGATAGCTTAAAAGAGTCAACTACATTGCCTGAGAGTCAATAAAGTTTAAATCTATTTTGGAGATTATTACTTATGAAACCATATCCAAGGGCAGATAGAATTGGAGTTGCTATACAAACCGCTCTTTCTGAGCTATTAAGCAGAAAAATAGAAGATCCAAGAATTTCGAAGGTGACAATTAGCAGCGTAGAACTTACTCCAGATTTAAGGATTGCATACATATATTTTACACTATTTAGCGGTGAAGAGAAGGTAGAGGAGGCAATGGCAGGTTTTGAAAGCTCTCGCGGTTATATCAAGAAACATATTGCACCCAAACTTGGATTAAGATACATGCCGGAGCTAAAATTTATCTATGATAAATCTTTTGATCACGGTTCAAAGATTGAAGCCCTTCTCAATTCAGTAATTAAGAACGATTAAAAATGAACCGGCAATATTTGATATATGACAAAAGATGGACTTATTGCAATTGACAAACCAGAAGGATTATCTTCAGCAGCAGTAGTTGCTATAGTTAAAAGAAAACTTGGAGTAAAAAAAGTTGGACATACAGGCACTTTAGATCCTTTTGCAACGGGACTTATGCTTTGCGGAGTTAATAAAGGTACAAAATTATCTCAATTTTTTTTGGGAAACTCCAAAAGGTATTTAGCAGAGATAGCACTGGGCGTAGAGACCGATACTCAAGATCATACAGGAGATATTATTAACAGATGTGACTCTTTGTTGCTCAACTGTCTATCCCATGAAAAAATTATGGCAACTGTTGCAAAATTTAAGGGGATTCAGATGCAGAATCCCCCTATATATTCTGCTCTAAAACACAATGGTAAGCCCCTCTACAAGTTAGCAAGAGAGGGAAATCCTCTTCAAAAACCACCTCGCAAAATTGACATTCACTCCATTGAACTCTTAAATGTTGATAAGATATCAAGAACGCAAAACTTAGAATCGCCATATTTGAAGAGTTCACCGCTATTTCTGACTATTTTCGTCCACTGCTCCTCCGGCACCTACATAAGAAGCCTTGCCCACGACATTGGTCAACAACTTGGGTGTGGAGCATCTCTGTCATATTTAAGACGAACGGAAACATGTGGCTTCTCGATTGATAATGCCATCTCTATTAATCAGCTCGATAAGATGTCACAGCAAGAGCTTTTAAACCAAATCTATCCTATGGCAGAAGCAATTGATTTTATGCCTTTAATTGAGGCTAATGAACAGATGGTAGAGACAATTAGATTTGGGCGTCCATTTATATTCAACCATCAACTACGATTTACAGATAGAGAGGAGACTCTTATTAATTTTAGAGTTGTTGACACTAATGGAGAGCTTGTTGCTATTGTTAGATTTGACACTCTACTTGATAAGTATGATTATTGTTGTGTTTTTATAAATTAATTGTTAATTTAACGCTTATTTTTGTTTTGTGGATATTCTGTACCTCTACTGTTTGAACAGTTATCTGAATGGAATATTGGATAACGCTAATATCAAAAATGGAAATTAACAGGGTATCAAATATTTATTTATTCCAAATTTAAGGAGTATTGAACGTGGTTTTATTAGCTGAAAACAAACTTGAAATGATTGAAAAATTCCGGCAGCATGATTCTGACACAGGTTCTCCTGAAGTGCAGGTTGCAATTTTAACTCACAGAATTAACTATCTTACAGAACATGTTAAACTTCACCAAAAAGATCACCATTCCAGACGAGGTCTGCTTGTGCTTGTTGGAAGGCGTAGAAGTCTTTTGGACTATCTAAAGAAGAAAGATGTAAATCGTTATCGCTCATTAATTGAGAAATTAGGTTTAAGAAAGTAATCTTTAGAAGATATTGATACCTATATTTAAAACTTAAACTAAGTTATAAAAGAGTTGGCACCACTGAAATATATTTTTGTGCTTTTGCCAACTCTTTTATTTTTTATTAAGAGGCGGTGATTCTCTGGTAAATCACACCTTATGGAATAAATTCGTATATGCAGCACCAATAATATAAGTTTTGATGCTGGATGTGCGTGTTTATTCCCGTGGGAATTACCGTGAAAGCCGCCTTTTTTATAATGGAATGGAGAAATTATGGAAACAACAGTTAAAACAGTTATGAATGGCAAAGAGTTTAGCATAACATCGGGCAAAATAGCTAAACAGGCATCTGGTGCAGTAATTGTCAGGTATGGCGAAACAATGGTTTTAGTAACCGCTGTTGCTGCAAAAGAGCAACGAGAAGAGGCTGGCGACTTCCTTCCACTTTCTGTAGAATATCAAGAAAAGATATATGCTGCGGGAAGAATCCCCGGCAACTACTTTAGAAGAGAGATTGGCAGACCAAGTGAGAAAGAGACTTTAACGTCTCGTCTTATTGACAGACCTATCAGACCTCTGTTTGAAAAAGGCTACAATTTTGAAACTCAGATTATTGCAACTGTGCTCTCTATGGATAAAGAGAACGAAGCTGATGTAATGGCAATGGTTGGAGCTTCTGCTGCATTAGAGATTTCTGATATTCCTTTTTCAGGACCTATTGCCGGTGTCAGAGTAGGAAGAGTTGATGGTCAATTTGTAGCTAATCCCACAATAGAACAGATGTCAAGAAGTGACATTGAACTTGTTGTTGCTGGTTCAAAAACTGGTGTAATTATGGTTGAAGGTGGTGCAAATATTGTCTCTGAAGCTGAAATTCTTGATGCTATATTTTTTGGGCATAATGCAATGCAGCCTTTGATTGAAGTGCAGTATGAACTTAAAAAAGCATTGGGAAAAGAGAAACGAAAAATTACACCTCCTCAGATTAACTATGAACTTCTTGAAAAGGTAAATAAAGTTGCATCAGAGAAGATTTATCAAGCAATACAGATTAAAGGAAAAATTGAGAGATATAAAGCAATAGATAAGCTCAGAGATGATATTATATTAGAACTTACCACTCCTTCTGAGAATATAGATGAAAACCAATTAATATCAAAAGAGAACATTAAAGAGATAAAAGCTATTTTTAGTGATCTTGTAAAAGATATAAGCCGTCAGATCGTTCTTAACGAGAATAGAAGAATTGATGGTAGAGCATTTGATGAAATCCGTGAAATTACCTGCGAAGTTGGTAATCTTCCAAGACCTCATGGAAGTGCTCTATTTACAAGAGGAGAGACTCAAGTTTTAGGAGTTCTTACCTTAGGGTCGGGCAGAGATGAGCAGCGGGTTGAGACTTTAAGCGGTGATGAATCGCGTCCATTTATGCTTCACTACAATTTCCCTCCTTTTTCAGTAGGTGAGTGTAAACGTCCGGGTGGTCCAAGCAGAAGAGATATAGGACACGGTAACCTTGCGACTCGTGCTCTTGAAAAGATCGTGCCTGATAAGGCAGATTTTGAATATACTATCCGTGTAGTTGGCGAGGTTATGGAGTCTAACGGAAGCTCATCTATGGGAACGGTCTGTGCAGGTACTCTTGCCATGATGGATGGAGGTGTACCAATAAAAGCTCCTGTATCAGGTATTGCAATGGGGCTTGTTACTGATAATGAAAAGACCGTTATTTTAAGTGATATTCTTGGTGATGAAGATCACTTTGGAGATATGGATTTTAAAGTTGCCGGTACAGAAACCGGTATTACAGCTCTTCAGATGGATATAAAAATAAAAGAGCTGTCAAGAGATATTATGGTAAAGGCTTTAACTCAGGCTCATGAGGGTAGGATTCATATTCTCAAAAAGATGCTTGGAACTCTAAATAAAAGTCGCAGCGAGATGTCTCCCCATGCACCAAAAATTTACACACTTAAGATAAATCCTGATAAAATACGTGATTTAATTGGACCAGGTGGCAAGATGATCCGCTCTATACAGGCAGACACCAATACAACAGTTGAGGTTGATGATACAGGTCTTGTAAAGATTTCTGCTGAAAATGAGAAAGACGGTGAAGCTGCTCTTAAAGTTATCAACGATATCTGTCTTGATCCTGAAGTGGGTGGGATTTATGAAGGAGAGGTTGTAAAAACTACAGATTTTGGTGCTTTTGTAAGGATTAAAACTGGAACTGACGGGCTTGTCCATATTTCAGAACTCTCCCCACATAGAGTAAAGAAAGTGACTGATGTGGTGAAAGAGGGCGACAAGCTAAGAGTAAAGGTGCTTGAGATTACTCGTGACGGTAAAATTCGCCTTAGCCATAAGGCTGCTATTGAACAGTAAAAAATTAAACCTTAATCTAAGGTTATGCCGTTTATCACACATATCAATTTATTATTTGTATAATATTTAAATTTATAAAAAGCTCTTCTTAATGTAAAAACTTAAGAAGAGCTTTTTTATTAAAAATTTCTCTGATAAGTGGATAGGGTATGTTGATTTTAATATCTGCTGTTGATAAAAGATAAAGAGTCGCTATATTGACCCAAATAGGTAAGTCACTTTATTGGATATAATTTTATAATGCCTTTTTTTATTGATATAAAGAGTATCGAAAAAATGAGAAAAGAGAAGATGCATCGGGTGGTACTATGGTTAAAGCATACGTTGACGAGCAGGATCAAACTGTATTTCTCTGCCCTCACTGTGGATTTGAAAAACGATTTGATGCATCGCCATTTAAGAATAAAAAAAAGACCCTTACTGTTAAATGTAAATGTGGCAATGCTACTGAAATGGAGATTGAATTTAGAAAACAGTTCCGAAAAAAGGTGGAGCTTTTTGGCACCTGTTTTATAAAAAAGACTCAGAAACGCTGTGAAATGATTGTTAGAGACATCTCATTTAAAGGTATTGGTATAGAGCTACTTCACATTTATAAAAAATATATGGCAGACATTGATGTGGGCGATACAATTGAGGTCGATTTTAAACTTGATAACAAAAAAGAGGATCAAATTACCAAAAGGTGTATTGTTCGATTAAAGCGAGAAAATCATATTGGTGCTGAATTTGATGATGAAAATTTTTCAAAACAGCTCGGCTTTTACCTGATTTGATCTCCTTTTTACATTTACTGTTTTGATGAAAACCATCTTTTTAGGAGATGCGATGATTAAAGGCTATATTGACGAACATAATCAGGCTCTATTTGTATGCCCAAGCTGCGGTTTTCAGAAGAAATTTAGTGCTATACAGTTCAAAGATAAAAAAAAAATTTCCGTAAAATGTAGATGCGGACAGTCAACTGAAATGCAGATTGAATTTCGCCAATATTTCAGGAAAAAAGTAGGGCTTCCTGGTGTCTGCTTCATTCCAAAAAACAAAACAAGATGCGATATTATCATTAAAGATATCTCTCTTGGAGGAGTTGGTATTGAGTTTGTTTTTGTCCATAAAAAATATTTAGCTGAGATTGAAAGTGGGGATGTTATATTTGTAGAGTTTAAACTTGATACTACAAAAGAGAATCCCATTACAAAGAGATGTATTGTAAAGATCAAAATGGATAATATGATTGGTGCAGAATTTGCTGATGAAAACTATGCAAAAGCAATTGGTTTTTATCTTATGAAATGAATATCCATTACACTACAACAAAGTATCTGATTTTTTAATCCCTAATCTCCTCATTCTTGATGCAAAGGTAGAACGATTAAGTCCAGATGCTTTTGCAGCCCATGTAACATTAAAGTTATGTTTTTTAAGAAGAAACCTAATATAGTTCTCCTCAAGCTCATCCCATGTCTGATTTCCAAAATCAACAGCACATCTTGAATGGATATTATCATTTTGTTTTAATCTACCTATCTTATGATTTACAACTCGATTCTGCTCAATTTGGTAGTTCTCCATAGAAGCAGTTACACTTCTACTAAAATCTTCATGAGCTGTAGGGTGAAAAAAATGGTCTGGAATTAAATCTGAACCAATATATTCATTATCTGGCTCTCCTTCTGTAATCACAAAGAGGTATCGGACAAGATTTTCAAGCTCTCTTATATTACCTGGCCACAACCATGAGAGCAATTTTTGCAAAGCATCTGTTTTTAATTTTTTCTCCTTTGTACCTGTTTTAAGACTTTCAATTCTGAAAAAATATCGTATCAAAAGAGGTATATCTTCTCGCCGTTCTCTAAGTGGCGGTAGCTCTACTGGAAGCACAGAGAGGCGATAAAAGAGATCCTGACGAAATTTTTTCTCTACTACCATCTTCCTTATATCACGATTTGTAGCTGAGATAATCCTCACATTTATGTGTATTACCTCGTTTGAGCCTAATGGTTTTACCTCACTATTTTGCAAAACTCTTAAAATTGCAGCCTGAATATTAAAAGGCATGTCTCCTATCTCATCTAAAAAAACGGTACCACCTTCAGCTGCTTCAAACAGACCTTTTTTATCTCTAATAGCTCCTGAAAATGCCCCTTTTTTATAACCAAATAGTTCGCTTTCCAAAAGAGATTCTGGTATTGCACTGCAATTTTGAACTAAAAACGGTTTATCTTTGCGAGAACCTAATCTATGAATCTCCTGAGCTACAAGCTCTTTTCCAGTTCCACTTTCACCAGTTATAAGCACATGAAAATCTGAGTTGGCATAGCTTTTTACAAGTTCCATACATGCTCTAAACTTTTTACTCTGCCCAACAATAGTGGTTCTACCTGCCCTAAGTCTTTCCAAAGTTACTTTAAGAGATTCCGTCTCTTGAACCTTCTGGCTATAGATAACTGCATTACTCAAAGCAACAGAACCTATATCAACAAGGTTTTGAAGATAGTTTAGATACTTTTCATCTAAATTGATACGGCTCTTTTCAGGTGTTGTATCAATTATCTGAACAGCACCATAAACTGTTGCTCCCCTCTCATTACCCTTTTTTTCCTCATCATAAACGTCTGTATCAGACTCATACTCTGTGTATGTTGAATACGTATCAGCTCTCTTATTTAAAAAGAGGGGAAAACAGAGTATAAGGCTACTTTTAACTGCAAGATTCTCCTCAAGCTCTTTGTAGTGTCGAGCATCGCTTTTAACATCTGCGACTGTCCTTTTACCATTCTCAATCACCCAACCAACAATGCTTTGCTGTCGTTCATCAATATCAATACCAATAATATTTTCACTCTCTACACCAACAGCTTCAATACAGTGATAGCAATGATTTTTTTTTATCCAGATAGAGCCTCTCTCAACATTCTGAAGTTTTAGCAGTGCAAGAAGAAATTTCTTCTGAAGTGTTGCTGGATCAAGCTCTCCGGCAAAGGATTTAAAAAGATCAAAAGATGATTTACTCACAGATTTTTCCCTAAATTTTCCAATATAATAGTTTTAATTTTTAATAAGCTCTATTTTACATAAACTTTACCTTTAATTTAAATGAGGTAAGCTCCCCATTTAATTAAAATATTACAATATCATCACTTAAAGATTGATTCCATATTAAACTAACCACTTTTAACTTTCATTTGAATTGTTAATATGATAATTTTTTAAGTAGATATATCAAATGTATGTTTTAGACAAAACAGGCAACGGTTTAAAAAAATTAGAATAAGGCAAAATATAATATGAGTGATCAGATGGTTGAAGGATACACAGCTAAAAAAGATATTTATAATGCTCTGAGAAGTTCTATACTCAACGGAAAGCTAAAACCGGGGGAGAGACTTTCAATTGATACTTTAAAAGCGGAGTTTGGCACCAGTGTTACTCCAGTAAGAGATGCTCTTCAGATGTTAAATCAGGAGGCTCTTATTACTATAAAGCCTCGCTCTGGTTATTTTGTCACCAAAATCACTTTAAAAGAGTTGAGAGATATGCTTGAATTGAGGGAGATTCTTGAACTTGCATCAATTGAACGTGCAGCAAAAAATATCACGCCAGAACGAATTGAGATGTTAAGAGCTGTTCATGCAGGATATACAGGAGAAGATGATCTCTCCTATACTCGCTATACAGATGAAAACCGAAATTTTCACTATATTGTTGCCCAAGCATCTGAAAACATGGAGCTTGCAGTTACTTTGAGATATCTTTTAGACAGACTTGCAAGGTTCATGGTTATCCGCCATGCTGGAAAAGATATGGCGGATATACATGAATCTCTAATTCAGAGGTTGGAAGCACATGATATTGATGGAGCAAAGCAGGTTATTATGGATGAACTTCAACATACAAAAGTTGCTATTATGGAGCGTATCATGCAAGAAGAGGCTGCATTCTGGCATCTTGGAGCCACTTCTTGCTCTTAACTCCAACTATTATCAATTATCACATCTTAATTTTACTACCTATTACTCTTTAACCAACGGCTATACTTACACATACCTGAAAGTGCTTTTACCGCCCTTTCAGGTGATGGAAAAAATAGACCATTATATTTGCAGCCATCTTCACGATAAAGTGTTCTGCTTCTGCTGTCTGTCAAAAGACTCACCCCTATGACTGGTTTTTCATATTTTTCGGTTAATCTAATAACATGAGAGACATACTCATTTTCAAATTCAATCAACATATTCTTCATAGGCTCAAGGCTCTGCTTAGAGTGTGAAGGATCGACATTTGCCATTGAATCAACCATCTTTTCTACAAATATTCTCTTGCCATGAATACCAAGATGGATAACAGCATCGCATCCGTCCCATTTTAAAAGCTCTTCAAGTGCTATCTTTGGAATGTTTGGATCATTTTCCCCAACAATATCTATAGGGTTTGCATGACTCCAGTAATCTGGCAGCAACGAGTTAAGTTTTTGGATTATATCATCTGATAGAGTCGGTAACTTAAGATTGTGTTCTGAGCACAGATCTGCTGTAACAACTCCCCAACCACCACCAAGAGTCATAATTGCTACTCTGTTTCCCTTTGGCAGAGGCATTGAGGAAAATAGTGCAGACATATCAAGAAGCTCCATTGGCTGACCAACTTCAATAATACCAGCTTGCCTGAAAGCTGATGATGTCACCTTTGCATTAGAAGCAAGAGCACCTGTATGGCTTGCTGCAGCCTTACCACCTATCTCTGTTCTTCCTCCACTTAGCACTATCACAGGCTTTTTCTCTGAAACCCGTTTAGCACTTTGAAAAAAGCGTCTTCCATCTTTTACACTTTCGATGTAGAGGACAACAGATTCAGTTTTGTCATCAATCTCAAAAAGCTCCATGTAATCTTCAATAGTAACCATAGCTTCGTTACCAGAACCTGAAAAAGCTCTGATTCCAATATCTTGCTGTTCTGCAAATGCCAAAAGCTGGGTTCCCATATTGCCAGATTGGCAAACCAACGCGGTTGATCCTGGTAAGGGGTGAACGTGAGCACCGCTGCAAGCAAAATCAATATGTGGATTGCATATACCCATAGTGTTTGGACCAAGAATAATAATACCTGCCTGAGCAGCTTTTGCTACAACCTCCCGCTCAAGCGTAACCCCATCCTCTCCTGTCTCACTAAAGCCAGATGTAATTAACAAAATTCCTTTTGCATTCTTAGCTTTTAGCTGTGGAATTACATCTAAAACTTTATTTGCAGGAAGAGTTACAACAGCAAGGTCTATGTCTGATGCAATATCATTGATTGATTGGTAAACAGGCTTACCAACAATCGTACCACCTTTGGGATTGACAAGATAGATAGAGCCTTTAAATTTACCGTTCAAAGCATTTGTTAAAAGCATGTGTCCCCATTTGCCATAGGTTCCAGATGCCCCAACAAAGGCAACAGTTTTTGGATAGAAAAGAGAGGCAAGCTGCAACTTATCGACATTTGGTCTTGAGTTGATATTGGATTGAGACTCTCCTTTTACAATAAGTGCATCAACAGCAATAAGTTCTCCTTCTGATGTTGCAATTAGAGGGTTTATATCAACCTCTTTAATATCAGGAGAGTTCAATGCAAGTTTTGAAAGCCCAAATAGAAGAGTTTTTATCTGACTTTTATCAACTCTTTTCTCTCCTCTAAAGTCGCCAAGCATCTTTTTAGACGAAATCTCATTGAGCATCTCCTCAATATCCCACTGGCTTAAAGGTGCAAGCCTAAACGAAACATCGTGTAAGGCTTCTGTAAATATCCCACCAAGACCAAACATAATTACAGGACCATACTGAGGATCACGAAACATTCCAGCAACAAACTCTCTTTTTCCTTTAACCATTGGTTGAATCAAAATACCTTCAAGCTCGTCTCCAGCTCTGTCAATAATAGACTTTACAGCACATCTGAGAGATTCAGTGTCAAAAATACCAACATGGACAACTCCCATCTCACTTTTGTGGGCAAGTTTACTGCCAACACCTTTTATAACCAATTGCTTTACTGGCTCTAAAGGAAAGCCCAAATTTTCAGCAGCCTCTATTGACTGATTGATAAGATCACGTTCTGTAGTTCCAGAGACTCTTATCTCCTTTACCACTGGAATACCATAATGTTTTAAAATCTTTTTAGACTCATCTTCACAAAGAGTTTGATCAAAAGAGCTCTGATTATAACCACTGCCAACTCCTGCCTTATTTGTTACTTGATTCATCTTTGTACACCTCTAAATATAATGTTGCAGATATTCTCTGATACTTTATCAGTATCCAACTCTTTACCAAAAATAACCTCTCCTAAACAGGCATGTTCAATTGAGCCAAGTATCACCTGACGCAGGGCATAAGGGTCAATCTCCTCTCTTATCTCTCCCACTTTTACTCCCTGGTTAATAATCTCTAATATAGTGTGAGAGTATATTTTAACCATAGTATAGGCATCGCTCTCAAAGTAGTTAGGAGAGTTGCGTACCTCTAAAAGAAGGATTCTTGCAAATACACGATTTGCAGCATAACTTTTTAAAGAGGTTCTTATGATAACTCTTAGTTTATCAATACTTGATTTTTGAGTTCCAATCTTTTCTACAATGTACTGCTGAAATGTTTGAAAATGCCCATTCAACACCTGATAGAGTAAGTCTTTCTTATCTTTAAAATATTTGTATATTAACCCCTCTGTAACCCCTGCTGTTGCAGCAATATCAGCGGTAGTTATTGAATGAAAATCCTTCTCTCTCATCAATTCAGAAAGTGCATCCATTATCTTTATCTTTCCAGGTGGATATGATCTCTTCTGTTCTGATTGCATCTTTATATTTTCCGTTTACTTTGAGCTAACAATATAATATTATTAATATATTTGAGTTATCAGATAATTTCTTCAAATTAGTGAGTAATACTCACTTACTTGGTGAGTAAACATTACTTATCTGTTTTTAACAAGTCAAGAGAAATATTTTATAAAAGAGTCTATTTACAAATTTAACAGGAGATTTCAAGTGAACATAATATTCAATTCTATCGGGAAAAAAATTACTACTATAACCATTTTAGCTGTAATTATTATCTGTTGCCTTATCTTTATGAGTCTCAATTTTTTTAGCAAGATAAACAATATTGGGAAAATAAACAAAATAGCTTTTCAATATGAGCTACTAACTAAAAATGCCTCAATAGAGTTTGAAAAATATCTCTCAGATTCATCAGAAAGCAACTATAAAGCTCTTATTGATATTATAAATCTTTTATCCCTATTTGATGGCAGAATAGGTAAAATTTACAGCATTCTTAAAAATGGCCACTCTGTAGATGAAGTTTATGATATATATGCAAAAGAGCTTAACGATCCCTTTACAACTAAGGAGAGTCTTAATAAAACTGTGGTGCTTATAAACTCATTGATGGGAAGCGATCTAATTGAGGATACAGTTAAAATTACGAATTTGGCACATACATTTACAGGTAATTGGCATAATATCATACAACAGTTACATGAACAGAAAAATCCAGAAGCTCTAAAAGAGCTGGTATCACAGTTTAAAACTGTAGAACAGCAGTTCCCTGAAAACTTAAAACATTTTCATACATCTATGGATAAAATTGTAGAGCATCTATTATCAAAAATAAAAATTCTCTTTTTAATAATCTGCTCTGTTGCCATTATTATCATCAGCATAGTGGCATTTTTTATTATTAGATCAATAACAGTACCTTTAAAGTACACAGTAAGCTATGTGGAATCAGTAGCTAATGGCAATTTCAAAAATAGTTTAGATTTAAAAAGTAGTGATGAATTAGGTATGATGGTTGCAAGTGTAAATGCCATGAGTAGAAACTTAAGAGATATGGTCAAAGATATAAAAACAGGGGTAGAGAGGCTTAATAACTCTGCCTCAGAGCTGACAGCTCTTTCTAATGAGCTATCTGATACAGCAATTCAAAACTCAGAAAAATCGAATTCTGTATCTGCAGCAGCAGAAGAGATGAGTTCTAATATGAGTATAGTTGCACAAAACATGGATATCTCTGCCGATAATGTAAACTCTGTAGTTACAGCTGTTGAGGAGATGAGCACAACAATTGCTGAGATCGCTAAAAATACAGAATCAGCCAAAAACGTCACAGATAAAGCTGTTGACAGCTCAAAGAGAGCAAGTGAAAATATCTCAGCCTTAGGAGCTATCGCTCAATCTATTGGGAAGGTTACTGAAGCAATAACAGAGATTTCTGAACAGACAAATCTTCTCTCGTTAAATGCAACCATAGAAGCAGCAAGAGCTGGAGAGGCTGGAAAAGGATTTGCAGTTGTTGCCAATGAGATTAAAGAGTTAGCCAAACAGACATCTAAATTCACCTTAGATATAAAAAGTCAGATTGCTCAGATTCAATTTTCTGCGAACACCTCTGTCCAAGAGATAAAGGAGGTGTCATCCATTGTATTAGAGATAAGCAACATTGTGGCAACTATTTCAGCAGCTATTGAAGAGCAGTCTATAGCAACTAAAGAGATTTCACAAAATATGGCAACTGTATCATGCAGAGTAAAAGAGGTTAATGAAAATGTTACGCAAAGTTCAGAAGTAGCAAGTGATATAACAACTTCAATTGTAGATGTCCACAACTCTACAGATAAGATGAATACCAATAGTGCAGATGTAAGAAAAAGTGCCTTAGCTCTATCTGATTTTGCAGACAGGCTTAATAAGATGATGGAAAGATTTAAGATATAAACTGAAACTTACTACCTGCATCTAAATCTATTTGAAGGTCAATTTTTCCATATTCATACCAACTTGCTAATTTTTCAATCGGCATTTTTTTTGCTAAAGCAATAACCTGGTCACGAATAGCTGGTGATATTTGTATATTTATTTTTTTATCTCCTCACCTTTTTTTACTCGTAATGTTGATGTTGATAAGTAGGGGAGAGTGCTATTTCTCTCCTACTTATTACTGATATAGTGTATATATTTGTATAGATATTTATAAGCTCAAACTTACGATCTCTTGAGTTAACTTATGAACCATCTATTGATAAAGCACCACATCTCTTGATAACACTTTTATCGAGCATTTCACCCAACTGCCCCGCCTCTTTTGGGAAAAAGCCAAGAGTTTTTTCCCATACCTCCTCATCTTCCATACAAAAATAGATGAGAACATTTGGAGCATACTCACGTATAAAAGATGCAATCTTCTTATAAAGAGCAACTCTTAGCGGCTTAAAATATCTCATCTTATTGTCAAGACCAGTTATAAATTCTCCGTAAGGTATTATAGATTTAGGAAATCTTTTTTCGATAATCTGTTTCAGTTGTGGCATAAATCTAAATGTACCAAGACTTATCCAGACAATATTTTCTGGATTTATACCTGCTCTATATTTATCAGTTAACATATCAATATTATTAGTTTTACAGATATTGCTATTATAATGATTTATAGAACTTACTTCAAAAATAGATTTAATAACCTCTCTATACGCCTCTTCGCAGCCATCATAAATAACAAGTGGATCAAAGTGAAATGCAAGTCGATATCCCCACTGTTCGCACTTTTTTGCAGCTTTTAACCTTGCATTTAAAGAGGCTGTCTCTCTCTCTTCAGATTTTATAACTTCAGGAGTATTTAACGACCAAGCAACTACTGTTTTACGGTTATGGTCAATATTTTTAAGTGATTCAATATTGACTGTCTTTGTTTTGAGTTCAAGAATAGAGAAATCTTTCTTTGATTTTTTTTGTTCAGCAAATTTTTTTACTAATTTTTCAGGTTGCCTGCTTATCTTTTCCCAAATAAGACTATCGGTAAACTCACCTGTTCCAACTCTAAATGTTTTATTCTGCTCAAAAATAGCATCAAGAGCTGAATAAATTTTATCTTGACCCGTAAAGTATTGGAGAACTGGTGGATGGAAATAGGTTTGCAAGATACAGTAAGAGCAATCCATAGTGCAAAAAGTGCCTGTGTGCAAAATCGTATAGTCGCAGCAGGTGTAGTGGCTTGTTCCGGGACACTTTTTAATTATAGCACCATGATTTTCAGTAATATAAAGGGTCTGCTTTCCCTTTGTAACAGGGTCATCAGATGAATTTACATAGTCGTAAACAACCTTACTGTCTGTTACATGTTCAGGCTCAAGCCCTGTTGATTCAATGATCTTTTCTATCTCATCGCAGGGTTTTAGATGGCTGTCCATAAAAAGGGTATCTATTTTCATAAATATATTCCGGTAAGGAGATGTTGTAGATGGTTTAAATATTTGAGGATATTACTCGATCAATCCACCTATTTTTACTCAAAGCCAAGATTGTCTCTGCCTTTTGTTCAAACTCATCAACATTTGAAAACTTAAAGCTGACTGTATAATCTCTTCCTTCAAAATCTGCTGGAGGATCAAGTTTTATATCTCCTTTTAAATAGCCTTTTGAATTTAAATGCTTTAAGTTCATATTAAACTTCTCTTTTGCTTTTGATATATTTGGATATCTTCTCTCAAACAAAATAGATCGGACAAGATTTCCTTTTCGATTTTCGTCTGTATCATTTTCACTATCTTCAACTACTCTTTTTATATAGTCCGAGTCTATAACATCAATAATTGAAACAGACTCCCTTGCAGCAATCTCGTGTATATGGGTGATTATCTCTTTTTGCTTGTTTAAACTTGTTTTTATTTTTGAAAAGAGCCGAACAAAGCTATCTATTACAGCAAAATCATATCCATACTGTCTAAATTTTAACGCTGCACCCATTGCAAGCCTTTCATTCTCAACAACTGTGTGAACTGATTTTGGCATATTGGCAATATCGTCAAGAGTATTAATTAGGTTTCTGTTCATGTTCATATTAAATATTAAAGATGAGTTTGCTGCAATCTCTTCAATAGAGAGAAATTGTTTTAACAGATGGACAGCTCTTGCCTGCTCCATTGTATTTAACTGCCGTTGAAAAGAGTTTTCTGATATAGCAATAATTGCACAACTTCTCTTGTCACAATCTACTATATTTGCAAATATCTCTTTTTCAGAGATACAACTTTGATATGAGACAAGGCTTTTAATAGCAGATAACCTTTTAAAACCGCACACAACACGATATTGTTTTTGATTTTTATCTTCAGCAAAAGTCTTATTATCTTTATCTATTTTTTGTAGTATCGGAAGATGAATTAGCCCACTTCTATCTATAGAATTAGCAAGAGAGACAAGATCATTGTCAGACGAAATTTTAAATGTCTCGTCTGACAAATCTATAGAATCTAAACTTATCTTCTCTATTTTTGATGATACTTTATCAATAAGCATATCTCTTTGTATTACATTTTCTTGACAGTAAAACATCAGATAGCACCAGTGATAAGGTTAAGAGCTTCAAAGTATTTTGCAGAGGTCTTTTCAATAACATCGCGTGGAAGTTTTGGAGCTGGGGGAGTTTTGTCCCAACCAGAAGACTCTAACCAATCTCTTACAAACTGCTTATCAAAGCTCTTTTGTGAACCACCCGGAGAGTATAAATCTTTGGGCCAGAAACGTGAAGAGTCAGGTGTCATAACCTCATCAATTAAGATAATCTCTCCATCAACTGTTCCAAATTCAAATTTGGTATCTGCGATAATAATACCCTTACTCAACGCAAGCTCTGCACCTTTTTTATATATTTTCAGACTTAAATCCTTGATTTTTTCCGCTTTCTCCCTGCCAATAATCTTGACTGTCTCCTCAAAATCGACATTTATATCGTGATCTCCAACCTCAGCTTTGGTTGATGGTGTATAAAGAGGCTCAGGAAGTATTTCAGACTCTTTTAAACCTTTTGGAAGTGTAATACCGCATACATGCCCCTCTTTTTGGTAGGATTTCCAACCAGAGCCTGAAATATAACCCCGTACAATACACTCAACAGGCAGTGGTTCTGCTTTTTTTACTAACATACTTCTGCCTTCTAAAATATCACAATACTTTTGGCATATTTGAGGAAAATCACGCACATCAGCAGATATAAGGTGGTTGCCTACAATATCTTCCATAACCTTAAACCAGAATACCGAAATTTGTGTCAAAACCTTGCCCTTACCATCAATGCCATCTGGCAACACGACATCAAATGCAGATAGCCTGTCAGTTGTTACCATTAAAAGTGCATCACCTGTGTCATAAATATCTCTTACCTTACCTTTTCTCACCAGTTTAAGCTCTTTAAAATCTGTCTCTCTAATTGGGGTACTCATTTGGTTCACTCCTTAAAAGTAATTTTATATATCTTATGGTTAATTGTTTATTGACTATGAAACTGACTATTTTGAAATAAGTTCTACGAAAAACTATAATTTAGCGGATAAATATCAATAGTTATATTCAAAATCAATCATAAACAGTATGAGCGGCAAGTTTGAGATTGATATGTTTTAATAAAAGTTTTACTCTCATACTAAATTTGGATGCTAAGGAAATATTTAAAATGGTAATGCAGGGTCTGACTCTGCTTCCTAATGGACGAACAACAACGTCATCATAAGAAGAAGCAGCAGAAAAAGAAGGGGGAGAGTGCAAAGTATGGTCGAACAGAGCACCATTAATACCAATATTAAAGAAGAGGCACGCTTGAAAGAGATATGCGATCAACTTGTAACTGCTATTCTTGGAGCAAACCGCAAGAGTGCAAACCATCTTCTTGAAAGGTTTGCACAAGAGTATGGATTTGATCTGACCGTTACAAAGATATTAGAACCCTCGCTTGAACGTATAGGTCTTATGTGGGAAAAAACAGCAGAGGTCTCTCTTGCTCAAGGGTATGTTGCTGGTAAAATAGCCGAAGATTTTATGACAAAGATGGTGGAGCAGTGTAATGGCAACCAGAGTTTAAAGATAAATGTATCTAAAAATGAGTGGATGTATAACAAAGAGTCTGAACTCTATTCTAAAAAAATTGCAGTGATTGGCAATATAGAAGATGATTATCATGCCCTTGGACGAAAATTGGTTGGCACATTTCTTACAATGGCAGGTTGGCAAGTTCATGATTTAGGTAATGATGTACCTGCAGAGGATTTTGTTCAAACAGCTATTGAAAAAGATGCCAATGTAATTGGTGCATCTGCAATGATGTATAGTGCAGCAATGAACATAGCAAAAGTTCGTGAAGAGATTGATAAACAAAATATCGCAAAAAAGATAAAGTTGGCAGTAGGCGGTGCAGTTTTTAGGCTTAAACCCGAACTTGTGCAAGAAGTTGGGGGAGATGGAACAGCACCAAATGCAGTAAAAGCTCCTCTTCTTTTTCATGAACTTTTAACTCAATTATCTTAAAACTTACACAATCTCCATTCTAATTGTAAGATAAAAGGGCTAAATTATTGAAAATCTCCTCTCTCTGATAAGTAGCAAAATGGGTAAGTAACAGGAGTAAAAAAACGGAGGTGATAGATGAACAGTCTTGAACGAGTTTTAGGAAAAATAAGTGGCAGCAAAACAGATTATCCAGCAGTTACATTAACTTTATCTCTATATGGCGCACGTTTGACAAGATACACACTCAAAGAGCACTACACAATATCAAATGCCTATGTAGAAGGTCAGATAGCCATAAAAGAGAGATTTAATCCTGATATTCTCTTTACTCCATTTGCACTTACAGCAGAGGGAGAGGCCTTTGGAAGTGAGGCGAAATTTTTTGAAAAAAATCCTCCAAATATTGCTAAATATGCAGCAAAATCTCCGGAAGAGGTCTTAGGCATTGATATGCCTGATGTAAATAGCCACCCAAGACTCTGTTTTATCCGCGATGCTATAAGAGGTATGGTTGCAAAATATGGCAAAGATACTGCAATTTGTGGAGTTATGTTAAGTCCGATTGATCTGCCACCACTAATAATGGGTATTGATGGTTGGCTTGAAACAATGCTGTTTGACCAAGATGGGGCAAAGCGAATTATTGATATGACCACACAATTTTTTCTTGCATGGTCAAAAGCTATGTTTGACGATGGTGTACACTTTATTGCTCTGCCTATTGTTTTTTGTAATCCAGCTATTGTTACTGCCGATATAATTAACAATATTACCTTTCCGGCTCTAAAAGATGCTGTAAGTCAAGCTCCAGTACCAGTTGTATTGCATCATGGAGGTGCTCCTATTCTATCTTCCCTTAAAATGCTTGCAACTATTCCTAATGTTGTTGGTTATGCCATAGATCACCGTGATGATTTTAAGAGAGCCAGAGATATTGTTGGTGCAAATAAGGTTCTGCTTGGAAATATTGATGGTCCAACTTTATACTCACGCTCTTTTGAAGATATTTGTAATATTACCACTACTATTTTGAACGATAGAAAAGACGATCCCCATTTTATACTTGCCTCTTCAAGTGCTGATGTAGCCTTGGATACACCGCCTGAAAATATTGAGGCAGTTATCAAAAGTGCAAGAAATAGCGTTTTTTAGACTCATGGACTATCTATTATCTCATCGGTAGAGACTCTCTGGACTGAACCTCTCTACTTTGTGTATAAAAAGCTCGGTTTATGCCTTATTAAAGTATAGATGTAATCAGGAACAATAATCATAATGGAAACCAATCCTAAGAATATAACTTTGATATCCTGTTCTCTTTTTCGTAACGAGATAGAGTTTTTACGCTCCAAACATGAACTTGAACTGCCAGTTGTCTATCTTAACTCTATTCTCCATATATATCCTGAGAAGCTGCAAATAGCTATGGATAAAGCTATCTTAAAAGAGCTTAAAAAAGGGCAAAAAGTTATACTGCTTTATGGAGAGTGCCACATAGATATTAGAGAATCTACAAAACATCCTGATGTGGTGCGTGTACAAGGGTTAAACTGTATAGAGATTATGATAGGTAAAAAGAGATATAAAAGAATACAAAAAGAGAGGTTATTCTGCTTTTTGCCTGAATGGACAAGACGTTGGAGAGATATTTTTAGTGGACATTTAGGTTTAAATCGTGAAAATGCAAGGTCATTTATGCAAGATATGCACTCAGAAGTTATCTATCTTGATACTGGTGTTGAGCCTGTTCCATTTGAGTTAATAAAAGAGATTGAAGATTATACAGGACTTAAAATGGATGTTATGCCCACTACCTCTGAGCACCTTCTTGCTGCTATAAACCAAGCACATATAAATCTGTCCAATAATACTATTTTAAGATAAAGTTCTGATATGCAAAAAGATAGAGAAGATATTGTATTTAGAAACGATATACCGGCAGTTCAGTTTATGATAATGGATATTATTGAGCAAACCCTTGCCCATGCTGAAAATCCGGTATGGCTTGCACAGTATCTTACACAGCAGATACGCTCTTTAATTGGCGGCAAAATTGTGGTTCTTCTTGGATGTAATCATACTCCTGATAGTTATTCAGCAAATAGTAATAAACAACCATTTTCACCAAAAGATCACAGAATTATAAGCGTATGCCCCTCTCGGCACACAAAACGTATTGATATTCCTGAACTACAGCTTCTTGCTAACTTTAGTCACAAAATAAATAGAGCACAGATTTGGAGTCCAAATCAAGGTGAGCATGAGGTTCAATCGATCTTGCAAAAAATAGAGTGGGGAGTTTCAGTTGTTCTTCCGCTTAATTTAGGGGCTAAACGTTTTGGGCTTCTTTTGGTTATAGATTTACTCAATTTAGATCGCCTTGAAGATACCTTGCAGATGCTTGAGATGATGCCCAATGTAATTGCTCTTGTTCTTAAAAACTCTCTTATGTACGAAGAGCTTGAAAATATTGTTAAGGAGCGTACATCAGAGCTTGCGGCAAAAACTGACGAACTTGCAGCCCAGACTAATGAGCTTAGAGCTATAACAAAAGAGCTTGAAAAGACAAATGAGGAGCTTGAAAGGCTAAATAATGAACTTGAAGAGAGGGTAAAGAGAAGAACTGCCGAGCTTGAAGCATCTAACAGAGAGTTGAGAGCATTTAACAGAGAGCTTGAGGCTTTTTGTTACTCTGTATCTCACGATCTTCGTACTCCTTTGCGTGGTATTGATGGTTGGAGCTTTGCACTTGCTGAAGATTTTGAAGAAGTTCTTGGTGAGCAGGGACACAGATATATAGATCAGATAAGAGCAGAGGCACATCGTATGGGGCAATTGATTGATGATCTGCTTAAATTGTCTCGCATTACAAGAAGTGAAATGGTTATAACTCCTATAAATATCTCTAAATTGGCGGCAAGTGTAGTTGAAAGATATAATAGGATATATAACCAAAACAGAGCTCAAATTACTATCGAGCCAAACTTGACAGCTTATGGAGATATTGGAATGGTGGATATCGTTCTAACCAACCTTATAGATAATGCTTTTAAGTTTACCAGCAAGAGTCCTCTTCCTAAAATTGAGTTTGGAAAGCTTAAACCACATAACTTAGACAACTTAAAAACAACACAATCTATAGCTGAGTTAGAGAGCAAAAATAGACAGATATTTTATGTTAAAGATAATGGTGCAGGTTTTAATATGGCACACTATTCTAAGATGTTTGGATCATTTCAGCGTCTCCATAAGGTAACTGAATTTGAAGGAAATGGAGTAGGTCTTGCAATAGTAGATCGTATTATTCAAAGACATGGTGGAAAGGTATGGGCAGAGGGTAAGGTTAATCAAGGGGCGATTTTTTATTTTACCTTATAACATAGAATAAATAATTGAAAAAAGAGAGAAAGAAAAGTTTATGAAAAAAAGGTCAATTTTTATTTTTGTGGCTATTACCCTTATGTCTCTATCATATCTTCAAGAGAGCAATGCTACTCAGAAGATAAAAGTTGGTGTTTATAACTTTAAGCCACTTGTTTTTATAGACGATATGGAAAAAGCCCAAGGCTTTTTCCCCGATATTCTTGAGTATATTGCTGAACAAGAGGGGTGGGAAATTACATACGTACCTGGTTCGTGGAGTGAGTGTCTTAACCGTGTTGAAAATGGAGAGGTGGATATTCAAGTTGCGATTGCTTACTCTGCAAAAAGGGCAGTAAATCTCGATTTCTCCTCTTATCTTATTATGGACTGGGCATCTGTATTTAAGCACAAGGGTAGTCCAATACAGACAATTTTTGATCTTCAAGACAAAACTGTCAGTGTTGTTAAAAGTGGAATAACAACAGATGACTTTAAACGGGTACTTGAACAGTTCAATATCTCATGCCATATAATTGAAAAAAATGAAAATATGGAAAATCTTCAAGCAGTTCATAATGGAGAGGCTGATGCTGGTGTCTGTCCTAACATCTATGGAACAACGGTCGAAAACGACTACGATATTGAAAGAACCCCTATTGTTTTTTCCCCTATAAAACTTGGATTTGCAACAAAAAGAGGGCAAAACCAACAGATATTATCCACAATTAACAGCTATATTACAGAGCTTAAAGAAGATAAGGAGTCAATTTATTATAGTTTTAGGGATAAGTGGACAACCGGCTATTCAAAAGATGTTAATCTGCCCAAGTGGATATTGCCTGTTATACTTATATCTGTTTGTCTCTTTCTTATACTGGCTCTTTTTAACATCACCCTAAAAATAAGAGTTAAGACCAAGACAGAAGAGTTAGTCGCTGCAAATAGAGAGCTTATTTTATCAGAAGAGCGTTATCGTATTCTGTTTGAGCAAGCTAAAGAGGAGATAACTGAAAGAAGAGCTGCTGAGTCAGAGAACCAAAAACTTCAGCAGCAGTTGGTTCAGGCTCAAAAACTTGAGTCTATTGGTCGTCTTGCAGGCGGTGTAGCTCACGATTTTAACAACATGTTAGGAGTTATCATAGGGCATGTTGGAATAATGCTTGATAGTATGGAGAGTTCAAACCCTTTCTATCAAGGACTTTTGGCAATCAGCAATGCTGCTAACCGCTCGGCAGATTTGACAAAACAGCTTCTTGCATTTGCAAGAAAACAGACAGTAAATCTTCAATTGATTGATCTCAATGATGCTGTTGAAGGTATGCTATCCATGCTTGAGAGGTTAATAGGAGAGGATATTGATCTAATTTGGATAGCTTGTAAAGACTCTTGTAAAATAGAGATAGACCCCTCTCAAGTTGATCAGATTATGGTAAATTTGTGTGTAAATGCTAAAGATGCGATCTTTGAGGCTGTAAAAGATGATGTAGGAAAAGTTGGCAGAATAACTATTGAGACTAATAGGGTAATTATTGATGATGCCTACTGTGCCGATCATATTGATGCAGCTGCTGGTATATATCTTATGCTTGCTGTTAGCGATAATGGCTGTGGTATGGAAAAATCGAGTCTATCCATTATTTTCGATCCATTCTTTACTACTAAAGATGTTGATAAAGGTACTGGACTTGGACTTGCATCTGTTTATGGAATTGTTAAACAAAATGGTGGATTTATCAATGTTTACAGTGAACCAAAAGAGGGAACAACATTTAAGATTTACTTTCCTATATACGATAATGATAAAGATATTATAGATACACAAAACTATTCAACCAACAGTGTGCCTCTATTTGGTGAAGGGACAATACTGTTGGTAGAAGATGAAAGTTGGCTTTTAGAGCTTGGTGAGACAATGCTGCAACGCTTAGGTTATAAAGTTCTTACAGCTTCTACTCCTAAAGAGGCTATAAATATTGCTCAGACCTATCCAGAACAGATAGATTTACTACTAACAGATGTCATAATGCCTGAAATGAATGGTCGAGAGCTTGAAAGACAGTTGAGTAAAATAAGACCAGCTTTAAAATCTATTTTTATGTCTGGATATACTTCAAATGTGATTGTTCATCACGGTGTTTTAGATGAAGATATCAACTTTATCCAAAAGCCATTTTCAATACAGGAGTTGGGAAACAAAATACAAGAGGTTTTTAATAATGGGTAAGCTGAATAAAAAGGGTTCTCCATTTTTTAGCTGTAAACTTCGTGCTCGTACATTTTTGTTTATCTTAGTTGTCATTATATTTATTCCAATATCTATGTTGCTGATATTTCAGGGGTATAGGAATAGACAACTAAGTTTAGCAGAGATAAAAAGTCAAGCAGAACAGCTAACAGAGATTTTTATTGATGAGCATAAGCATATTATTGAACACTCTAAACACCTTCTTGAGGTTATAGCCCAAATACCTTTTGTACGAGATTATGATGTTGAAAAATGTAATGATTTTATAAGAACAATCCATAAATCTCACCCTCAATACTCTACTATTGTTGCGGCAACTGGCGATGGGGTCATTAATTGCTGTGCAATTCCATTGAGCACACCAATAAATGTAAGTGACCGTAACTGGTTTAAGCGTGTCCGTAAGACAGGTAAATTTGTGATAGATGAGTTTTTAATCAGCAGATCGGCAAATAAAGCCTCTCTTCCCTTTGCATATCCTATCCTTAACGATGATGGAAGTTTTAAGATGGCAGTTGGTGCTGCGCTTGATCTCTCATACTATAATTTGATTTTTAACAAAGTTGTTCTACCTGCCGATTCAGTTGTAATTATAATAGATAAAAATAGCAATATATTGCACTTATCACCCTCTGATTCTAAGGGAAAAGAGCAGTGGCTTGGAGAAAAACTTGAAAAAGTTAGAGGATTTAAGCCACCATCTGATACTAAAGGTAGTTTTACGGTAATGGATAGTGATAAAGTTGAACGTATTTACTATTTTGAGTATATTTCGTTTCAAGAATCAAACAATAAAGTCTGTCTATTTGTTGGGTTTTCAAAAAAGAGCATTTTCCATAAAGCAGATCACCTTCTTTATGTTAATATATTGGTCTTATCTCTTACAGCTTTGTTATCATTTGGGTTTGGATGGTATTTTGGAGAGGAGTCTATTGTAAAACCTATTGATCTTCTGGTTCAAAAAATTAAAAAAGTATCTTCTCAAGAGGAGAGTTTGGAAGATATTCAGATAAAAGAGAATCTGTTCTATCCAATTCAAGAGTTGGAATTTTTATCTAAAAATTTTGATGAGCTTCTTGATAAACTATCTCAAAAAGAGTTTGAGCGTGACGAAGCAGAGAGGGCTTTGGTGATTAACCAGCAACTTTATCAATCTATGGTTGAAAATCAGACTGAAATTGTATCTCGATTCACTCCTGATGGTACATTCACATTTGTTAATGAAACTTATTGTCGTGTATTAAATAAGACAAAAGATGAACTGCTTGGGAAAAAGTGGCAACCTATTACTCCTATATCAGATGATTTGCAGCTTATTGAAGAGAAGTTGACAAAACTATCTTTACAAAACCCTACAGTTACAGTTGAAAATAGAGTCTATACAGCAGATGGTGAGATAAGGTGGTTTCAATTTGTAAATAGTGCATTTTTTGATCAACAAGGAGATATTTTAGAGATTCAATCTGTAGGCAGGGATATAACTGAGAAAAAGCAAGCTGAAGAGGAGATTGTAAGACTCAATGCTCAACTTGAGAGCCGTGTTTTAGAGCGTACTGAACAGCTTAATAGATCTAATAAAGTTTTAGAAGCAGTCAACAGAGAGTTAGAGTCTTTCTCCTATTCTGTCTCCCACGATTTAAGTGCCCCGTTAAGGGGTATTGATGGTTGGAGTCTTGCACTTATGGAAGATTTTGAACCTATAATTGGTGAAGATGGGAAAAAGTATATAGAACGTATAAGGCAAGAGGTTTATCGTATGAAAAACCTTATTGATGATCTGCTTAAACTATCCCGTCTTACCCGATCTGAAATGGTTCTTAATTGTATAAATATATCTGAAATAGCCTCTAAAATAGTTAGCACTCTTAATGAATCTATATATGAACAATATGGTCAACAGGTTGAATGTATAATTGAGCCTAACTTAACATGTTATGGTGATATTGGCATGATTAACATTGTTCTAACGAATTTAATAAGTAATGCTTTTAAGTTTACAAGTAAAATATCTAATCCTAAAATTGAGTTTGGAAAATTGGAACAAAATGGCAAGGAGATATTTTATGTTAAAGATAATGGAGCTGGCTTTGACATGACATACTCCAGAAAACTTTTTACACCTTTTCAGCGTCTTCATAAAGTAAGCGAGTTTCCGGGAAACGGAGTTGGTCTTGCAACTGTTCAGCGTATTATCCACAGACATGGAGGTAAGGTGTGGGCAGAAGGCAAAACTGGTGAAGGTGCGACATTCTATTTTACCCTGTAACTGCAACCAAACTATACAGAGAAGATATTTAATATGCCAACTCTATTTGTAAAGAGAGCAGATGCAAAATATCCAATACATTTTAGCTCTGGCAAAACTATTTTAAAGATATTGAATAACGAAAATATATCTATTAATGCAGGATGTGGAGGATATGGTCGCTGTGGTTTGTGCAAAGTTATTATTAAAAATCAAAAGATAAAAGTTGCTTCAAAAACTCTAAATCCCCCTACAACAACTGAACTTAACTCTCTTTCAGAAGAGCAAATTGCACAAGGTATTCGTCTTGCATGTAATACAACTGTTTATGGCGATTTACAAATAGAGATTCTTAATCATATTCCAATAGCATTATGGCGAGATATCAAAAAAGAGGAGTATATAACTGCCTCCCCAATTTCATCTATATTACCTCACTATATTTTATCAAAAGAGTCTGAATTTAGTGCAATATCAAAATTTGATAAAAGAACTTTTACATCACCAAGTTATCCTAATAAAAAACTTGGTGTTGCCGTTGATCTTGGCACTACGCACATAAGAATAACTCTCTGGGATATGAGAAGTGGCGTTAGACTTTCTGGACGTTGTGGCATTAATCCGCAATCATCTTTTGGCTCTGATGTTCTTACCCGTCTTGCTTTAGCTGTAGAGTCTAAGGAGCAGCTCTATAACCTTAGAGATTTAGTAAAAGATGCCATTGCAGATGAAATTTGTGCAATGGCTATGAGACAGGGGTGTACCTTCTTAGACATTTCTCATATTTTGATTGTTGGAAATAGTGCTATGCTCGCTATTTTGAGTGGTAAAAACTACAAAGAACTTCTTATGCCTCAAAACTGGGGGAGAGATATTGGTCTCTTTTTTGATAATAGTTCTGATTTTTATCACTCTTGGGGTTTTCCTGCTGATACCAAAATAGAGTTTATTGAACCAATAGGGGGTTTTGTTGGGTCAGATATCATTGCTGGATTGTTATCAACAGAGCTTACTCAAAGTTCTTGCTACTCACTGTTCGTCGATTTTGGCACAAATTCAGAGATAGCGTTTTGGGATGGTAAAAGTCTTTGGATAACTTCTGCTGCGGGCGGTCCAGCTTTTGAAGGTGGTCAGATTGTCGGCTCATCTTTTGTAGATATTATATCACAGCTTATAAAGGCTGGGGCAATTAAAGCAAACGGAAGAGTTACAGGAAAATGTGATAAAAATGGCTCTCTTTTAGTAAAAGATTTTATTCCAGATATCAGAGAAGAGATTTCCATAAAAAAGCGTGATATAGATATGTTTCAACGGGCAAAAGCTGCTGTTGGTGCAGGTATTTTATCTATCTTGAATCAGGCAGGAGTTAGAATTGATAGTGTAAAACGAATCTGTATATGCGGAGTGTTTGGCAGTTATTTAAATATTAAAAATGCACAAGATATAGGTCTTTTGCCTTCACAAATAGCCCCAGATAGAATTGAGATGTGCGGCAATTCAGCACTTGCAGGGTGCGAGATTATGCTGTTTGATCCCAACAGAACCTCAAAAATTAAACTTATCAAAAATAGTTGTAAAATTATAAACCTCTCTGACGCACCTGAGTTTGAAGATATGTTCATCCGTAATCTTCAACTTCTACCAATAACATAATTTCAACTTTGCCGTCTTTTCCAAAGATAGTAATAGATTAAACATCTTTTTCTATTTTTTATAGAGAATAGAACTATATATCAACTACAAGGAGGCATACCTATGTTTGAAGAGATTATAACTGCTTACAACGAAGCCATCTTTGACACAGATCGTGAAATGGCGATGGAGGTTATTCATAATGCAGTCAAAAAAGGGGTAGCTCCTGAAGATATTTTATTCAAAGTTGTTATCCCTGCAATTGACCTTATGATCAAATCGATTAGTGAAGATTTTGATGCTAATCTTGCTCAACACTTTATAGCCTCCCAAATAGCTGCCGATATAACGGAAGAGATGCTTTTAAAATTTGAAAAAAAACCTTCAGTTATAGGCACTGTGGTTATAGGAACAGCAGCCGGAGATTTACACTCACTTGGAAAGCGAATTGTTATGGGGTGTCTAAAGGCTCTTATGGTTAATGTAGTAGATATTGGGGTCAATGTGCCACCAGAACGTTTTGTTGATGCGGCAGTTGCCAATAGTGCCCAAGTTATTGGGATATCTGCTATGATGGTTCATACTGCAAGGGGCGAAAATGGATGTATTAAAGTTCGGCAGATTCTTAAACAGAGAGAGCTTGAGAACAAGATAAAAATTATTATTGGAGGTGCACCGTTTAGATTTGACCATGAACTCTACAAGGTTGTACAGGCAGATGGGTGGGCAGATGATGGTGTTAGTGCAGGCAAAGTTATAATTGACCTTATTAAGCAGTTTAAGGAGGTGTAAATTATGGACAATAGTAATGCAAATCAAAATATCTCCTCCTGCAAAAATGGTAAAGAGAATAAGGATATAAAATCTCTAATTACAGGCACTGATAGGTTTAATGCAGCAGTTAAAGGAGAGCTTCTTGATAGAGTTGCGATCTTTTGTAATATGTTTGATCAAGGGGCTAAAGAGCTTGGGTTATCTATTAAAGATTACTATTCAAAAGGTGAATATGTTGCAGAAGGACAGCTTAGAATGCGTGAAAAATATGGCTATGATAATATCTGGAGTCTTTTTTATGTTGGTAAAGAGGCAGAACTTTTAGGGTGCAAAGATATTATATTTCCAACAGATGGTCCTCCTAATGTTGCAGATTTTGTGATCAAAAGTTATGACGATATCAAAAAAGTTAATATACCTGATAATATTTTAGAGTGCCCCGGGTTTGAAGAGGAGTTAAATTGCCTTACTCTTTTAAAAAAAGAGGTTGGAGGCAAATATCCTATATGTGCATACATAACCTCATCAATGGGGCTTCCAGCTATGTTGATGGGAATGGAGAAATGGATAGAACTGCTCTTTATGGGACCTGTTGATGTACGAGATGAACTTTTAATGAAATGTTCAGACTTTACTATAAAAGAGCTAAATGCCTACAAAAATGCAGGTGCAGATGTTTTTGTCTATTCTAATCCATTTGGTTCAACCGATATAATTCCTATGAAATTTTTCCAAAAATTGTCCATTCCATGGATGGAGCGAGATTTAAAAGAGTTTGGAGCAGAAGGTGTTGTCTATTACTGTGCAGGCTATAAATTTACCAATGTGATTGACACTGTAATTGAAAAGTTAGGTTTGTCAGCGTTCTATTTAAGCCCTTTTGATAATATTGCAGATGCAAAACAGATAGTTGGAGGGCGAGCAGTGGTATGTGGAGTTATAAATGACATTCCTCTTATTGATTGGGAAGAGAAAGAGATAAGAGCTGAGGTGAAGCGGATAATGGATATTGGAATGGTAGGGGGAAAATTTGCGTTTGGAACACTTGGTATGCCTTATAATATTCCAGAGAGAAATATATGGGCACTTATTAATGCAGCATACGAGTATGGAAGTAATCCCTGCTGGAGGCAGTTATGAGCTTCTTTATTAGAACTGACGATAAAATATATCTTATAGGGTGTGGTATTCTTGCAAAGGAGATAGAATTTCTGATTAAAAAAAATGGTTGGCTATTAAAGACCAGCTTTCTTGACTCTTCTCTTCATACCAACTTTAATAAACTCTATAAAAATCTTACAACCTCTTTAAAAAGAGAGGAAGGTAAAAATATTGTTGTTTTTTATGGCTGCTGCCATCCACTCATGGATAAAATATTGGAAGATGCTAACACATTTCGTACAGAGGGGCAAAATTGCGTTGATATTCTTCTTGGTTATGAACTCTTTTTCCAGGAACTTTGTAAGGGTGCATTTTTTCTACTTGAAGAGTGGGCGGTTAGATGGGATCAAATTATGAATGTTTTTATTAATAAAGAGATTTTACAAGATATTTTTAAAGGTGACAGAAAGTATATACTCTGTATTAGAACCCCTTGTTCTAAAGATTTTACAGCAGAGGCTCTTAAAGCTGCAAACATGGTTGGGCTGCCTATTCGCTGGATTGATGTATCGCTTGATCATCTTGAATCAGTTATTAAAAATACTATAACTAAAAAGATGAAAATGTTATCACAAAAGAGGTTAAATATGCACTATGAAAGAGATGATATCCATATCTGTGGATGAACTTGCCCGACTTAAGAAGCGTAATCAAAAACTTGCAAAGGAGAAGGGATCTCTTCAGTTTTATGTAAATCTGATAAACCAGATGAGTGCGGCACCGGGACTTGATAATACCATTGAGATGATGTTGAAACATATTCTCAATATTATGGGTGGGACAAACCTTATCCTCTACTATATTATTGACGATGAAATATTTTATGCCGATGTTTATGGCAAAAAGATGAAGATAGATAAAATAGATGACGAACTTGTAATAAAAGTATTTCAAACTTGTATGCCTCTTGAGCATGAGGGCGAAACTACAGACTCTATGATGTTAGGCGTTCAATATTCAGAGGCAAATTGTTTTGTATTTCCACTTATGGTTGGCAAAGAGCTTATAGGGGTATTGAAGATGGAGACTCTAAGAGTAGTGATTCTTCAACTACATGAGGAGTTGCCATCTTTCTTCAATTTTGCTGCACTTATACTTAAAAACGAGATAGTGGGACACACTAAACTCAAAAAGGCTTATAATCAGCTAAGACGTATAAACGAGGAGTTAGAGGCATTTTCTTACTCTGTTTCTCATGATCTACGTGCACCTTTAAGAAGCATTGACGGTTGGAGTCTTGCTTTAGTTGAAGATTTTGAAGAGATACTTGGTGAGGATGGTAAGAAATATGTATCAAGGATAAGGTCTGAAACGCAACGTATGGGGCAGTTGATTGACGATATTCTTAAACTTTCACGCATTACTCGAGTTGAAATGAGTTTAAGTCTTGTAAATATTTCAGAGATTGCCCAAAAAGTAACTGCAAGACTTAAAGATTCAGATGTTCAACATAATGTTGAATGTATAATTGAACCAGGGTTGACCGTATATGCTGATACAGGTATGATGGATATTGTTCTTACCAATTTGATAGGCAATGCTTTTAAATTCTCCAGCAAAACTGCAAATCCACGAGTCGAGTTTAAGAAACTGAAACAAAGAGAGCTTCAAAAGCTAAGAACAAAGTTTGGAGGAGCAAACTCTCAAAACTCTCTAATTACTCTTGAAAATAGAGAGCAGCAGATATTTTACGTTAAAGATAATGGTGCAGGTTTTGAGATGGCGTACTCTAAAAAACTTTTTCACCCTTTTCAGCGTCTTCACAAATCTAATGAATTTTCAGGAACTGGCATTGGACTTGCGACAGTTCAACGCATTATCCATAGACATGGTGGAAGTGTATGGGCAGAAGGAGAGATTAATAAGGGGGCAACCTTTTATTTTATGTTATAGGGTTAAGAAAGTTGAAAAGCTTTTGCTCTATTTATCTACTACTGTTTTGTAATAGTCCAATATATATCTAAAATGACCGTGAGTATATGAAAGCCATATATCATTTACAGTTGTAAAATTAAGAGGAATTTATGAACTCTAAAAAAGTTTTACTAATAGAAGATAATCTAAGCGACATTGAGCTGACAAAGAGGGCTTTTAAAAAAAATCATATTCATAACGAAATTCTTGTTATGGAAGATGGGCAAGATGCACTGGATTATCTATTTGACTCCTCCAACTCTTCAGGACAGTTGCCTGTACTTACGCTGCTTGATCTAAAACTTCCAAAAATAGATGGATTAGAGGTGCTCAACCGTATTCGTTCAGACAGCAGAACTAAACGGCTTCCGGTTGTTATGCTTACATCCTCCAAAGAGGAGAGTGATATTGCTGCTGCTTATGATAATGGTGTCAACAGCTATATTCGTAAACCCGTAGATTTTAAGCAGTTTGTTGAATCTATACGCACATTGGTTATGTATTGGTTATCATTGAATGAACCGCCTCCTCCACCTATGGGGAGAGAATGGGGAGAAAATAGTGATGGATGCCTCAGATAAAAAGACTCTTTCTCTACTGCTTGTTGAAGATTCCCAAAGTGATGCAGAGCTTATAATTCGTATGATTAAACGCTCTGGCTTTGATCTTAATGTTGAGCAAGTTCAAACCAAAGAGGAGATGAGCAAAGCATTAGGTAATAACAACTGGGATATTATCCTTTCTGACTATAATCTTCCTCAATTTAATGCTCTTGAAGCCTTAACCGTTCTTCACAAAACTGCTAAAGATATCCCATTTATTGTTGTATCAGGAGCAATTGGAGAAGATACTGCTGTTGCTATAATGAAGGCTGGTGCTCATGATTATGTTATGAAAGATAATTTAGCACGTCTTATTCCTGCTATTGAACGAGAGCTTCGTGAGGCAGAGTTGCGTCATCAGAAGTTGAAATCTGAGGAGGCTCAAAAACAGTTAGAAGAGCAACTGCGTCAAGCTCAAAAGATGGAGGCAATAGGGCAGCTTGCAGGTGGCGTAGCACACGATTTTAACAATATGCTCTTTATAATTACTGGATGTACAGAGCTTATAATGGAGGAGACTCCAATTGACAGTCCAGTAAGGAACAACCTTGAGATGATTATGGGGGCAGCCCAGCGTGCTACAACTTTAGTTCGGCAACTGCTTCTTTTTAGCAGAAAGAGTGCAAGAAAACCCATTATAACAGATATGAATGAGATAATAACCAATCTGATGAAGATGGTAAGAAGGGTTATTGGTGAAAATATAAAGTTAGAGTTTCATCCCGGGTTTAATCTTAAAACTATCTACGCAGATCCAGGTCAAATAGAACAGATAGTTATGAACCTTTGCATAAATTCAAGAGATGCAATGTCAGATAGTGGTGGGAAAATAGTAATTGAGACACAAAATATATTTATTGACAATGAGTTTCAAAATGACCATGCAATATGGCAGCCTCATGGTTTAAGCAATAGCATTTTCTATAATAACTGTAGTTCAGAAGCCAAAAGTGGCGATTATGTTGTTTTAACCATATCAGATACAGGCTGCGGTATTCCTCGTGAGCTACATGAGAGGATTTTTGAACCTTTTTTTACTACAAAGGCGGTTGGCAAAGGTACTGGAATGGGGCTTGCTGCTGTATATGGGATTGTAAAAGCCCATGATGGAATGATCCATCTTTATAGTGAAAATAGCAGTGGTACTGTATTTAAAATTTATATCCCATCTTCAGGAAAGATTGACTCTTCTAATGAAAAGGGTAGAGGGTGTGATATAAAGCAGCTTAAAGGAAACAGAGAGACTATTCTTATTGCAGAGGATGAGAAGTCTGTTCGTAACATGATTGCCAATATGCTTGAGAGTTCAAATTATCAAGTAATTGCTGCTGAAGATGGTCTTAAAGCAATTGAGCTATTTGATCAAAATAGTCAAAATATAAATATTGCACTTTTAGATGTTGTGATGCCCATAATGGGAGGAGATAAAGTTATAGAGCATATCAGAAAGATAAATCCTCAACTGCCTGTCATCTTTTTAACTGGATATAGCAGAGGAATGTTACCTAAAAATATATTGTCCCAAACAAATTACGATACTCTTCAAAAACCTGTTGCCCGTAACCAGCTACTATCTTGTATTAAAGATGTTTTAAATAGAAAATATCCTACGTAAAACGCCTATTTTGATATCCAAGTCTGTGATGTTAAAAGTAATTCAAACGATCTAGATATGTGATCTTATGACAGTATATCTATTCAACTTTAAAAAACGAAAAAGGATGTAAAAGATGCCGATAAAAAAAGCAAAAGTGGTTGATACAAGTACCTTAGTTCACGATCCATCGTGCCTGGATCATCTTATTAACAATAAGATTTTGGCATGTATTCCATGGGTTGTACTTGAGGAGTTAGATGGATTAAAAAGAAGAACTGATGTTGGTTTTGACGCTCGTGAAGCGATACGAAATATTGAAACTTTAAGACTTAATAAAACTCCATATATTAAAATTGTAAAAGATATGGATTGGACAGGAATTGAATTTTTAGAGCACCGCCTTAATGACCATAAAATAATTGCGGCAGCAAATGCGGTTAAAAAAGATTTTGGAAATGTTGAGCTTATATCCAAAGACTCTATGATGCGTATTAAGGTAAGAGAGCTTGGATTTAAAGCAGAAGATTACTACAAAGATCAGGCAGAGACAGAGACAGATAAAGATAAAGACCTTGTAAGAGTTGAGGTAAAAAGTGATGATATTGATAAGAAAACATTCACATTCCCATACAGTTCTCAAAAATATGGTGATATCTCTATGAATCAGGGTGTTGTCTGTGTAAGTGATTGGACTGGTAATTTTAGGCGACCTGATGAGACTTGTAACCTTAGTGAACAGTTTGTTGCTGTGAGAATAGACAACCAATTTAAAATAGTACCAAACAATATAAAGGTTTTTGGCATTCGTCCCTATGGTGGTCATGATGATGCAAAGCAGGAAGAAGTTGAGCAACAAGGTGGAGCTAATGCTAAAAAAGGTCGCAAGAAGAAGCAAGCAAACGAGAGTCAAAAGAGTAGTAATAACCAGAACTACACTAATCAACCTCAAAATTGGCCTCAAACTTTGGCTCTATTTCAGCTTATGCGTCCTGATCTATCTCTTATATTTCTTGAAGGCGGTGCCGGAACAGGCAAGACACTGTTTGCCCTTGCTGCAGCATTAGAGAAGAGGAGAGATTTTCGTCAGATACTTATTACCCGTCCTATGGTGCATTTAGAAGATATGGATAATATGGGTTTTTTGCCCGGCAATGTTAAGGAGAAGATGGATCCATGGCTTAGACCAATTTGGCAGAATCTTTCAGTGCTAAAGGAGCTAAATAGCGAAAATGTACAGTTGATTGACAAGCTACTTGTGGATAAGAAGATTGATATTGAGCCTTTAGATTACATACGTGGAACAACATTTTGGAAGAGCATCCTTATTATTGATGAGGCTCAGAATTTGACTCCACACCAGATGAAGACAATTATCACCAGAGCGGGAATGGGTACTCAGATAATCTTTACCGGAGATCTTGATCAAATTGACAGAAAACGCCGTCTTGATAAACTCTCAAGTGGACTTGCTTATGCCATAAGCCGCCTATCTGGTCAGCCTCTTGTAGCATCAATTAAATTTCAGACTTCTGTAAGATCAGAACTTGCAAAACTTGGTGTGGAGATGCTTTAAAGTAAAAACTATAACAAATTTTCCCATTTATCGTAAGAAATTCAAGATTTCTCTTGAAAAGCACATATAGTTAAAGTATAGAGCAAACTCCGGCTGTGCTGTACAGAAGCATCCTTTGTACGGATATTCTGACCGGTCGCCGTGTAACAGAAGGTCATGAACCTCGTCAGGTCCGGAAGGAAGCAGCGATAAGTGATATCATCTGTGTCATGGATCGATCCCGGTTTTGTAATATTCTGGTGCTGATGTTCAGCCAGCCGGTT
>CAYRLG010000006.1:0-168188 GCA_964425195.1 uncultured Desulfobacterales bacterium
TCCGTAAGTTTATTGTATCTTACTTTAGTGTCTATTTTTTTCAACAGATATCATTAAGTTTCCATGGGTCAAATAACACGTTATCGCTTACACGATCTCCAGTTCCCTCCGTGTTTGCAGTGCTATGATATGGTCCAGAAGGGTCTCCCCACCAGCATGAACGGGCATCAACCTGAGCTGCTGCCTGATTAAGAATACCGTAACTGGCATTATTTTCAAAAAAAGAGCCGCTTATTACAACTTCAGAAGATTGATTTTTAACCAAGATACCAGTATTGTTTGAAGTAAATATGGTATTTTTTATCTCGTCATCTCCTGTGCTGTTGTCTATTATAAGCCCGTTATATGAACTGGAGACCATAGAACTCTTAAGTTCAAGATAGCCAGAGCCTGTTTTAAGAATATTTGTACCATCCCACCACCCCCCATATGCAATATTGCAACATACAAATGTAGCAGAGCCATTGTTCTGAACAAAAATAGCTCGCCACCCGTACTCAGCAGGTAAGGAGTTGTTACCATCTTTATTAGCATCTCCCCCAACAGTATCATCACGTGAGTCTGTAAAATATATTGGGGCTGTTGATGTTCCAATAGCATTCAGTGTTCCATGAACCCAAATGCCTATAGAGTAGAAAAAGGGCTTTACAACTGTCCCGGGCGTTATCTCCAATGTTGCGCCTTCGGCAATAGTTATATCGCCACAAACATAAAAGGAGTAATCTTTTTTAAGACTCCAGATAGTATTTTTTGATATAACACCACCATCCACATAAACATTTATATTATTGTCATGAAAATCAGAGGTGTTATCATCAAAAGAGCTGTTTATGCCAAGCCTCACTCCATAATTATTATTAGAAAAGGTATTATTGGAAGAAACAAACCATAAGTAGCCTGATGCAATTCTAAGACCATCACCGCTACTGTGATTTATAACTGAATTTTTAATAAAAAGAGAACCGGTTCCAGTTTTGAGAATATTGGCACTATCCCACCAGCCTCCATAAGATATTGTACACCAATCAAATGTAGCGGAGCCATTGTTCTGAACAAAAATAGCTCTCCACCAATCTGAACCTGGAGCAGAAGCATCTCCATCGTTGTTTGAATCTCCTCCAACACTGTCATCTCGTAAATCGGTAAAATAAATAGGTGCATCAGCTCTTCCTACTGCATTGAGAGTTCCATCAACCCATAATCCAACATTATCACCAAATTTAACCACAGTGTTAGGAAGAACAGTAAGAGTTGTTCCTTCTGCAACTGTAATATTGCCTCTTACTACAATTGAGTACGAATCACTATTATTCGGGTCTGGTGCCCAGATAGTGTCTTTTGTAACAGTTCCGCCATTTATACCGACACTTCCGTCAGAATTATCAATAAAACTGTTTTGAGCATAATCAACTGAGTCATTAATCTCCTGTAAAATTCCATAATCTCCATTTTCTTTAAATGTGCATTCTGATGCTTCAACCAAAGGGCTTGAATTTATATACAGACCTGATGCTCCATTTTGGGAAAATGTAGAGTTTTCAAGCGTTGTTGTACCAGTGCTTGCTGATATATAAACTCCATAACCACTGCTTTGGGTAACAGTTGAGTTTTTAATTAAAAGAGAGCTATTACCACTCTGCCTGATATTGGCAGCATCCCACCAGCCTGCATAAGAGATTGTGCACCATTCAAATGTAGCTGAGCCGTTGTTCTGAACAAAAATAGCCCTCCACCAATCTTTTGCGGGTAAAGAGCTATTACCATCTTTATTAGCATCACCCCCAACAGTATCGTCACGCCAGTCTGTGAAGAATATTGGAGCAGTTGCGGTTCCAACAGCATCAAGAGTGCCATCAACCCAAATTCCAACATTATCCCCGGGTTTTACAACTGTTCCTGACTTTATCTCCAAGGCTGCACCGTCTGCAATAGTTATATTGCCATTAAGATAAAAGGAGTAATTTTTTTTCAGATTCCAGACAACATCTTTAGTAATCGTGCCCCCATCTACCAAAATATCTATATTATTGTTATTAAAATCTGAGGTGTTATCATCAAAAGAGCTGTTTATGCCAAGCCTTAACCCTCTGTAGTTGTTGGAAAAAATATTGTTTGCTAAAATTAGTGAAGATGAGCCTTCAACGATTCTCAACCCATCTTCAGAACTATAACTGATAGTTGAGTTTTTTAAAGTAAGAGAGCCTGTGCCGCTTTTAGCTATATTGGCTCTCTCCCACCAGCCTCCATAAGATATTTTACACCAATCAAATACAGCAGAACCTGTTCCTTGAATGCTTATGACTCTCCACCAATCTGAACCTGGAGCAGAAGCATCTCCATCGTTGTTTGAATCTCCTCCAACACTGTCATCTCGTAAATCGGTAAAATAAATAGGTGCATCAGCTCTTCCTACTGCATTGAGAGTTCCATCAACCCATAATCCAACATTATCACCAAATTTAACCACAGTGTTAGGAAGAACAGTAAGAGTTGTTCCTTCTGCAACTGTAATATTGCCTCTTACTACAATTGAGTACGAATCACTATTATTCGGGTCTGGTGCCCAGATAGTGTCTTTTGTAACAGTTCCGCCATTTATACCGACACTTCCGTCAGAATTATCAATAAAACTGTTTTGAGCATAATCAACTGAGTCATTAATCTCCTGTAAAATTCCATAATCTCCGTTTTCTTTAAATGTGCATTCTGATGCTTTAACCAAAGGGCTTGAATTGATATACAGACCAGATGCTCCATTTTTGGAAAACGTAGATTTTTCAAGCGTTGTTGTACCAGTGCTGCCTGAGATATAAACTCCATAACCACTGCTTTGGCTAACCGTTGAATTTTTAATTAGAATAGAACTATTACCACTCTGCCTGATATTAGCAGCATCCCACCAGCCTGCATAAGAGATTGTGCACCACTCAAATTTTGCTGAACCGTTGTTCTGAACAAAAATAGCTCTCCACCAGTCTGGGGATTCTGTTGTACCTGTAAATGTTATCCGATTCGACTCATTGCCTATGGCATTAAGTGTTCCATCTACCCAAAGACCAATATTATCACCAAATTTAATAACAACTCCCGGCTCAATAGTAAGTGTTACACCGGCATTAACTGAAATGTTACTGGTTACAATGTATGGACTTGAGCTTTTTATCCAAGCCGTATTAGAGGTTATGTTTGATGAGACTGTAGTATCTGCTATTACTACAGTACCGCAAAACAGAGTTGCGGTGACAATAGCCCAAAACAGCAAAATTGATTGTTCTATTTTTTTCCACATAATCAATTCTCCTTAAAATAAAGTATATAACGACTCGGAAAAATTGAGGAATCTACTATTTCCGGGTAACTCATATTTAATTTGGTTATACTTTTTTATAATTATCAATGAAGCTTAAAGGAGTTAAAAAACGAGTCTAAAAGATAAATTACAACTCTTCTGTAGTAAAAGCTACTACTTCATCAATGGTTGTAGTATTTGTCAATATCATTACAAGTCTATCAACTCCAAGGGCTATGCCAGCGGTTGGAGGGAGTTTTTTGAGGTCTTGAATAAATTTTTCAGGTATCTGAATTAGTCTTGAATATGTGGATATATATTTACCTTCTTCAATGTGTCTCTTTTTAATCTTTTTTATCTCTTTTTCTAAACGCTCTTTCTGCTCTGATGGATCAATAAGCTCTGAAAAACCGTTCGCAAGTTCAATGCCTGCAATGTAAAGCTCAAAACGTTCAGCAAAAAAATTTTTATCTAATATTGCTCTTTTTGTCCTACAGCTGATTACTTTCTCGTTTGAGTTTATCTTAACTGATTTTAGTTTTGCAAGTGATGCTTTTGAAGCTGGATAGTCGTAGATAAATGTTGGGACTTCAAAGCCAAGGCAGGGTTCAATCTCAAATGCCATTACTTCGTCAAAGATGCCTTTATACTCTGCCTCTTCCATTGTCATGTTACTGTACTTTTCAAATGCCTCACTAACTGTAATCATCTGCCAAGGTTCATTAAGTTTTATTTCATAATTGCCATACTTCAATTTACCCAAAATTGAGCACTTTTGGGCAACAGATTTTATCATCTCTTTACACTCATCCATAAGCTCCATGTATGAGTAATCTTTTCTATACCACTCAAGCATTGTAAACTCTGCAAGATGGAGAGCTCCACGTTCATCTTTTCTGAAACATTTGCATATCTGAAATATCTTCTCATACCCTTGTGCTGCAAGCCTTTTCATGCAAATTTCAGGTGAAGATTGCAAATACCAACCTTCAGATTCAAAAGGATCAATGTGCTCTTCTGGTATTGGGTTGGGAATTCTAAGAGGTGTCTCCACCTCAAGATAACCATTATGGGTAAAAAAGTTCCTTATTGCACAGAGCACTTCTGCCCTTTTTTCAAGATGCTTCAACATCTACCTTACCTATACTATAATCTGTGATATACTATACCACCTAAATAATCTCTGTAGCTACTTTACAATATATGTATCTTTTGGTCTATCTTGAAGGAATATCTTATCATATTTCTTCCTATTTTTAGTGGCTATGTCAAACATCTCATATCCAGTCTCTTTGCAAGCTGGGCAAGCATTAAAGGGAATGTGCACAGCAAGTATATGAAGTCCGGGAGATGCTTTGGAGTCAATTTCAAGAGCACCTGAACAGTCATGGCATATCCTAATCTTCTCTTTCTGTCGTTCAAAAATATTGTCTGTATCGTAGAATATCTCACGATGACGTTCCTGAATTTCGCCATGTTTTCCAGCCTTTTCTCTCATTTCATAGCGTCTGTTCCAATAAGTATTAATAACATCCGATGTTTTTTTAATGCTATCAGTAACATGAACCGCCTGTTTTAAACGCTCCTCATCATAGTCCGGCTCTATAACCTTTGAATAATCAAGACCTGCCATAGCGAGTATAATCCCAAGATTTACATAAGGTAGTGCACCTTCAATTGAGTAGCCTCCTTCAAGCACAGCAATATCTGGTTTGAGCAAAGTTGTAAGTTCTGCATAGCCTTGAGCTGAAAATTTCATATTTGTGAGAGGATCTGTGTAGTGGTTATCTTGTCCTGCTGAATTTATAATAATTTCAGGTTTAAACTCATCAATTATTGGAAGCACTAAGTTGTTTATCACATAAAGATAACCTTCTGATGATGTTGCAGGAGGAAGAGGAATATTTAAATTAGAGCCTTTGGCATTTGGCCCCCCAAGTTCTCCTGTAAATCCTGAACCAGGGTAAAGAGTTCTGCCATCTTGATGTATTGAAATAAAAAGAGTGTCTGGATCGTGCCAATAAATATCATTTGTACCATCACCATGGTGACAATCAGTATCTACAATTGCCACCTTTCTTACTCCATATTGCTGACGAATGAACTCAACCATTACAGCTTCAATATTTATATGGCAAAATCCTCTTCCACCATGACTAACACGCATTGCATGGTGTCCAGGAGGTCTTACCAATGCAAAACCATTATCAATTTTTTTATCCATAACAGCTTTGGCAATTACCTTTGCACCACCTGCACTTATAAGGTGAGATTCGGTTGTTATTGCATCTTCGTCAGGTACACAAAAATGGGTACGCCTAATATCTTGTGCTGCAACAAGCTCTGGCTTATACTCTATAATACCTTGTATATCAAATACTCCTTCTTCTGCCACCTGATCTTGAGTATATAGAAGTCTCTCCTCTCTTTCTGGGTGAGTAGGGTCTATTGCCCAGTCAAATGCCGGAAAAAATACAAGACCTGTTTTCTTTGATGATTTAAGCATAAACACCTCTTATTTTTATATAAAAGCAGAGATAATAGTAGATATATCTCTTAAAGATTATATAGTTGGTTATGATTATAAAGTATGCTCATCTATATATAAAATAGATACATATATTCTATGTTCACTACTCACTAATTAAAATATATGAGAGAAACCTTTAATCAGTCCGGGTTTTACCTGCATCTTTATTCTAAATATCTTACCTCTTGGAGCAAACTGACGCACAATGTTAAAAGATTGAAATTCAGTAGTCTCTGCCTCAAAATTTCTTAAATCTGCACCAGAGTTGATAGCCTTTTTTTCCAAAAGGGCGAGAGCAGTTTTTATGGCATCCTCTTTACGATATGATTTTGAAACTGACGCTGTAAAATTCTCCTCTGGTGCTGTTGCAGTACCTCTTTCTGTATCGACAAGCAAAGAGACTTCGCAAGTTGTTCGTGCAAGAGCAGCACCAACAGCATTTGCAACACCGCTGTTAGGAACAACTAAAGTTTTAATACCAGAGATTCTTTCAATTTCATCTGCAAAGTAGGGAGCAGGTCCTCCAAGAAGTAGTATCTGCTGAGGTTTTATCTTGTATCCTTCAAGAAATTCATGAACAGTATAAACAGGTTTTCTGTTTATCTGTTCAACCATCTGATTGGCAACGCCTACAATCGTTTCGCAAGTTTGACGAAATATCCTCTTTGCCGTTTCATTAATAGATATATCAAGAGTCTGTGCAAGCAATGCCAATCCCTCTTCTGATAGATTTTTGTTCCCACCATCCATTATTCCAAGCCATATCATCGCATCTGTAGGGGTAAGTGCTGGACCTCCAAATGCTAAAGCCGGACCTTGTCTATCAGGTCCTATCTGAAGAGCTGTTATTTTTTTACGAGAAGTTATCTCACTATCATTTTGTTTTAAGGTGGTAGTTTCAATATATTTTTCTATTGCAGTAACTTGGCTATCACCACCAATACCTCTTGATGTTGTTTGAAGTGCTCTTATAAGGCTTTTATATTTTCCACGACCTATTCCTACTGGTTCCAATAGTGGAGTTTTATTGACAAGAATTGCAATATCTGTTGTGGTACCTCCAATATCAAGAACTATAACATCTTTATCTTCTGGGGCATGATGTATAGCTCCCATGACACTTGCTGCTGGTCCAGATAGAATTGTCTGCCCCGGAAACTCCATAGAAGTTTCTAAATTCATTGTACCACCATCTGCTTTTAATATTTGAATTGGTACTGTCAATCCTTTCTGTTTAAGAGTATCGTTTACTGCATTAAAAAAATTTTTGTGCATCCTGTAAACAGCAGTATTAAGATGAACGGTTGCGATTCTTCGGGGAAAGTTGAGATTACCAGATACACGATGTCCAAGAAAAATGGTGTGAAAATTTTTTTTGAGTATATCTCTAATTTCAAGTTCATGGGCAGGATTACGAGGAGAAAATTTGCTTATCACACCAACATATTTAATACCACTATTTCTCATTTTTTCTGAAATATGTTCAATTTCTGCTCGATTAATAGGGGTTCTCTCTCTTCCACGATGATCTATTGAACCTGCTACTGTATAAAAATGTTCACCTCGGCGAAACAAAGTGGGATCAATGCCCGGACCAGACGATACAATTATACCTACAGGATCGAGTTGTTTTTGAACTACGCTGTTAGTTGTCAAAGTTGTACTTATAACAACTCTTTGCACTTTTGATGAGTTGATACCATCGAGAAGAAGATCAAATCCAGTTAGAACTGTGTTAAAAAGGTTTGCGGTGTCAGTAGGGACTTTTATCGATCTTTCAAGTCCTTTTTCGCTTAACAGAACGGCGTCAGTATGGGTTCCGCCAACATCAAGTCCAATTATCATGGCGTTTTCCTGTATTATTAATTAAAAGAAAAAGTTATGCTGCTCTCGGTAATAAGTTAAATTTTGGATATACAAAAAGTTAAATTTATGACCGTTTAAAGTATATATAGAAATCTGTAGAGTGTTGAGTATTACGTATCTATTTTATAACAAATAACAGATGAATCTGTATCAAAATATAATAGTAATTTTTGAGATAAACAGAAAACAGAAATTATGTCAATCATATTTTGACGAAATAGGTATAGCCTTCACTGCTTATCTACAAGAGCTTATAGCTTTAATATATCAATGATTTTAAGAAAAAATGAGTGAAACGTTCTTGATTAAAACAGTGGTATGTAGTAGTGAAATCAGCACAAATAAATAAACTTAGATATTGATATATAAATATCGTAAATGGGCTATTATAAACTTTTAGCTTATAAATTCTTACCAAGATTAACTCAATTTGAAAGGAGTTTTTTGCGTGGCTGTAATTGAATGGAAAAAAGATGGAACAGTAGCAATAGTTACTATGTGCAATGGAGCAAATCGACAAAATCTTGAATTTGCCCAAACCATGAATAGTGTATTTGATGAGGTACTGGCTGATGAAACCATATTTTCTTTAGTACTGACATCATCTGATGAAAAAAACTTTTCACAGGGTGTTGATGTTGACTGGATGATTGGGAGAATGGCTGAAAAAGATTCAGAGAGTATAAAAGCATTTATGTATGGCATGAATATGGTATTTAAAAGAATGCTTACCATGCCTATTCCTGTTATTTCTGCAATTAATGGTCATGCATTTGGTAATGGAGCCATTATCTCTTGTGCATCTGATTTCAGATTTATGAAGAGAGATAGAGGTTTCTTCTGTTTTCCTGAAGTTGATATAAGTATTCCATTTTTACCTGGAATGATAGCTTTTATAAGGAAAGCCATCCCTGAATATAAGTTCAACGAGTTTATACTTACTGGAAAACGAATTACAGCAGACGAACTTGAGCAACATCACATTATTGAAAAAGCAAGCACTGATATCTCTGAGCTTAACGCAGATGTCATGGCATTTGCTCGAACATTTCAAAAAAAACGCTCTATATTTGGAGAGCATAAGCGAAGAATGTATAAATCTATTGTTGAGATAATTGAGCAGCAAGACCCTCAGTTTATCAACTCTTCAAAACTCTTTCTTGAAGATTAGTTAATTTACTACCCAACAATATTTAATTTTCTTTTTTAAAAAGGGGGCGAAAAAAAATGTTGGAGAATAAAGTGCCTCAATATTATTCGGATGTTGAAAAATGTGTTGATGATCTCATTGCAAAAGTGGGAAAAAAAATTGTACTTGCTGCACCCTTAGCCCTTGCAAAGCCTAATCATCTGCTCAATGCACTATACAGGAGAACTAAGGTCGATCCAACTCTCCATTTTACCTTAATTACAGCGGTTTCTTTGGAAAAACCAACATGGTCAAGCGAACTTGAAAAAAGATTTATGAAGCCATTAGTAGAACGCATTTGGGAAGACTTTCCCGATCTTGACTATGTTATTGATATGAGAAAAAATCAGATACCACCTAACTTTATCCTTATGGAATTTTTTAACAAAGCTGCTGGGTGGATTGCCAACCATCACGCCTCTCAACACTATCTTGGTTCAAATTACACTCATGCTGTAAGAGATGCTATTATAAATAATTGCAATGTGTTAGCTCAACTTGTTGCAACAAAAGAGGTTGATGGTGAAATCTGTTTTAGCATGGGTTCTAATCCTGATACCCATCTTGATGGTGGACGCGTTCTTAAAGAGATGAGAGCAAAAGGCAAAAAAGTTGCATTTATCGCCCAGATTCATAGGGATATGCCATTTATGTATGGTCATGCTGTAGTGAAACCTGATTTTTACGATATGGTTATTGACAACCCTGAGTACCATTTTAAACTCTTTGGTGCACCTAAGGAGCCTGTAAATACGGTTGACTGGATGATTGGAATGAATGCAAGTACGCTTGTAAAAGATGGGGGTACAATTCAGGTTGGGATAGGCTCTCTTGGTGATGCTATTGTTGCTGGTATTGAGATGAGGCATAAACAGAATGACATATACAAAAATTTCATAAATAGTTCTGGTATTAATAACAAATTTAAGGACTTGATTCATTCTGTTGGAGGAACAGACCCATTTGAGAAGGGGCTTTTAGGCTCATCTGAAATGCTTGTTGACAGCCTTATTGAGCTATTTAAAGGTGATATTATAAAAAGGAAGGTTTATGAAGATGTAAGGCTTCAAAGAGTAATCAATGATAACGAATTTAACGAAAATCAGGTAGAAGAGATATTTAGAGAAATTGTAAAACAAAGAGTTGTTCATACACGAATAAAGAGGAGTGAATTTGATTTTTTCCAAAAGTTTGGGATTTTTAAACCAGAGCTTACCTATGATAATGGTTATGCCCTTCTAAACGGTAATTCATACTCGCTCGATATGTCTAAAACTGAAAATATTGATACCATTGCCTCAATGTGTCTTGGTTCTACCCTTAAAAATGGTGTTGCACTATATGCAAGTTTTTTTATAGGTCCGCATAGCTTCTACCAAGATTTACGTGATATGGAGGATGCTCGTCTAAAGCTCATTGATATGAGAAGTGTTGACTATGTAAACCATCTATATGGCAATGAAGAGATTAAAAGATTACAGAGAAAGCATGGTAGGTTTATCAACGCTGGCTTAATGGCAACATTAAGTGGAGCAATTGTGGCAGACGGACTTGAAGATAACAAAATTATAAGTGGTCCTGGAGGACAATATAATTTTGTCTCTATGGCTCATGAGTTAGATGATGGTCGGGCAATTACCATGATCAGAAGTTATAGAGGAGATGGACAGAAGGCTGTTTCCAATATTGTCTGGCAGTATGGACATACAACTATACCAAGGCACTTACGAGATATAGTTGTAACAGAGTATGGAATTGCTGATATAAGAGGAAGAGAAGATAGTGAGGTGATGAAGCGACTTATCTGTATTGCAGACTCAAGATTTCAAGAGGAGCTTCTTTACAAGGCTAAAAAAGCTGGAAAAATAGAGGCGGATTGGTTGATTCCACAGCAATTTAGAGACAATCTACCAGAGATTCTTGAGGCTAAACTTAGCCCCTACCGTTCTCAAGGCTATTTTGCAGCTTTTCCGTTTGGAACAGCCCTTACTAAAGAGGAGATTACACTTGGTAAGGCTTTAAGAGGATTTAAAGAGCTTGCCGCCCAAAACAAATTTGCCATAATGCCCGGGCTTATCAGCAAAAGTATTGGGGGCGTTCCTGAAAAGGCAATGCCATATCTTGAAAGAATGGACCTTGCCAATCCAAAAACTGTGCAAGAGCGTATGATGCAAAAAATGGTTATTTTTGCATTAAGTTCATCTGGACAGATTTAAAAACTCACACCAATATAGAGTATTGACTTTAGAGACGCATATCAGTGCGTCTCTACTGCTTTTTAATCTTTTGTTCTCTTGAGCCTTTTTATACAAAAAAAATAGTAAAGATAAGGGCTAAAAAGTGGCACTATAAATAAAATTTGTATTAAATTCACCATCTGCTAACATTTTTAACGCCTCTGCAACTCTGACCCAATCTTCTACTTTGTATTTTACCCCTGGTATCTTTGCAAAAGCATGAGCACGCCTCTCTAAATACTCCTCTATAATATTTTCATCAGCATCATCATATTCAAATATGGAAAAGGCTTTATACTCTGTCTCTCCTTGAGTAACTCCCTCTATGGAAACATAAGTGTCAAGAATTTTAACTTTTCCTTCTGGTAAAACAGGAAGCGATGAATAGCACTGTGCAACTAAGTCAGCCGCTTCAGGTGTACAAGTTACAGTACCTATTTTTATCATAATTATCTTTCCTTAAAACTTAGATGTAGCGGTTAAGCGTTAAAAATAGCCTTTTGAAAAGTATATTAACTTTTTAAACAAGAATAATTTTGATTTACAAATCTCACTTTTAAATACAAACATCCTTCTGAAAATCAAGAGTTGCAAAGTAGTCTTCAACCGTCTCTGCCCTACGGATAAGCTCAATAGTTCCATCAGTTTTTAAAAGAAGCTCTTTAGGACGAAGGTTGGCATTGTAATTAAACCCCATGGCATGACCGTGGGCGCCAGTATCATGTATAATCAAAATATCGCCTTCGGCTGTGACGGGCAGGGTACGCTGTACTGCAAATTTGTCGTTATTTTCGCATAAAGAACCAACTACGTCAACTGTTTCGTAATCTGAACAAGACTCTTTATCATGAATATGAATATGATGATATGCGTCATACATACCCGGACGCATAAGAGATGACATTGAGGCATCAACTCCTACATATTTGCGATATATATCCTTATGATTAATAACAGTAGTAACTAAAACGCCATGAGGACCTGTCATATATCTACCACTTTCCATAAACAGCTTTGGTTCCCAGCCATTTTTATCTTTAAACTGTTTGAGCAGCTCGGTTGTGTTTTTACCAAGTTCATCTATATTAATAGGTGATTGCTCAGGTCTGTATGGTATTCCAAATCCCCCCCCAATATTTATGAATTCAAATTGTATATTGAGCATATTAGCAATATTTTCTACCATTAATAGAAGCATATTTGTTGTCTCAACCATATATTCATAATTGAGTTCATTTGATGCAAGCATTGTGTGCATACCAAATCTTTTTGCCCCACGTTTAATAGCTAAACGATAGGCATCTAAGATTGCCTCATGGCTTACACCATATTTGGCTTCTACAGGATTTCCAATAATTTTATTTCCCGATCTTCTCTGTCCCGGATTATACCTAAAACAGATAAGTTCTGGCATAACAGGAACTTTAGCCACTAATGAGATATCATCTAAATTAAGAATAGAGCCACCATCTGAAGATGCAGTCTCAAACTGCTCAATACTTGTGTTGTTTGAGGTGAACATTATATCTTCCCCATAGCTACCAATTTTTCTGGCAAGCAAAATCTCAGGGGAAGAGCTGCAATCAAAACCAAATCCCTGAGACTGCATAATCTTCATAATATATGGATTAGGAAGGGCTTTAACAGCAAAAAACTCTTTAAATCCATCTCTGCCTGAAAACGCTTTTTTAAGATGCTCTGAGGTATCTATAATTCCTCTTTCGTCATAAATATGAAAAGGTGTCCCAAAATGTTTAACGGCTTTTTTAACTACATTTGACAATCTTGTTTTAAATCCATCTGACATTGGCATATCTCTATATCTCCTGCTATTACTATACTTTGTTGTCTATATTTAAGCTTTATTCATTTAATGTATCTGGCAAAGGGAACTGTGCACTCTCTTTGTAAGTTGATAAAACAATAAGGCTTTTTGTAGATTTTACTCCTTCAACTAAAGCTATCTTCTCACTGATAAACTTCTGCAACTCATCACTATTAGCTATCCTAACTTTTGCTAAAAGACAATCATCACCCGCGATATAGTGTAGCTCCTGAATCTCTTCATGTTGGCACAAACTTTGGATAATTTTTTGTATCTGTGTCGATAAGGATACTCGTATCTTTATGAAAGTAATCATTGATTGATTAAACCATTCGGGGTTTAATCGCACCTCATAACCTGATATTATGCCTTTAGATTCAAGTTTTTTTATTCTTTCAAGGACTGCCGATGGAGCCATACCAATATTGCGGGCAATATCAACATTTGGGATCCTTGCTTTTTCTTGCAATATCTTTAATATTTTGAAATCAATTTCATCCATAATCTATATTTGCTTAAAATCTATATCTCTTATTCCGATGACTCTTTCCATTCTTATGGAACAAGAATACTATTTGTTTTGATGCTAATTGTCAAGAATATAATTCTTTAATATTAAAGAATATATGACAATAATTCATATATATTTAATATATAGTTTATTATAGAGATATAAAGTAGCAATGAGATAGCAGCTATTAAGTAACGTGATTTTTTTTAAGAGGAGCGGTTGGAAGTTTTCTTTAAGATTTAGGGTAAATGTCAATTTGATAAACCTGAAATATTAAATAAAAGGTATCCATTGCTGTAATCAGTACCACCTATTGTAACACTGCTACCGTTTTTAAGAAGAATTTGAGTAGTAAATACCTGTGAACTATGTTTAAAAATTCTTATGGTAAACTTAATTCTGTCTCCATTAACTCCTCCAAAGACTATTTCAAGAGTTCTATTGTCCGGAAGGGGTACTGTTCCTGTTCTGTTATTGGCAATTGTGATTGTATGAGAATCAAGCAACTGATAGGAGGTGTATTTAAAAACTGACTGAAGCTGTTTAGCCAAATCCCTTAATCCAGAATCTATATAAGATGGATCCGATGTTGCATGAATAACTCTTATATTGATTGTTATAGTTTCCGCAGCGTCTAAATTATTAGGGCTTAACATAAAAATAGAAGATAAAGATATAATAAGTATAAGAAACTTTAATTCGATATTTGCCAAAGTTTTATTATAAATTGGGAATTTATGAAAGATGTTAGCTCTATTGAAGATTATTTTTATTGCATTAAACATTCTGATTTTATTATAAATTTGCAAATCACACCTCTTTATACCATATTATTGTCATTTTTCTATCTTCGCTTTCAAGAATCATAATAGATGAGACATCACCATTAATCGAAGTTATTATTGTGTCTGGAGATTCTGCTTCTTTATCAGTTGTTAGTTTCTCTCCATCTGCTGATAAAGATGCAACTTGTTGTAAAGATGAAATCTTTTTGGGAATTAGCTCATAAGAAGCTACCTGAAAATAGATTAAACTACAAACAATTATAGCAGTACAAACAATTAGTGGAGCATAACTTTTTTTGATTTGCGTTAGCAAAGTATTACTAAATAAATTAAATATATTATCCAAGAAGTTGCCTTTAGTCAGATTATTTTCAGACAGTCTGATCTCTTTATTTTTAATTTGCTCTAACTTTATTCGCTCTAATATAGAGCCTTTTAAAACAGAAAAATCCACAGTAGTAGATATTACGGTATTAATATGTGATTCGAAAACCTTCTGAGCATACTCATAGTAATTTTCTCTGTTTTTATAATTGCATAGATTGGGTAATAAATTTTTTTGCATAGTGAAGCCTTGATTTTACGGTTCCAATATTGAGATTAAGTGTGTCGGCTATATCTTGATAGGACATCTTCTCAAACGCTTGTAGAACAAAAACCGTCCTTATCTTTTCAGGTAATTGTCCTATTTTATCCATTATTATCTTTTCTGATTCATACTCCATATATTGAGATTCAGGAGTATCAACAACAAGATCGGTATTTAGAGTATCACCATAATTTGAATTATATGAGTTATAGAAATCTTTACTTAATACACTTAAGTTCTCTTCAAAAGAGTGATGACTCCACTTAAACCGTCTTAGCCATCTCCTTTTCCAGTTTAGGCATAAATTTACCGTAATTTTTCTCATCCATGTAAAAAGCCCTGAATCTTCACGGAAATCTCCAATGTTTTGATAAACGCTGACAAATACATCCTGCACAATTTCAAGGCTCTCCTCACTATCAAGAGTTATACCAAAGGCAATGGCAAAAAGTTTTTTTTGATATCTATCTACAAGAGTCTCAAATGCTTTGCCATTGCCCTGCCTTAAACCACGTATTAGCTCTTTTTCATCAAGTTTCATGGGCTATATGTGTATAATTGCACAATCTTTTAATCTTTGATTTAAGACTTCACAATAAGTTTAGATTGTAAAAAAGGATCAGTTACGTACCCAAACTCTTTTGGTCTCCCAATAGCCCTCTCTTACAAGAATGCGATCATAGCCTCCGGGAATCCAGTGACCTCTTCGGCTATAGTGTCCGGGATACCATTTTTGGCGATAAACTGGGGGAACCCAAACCTTCTCAAAACTCCAGTATCCTCTCTCTCTTCTATCATGCCTGTTATATCTATCGTATCTATCATGTCTGTCATGCCTATCGTATCTATCGTATCTATCATAACTATCTCTTCTTTCATAAACTGGGGATGGATTATAGTGTTTAGATTGATTATTGATCTCTGTTATAATAGCAGCTCCAAGAATTGTAGCTGCTGTGCCAATAATAATACCCTCTACAATACCACTACCTCTGTGTACCCTATGCCTTGGTCCGGCATAACCAGAATCTATTACTGTTATTAATCCAAAAATAGTTATAAAAATTAATGCTATAACTCTTTTCATTGTTGCGTCTCCTTATCTTAAATTATTTGAACTTTTACCCTATTTTGAGAAACTTTATATTTCTGAATAATATTGACACCAAAATAGTCGATTTGTTCAAAGTTTATTTAAAAAAGATAAGAATTAAACTACAGTAGTTGAAAAAATCAACATTTATAATATGTTATCTAAACTTTTTTAATACTTTTAACAACCAACTGTAAATTTTCTCTTCCCTGCCAAGAATTTAAATTAAGTGTATAAACAACATCTACTATATCACCTGAATTTATAGGTAAAGGCTCTCCGGGCTTATCAAGTGCACGAAAAAAAACAGATTTAACTCCATCAAGCATCATAGAGATATGAATTGGAGTTTTTCCCATAACCTTTACATCAGTTGCTACCATCTGATCGTTAAAAAGAGGAGTAGGAAAACCAATCCCAAAAGGATGGAGAGCCTCAATATAGTGATATGTCTCAAGGTTTATCTGATTATTTAAAGAGCTGTTTATTGGGCTAATTTTTAAAGAGCCATCAGTATTAAGATATGGGGTTGTATCTTGACCATCAAGCTGTTCAATAACAATTTTTGGTAATTCCCTTTTAAGTAACTCGATATTATCTTTATAAAGTTTAAATCCAGCAGCAGCTCGATGCCCTCCATAGGCTATAAAAATACCCGGAAATCTATCATCAAATGTCTGTAGAGCATTTCTCAAATGAAGAAACTGCCCTCCCCTACCTGAACCAGCAACAAAGCCACCTTCAATATCTGCAATCATAATAGCAGGAATTCCAAAATTCTCTGTGAGCTTTCCAGCCACAATCCCTTGAATACCAGGATGGTTATTCTGGCTATAATATATTAAAATAGGAGGCATTGTACTGGTAAAAATTTCAGATAGACCTTGTGTATTTTTAGTATATTGATTTAGAAATATTGACTCTTTGGCTGCATTAAACATCTGTTTTTCAATCTTTTGCCTATCGCTATTAAATAGACTAAGCTGCTGATATAATTGAGTGGATATATCAAGTTCTTCTTTAATCAAAAAGTCAATAGCAGTAGTTGCCTCGGACGTGATACGAGAACTTGCATTGATACGAGGAGCCAATTGAAATGCTAAAAACCAGCTATCTGCATCTTTGCCATTTAACGCCACCTGCCAGCAAGGTCTGACTCTTCGATTCATAAACTCAAGCCCTTTTTTAACAAAATAGCGATTAATTACTGAGGTAAGCGGAACTAAGTCGGCAACAGTTCCCAGCGCAACATGGTCAAGAAGTTGATGTATCTTCTGTTTTTGCTCAAGTGTACAGCCAACATATTTTGTACTTTCACTATTTTGTGAATTTTCTATTTTGTCAAAATTTCCCATCTCTTTTGAAAGAGCGGTCATAAGCAGCCATACCACACCACATCCTGCAATATCTGAATCATAGGGACAGCTCTCTCTTTTAGGATTAACTACAGCAAATGCTTCTTTTGGAATACCTTCCTTTGGTACGATATGATGATCTGTTACAATAACATCAATTCCAGCATTTGCAAGTCGCCTTATTCTTGAACCATCAGAAATTCCTGCATCAGCAGTAATTACAAGAGATACTATTCCACTACCATGTTCATTACAATAGCACACCTCTTTCTGTAAATTGTTCTCGATCTTTTTTAAGGTATTTTGCCTAAAAGAGAGAATCCTATCGGCAACAGAATCGGTCAAGCCGTAACCATCAATAGTTCTATGCCCTGTCAACTTAATAATACTTGACTCTGGAACACCAAAAACATCGTGCAAAGTACAATAGAGAACTGCCATTGAGGTACATCCATCAACATCATAATCTGTAAAAAGGAGTATGGTCTCTTTATTATGTATAGCTTGAGCAATTCTTTTTGCCGCTTTTGTGCAGTCAGCCATTATTTCAGCAGGTTTAATAGCATCAAGGGTGAATTGAAATAAATTTTTATCAAAGGTATCTGTCCTGCCTGCAATAATTCTGGCAACAATTTCAGGATAACCATGGTCAAGGCAACGGGTATATACTTGCTGATTTATAATCCTCTCTTTTACATGCATAGACTTAATCTCTTGTTTCAATATTTGATATATTTTATATTTTGTGATAATCCAAATCATGGAATTTTTATTTGATTATGGATACGAAGGGCTGTTTTTAGCTGCTTTTTTAGCAGCAACTCTTTTACCAGTTGGCTCAGAGATTGTACTAACATTTCTGTTAATGAACGATTACAACCCTGTCTTACTACTTGGAGTTGCTACATCAGGTAATGTTATCGGTTCCTTGGCTAATTATTTTGTAGGCATAATGGGAGGCAACTGGATTATGACAAGGCTTCTTAGACTATCTGATAGTGAAATTACATTAGCAGAAATTCGATTTAAGAAGTATGGTAGTTGGGTTTTACTATTTTCATGGGTTCCGGTAATAGGAGATCCACTTACTCTTGTTGCTGGAATTTTAAAGAGCAATATCTGGTTGTTTATTCTATTTGTCACTCTTGGTAAGTTCCTCCGTTATCTTTTTGTTATAGCAACTTTTATGAGCATATATCCATTTGCACTTTAATGTTAGTATATACACATATACATGAAAAACATTTTTTTTCAAATAGTTGAATTTTTCCTTGAAAAAACTCCAGTGACAGATAGAATAAAAAAAATAACCTACTAATTATGGAATAGTAACACAATGACTTGGATGCAAAAATATAGTTTCACTTTAAATAGCTTTTTCTCTAATTATCTGTTCAACATTAACCTAATACTTTCTCTATTTGTAGTTACAACAACTATTTTTATAATATTTTTTTTACCCCTAACGCTTGCTCACTCTGAAGAGGTTTCATATACAGATCAGAGCCAGAAGGAGGCTAAAAACTCTGCTGTTTTTGTCAACCTTAACGATACTATAGATGTTGGAGAACCAACAAATTCTAAAAACTCCTCGGCAGTTAATCAGGAAAAAACATCTAAGGTCAATGGGGTAAGCACTGTATTAGTTCTTACAAAAGCGGTAATGTGTGAATCTATGAAAGGCTTTGAACCAGATTTTCCAGCAGTTGCCTTCTCCATTTCTCTTGGCAAAATATTCTGCTTTACAGGATTTGATAATATCTCTCAAAACGCCTTCGTCTATCACAAATGGTATCATAGAGATAGATTTGTTGCGACCAATCGATTTCTGGTAAAGGCACCACAGTGGTCAACATTTAGTACAATGCAATTGAGAACTGCTGATAAAGGTCCTTGGAGGGTTGAGGTCACTGATGAAAATGATAAACTACTTACCACTCTTAGATTTAGCGTAGTTGATTAGCCTCCTTAAAAGAATACTTAAAGATTATTTACTATATCCCCTAACTTAAAATCCCCTTAAATTAAAGATATTTGGATCGATTTTTCCATGAATGAGACATTTGATTTTTTAAACTCGTTAAGATGGCAGGATTTTGTTGATATCCTGATAAACAGCTACATTCTCTTCAGACTCTATGTACTTTTTAGAGGCTCAAGGCTTATACGTATTGTTCCTGTTGTATCTCTTCTCTGGATACTTAATATCATGGCTCTTTATATGGGGCTTGTGGTGACAACATGGGCAATTCAGGGAATTATTGCTGCTGCTGCCATTATTTTAATAATTGTCTTTAGAGATGAAATTGCAACAGTTTTTCAGGCGAGAAATTTAAAATCTTTTGTATGGGGATTTCCCAGCACAAAAATTTCTACGCCAATTGAAATTCTTACTCTAAGCGCTTTTGAGCTTGGTAAAAAGAAAGTAGGTGCATTGCTTGTTATACCTGGCAAACAGAGCCTTGACGAAATTGTACAAGGAGGAATCTTCTGGGATGGAGTAATCTCGGAACAGATGATATTCTCCATTTTTTGGGATAAGAATCCTGTTCACGATGGTGCGGTAATTATAGAAGGAGAGCGTATTACCGATGTATCTGTTCTTCTTCCTCTTTCAAAACGGACTGACCTGCCTTCTCGATACGGTACCCGACACAGAGCTGCTATAGGACTTTGTGAAGTCTCTGATGCTCTTGTTATAGCAGTATCTGAGGAGAGAGGACATGTGACTGTAGTTAAAAAATCAGATATAAAACATGTAAAAAAGGCTGAAGAACTTCAAGAGATATTAAACCGCCATACAGGAGCGGTTAAAAGAGAGAGAGGTATCGCCAGATGGAAGGAGGTTTCTGAGTTTGCAGTTGCAGCATTAGCCTGCTTTATACTTATCACAGGTGTCTGGTTTGGACTTTCTCGAGGTAAGGAGACCTTAAAAACAATAAATGTTCCTGTTGAATACACAGATATAAAATCTGGCTTTGATATAATAGAAGCATCAACTAACACGGTTGATCTACACTTAAGCGGTTCAATGACTCTTTTAAAATCATTAAAGCCAGAAAATGTTAAAGTACTACTTAAACTTGGAAACTCTCATGCGGGACACAACTCTGTTAATATATCTCTTGATAACATCATTTTACCGCCAGGGGTTAATCTTAAAAAGGTTGAACCTAAAACAGTAGAGATTGTAATGGCTGGTAAGATAGAGCGTAATATTCCAGTTCAAGTTGATTGGTCAGGTAAAATTGCGGATAACTTAATTCTTGAATCTGTATCTATTACTCCTGCTACCATTAAAGTTACAGGGGTGAGTCCAGGTATTGAAACAGTAGCTACAATATACACTGAGAAGGTCTTGCTTGATAGAATCAAATCAAGCGGCACTGGTAGCATACAGTCTGGTATAGTACTATTCCCATCATCACTTAAAATAGATGGCTCAATAAAAACTGTAACTATAAATTACACTGTACGAGAAAGAGTTATTGGGGATGTCTATTAACTCCTCTATCTTATTTTTATGCCTCTCCATATATCTTTCCCCAATATTTTTTACGTATTAGTAGGGGCAGAGCACTATTTTGTCCCTACTTAAATTACGCTTAGTATAAATGGGTATCCTTAGCTTAAATGAGATATCCTATACTTGATTATAACTTCTTGTTTTAATTTAAAAATTATCTTCTTTAGTGTGTAACTCCAATCTTTAATCCTCAAATGAGTATAAACTTCTTTCCTGTAGAAATATATTCTGATAAGAATAGAAAAATATCATCCTGAATATAAATATTATTCAGAAAATTTATAACAATAACAATATAAAGAGGAGAATCTGTTTTAATGATTTGGAATATTATCCTGTTGAGTTTTTCAGTCTTTATTGTAGCTAATGTGCTACCCGGAATTTATATTAAAAACTATTGGACAGCTATTGTAGTTGCGATTGTATATTCTATTATCAGTTTTTTTTACTGGATGGTTGCTAATTCTTCTAACATTACCGTTTCTAATTATCACCTTTGGACTATTTAAATTTGTCATTAATGCTTTTTTGCTTTTTCTGACAGATAAGATGGTAGAAGATTTTAAAATCAAAGATGGTATAACAACTATTATAGCTGCATTTTGCATTAGCGTTGTTGATACGCTGCTTAAGTGGATATTTTTCTAAACAATCATATCTTAATGGCAGCTTAATTAATAAAATATAGTGTTTCTATTTTGTAACTTAATTTTTCTCAATAATTTCATTTTAGGAGGGGCAATGGCATTTAAAAATTATCAAAGTGTTCATCAGATGCTTTGTGATACAGTTAATAAATATCCATCTCAGTCAGCTTATCGCTGGTTTGACAACAGTGGTAAAGCTGATTCAGTAACGTGGAAAGAGTTTTATACTCAAGTTAAAACAGTAGCAAAAAGTCTAATATCTCTTGGGGTCGAAAAAGGAGATAAGATCAATATTATCAGCTATACTTGCTATAAATGGGTACTTACAGATATGGCAACAATGACTATTGGGGGTGCAACAGTTGGAATTTATCAGTCAAACTTGCCAAAAGATTGTGGGTATATCATCAATCATTCTGATGCTGTGGTTGTATTTGCTGAAGATCAAAATCAATTGGCAAAACTTATGGAGATAAAAGAGGAGATTCCAGCAGTTCGTAAAGTGGTGCTATTTAATGGAGAGGCGCACGGTAACGATTGGGTTATCTCATTTGAAGAGTTTCTTAGACTCGGAGTAGATACCCCAGATAGTGAATTTGATAAAAGGGCAAATGAATTAAAGCCTCAAGATATTGCCGGTATTGTTTATACATCAGGAACCACAGGGATTCCTAAAGGAGCAGTTCTTACCCATGATAACATTACATTTACAGCGGAATCTGTATTCCAGTCCGCCCCTTTTAATGCGGGAGAAGAGATGTTCATGTTTCTTCCTCTTGCACATATATTTGCAAGAACATGTAGTTATAGTGCAATTATAACAGGCAATAGGACTACCTTTGCCAGAAGCATCAATACTTTACTTGAAGATTTTAAACTTGCGTCACCTCACTGGTTTGTCAGTGTACCCAGAATTTTTGAGAAAATTCATACAAAGGTTATAAGTGGCGTTGAGGCAAAAGGTGGAATTACAGAAAAAATTTTCAGATGGGCATGTAGTATAGGAGCTGAAGTAAGCAATTGTAAAATCTATAAAATTCCAATACCCCTTTCGATAAACATAAAATACGCTATTGCAAAAAAGTTGGTTTTTTCCAAAATTCATGAAGCTCTTGGAGGCAATGTAAAGTGGTGTATAAGCGGAGCAGCCCCATTAAACCCTGAAATAGCAAAATTTTTTCATGCGGCTGGACTTCTTATTCTTGAAGGAATTGGTATGACCGAAGATACATCATTTAGCCACGCTAACCGAATTGATAATTACAATTTTGGTGTTGTAGGGCTTCCAGGAGTTGGCATTGAACATAAAATTGCTGAAGATGGAGAGGTGCTTATAAAGGGCAGAAATGTGATGAAGGAGTACTACAAGATGCCTGAAGCCACTGCTGACACATTTACTGAAGACGGCTGGCTTAAAACTGGTGATATTGGTGAAATTGATGCAAATAATGTACTGAAAATCACGGGTAGAAAAAAAGAGCTTATTATCACATCTGGCGGTAAAAATGTCGCTCCTGCAAGTATTGAAGGGCTTATAGCCACATCGAAATATATAAACCAGGTTTGTGTTATAGGAGATAAACGCAACTATCTTACAGCTATTGTTACTCTTGATGAACAAAACATCAAAGATTATGCTAATGCCAATAAAATAGACTACCCTAATTATGAGTATCTAATTAAAAATGAACAAATAGTAAATCTTATAAATGAGGAGATAAAAAAGAAGAACAGAGAACTCCCCTCTTTTGAGACCATTAAGAAGATAACCATTGTACCGGAATTTACTATTGAAAATAAGATGATGACACCTACATTTAAACTCAAAAAGAACGTTATTATAGATAATTACAAGGAAGACATACAAAATATGTATCTATAATCTTTGGCTTAAACCATTACAAATCGGTCGGATAAAATAAAGCAAGGTTGTATTTAGGGAGGGGGATGATGAGCGATTATGATAAGTGGGACTGGAATACAGGTGTAAAACAGGTTGCAGATATTGGTGACTGGCAAGAAAAATTCCCATATATTGAGGAGTTCCGCGTTAGTCCTGATGGTGAAAAGATTGCGGCAATTGTCAAGAATGATGATATGGAGTTTACAGTCTGTATTCAGAACCAAGGAGAAGAGCTAACAACATGGGAAAATGGTTATGATAAGGTGTGGAATCTTCAGTTTGGTGCTGACAATAGACTCTCTGCATTAGTATCTGATACAGGTGAATGGAAAGTCTGTACAGATGGCGAAACATGGGAGAATGGATATGATTTTCTTTGGAACATGACTTTTCACCACAATGGAGAAATTGCTGTATCTGCTCAAAAAGAGCTTTTATATACTGTTGTGAACAACGATCTGCCATGGGAGAATGAGTTCTCAAGATTGACTGGTATGGTTATGAGTCCAGATGGAGAGGGATGTGCTGCTGTTGTTGAATCTGTACCAGTTCTTGAAAGTGAAATATTCAAATTTAGAACGGGATGTTATTCAGTTGCGGTCAATGGAGAAGTTTGGGAGAGAAATTTTATGAATGTATGGAATCCCATATTCTCACCAGATTCAAAACATGTTGCCGCCTCAGTTAGAACATCATACTATGACTATTATATTGCTGTAGATGGAAAAACATGGAACAGCCCATTCTCATCTGTTTGGGAGCCTCGATTTGCCCCTTTAACTACTTTTTCAGAATCTCCCCCCCCCTATTCTGCCACTGATAGCTCAATAAACGCTAACTACTCAGTTACAGCTCCAGTTAAAAAGAGAGGAAAGTGGTTTTTGGCAAAAGATGGTGAAATTTTCTGGGATAGTCCATATTTTCAGCTATGGCAACATCTATACTCTTTTGACGGGAGCAGAATTGGAGCTATTGTATCATCAGAATTTGGACGGTGGACAATTGCTGTTGATAATACACCTTGGAATTTGACTTTTTCTGACTACATATCTGACCCCACATTTAGCCCAGATGGAAATAGAATAGCATGTATTTTCAAAGATAGAGGTAAATGGGGCGTTGCTGTTGATGGTAAGGCGTGGAATTGTCTATTTGACGCTGTATGGAAACCGGTTTTTAGCAATGATGGTTCACAACTTGCTGTAAAAGTCAAAAAAGATGGTTTTTACCATATAGTACTTAATGGAACCATACTTAATGGAAAGTACGAAGATATTGCCCCCCCTGTGTTTTGCACTGACAACTCAAGTATGCTTATAAGGGGCTTTCAGGGAAATTCATATAACAGAGAGGTTATCTCTCTAAAAGGGAGGATTTAGATATGCACTCCTATTACTCTTTAGTTACAGGTCCCCTTGCATGGATAGCTTTTATTATATTTATCGGTGGCAGTATATGGCGTTTTAGCTCTTTATGGCAGCTTGCCAAAAAAAAAGATAGTGTAATTTTTGAATACATGGATAAAAAATTTGCATTACGATCAATTGTCCATTGGATTATCCCTTTTGGCAGTAGAAGCATGAAGTTAAATCCAACCATGACTATTATAACATTTATATTTCATATCTGCCTTTTTATAACTCCTATTTTTGTATTTGCTCATGTTATTCTTTGGAAAGAGAATTTTAATATTAGTTGGTTTACCCTTCCTAACATAGTTGCCGATGTAATGACTTTTGCCGTTATTTTATGTTGCATCTTTTTTTTATGGAGAAGACTTAATGTACCTGATGTAAGGTATCTTACAACTCCGTCTGATTTTATTATTTTATTGATTGTCGCCGCACCTTTTATCACTGGATTTTGGGCTTATCATCAGTTACCTGGTTTTGCCTATATGACAATTATACATATAGTTTCGGGTGAGATAATGCTTATAGCAATTCCATTTACAAAGCTATTTCACATGTTCCTCTTCCCATTTACACGAGGATATATAGGCTCTGAATTTGGCGGAATTCGCATGGCAAAAGATTGGTAAACAAATAAAAAACAGAGAGGGTTACATGAGTGAATCTAAATCAGTAGATGAGAATAAGAAAATCGAAAACAAAAAAATAGAAGATCAGGGAATTTTAAAAGGTATAGAGGAGTTGACACCTGAAAAGATACAGAGCGTTATTCAACAAGTTATAAATGATGAAACAGGGGCAAGGCTTAAAGTGTATGTTGATACTTGTGTCCACTGTGGCTTATGCAGTAAAGGGTGTCACTATTTTCTATCTTTAAATGATCCTAAATTTTCTCCAGCAGCAAAAGTGAAAAATACTCTTTGGGAGATAATGCAAAAAAATGCAAAAGTATCTGCCCAATTCATAAAAGAGGCTGCTGTTATTGCCTATACTCAATGCAATTTGTGTAAAAGATGTGCAATGTATTGCCCTTTTGGTCTTGATGTAGCTTACGTGATCTCAATAATGAGAAGAATATGTCATAAACTTGGTGTGGTTCCGCTCTATATTCAAGACACTGCCCACAGCCACTCTGTTGCAATGAACCAGATGTGGGTAAAAGATGATGAGTGGGTAGATACTTTAATGTGGCAAGAGGAGGAGGCGCAGGAGGTAATTGAAAATTTAAGGATTCCATTGGATAAAGAGGGAGCTGACATATTCTATTCTGTCATAGGACCTGAGCCAAAATTTAGAGCACAGCTTATATTTCAAGCAGCAGTTATTATGAATGCCGCCAAAGAGAACTGGACAATGCCCTCAATGCCGGGTTGGGATAACAGCGATATGTGCATGTTCACAGGTGATTATGAGATGATGGAGAGACTCAAAAGACTCCATTTTGAATCTGCGTTAAACTTGAGAGCAAAAAGAATTGTGATGGGAGAGTGTGGTCACGCTTTTAGATCTGTATATGATGTTGGAAACCGTGCTTTAGGCTGGAGAATGCCACCGATTGAGATTGTCCATGCAATTGAGTATTACAATGAGCTGTTTGAACAAAAGAAAATTAAAATCAAAAAAAAATTTGAACGCCCAGTCACTCTGCACGATCCCTGTAATATTGTAAGAGGCAGAGGACTTCACGAGATGGCAAGAAATATCGTCAATACTACTTGTGCCAATTTTATTGAAATGAGTCCAAACAGGGAGCATAACTACTGCTGTAGCGCCGGTGGAGGTGTTATCAACTGCGGACCTCCATTTAAAAACGGAAGGGTTGAAAGTGGTAAGCAAAAAGCAAAACAGCTTTTTGCAGCAAAAGCAAAAGGGGCGGAGGTTGTTATTGCACCATGCCATAACTGTCATGGAGGTCTTGAAGATATAATTCACCATTATGGGGTTGAGATGGAACTCAAATTCTTTGGAGACATTATCTATGAAATTCTCGAATTACCTGAATAGTGGAATCACTCATAAGGAGATAATTAATATGAACAGCTTCATAAACAGTGTAATTAGTATTGCTGCAATTTCAATTACAACTATAATCATGACATCTATTTCTGTCACCTCAACACATGCGGATGAATGTTTTAACATTAATGGAGAGACTATTGAGATAAATAGCAACACAAGAGCATTTGTCTGTTTTCAACACGATACTCATAACGAAAAAGCTGGTATTGAGAACTGTGATAGATGTCACCATCTATATGATGAACAGGGAACACTTTTGGAAGGGGAGTCTTCAGAAGATCAATCTTGTTCTAACTGCCATGCAAGTTCATCAGACAAAAAAGATTCAAAAAAATTAGATATTACTCTTACTGCAAGATACCATAAATTATGCAGAGATTGTCATCTTGCAGAAAAAAAAGGTCCTGTTGTATGTGGTGAGTGTCATATAAAATAGTTTTGTGATTAAAACTTCTAAAGTTCTTTTAATAGTTTAAACAGATAGAGGAGAACTATAAATATGCCTAAGAAAATACTTGTTGTTGATGATGATCCTACAATTGTCAGATATCTTGTTAATATATTTAATGACAATGGTTATGAAACCTGTACGGCAAATGATGGTGCCGAAGCATTTGAGGTTTTAAAAACAGAGCTACCAGATCTTATAACACTTGATATTGATATGCCCAAAGAGTGGGGTCCTAAATTTTTCAGAAGATTTTCTAAACAGGAGAAGTTAAAAAATATACCTGTAATTGTAATAAGTGGTATGCCAAGTCGTCATCTCTCGATTGATAAAGCAATTACATGGCTACCAAAACCGTTTGATCCTGAAAAGTTGATTGGCATTGTAAAAAACACTATAGGATGAAAGTTAGAGTATATAAACTGGCACTTTCTTTAACGCTACTATAATATATTCCTAAAAGAAAGTGTCAGATTATTTGTAGGTAAGGGATATAAAAGTGAACGAACAATATCTATTATACTATGTAGATATAGTTATATAGATTTCCCAAAAGGAGCTACAGACTCTTCAGGCTTTTTTCTGGGCAGAGAGACCTCAAAACAGCTTCCTTCACCAAGTTTTGACGTTACATTAATACTTCCCCCATGTTGCTGAATTACATGATTTGCAATAAAAAGCCCAAGCCCTGTTCCTTGGGAGCCTTTAGATGTAAAGAAAAGCGTGAACACTCTTTCATAGGTATCCTTATCCATCCCCATACCATTGTCTTTTATGGATAGACAGACCTTTTTTTCATCATTTTCCCACAATTTGAACTGAACTTTATATTTTTTATCAGTTGACTTATCGTACACACACGCTTCTACAGCATTTTCTGCAAGATTTACTAATGCTGCCTCTAACCAGTTAGAATCAATATCCATCTCTCCAAGTGACTCTGGAATATCAGTATAAATCTCAATACCGTTCTTATCCGCAAGAGCCTTCACAGTATTAATTACAGACTTTATGAGTTCTACAGCATTAACAGTATGATACTGTAATTTTCTTGACTTAGCATAATATAGAATCTCAAGCACCATTTTTTTAACCTTACCCGTCATCTGCTTGATAGTGTCAAATGCTTGCTCAATAAGTTCAGGATCATCTTTGTGTAAACCTGATGACATCTGATAAATCCCACCATCTAATGCTGTAAGCATACCTTTTACACCATGAGACATAGAACCAAGCATAAGTCCAAGTGAAGAGAGATGTCCTTGAAGTTGACGTATCTGCGTAATATCTGTAGCAATCTCCATAACTTGAGTAATTTCATCCGCATCATTAAATATTGGTGCTGTCCGGGTAAGTACATGATACTGCTGACCAGAACGAGATGTAACAACCTCTTCGGTAGAGTGAGACTTTCCATCTTCAAAGGTCTTCATAACAGGGCAAATTGGACATGGAGAATATCTATTTTTATAAGTTTCATAGCAATACTCTCCGATCTCATTTCCAAAATCTTTTTGAAAGAGAATATTTCCTCCGATAAGTCTCATATCTTTGTTATGTATTGAGATATAACATGGAACATCATTAAAAAGTTGATGGTAAAGGGTGCGATCATGTTCAAGGTCAGCTAAACGCTCAGAATATATTGAGATGCGACGATCGTTGGCAATACACTTTCTGGCATGGAGTATAGCAAGGTTTAATGCTTTACTGTTCACAGGTATCTCAAGGAAATTAATGGCATAAGTTCCGATCTCATCCATAGCTTGATCAAGATTTTTTTTAAAGCACAATATAATAACTTGAACCAGAGGCAATCTATTTTTCAGCTTTTTTATATCAGAAGATATACTTTTACCATTCAAAAATGGGTTTGCTAATAGAATATCAAACTCTTTTGTTCCCATTTTTGATGACATCTCTTCAGTTGTTGTTCCAATAGAAACAGTTACTCCACTTTGTTCAAGATAGAGTTTTAAAGCTGTGGCATGTTCTTGACATGCCTCTATCAACAAAATATTTTCAGCCACGTTATTTCACCATCATAAACAGTCTATTAAAAAATTGATATATCTTCAACTCCATATAAGGATGTTTCTTATAAATCTTAAATTGATAAAAAATATGGATATTATAGAAATATCTATATCTAATCAAACAATATTTTCTTTAGACATGTAGAGCAGATCAGTTGACATCACACGATTTATATTGTACTGAAACTACGATTTAAAATAAGAATATCGCTATTTTTAACATTATATTAGGAGATAAACATGAAAAAAATTTTCACAAAAATATCTATAATTGCTATTTGTTTTATTTTATCAGCCATCACAATTTCTACCAACAAGATAAACGCTCAGGAAATTGAGGTACATGTTTTTAATTTTCAACCCTTTTATGTAGTTGAAGAGGGCAAAGAGCCTTCTGGTATATTCGTTGATTATATTAAAGCAGCTTTTGAGAAATGTAATATACCATATACTATAAAAGGTTATCCTGCAAAAAGAGCATACAAAAATCTTGCTGAGGGTAAATCCAATCTCTTCTTAGGGGTAAAAGGTGTCCCTGAACTTGAAGGTAATGTAATATATGGTAATGAGAAGATTACTCAAATAGATCTAAGGATTTATACAAGAGATGAGACTCCGCTTCTCAAAACAAAAGATGAGCTAAAGGGTAAAAAGATTCTCACTATAAGAGGTTATAGTTATGGAGGATTTATTAAATACTTAGAAGACCCGTCAAATAATATCGAACTTGATGTAACAGATGGACATGAACTTGCATTTAAAAAACTACAAGGAAAGAGAGCTGACTATCTTCTTGATTATAGTGCCCCTGCAGAAACAACTCTAAAGTCGGTTGTAATACCAGGAATACAGAATCATAGCATATCAGTACTTGATATTTTTATTATTGTTTCCAAACAAACTCCAGATGCGGAAAATTTTTTGAAAAAACTGGAACAGGCTTTCATTGATTTAAAAAAAGAGGGAAAACTCTCTAATTTATGATACAAATTAATTTTTGTATCATAAATTAGAAGTTAGATTTCCAATCTAATGAACTAACTTTATATGCCACCTGTATATATAAATCTTATAACCAAACTTGCGAAAACTTACGATTTTGAGTTGTTGCAAATAGAGATAATCATAAGTTTTCCTATAATAAGGAACTACTAATGAGCAAAGAAAGTCTTATAACGATTGATAGCAAACAGTTTGCTTTTAGCCCCGGGGAGACCATTCTTGAGGTTGCGCAGCGAAATAATATTTTTATTCCAACTCTATGTCATCTTAAAGGGACAAATTCTACTGGTAAGTGTCGTGTATGTGTTGTAGAGGTAAAAGGTTCAAAAGAGCTGGTTCCAGCTTGTTCTACTATTGCATCTTCAGGAATGTTTATAAAAAGCGAATCCCCTGAAGTTATTAAATCGCGTAAAAATACAATTCAAAGTATGCTTGCCTTGGGTAACCATAACTGTGCTATTAGAAAATTTGAACCAGATGAATGGACAGCATTTCACCTAAAAGTTTTAAAAGATGATAACTATAATGATCTCTGTCCTGTTTGGGGAGATTGTCGGTTACAAGATTTAGCATATCGTTATCAAGTTACTACTAAAGATATACCTATTTCTCTATCCCAATACCCAATGGAGAGAGTTAATCCTTTTATAATCAGGGATTTTTCTCGATGTATTCTCTGTGGCAAGTGCGTTAAAGCATGCCGTGAAATTCAAGTGAACAATGCTATCAATTTTGGTTATAAAGATAAAGATTCTGTTGATGTCAAAGTGATAGCTGGTGCTACTGATGTGGCACTTAAAGATTCTGATTGTGTATTTTGTGGCGAGTGTGTTCAAGTATGTCCTGTAGGAGCACTTGTACCAAAAGAGACTCTCAAAGATAAGAGACGTTTTGAAAAAACAGAGAGTGTCAGAACAACCTGCTCTTATTGTGGTGTTGGTTGCCAAATGGATTTGATAGTTCAAGATAACAAGATCGTTGAAATAAAGGGGGTAGATTCAGAACCAAATAATGGTAGCCTCTGCGTAAAAGGCAGATATGGCTATAATTTTGTCTCTTCATCTGAGCGGCTTACGACTCCTCTTATAAGAAAAAATGGAAAATTAGAAGAGGCATCGTGGGATGAAGCTCTTAATCTTGTTGCAGAAAAATTTACAGCAATTAAGGCAAAATACAGCTCAGATGCAATGGGCGTTCTTACATCCGCAAGGGTCACCAATGAGGATAACTACATTGCTCAAAAGTTTACAAGAGCGGTCTTAAAAACGAACAATATTGATCATTGTGCCCGTCTTTGACACTCCTCCACAGTAGCCGGTCTGGCTGCAGCATTTGGAAGTGGCGCAATGACAAACACAATCGCAGATATTGAAACAGCGGATGTTATTTTAGTAACCGGTTCTAATACAACTGAAAACCACCCTGTACTATCAACTTTTATTAAAAGAGCCACTCTTAAGGGTAAAACCTTGATTGTAGTGGATCCAAGAAAGATAAAACTAACAGAACATGCAAAAAAATGGCTAAGACCCAATCCCGGTACAGACATTGCTTGGATTAATGGGCTTATGAATGTGATTTTAGAAGAAAATCTCCACGACAAAGAGTTCATAAAAAATAGAACAGAGGGGTTTGAGCTGATAGCTGACACGATAAAAAAATATACTCCTGCTTATGTGGAGGAGATTAGCGGCATTCCAGCAAAAGATATTGTTGAAACAGCCCGTCTCTTTGCAAAGGCAAAAACAGCAAGTATCTGTTACTGCATGGGTATAACTCAACACACATGCGGTACTGATAATGTAAAATCTCTTGCTAATCTCTCAATGCTTTGCGGTCATCTTGGGAAAGCTGGCGGAGGAGTAAATCCTCTTAGGGGTCAGAACAATGTACAAGGTGCTTGCGATATGGGAGGGCTTCCAAATGTATTTACAGCCTACCAAAAGGTTGATGATCCTGGTCTTCTCAAAAAATATGAGAAAGCATGGGATGTAAGTGGGCTTTCACCCAAACCAGGCCTTGCTGTAACAGAGATGATTCATAAGGCTGAAAAGGGAGAATTTAAATCACTATACATTATTGGAGAGAATCCTTTAGTATCTGATCCTGATTTAAATCATGCCGAAAAGGCTTTTAATAATCTTGAATTTCTTGTAGTTCAAGATATTTTTCTTACAGAGACTGCTCAGATTGCTGATGTTGTACTCCCATCATTTTGTTTTGCAGAAAAAAATGGAACGTTTTCTAACACAGAGCGTAGAGTGCAGCGTGTTAGAAAAGCTGTTGAGGCTCCCGGATTTGCAAGAGACGACTGGAAAATTATATGTGAGATTGCAACTAAGATGGGAACAAAAATGCACTACAACTGTGCAGAAGAGATTTTTGAAGAGATAAGAAGAGTAACTCCATCTTATGCAGGTATTACGTGGGAGAGGATTGACCATTTGGGTATCCACTGGCCATGTCCAACAACTGACCACCCTGGAACGCCAATTTTACATACTACCCAATTTACAAGGGGCAAGGGGCTATTTCATCCAATTGATCACCAGCCACCAGCAGAGCTTCCAGATAGTGACTACCCTTTTCTACTCACAACAGGAAGAGTTCTATATCACTACCACACCGGTTCAATGACCATGAAGTCAGCTGGACTCAATGAGATGGCACCAGAATGTTTTGTCGAAATTTCTGCTAATGATGCAGCAAAACTTAATATTAGAGATGGAGAGATGGTAGATGTCTTTTCACGAAGAGGTAAAATCAAAGCAAAACTTAACGTTTCATCCAAAGCTGTGGATGGGACAATATTCATACCGTTCCACTTTGCCAAAGCAGCAGCCAACAGATTAACAAATGCAAAAATTGATCCTGTTGCAAAAATACCTGAATTCAAGGTATGTGCAATTACTATCCAAAAAGCAGCTTAGTAAAATCAACAAGCTCAATCTAATCAAATAGCTCTAAAATAACCAATTAACAGAGTTGATAAGGTCATATAACAAAAATTATCAACTCTGTTAAATAGATTCCAAAGTTTAATCAAAATTCAAAATAGTATCTTTGTTAAGGATATCAATAAACTCTACCATATCATCGGGTAACGGCGCTGTAAAATCGACTCGTCTGCCTGACCACGGATGCCTAAAACTCAACTTCCACGCATGTAGCATCTGTCTTTTTCTCTCCCTTACTTTACTGCTACTTTTATTCTTATTGACCCCATAGAGACTATCCCCAACCAAAGGGTGACCAATTGCTTTAAAATGTACCCTAACTTGATGAGTTCTGCCTGTCTTAAGATTAGCCTCAACTAAAGTAGCATCTTTGTATCTCTGTCTAACCTGCCACAGTGTCTCAGCATAACGTCCATTTGGAGTAGCCGTTGACATCATTTTACGTTTGATAGGATGACGACCTATTGGCAAACTAATCTTTCCAAAATCATCTTTAAGAGTGCCTGATACAAGAGCAACGTATCTTTTTGCCACTCTTCTTTGCATAAACTCTTTTTTAAGAAATTGAAAAGATTGGTTATCTTTTGCTATAACCATTAAACCACTTGTATCTCTATCTAATCTATGAACAATTCCTGGTCTTGCTCTATCTTCTCCAACATATATTATTTGAGGATAATAACCTACCAAAGCATTAACAAGTGTACCGGTCTTATTGCCAGGAGCAGGATGAACAACGACATTGTAGTTTTTATTTATAACAATAATTTTAGAATCTTCATAGACAATATGAAATTTTGTCTCTATAGTTTCATCAATAACTACATCATTATTGTTGCTATTATCTTGTAAAAAGCCTGAAATGACCTCACCATTACGCACTTTATAGGATGGTTTTCTTTTTCTCCCTGATACTGTAATATCTCCACTTTTTATATATTGTGATATTAAAGAGCGAGAGTATTGCTCAGCTTTTACTGCAACAACATAGTCAAGACGACAACCATCAAACTCATTTGTAGCTAAAAAATTAATTTCCAAAAAAGTATCTCTTTAATAAATAAAAAAATCTAACAATATAAAATAGAAAACCGACAGAAGCGTTTACTAATGCAACTGCCGGTCTTTTAAATTCTGTTAAGTTTATTGTTTGAGTGAACTCAAATATTAAAAAACAATACTATAAATCAAACACAAATAGTTATGAAAAAAGATTCTCTAACTCTGTGATCATCTCCTGTTCATTTACAGACTTTGCTGTCGAAAGTTCCTGAACAAGAAGGCTTTGAGCTGTATCAAGAAGTTTTCTCTCTCCAAACGAGAGATCTTTTTCCAATTTTAGGTGAAACAGGTCTCTAAATACCTCTGCGACATCATATATTGAACCCGTCTTTATTTTATCCATATATTCACGATAGCGGCGGTTCCAAGTTTGATTATCAGCTATCTGTGTCTTTTTCTGCATAATTTTGTAAACATGGGGAATTTCAGTTTCAGGTATAATATCTCTTAATCCCACAGACTCAACCTTGGAAGTAGGAATCATTATTACCATACCATTTTCAATGATTTTCATCATATAAAAATTCATATTTTCACCATTGATCTCTTTTGTCTCAATAGATTCAATACATCCTACCCCATGTGCAGGATAAACAGCCAAATCCCCTTTGTTAAATTGTTTTTTTTCAGGTCCACGTACAAATGCCATTAGACTCGCCTCCCCTATTTGTGTAAGCACTAATCTCTTATTATATTCTTAAACCGACATTTCTGCCATCATTTATAAATAATATCATAACATCATACCATTATCAATCCTAAATTCCATAATACAATTTATTATATTAGTAACGAATTTAGTTACATCTGACTTAAGTGCTATTCTATAAAATAAGGCTTTTATTTGAATTAAATAGGTTCATTGCAGTTTTAACACTGTTTGATAGAATAAAAGAGCAAGCATCAGCTACTGTTTTCACAACAGTAGCTATCTGTTTTTGCTCTTCGTAAGCAAATTTACCAAGTACATAACCTGTGAGGCTTCCATCTTTCTCATCGATGCTTGTTGCAGAAGGACGACCAACTCCTACTCTTATACGCGTAAAATCTCTTGTACCAAGAGATTCAATAAGAGAACGAATACCGTTATGCCCTCCATGACCTCTACCCTTTACAATCATGATTCGTCCAAAAGATAGATCAAGTTCATCATGTATAACAACTATATTATCTGTTTCTATTTTAAAATATGAGGAGATTTGCTGAACAGGTAAACCACTTCTGTTCATATATGATTGGGGCTTTACGAGGAGCGTCTGTTTTTTTTCGATAATGCCTTTTGCAATATCAGCATTAAATTTAGAATTATTAAAAAAGAGAGTGTATCTTCGTGCAATCTCTTCCAACGCTATAAAACCTATATTATGACGGGTCTGAGAGTATTCACTTCCTGGATTCCCAAGACCCGCCACCATGTAAACTTGGCTATCTGCCATCGTTTTTATTCATCTTTATTATCTCCACCTACCTCTTCAGAAGAAGCTTTCGAAGTAGATGGTGGCACTAATGTTATTACTGTAAAGTTTACTTCATGAGGAATCTGGATATGCTCTCCAAGATCAATATCTTTCACATGGATAGAATCTCCAATATTAAGATTTGAGATATCAATACACACAGTCTCAGGCACATCCACTGGACGACATATAAGTTCGAGTTCTCTACGGATAATCTGTAAAAGTCCACCAGCTTTAATGCCAGGAGCAACGCCGGTTGTATCTACAGGAACCATAACAGAAACTTCAGCATTTATGTCAACTTCTTGGAAGTCTGCATGAAGGTATTTTAGACCAAAAATATCTGTTTGAATATCTTTAAGCAGCACAGTTCTTGATGACTTCGTGTCTCCGGTAACTGTAAGGTTTAAGAAAAGTCCTGTATCACCGTTTTTTCTGACTAACTCAGAAAACTCATAGTTTTCTAAAGAAAGCAATAGTGGTTCAGTCTCTGGTCCGTAAAGTATAGCTGGTATTGAATTATTCTTTCTTAAAGCACGAGAGATAGTTTTTCCTCTCCCTTCTCTAATGTCAGCTTTTAAATCGATAAGTTCCAAATTGTTATCCTCCGTGTGCAGTAAACCAATACAGCACCTAAATATTGTATATATATTGTAGCTTTGGAATGTAGTATTTTTATAAATTTGTTATATAAAAATAGAGACACACAATTGTATGTCTCTATTTTTATTTTTGAATATCTCTATTACAACTGTAAAAGATTATCATACAAAAAGACAGTTAACAGAGTCACCTCTATAGCTTCTAATAATGGCTTCACCAACAAGTTTTGCAATAGAAAGTTGCTTAATTTTTTTTGAGCTCATTGCTTGTTCTGTTAATGGGATAGTATCTGTGACGACAAGTGTCTCTAAAGAGGAATTATCAATTCTTTCAACTGCTGGTCCTGATAATACAGCATGAGTACAACAGGCAAGAACAGATTTTGCCCCCTTATCTTTAATTATTCCAGCAGCCTCTGTTATTGTTCCAGCCGTATCAACCATATCATCAAATATAATAACAACTTTATTTTCAACATCACCAATAATTGCCATAGCTTTTGCTTGATTAGGAGCGCTTCTGCGTTTATCCACAATTGCAAGTGTCGCATTTAGACGTTTAGCAAAAGCCCTTGCTCTCTCAACGCCGCCTGCATCTGGTGATACAACAGCAAGTTCACCTGAAAAATTTGATTTTATATAGTCAAGCATTACAGGTGCAGCATAAAGATTATCTACTGGAATATTAAAAAAACCTTGTATCTGTCCCGCATGAAGGTCTAATGTTATCAAGCGGTTTACTCCGGTATTTGTAATAAGATCAGCAACAAGTTTAGCACTTATTGGAACACGTGGCAGAACCTTTTTATCTTGTCTCGCATAACCAAAATAGGGGACAACCGCAGTAATATAGCTTGCAGAAGATCGTTTAAGCGCATCAATCATTAATAGAAGCTCAACTAAGTTGTCATTAACAGGACTACAAGTTGATTGAATAACAAACACTTCCTGTCTTCTAACATTTTCTTTAATTTCAACCTGTATCTCGCCATCGCTAAATCGAGTTAATTTGGCACACCCAAGAGGTTTGGAGAGATACTCTGCAATTTTTGTTGCAAGAGTAGGATTTGAATTTCCAGAAAAAATCGACATTGTATTCATAAGAACTCTCTTTCACACACTTTCTTATTTTTGGCTGGGGCAGGAGGATTCGAACCTCCGAATGCAGGAATCAAAATCCTGTGTCTTACCGCTTGACGATGCCCCAATATTTTAAATGTTATGCTTAGCGTACAAAGGAGAGATAAATACCTGCATATTTGTATCTCTCCATCTTAAGGAAAGTTCATTGAAACAGCGTTGAGCTTTTTCATAATCAGAAAAAAGGGAGAAAAATGTTGAACCACTTCCTGTCATCATTACCTTTTCTGGTAAAGAATCAATCAACTCTTTTCTGAACGATCCAATATCTGGGTATAATGCACATGTCGTTAATTCAAGATCATTATGCATAAACTCTTTAAGCCTCATAATAAACCCCTGATCGTTACCAGAGATTTTCAAAAAGGACTTAATATTCGATTTAACTGCTTTTGTCAATGCCAAATCTAAATTTTTATATACATCTGCTGTAGAAGCACTTAAACCGGGATAGAAAAGTAAAATATATGTCCCGTCTAATTGAAGATGAACCGGGGTGAGCTTCTCTCCAATGCCTTCTGCTATAGCTGCTTTTTCAAGAATGAAAAAAGGGACATCCGCACCAAGTTTAAGCCCCATCTCCATCAACTGCTTCATAGAAAATGGAGAACCATAAAAATGGTTCATAGTTTTAAGTATAGAGGCAGCATTACTACTTCCTCCGCCAAGACCAGCTCCAATTGGTATCTTCTTTTTAATCTCTATGGCTATCTCTCTTACAACTATATCGCCAACAGTCGATAGATTATTATTGAACAGAGAGGCAGCTTTAAATGCAAGATTGGAATGATCTGAGGGAACAGATAGATTATCGCACCTTATTTTTATTTTTAGGGCGTTTTGGTAAGTAGATTTTGGTTGAAATATATTATTAATACTCGATTGAGCCTCTTCTGTAATAGGGTCAAAAAACGTCAGCTCAATCTCATCATAAAGATCAACAACAGGAACCATTAAACTACAAAGATCATGATATCCATTATCCCGCCTTCCAGTAACATACAAAAAGAGATTTATTTTTGCCGGAGATTTTATCAGCATTTTACCTTTACATAAGCCATTCTCAATTCATGTAAGAGGGTTTTCATCAATCTCTCCTCTTCTGGATCGAGATTGCCTAAGGTCTTTTTTTCCAGCATAGCAATCATATCAATGGTCTGTTTTGCTATACATAAGTCCTTTGTCCTTTTACCTGTTGCTGGATCAGGAATCTCTCCAAGTTGTACCAACGCAGATGAGTAGATAGAGATAATAAATGTTGAAAAATCAACCTCAGGAAGATTTCTACTTTTACAATCGTTAACTTCATCTGAGCTCTCTTTTATTATAAAGTCTTTTCCTTGTCCTTGAGCCATTACTAAAAGTCTCCTATCCAAAAGTTTTGGAGTAGCTATTTTGGGGTAACTGGTTCTAATGTAATAACAATATCAGCAACAGTTGTCCCTTCACCCTCTTTATGAACAAATAGTGGATTTATATCAAGCTCTTTTATTATCGGGTGGTTATCAACCATGTTTCTAAGACTTACAAGATTTTTCTCAAGCATTTCAATGTCAGTCTTAGGCTCACCTCTAAATCCTGCAAGAATAGGATACCCTTTAATGCTTTTGACCATACGGCGAACTACATTTCTTCCCATTGGTGCCATTCTAAAAACCACATCTTTATATACCTCAACAAAGATACCACCAAGCCCAAACATTACCGCATGACCAAAACCTGGATGACGGCTTGCACCAAGAATAACCTCTTTACCAGCTCGTGCCATCTCTTGAATGAGGATACCTTTAAGTTCAGCAGATGGATTATAATCTACCGCTGACTTCATAATGTTTTCAAATGCAGCACAAACATCAGAAGGATTTTTTACTCCAATCTTAACTCCTCCAGCATCGGATTTATGAAGAATTTGCGGAGAGACTATCTTCATAGCAACAGGGTATCCAATTCGATTTGCAATTTCAACAGCCTTTTCAGGAGTTGATGCAATTTCCATTTGAAGTGTCTTAAAGCCATAGCACTTCAAAAGCTCGCTTCCACCCATCTCATCAAAAATATATTCTCCTGCATCAAGATGCTTCTGAATAATTTGGTCAGCTTTATCTTTATCAAACTCAAGTCGATATTGAGGAAGAATTTTGCGGGAGAGCCATTTTTGTTGCGAATAGAGTGCTCCAAGTGCACGAGCAGCGCTTTCTGGAAATTGATAAACCGGCACACTATTCTGCTGAAGAAGTTTTACTCCATCCGAGACATCAACAACCCCCATAAAAGCACATACAATTGGTTTTACAGATTTTTTTGCAATATTAACAATGGCTTCAGCAGTCCCCATTGCATCGGTCATTGATTGGGGTGTTAAAATAATAAGTACACTATCAACTCCCGGATCACTCATAACTGTAGCAAGAGTATTTTCATAACGATCTCGTGCAGCGTCTCCAATAACATCAACTGGATTATGAAAATTTGCTGTAGGAGGCAGATATCTACGAAGCTCTTTGACCGTCTCTTCTGAAAATGAGGCAAGTTTTAATCCTGAGTGTTCACTCATATCTGTTGCAATTATACCTGGCCCCCCAGCATTAGTAACAATAGCTATCTTATCACCTTTAGGAACTTTTTTAGAGGCAATTGCCTGAGCATAATCAAACAGTTCATTAACTGTATCGCATCTAAGGATACCAGACTGCTCAAAAATTGCATCATATATTGTATCTGAGCCTGCAAGTGAGCCTGTGTGAGATGCTGCTGCTGCTGCACCAGCATCTGATGTACCTGATTTGATTACAATAACAGGAGTTGGATTGATTCCAGATGTCATCTGCCTAACCTCAGAGATAAACTCCTTAGCATTTCTGGATAACTCTTCCATATATATCATCACAACATCTGTATTTGGGTCTTTGTGATAATATCTCAATAGATCAAGCTCATCTACATCTGCTTTGTTACCAATAGAGATAAATTTTGAAAAGCCAAACCCTTTGTCAGCGGCAAAATCGAGAACTGCTGTACAAAGTGCACCACTTTGAGAGATAAATGATATATTACCATAAGCTGGCATTCTTTTGGAGAAACTGGCATTCAAAGAGACTGACGGTGCAGGGTTTATAACTCCTAAACAGTTAGGACCAACAAGTCTGATATTGGCATCTTTACACATCTTTTGAATTTTGTGCTCAATTTCAAGCCCCTCTCCTCCTACCTCTTTAAATCCAGCAGAGACAATTACAATACCCTTAACCCCTTTTGCAATACACTCTTCAACAGCAATAAGAGCAATTTTAGGAGGTAAAATAAGCATTGCAAGATCAACTGGATCGGGAATGGCAGTGATACTCTTATAACACTTGACACTCGAAATGGACTTTGCGGTCGGATTGACTGGATAAAGTGTTCCTTGATACCCTCCATATAAAATATTGGCAAATATGTCATGCCCAACTTTCCCTTTTTGTGTAGAAGCACCAAGCACAGCAATTGATTGAGGGGCAAATATTGCATCAAGTCTATCCATTACTTTCTCCATCTAATATTTTAAAGACCTTTTCCATCAATCCATTAACTGCAACAGCAGCAGGGGAGTTGTCAGGTAAGTCGAGAAGGGATTTTCTATCCATATCGAACTCAAGAAGAGTATCGTCATTTGGAAGAGTACAAAGAATTTCAACACCTATTCTCTCTGCTTCATCAAGAAATGCCCTTCCAAGTTGAGCAGGAGCTCTGTTTACAACCAATCCTACATTTGCAACACTAAGTTTTAAGTCGGCTAACATCTCATTAATTCTTCCAACAGCACGCAAACCTCTTAAAGCGTAGTCAGTTACAAGAATAAGAATATCTACTTTACCACTTGTACGGCGGCTTAAATGCTCCATACCAGCCTCGTTATCAACTAAAAGAAACTTATAATTTTTCTCAAGTTCATCTGTGAATCTATTCAAAATATTGTTGACCATACAATAACAGCCTTGACCCTCCTGACGACCCATTACAAGAAGATCAAACTCTTTATGCTCTATCAAAACCTGATTCATAAGCATCTCAAGATATACAATTTTATCCATTCCAGAAGGAACACCTTGTGGGTCTTTCATAAAATCTTCTCTTATATCACCCACAGTTTTGGCAACATTTATCCCTAAAGTCTCTCCTAAATTGCTGTTAGGATCAGCATCCACTGCTAACACGGGCGAATGGTTATTTTTTGAAAGATAGCGTAATACAAGTGAGGCAACCGTTGTTTTTCCAACCCCTCCTTTTCCAGCTAATGCAATAACTTTACTCATATTTACTCCAACTCTAATTCAGTTTGTAATTAATATTTTGGTATTTAAAATAGTCATCATTGGAGCTATTTTTCCCACAAAAAACTTAAAATAACAAGGTGATATTCACAATTTATGCAATTCAATTAAAAAAAGATAACTATTATACCTGTAAGAATAAAGTGCGATTCAATAAGAAATTCAAGGTGCATATCAGAGTGAATTTTTCCCTTTTCATGCAATTTAATTATGTAAAGCATCAGTAGTGGGATAGCAGCAATCAGTATGCCAGATGTTGCAATCAATCCGGATAGTGCGGTAATAAAAAGGATCGCTGAGGCAAATAGCAACATGTTTTGAATCACTCTCTGGCTCTTTTTCTCTCCTAAAATAATGGGAATTGTCTCTTTACCCGTAATTCTATCCCCTTGAATCTCTAAAACCGCAAAAAATGCTGTGCGTGCAAATACAAGTGATGTCGCAAAAAGGAACGGGATAATAAAAAAAATACCAGTTTGTGCTGTAATTGCATTGCTTTGAGTTGATGTTGAAATGGCTGGAAGTAAAGAGGTCACGGTTCCCCATGCAGCAGCAATAAGAACGGTTTTAGACCCTGGTATATCTTTTATTCTAACTACACGGCGTCCAAAAAAATATATCTTAGGGAAAAAATCAGGAAAAATTTTCTGATTATACAAAAGCCCAAGCAAACTCATACAAGAGAGAATTATAAACGGCAATATACCAGTTGTAAATGAGATATAAAGTCCTATAGCCCCGCTTACAACCGCTGTAATTGTAAGGATAGGTCTATTCTGTTCATAAAAATTAGCTCTTTTAGGGTTGTTGTATATGTCTGATTTGATGGAAAAAAGGTTGTTCATGATCTGCATGGACAGAACATAAAACATAGCAACAAAAGCATGAATTAAATTATGCTCAATCCTCTGAAGTTCTGAACAGGAGTATGTGAGGCTTCCTGCACCTGCTGCAAGAAGAAAATTACTTCTTAGCATAAAATTAGAAATTTTTAGAAAATATGTAGTTAGAGAGCCTCTTTTTTTTTCAAGAGAGTCTTCAATTGTTTGACAAGTCTGCTTTATAATCCAATTTGGTGTTGATGCACCTGCTGTAATTGCAATAGATTGAGCAGATGACAGGCTATCTATATCAAGTTCAGAGACATCTTCAATATGAATTGCAAATGGAATGTGAGTATTATCCTCCTTAATAGATATTGTCTTCTGTCCCTTTACAAGGCTTCTTCTTCTGTTATAGTCTGTTTTTTGCGGGCTGGAGGCAGTAGCCTGTTGTTGCTTAGATACAGCTTCTGAAGCAATCTGAGCAAGCCTTCTTGTATTTCCACTATCTTTACCTCCAACAACCACAACTGCATCATTTTCTCCGGCAATTTTACGAACCTCAGTCTGCCTTTTTTCTGTAGAATCACAGATAGTGTCAAAAATTTTGTAATGGGGGCAATTTTTTGATACCCACTCTTTTACAGATTTGTATAACGCTGTATCTTGTGTTGTCTGAGCAACTACAATTGCAAGATCAAATTTTGGAAGTAGAGCAACCTCTTCAATATTTGATACTGTGTATCCTTTTTCCTCTGCATATCCCATAAGTCCTTTGACTTCAGGGTGATCCTTATCACCTATTATAATTACACTAAAACCTTTTTTTGCATGTTTTCTGATTATAGTTTGAACCCGTATAACCCTTGGACATGTAGCATTGATAACGTTAAACCCAGCATCTTGAAGAGCTTTTTGCTCTTGAGGGGGCACACCGTGTGCACGAATAAGCACTGTTCCGTTACCACTTTGAGGAATCTGCCTCATAACAGGAATACCTCTCTGCTCAAGCATATTTAACACTTGTGGATTATGAATTAGAGGACCATAGGTGTAAATAGGGTCAGATGTTTTGTTGGCTGCATCTAATACCATATCAACTGCACGACGAACTCCCATACAGAACCCTGCTGTTTTTGCAATAGTCATCTTCATGATTTTTTATATCCGGGAATATTATTAGGCGTGTGTTATAAAATAAAGCTGCCTGTTAAGAAAAGATACTAAATATTATAAATTAGTTATTTGAACTATTTAAGAGACTCTCTTAAAAAATTCAACTATTTGTTGAAGCTCTGTACTATCTCTAAAAGTTATTTCAACTTTTCCTCTATCTCCATTTTTTTTGATAGATACAGGACAACTTACTTTATTGGTAATTTCTGAGCAGATATCTTTAATGTAATCCATATCTTGACAATGTGCATTATTACTCTTTTTTATCTCTTGTTCTTGTTGAGCTTTTACCCTTTTTACAAGTTGTTCGGTTGCTCTTACAGAGAGGTTTTTTTCAACAACTGTCTCCCATGCCTTTATCTGGTTCTCATCATCTCCCGCTCCTAAAATAGCACGAGCATGCCCCATTGATATATGCTCATCTGCAAGGCTTTGCATAATAGGTGCAGGAAGTCCTCTAAGTCTTAAAAAATTGGCAATAGTTGACCTGTTTTTTCCAATCTTCTGTGCAACCATCTCCTGTGTGTATTGAAATTCCGTTATAAGTCTATGGTAAGCCTCTGCCTCTTCAAGTGGGTTTAAATTTGCTCTCTGGACATTTTCAATAATTGAGACCTCAAGTACCTGTTCATCTGTCATATCTCTAACAATAGCAGGAACATGTTCAAGATTTGCACGTTTTGCAGCCCTAAGCCTTCTCTCTCCAGCAATAAGCTCGTAAGTAGCTCCACTTATCCCAGATTTCTGTTTTCTTACTAAAAGAGGTTGGAGAATACCTTGTTCAATAATAGAATTTGTAAGTTTTTCAAGCTCTTCCTCTGAAAAGGTGGTACGGGGTTGAAATCGGTTAGGTAAAATATCATCCACTTTGCACATGAAGAAGTTACCCGCTTTATTATTTTCATCCATATCTAAAGAATCAATATTTGGAATTAAAGCTGATATACCCCTACCAAGCCCTGTCTTTTTTCCAACTCCTGTTTTTATATTAAAACTCATCTTGTAGTGTTCTCCCCTGCTGGTGTAATCAAAGCCTCTTCTCGTTCAATTAGCTCATCTGCAAGTGCAAGATAGCTGTAAGAGGCAATAGAGGTTGGATCATAGGTTATTACAGGCATTCCATAACTTGGAGCTTCTCCAAGCTTTATGCTTCTTGGAATTTTTGTTTTAAAGATCAACTCCTTAAAATAACCTTCTGCATCCTGAGCCACCTGTCTTGAAAGATTTGTCCTTTTGTCAAACATTGTCATAAGGATACCTTCAACTTTAAGTGATGGGTTAAATGACTGTTTGATAAGTTTAATAGTTTTTATCAACTGACCAACACCTTCTAAAGCAAGAAACTCGCTTTGCAAAGGAATAATAACTGAATCTGCAGCAGTCAGGGCATTTAAAGTTAGAAGACTTAAAGATGGTGGGCAATCAAGAATTAAATAATCAAAACTACTACTTTCAATATCTTCATTTACAGTTGCTAAAAGTTTTTTAAGTATCTCTTCTCTGCCTTTTGTTGTCATCATCTCTACTTCAAAGCCTATGAGTTCAACATCAGATGGAACTATCGTAAGATTCTCCATTGCTGTAGTCTGGATGATATCTGACATCTTTGCCTCTCCGATAAGTCCATGATAGAGAGAGTAGTCAAGGGAAGATTTGTTGATTCTTATTGCAGTGGTGGCGTTTGCCTGAGGATCACAATCTACAATAAGTGTTTTTTTACCTTTATGAGCAAGGGCAGCCGAAAGATTCACAGCAGTAGTTGTTTTTCCAACCCCACCTTTTTGATTTGAAATGCTTATTATTTTTGTCATAAACTTAATTTTATTATTTTTATTTTAATGATTACAATTAAAGAGTATCAGCATTTTATCGCTTCTGAATTTTTCCAAAATTCTTTAAATTTTAGTTTTAAAAGAGAAAATCTATTTTTTAATGCTTCACAAATTTGCTCTTCTAAGCTCAAGTGCTATAGGATGTTTGGGGTCAATTTTAAGTATCTGGTTAAGATACTCCTCTACAATAAAAGGTCTCTTTTTCTCTATATATGCTTTTGCAATTTTTAGCTTCACATCAATAAACTCTTCTGCTGTTAAATCGCGGTCAATCTTAGCAATACTATTGACATTCTCATAATATTCCAATGCTTTTTCTATCTCATTGGTCTCAGTATAAAGCCTTGCGGCTTTAAGTTTTAAATCAACTCGTTCAGGTTGCTCTTCAATAAGGGTTGTCAACAACTGTTTAACATATTCATACTCTCCACTTTGCATACATATATTTATAACACTATCACGAATAGAAGTAGTATCTTTTGATTTTTTCATAAGTCGAGTAAAAATCTCCAACGCCTGAGATGACATACCCTTTTGAATAAGCCGCTCACCTATCTCAACACCTTTAGAGATGATCTGTGAGCCTAAAACTCTTGCTTGTTCATAATACTTAAGCGCATTAATTAGATCGTTTTTTCTAAGGTAAAAATCTACAAGCATAAATCTTGATACATCATCCTCTTTATTTACCGCAACTGCTTTCTGGAGACACTTTTCCGTCATATTTTCATTATTGATCTTTTGATATAATAAACCAAGATTTCTTAAAATTCTGGATGCTCTTGGTCTCTCTTGGAGGGCAAGTCGTGTCTCTTCAATGGCATTTTTTATATCACCTGCCTCTTCAAAAGCTCTTGCATTATGAAGATGAACAGTTGCCTTATCTGGATTATTGGCAGAATGTATTACTATTTTTACCTTTTCTTCAAGAGATTTCATTGTCAATGGTTTAAGAAGATAAGCATCGATATCAGATTCTGCTACATTAATAACAATATCCCTTTCTGCTTCAGCAGTAATCATAATGACTGGCATATCTCTTAGTTCTCTTGTATTTCTAATCCTTGTGAGAAGCTCTATGCCGTTCATAACTGGCATATTCCAGTCTATAACTGCCATGTCAATATGAGCTTCATTCAAGATTTTCAGAGCCTCTTTCCCATTTTCTGCATGACGTATATTATTGCCAAGACGCAGCTGTTTAAACATATTGCGTATGGAAAGCCTCATACTCTTCATATCATCAACTATAAGAACTGACATAGTGTTTATATCAATCATTGGCATCCTCACATAGGATCAATATTTACAATCATTATACACCCATACATTATCAATAAGATACAAAACTTTCAAAACTTTTAAACTCCTGTTTTATCTTTTCTAATATTAATGGCGTATTTGTCAACAAGCCTCTTTTAGCAGCTGTCTCCAGCTCCAATGCTATTTTATTAAGAGAGTTTGCATGAACATTTGCAGCAGAGCCTTTCAATCCATGGCTTAACGCTCTTATTGCTTCTGCATCATTGCTCTTAACAGCCTTCTCAAGTAAGTTCACAATTTCTGCAGCCTCTTCAACAAATGACTCTACAATCAAATCTACGCTCTCTTCATCTCCGCCAAACCTCTCTATCATGGCATCTTTATCAAAGACCAAAGAGATATCTTTATCTTGTTCTATTTCGTGGTGATCATCAGCTATTTTTCTATTAACATTATCATCTAAAGAGAGATGGTTTTCATTATAAGTGGAAGCACACCTGGCTATTGAAAAATATTTCTTGATCACTTCAGCAAGGCGTTCAGGTTCAACTGGCTTGGATATAAAATCATCCATTCCAGCCTCTATACACCTTTCTCTATCACCTTTCATTGCATTGGCTGTCATCGCAACAATTGGGATATGCCACCCTCTCTCTTCAATGGACGTTGAACTTAAACAGCGTTTCTCCTTCTCAAGCCTACGAATCTTGCGAGTTGCTGTAAAACCGTCCATTACAGGCATCTGGCAATCCATAAAGATAATATCATAATGGGTTGACCGCACTTTGTCCACACCTTCTTTACCATTGAATGCCTCGTCAGCATGATACCCAAGTTTTGACAAAAGGGTTCTTGCAACAATCATATTGGTCTCATTATCTTCAACAACAAGAATTTTTTTCAACTGTTTCTTATTCTCTGCAATTGAATATCTTGTTATAACATCTTTGTTTGCTTTTGGGCATATTACAGCTTTTAGACAGTCATTAAGAAGCTCAATATCTAAGGGTTTACTTATATAAGCTGCAAAACCCAACTCTTCAAAATGTTTTGCATCCCCTTTTTTACCGGTACCGGTAGTGATAATTAATTTCAGATTTTTAAGAGAGTTTCGTTCATGCGCTCTTTTTATCAAAGTTTCAGGATTTATACTGCCACTTTGGATATCAACAATAACAACATCAAATAGAATATTTTTCTCTATCTTAGCATTAGCTGTATTATTATTGGCAGCCTCAAGAAGTTTTTCAATTGCACTATCAACACTGTCAGCAGCATCGTTTTTAATCTGCAATTGGGTAAGCATTCTTTGAATAGATTGACAGGCTGTTAGATCATCACCAACAACCAAAACCCGTTGAACCACAGCTATCTGATTCATAGGATTGCCATTAAATTCCACAACTAAATTGTTATCAGAAATATCTTCAGAGGTTTGCTTTTCAAGCTCAATTGTGAACCAGAAGGTGCTGCCAATAAGCTCGTCACTTTGGACACCTATCTTACCATTCATAAGTTCAACTAACATTTTTGATATTGAAAGTCCAAGTCCTGTACCTCCAAACTGCCGTGTTGTTGAGGCATCTGCTTGCTTAAAAGGCTGAAAAAGATTTCCAACTTTATCAGATGGTATGCCGATACCTGTATCATCAATAGAAAATTTAAGCCGAGCAGTTGTCTCTGTCTCATCTTCAAGTGTGATACGGATACTAACACTGCCATTTTCAGTAAATTTTATTGCATTGCCTGTTAGATTATTCATAATTTGACGCAACCGTCCAGGATCTCCTTTAAGAAGTCTTGGAACATCAGGAGAGATGGTAAAGAAAAAATCGATCCCTTTGTTCTTTGCTTGAATTGCAGGCATTGCATTTATATCTTCCATTGTAATCTGAAGATCAAAATTTCGATGTTCAAACTCGAGTTTTCCAGCCTCAATCTTTGAAAAATCAAGGATATCATTAATAAGTGAGAGCAGGGCATTGGCACTTGAGAAGACAAGTGATGCATATTTTTTCTGGTCTGGTGTCAAAGGAGTGCTTATAAGAATGTGCATCATACCTATAATGCCATTCATAGGGGTTCTGATCTCATGACTCATGTTTGCTAAAAATTCGCTCTTTACCCTAATTGCACGCTCTGCCTCAATTTTATATTCGTCAAACTTATTTTTAAGCCCTTGCAGCTCTTTTTTTAAAGATTCAAGCTCATTAATCTGATTACTTTTTTCCATGTCACTCTCTTCTTTATTTGGCAATTTAGTAGAAAAGATGGTTACCATACAAAATAAAATTCCCTGCAATTTTTAGCTGTTATCCTGATTTTGAAGAAATACGTGAAACTCAACATCATAAATATATAAAAGAACAATTGTTAAACCAAAGACCATAGGACCATAAAGAAGACCAGTTATCCCAAAATAGTTAAGTCCACCAAGAATTGAAAAGAATATAAGAAGAGTTCCCATACCAGCAGAGCCTTTCATAAAGAGCGGTCTTACAATGTTATCTATAGTGCCAACGATAATAACAGACCATATTAAAAGAAAAATACCGTAACCCCATGAACCTGAAATAAATAGCCATAATGCAGCAGGAACCCATATTAAAGCTGTTCCCACAAATGGAATAAGTGAGGCAAAAGCCATAACAGCACCCCAAAAAAATCCGGGAAAACCACATATAGCAAATGCAATACCTCCAGCAGCCCCTTGAGATAGAGCAGTTACTAAAGTACCAAGTATCGCAGATTTTGCAACCGATTTTATCTTGTCAGTCAACATCTTCTCATGGCTGCTTGATAGAGGGCTTAAATGAAAAATGTAGTCAAATATCTTTTTCTGATCTTGGATAACAAAGAAAAATACAAATGTCATAAGAAAAAATTTACCAGCTACAGAAGAGATGTTGGAAATTGCATATCTGCCCTGACTCATCATTATCTCTCCTGCGTGAGATGAGACTGTTACCATAATAGAGTGAAAATCAACCCCTTTTAAGAGAGTCCCATCCATCTGTTTATGAATTATATCCAATGCTTGAGATATAAAAGGGGTTTGAGCAATTTTTTCAATGTTTCCGTCTGTAACCCATCGGTTTATAGCATTTACAGAGAGAATACCTTGCCTGATAACCGCTGAAAATACAAAAAAAAGAGGGATAATAATAACTAAATTGAGCAAAATAGCCGAAATCAATGCTGCTACATTGTTTCTATTTCCACATTTTTTATTTATCCATTCATATATAGGGTGGGTTAGCACCGACAAAATAATAGCAATAACCACAGGATCAATATAGCCCTCCATCATTTTCCAGCAGATAAACAGAAAAAGGGCTATTAATATGAACAAAAAATATTGGGAAATATTAAGTTTTATGTGCGGAGCTGGTGTTGTTGTCAAAACATCCCTCACTTTTGGTTATATATCTCTTTTCTATAATTGATTTTACGGCAAACGATGCCCTCTGAGAGGCAAGAGGGATATTCCAATTCTCTTTATTCCTGACTCCTACAGGATTTGAGCCAGCTCTTACTTCAATAAAAGGAATATTGTAAAGTGCCGCAATATGGGCAGACGCTGCCCCCTCCATTGACTCCATACACGGACGATTGAATGCCTTAAAAAGATGATTAGCATCTTCTGGTGCTGCTGTGATTGTTGATACAGTTAGAAAATCACCAGTGATTATATGAAGATTATTCTCTTCTACACAGCTTTTTATCCCTTTTATAAGGCTATTTTTTATAGCTATAAATGCTATTTTAACTATATCTTTGTCAAAAGTAAAATGGCTATTTTTACTTGAAGGAGAGTTATTAACAAGATCAAAAGGCAATGGTTTTAAGGGATAGCAATAACATAAATCTTTGTCAGATAAATTGTTAATATCACAGCCATTGACAGAAGAGTGAGATTGTAAATCGGCTACATTAATACCAACTCCGGTATGAATATATGTTTCAGAGGTTGCTACAGCAATATCTCCTATTTTAAGACCAGAGCCTTTAAAAAAACCTGCAATGCCAGTTTGAATGATTATCAAATCTCCTCTTGCAGCATCAAAGCCACTGTGTTTATGATTTTTAATGCAATTCTCAAGGTAAACAGTCAATCCATGAGCCGCATTTATTACGCCAACACCAGTCACTAAAATAGTGAAATTGTTATCGTCTTTCTCTTTTGTGTAATCAAGATAATCTCTTTTATCATTATAATCATATCTATCTCTATTAAACTTTGCTGTAATAATTCTTACTCCTGAAGGTGAAAAAAAGTCTGACAATACAATTGATAAATCCAAAAGAGGCTTTATCTCCATAAACGTTGCTACAACTATTAAAAAGTATTTATTTTTCATCGCTTTTTATATTTTGGGAAAAATAGTAACAGAACCTAATAGCATTATAAAAGAGAAGATCGCACATAAGCACAATTTCATATAAACCCTTTTTGCCCAATGCAGAGCAAAATCTCATGTACAGCTTCGTCAGGTGTGATATTGGTTGTGTCTATAGTTATTTCAGGACATTTAGGTATCTCATAAGGATCGTCAACGCCAGTAAAACCTTTTATCAAACCAGCCCTTGCTTTGGCATACATCCCTTTTCGGTCACGCTTTTCACACTCTTGAATCGGAGTAGCAACATGTACTTCAAAAAAACCTCCATAACTTTCAATCGCATTTCTGATCTCCATTCTTGTATTTCTATAAGGGGCAATAGGAGCACATATTGCTACTCCACGGTTTTTGGTTATCTCTGCTGCAACAAATCCTATTCTCTTAACATTAATATCTCTATGCTCTTTTGAAAAATTTAACTCACTTGAGAGGTTTCTTCTTACAATATCACCATCAAGCAAGGTTACAGGCCTTGTGCCAATCTCCATAAATTTTGCATAAAGTATCTTGGCAATTGTAGATTTTCCAGCACCTGAAAGACCGGTTAAAAAGACGGTAAAACCTTGCCCAGATGGAGGAGGATAAGATTTTTTAATCTCCTGAACAACCTCTGGAAAGGTTGCCCACTCTGGAACATTTTTACCTGCACGTATTCTGTTACGAATATCAGTTCCTGATAAAAATATGCTCTCTTTATAGTATGACTTACAAGATTGCAGCTCTTTTCTTATGGTTGTTTTAGTAGCATGTTCCTGCTTTTCAGAGTTATCCTCTTGGAATTCACACAGTTCATCTTCAAATCTATATTCATCTTGGTATGGAAGATAGACCATCTTTTTAAAAGCAATAACATCAACTCCCACCTCTTGAGCAAATTCAGACGCAAAAGATGAAGCCTTTTCAGAATGATAAAAAGGAGAGCCACTGCTGTCAATACCCGGACTTGCGTGGTCGTGTCCTATTATAAAATGCGTGCAGCCAAAATTTTTTCCCATAATAATATGGAGTAGAGCATCTCTTGGACCTGCCATTCTCATTGATAAAGGAAGAAGTGTTAGCATAAATGAATTTGGCGGATAGTGAGATTCTACCTGTTTATAACACTTTATTCTTGTAAAGTGATCAAAATCACCAGATTTTGTTTTACCTGCAACTGGTAAAAGCAGCAAATTTGCCTGAGACTGTCTCATTGCCCTGATAGTCATCTCAAATTGTGGTCTATGAAGAGGCTGGCGTGTCAGAAACCCTACAGCTCTTTTCCAGCCAAGTTTTACAAAGTTTTCCCTAACCTCTGCTGGCGACTTTCTAAGCTGCCTGAAATCTGAATGTATCGGCAGATTCATCGCTTCAATGGTGCCCCCTATGTAAAATGTTCCTGATCTGTTATAAAGATAGTTAACACCCGGATGTGTTGTATCTTTAGTGCCATAAAAGGTCATAGCTTCTCTGTCTCTGTCAATAGACCAAATATCCTCAACTCTCATCCTGCCTAAAATAAAACCTTCCTGATCCCTTAACATAACATAACTATTTGAAATAGTGGGCTCACTGTGTTTAAAACTATTTTGATAACTTTGAATAGATTTCAATTTCTTGACCAAAGTTTCCGGCACATCAAGACATATTGGCACTGGCCAAAGTTCTCCTGTGGATAGACGCATCTTTTCAAGTACAGTCTCATAGTCAGCTTGAGTCATAAAACCTTTAAGAGGAGAGTATGCACCAGTTGCAAGAAGCTCAAAGTCACACAGTTGACGATCATTTAGAACAACATCAGCTAAGGTAGTTGCTCTTTTTTTTAACAGGTCAGAATCTCTACTATCTACGATAAGGTTAACAAGTTCACCATTTTTACCATGAGCCTTAGGAGTTAAATATCCGTTTGTTCTAACTATCATACTTACTCTCTTTTAAAATGTTTTTAGATTATAAATTTTTTTATAGTTCAACTCTGTTTATGTAGATAGAAAAAGTGCTGAGGCAGTTCTCAAATCACAAATAAGTCATAGTGGTTATGTATTATACTCTCTACTGTAACTTGACTACACACCTCCTTTGATATAATAAAACTAAACATTTTAACGCACTATAGTTTTTTTTACATTAAACCCTTATCAACTGAAGACTTTAAATGCCAAGTTTTACTTTAGAAAACCATCTTTTACTCGCTCTTTCTCTATTTCTTGTATCTGCTACTATAAGCCTTTTTTTAATAAAGAATACCAAAGTAATGGATATTCCCAATGGACGATCTTCTCACTCAAAACCTACTCCAACTATTGGCGGAGTTGCTATTGTTTTTACATTCTTTCTGAGCATGGCAATTCTCTATTTTTTTGCCAACACAACAATGATTACTGAAAAATATTTTATTGGTTTCACATTTTCAAGTTTGTTGATCGCTGGAATGTCATTTTATGATGATTTTAACTGTAAGCCATTTTACATAAAATTGGCAACACAGATTATTGCGGTTATTGTTGTTATGTCATTTGGAATTATAATTCATCAGATTAACTTTCCTTATAATTTTCTTTGGCTCAACTATAAATCACTTGGTGCTGCAAGCTATGTGATAACTTTTGGGTGGATACTTGGAATGACAAACGCATACAATTTTATGGATGGATTAAACGGTATGGCTGGTGGAAATGCAATTATTGCCTCCATTTTCTTCTGTATTATCTCTTTTGATCAAGGAAGTAATTTCACCTATATGGTATCTTATACCCTTGCAGCAGGAGTTTTAGGATTTCTTATATTTAACTTTCCAAGAGGAAAGTTATTTATGGGAGATATTGGCAGCACATTCTTAGGATTTTCATTTGCTACGCTCTCAATAATTGCCTCACTCTATGATGATGCTCATACTTCGCTTCTTATCATTCCACTGCTCTTTTTCCATTTCATCTATGACACTTTTTTTACTTTTATCCGACGACTTCTAAAAGGAGAGAATGTATTTATGGCCCATCGTACTCATCTATATCAACTTTTCAACCGGCTTGGCTATACACATTTTCAAGTTACTATGTTTTACTACATAGTTGCTTTATTGCAAGGATTTGGTGCTCTGTGGCTGATCGAAATTGAGGGACTTCAAAGGTTATTAATCTTTATTCCATATCTTATTTTTCAGATAGTTTACAGTATTGTGATTATATATCATGCAAAAAAACGAGGTGTTTTATGAAAGACTCTTCAGCCAAAGGTATATCTTCTGCTTCTGAGAGAGTATCAAAAACAGATAGTTCCATAACACCTGTAATCATATTTGGACTAAAGGACTATCCAAGACCTAAACATTCAGGCTTTTTTTATTGCAGACCAACATCCTTGTTTGGTGATTTTGCCATGAAAACTCTTGCAGTACTTGATCTTTTTAATACAGATAATGGATATCTTACTGATATTATTACTAAAGGGATTGAAGCTCTGCTTGAAGATGAGGAGTATAGCGAGAAAAAAGAGTACTATTTAACAAATTATGAAACTGAAAATATGAAGCCTTTTGTCCAAAATATTCTTAAACAGGTTATTGAAATAAAACTCTTATCAAAATCTGATATCTGATTATGAGCTTTTTTTATGAATCTTATACTCCTATTTGAAAATGACTTTATAACATCTAATAGAGTTGTTATTGGCGGAAGAAGATTAGAACATATCATCAAAGTGCACCGTGCTGAAGAGGGAGATATGCTCACTGTAGGAGTTATTAACGGTAAGATAGGGGTTGGAAAAGTTCTTGCTATAAAAAAAGATCAGATTGAGATGGAGGTCTGCCTCTCAGAAGACCCGCCGGAACCGATTCCTCTCACATTGATAGTTGCTCTTCCAAGACCAAAGATGCTCAAGCGTATTCTTCAATCTGTAGCATCTCTCGGCGTTAAAAATATTTACCTTATCAACTCATGGCGGGTTGAAAAAGCATTCTGGTCTTCTCCTCTTCTTGAGCCTGACAGGCTAAAAAATGAGTTGATACTTGGTCTTGAGCAGGCAAAAGATACGATAATGCCCCAAATCCACCTCAAACGCCTTTTTAAACCATTTGTGATAGAAGAGCTTTCAATGCTTGTAAAAGGCTCTTTGAATAACAAACCAATTGCACTTGCAGCCCACCCGAAAGCAGAACTTCCATGTCCGCAAAATATCAATCAAAGTGCGATTCTTGCCATGGGTCCAGAGGGAGGATTTATTGATATTGAGATTGAAACTCTTGAAAAGATAGGCTTTTCTACAGTAAATCTCGGCAGAAGAATTTTAAGGCTTGAGACTGCTGTTCCGTTTATTGTCTCAAAGTTGTTTTGAAATTAAATTGTGATAAATCATTAAAGCCGTCAGAAAGGAGAGCGTAAATGTCCGCAAATAAACCTTAATGCTGAAAATGGAGGTAAAATATGAAATTTGCTTATGGTTCAAGCGATTTTAGAGGTATGATTAATGAAGGTTCTTTTTACATTGACCGAACAGGCAAAATTCCTCTGCTTGAAGGTTCAAAATCTCAGCTTTTTATCCGTCCTCGCAGATTTGGCAAATCTCTTTTATTGTCAATGCTTGAAAACTACTATGATGTTTCAAAAAAAGATGAGTTTGAATCTCTATTTGGTCATCTTGCAATTGGAAAAAATCCCACGCCTCTTAGAAATTCCTACTTTATCCTAAAATTTGACTTTTCCTGCGTTGATCCAACCGGCACAGTTGAACAGATTCAGAAATCTTTGTATGACCATATAAATGTAAGGATAGAGGGATTTAAAACTATCTATAAATATAAAGGCTTTTCTCTGCCTGAAATTAACATAGATTATGAAAATGCCCTGTTTTCTTTAAATTCAATTGCCAATGCTGTTGCTGCAACACCATACCCAATATACCTTTTAATTGATGAATACGATAACTTTGCTAATACAGTTATGATGGAGATTTATAGGGTAAAACAGCAATATGAAAAAGAGTCTGACAGATATTTTTCTTTAGTTCGTGATCAAGGACCGCTTCGGACATTTTTCAAAACCGTCAAGGCGTTAACTACGTCAACAATGTTTGACCGTGTGTTTATAACTGGTGTCTCTCCAGTGGTTATGAGCGATATTACAAGCGGATATAATGTTGCGGAAAACATCTATTTTGAGTCAGAATTTAATAATTTATGCGGTTTTACACAAAACGAAGTTGAGGAAGTTATAAGACATATTGTTGAAGCATGTAATTTTGAAGAAAAAGAAAATAAAATTGGCGAAGCAGTTGAGCTTATGAGAGTTTATTATAACGGCTACAAATTTTCTTATAAAAACAATGAATATATTTATAATCCAACTCTTTCCATATATTTTTTCAAACAGTTCCAAAAAGAGTGCGAATATCCGTTTGAAATGCTTGACGACAACCTTGCAGTTGATGAATCCAAACTTGAATATATAGCCAGAATCCCAAAGGGGCAGGAACTTTTATTAAGTTTGATGGAACAGAACCAGCAGGTAGTTGTTCCAGCTATAAGCAAAAGGTTCGGCATTCAGGAGATGCTTGACGACTCATCAAAGGACCATGCTTTTTTGGTCTCATTTCTCTATTATTTCGGGGTGTTGACGATTGAAGATCGTACAGAGGATTTACAAAGTATCCTCAAAGTTCCTAACCTTGTAATGAAAGGACTTTATGTTGATAGAATCTGCAGGATGTTTCTGCCGATGCCAGATGATAGAGACAACGGCAAAGAGGCTGCAAGGCAGTTGTGGAGCAAAGGCGATATTGCCCCATTGTGCCGATTTGTTGAGGATAAATATTTTAAAGTGTTTGCAAATCGTGATTACCGCTGGGCAAATGAATTGACTGTCAAGACAGCGTTTCTCACCCTGCTTTACAATGATCTGCTTTATATCATGGATTCAGAACCTGAAATTGACAGACACTATGCAGATTTAACAATGATTATCCGTCCAGACAAGCGGCACGGAAAAATCTTTGATGTGCTGATTGAGTTTAAGTTTGTAGCTCTAAAAGATATTGTTATGACAGGAGCAGATGCAAAAAAATTGACCAAAGAGGAGTTAGAGCAGATACCAGCAATTATTGAGCAGTTGGAATATGCTGGAAAACAGGTTGCAGAATATGGAAAAGAGCTTGAAAAAAAATACGGCAATTTACGTTTGCATAAATTTGTTGTGGTTAGTTTGGGGTTTGAGAGGGTGTGTTTTAGGAAGGTCGTTTAAATTCTCTCTTTGTTTACAAAAAGAGTCAATAATCTTTAACCCTTAGGCTTTTAGTCGTTACGGCTTTTTAGTCTTTAGAAATAACTTCTTAAATTATTTCTTACGGAATAGGCAAATGATTAAAATAAAATCTCTGACAAAAACTTATGGCAGACTCACAGCAGTAGATAACTTGAGCTTATCAATTCCTGCTGGCGAGATATTTGGCTTTATAGGTCCAAATGGTGCAGGAAAAACAACGACAATCAGCATGATTGCAGGACTTCTTGCACCAACCTCTGGTTCGGTTGAAATCTGCGGGATTGATATGTTGAAAAAACCTAAACAGGCAAAACAAAATATCGGTTATATTCCAGATCGCCCTTATATATACGAAAAGTTGACTGCAATAGAGTTTCTTAAATTTACAGCAGACCTATTTTCAATAACAGATTCTATGACAAAAGAGGAATTTAGGCAAAAAGCAGAGTCTCAGTTAAAAATATTCTCTCTTCTTGATTGGGCAGATGCTTTGATTGAATCTTTCTCACACGGCATGAAGCAACGTCTTATAATGGCAGCAGCACTTATTCATGAGCCAAAGGTACTTGTAGTTGATGAACCAATGGTTGGGCTTGATCCAGCTGCCATAAAAATGGTCAAACAGATGCTTATCGATCTTGCTGCTGATGGCACTACAATTTTTATGTCAACACATACCTTAAAAATTGCTGAAGATGTCTGTCATCGTATTGGAGTTATACATAAGGGCAAACTTATTGCGGAAGGAAATGTTGAAGAGTTAAAACAGCAAGCAGCGGCTGAGCAAGCTGATTTAGAGCAGTTATTTATGATTCTAACTGAATCTGAGCAGACTTAACACTGTTTCATATTATTAAAATTTTGTAATATGAAGGTTAAAATAAAAACCACAAACCACAAACCACAAACCATAAAAGGTAAAAATTAATACAATGAAAGATATAATAACCCTTATAACTCCACGTCTTCGATCTATATATAATCAAGGAGGTAGCTCCTCGAGCAGAGGAACTATTTACAAATATCTTTTAATAATCGCTCTTGGAGTAACTTTTTGGGTTGCAGCTCTTTATGTATCTATTCGGGTTTTACGATATTTTAGTCAAATTGAGGAGTTAGGTGATATTCTTGCATTAAAACTTCTCTCAATGGTTATTATAACAATATTCTCGTTGCTAATATTTAGTAATATTTTAAACGCCTTGTCAAAGCTATATCTTGCAAAAGACCTTAAACTTGTCCACTCCATGCCTGTTGAAAGTTATAGGATTTTTTTTGCCAGATGGATTGAAACCATGTTTGACAGCTCATGGATGGTAATTCTCTATACTCTCCCTCTATTTGTTGCTTACGACTTAATTTACTCTCCAAATATTTTTTTTTATCCAATTACAATAACCTCATTAATACTACTTGCAATTGGAGCTTCTGGAATTGGAGCAATAGTTGTATTAGCTGCTGTAGTGGTTGTGCCGGCAAGCCGTATTCGCACCCTTTTTCTCTTTTTGGGATTATCTCTCTTTCTTTTACTATATATTGCATTTAGAATTTTAAGACCTGAACGGCTTGTTGATCCAGAGGTCTTTTCAGCTACCCTCTTTTACTTTAAATCGATGAGTACGCCATCCTCTCCGTTTCTGCCAAGTACGTGGTGTTATGATGCTATATCTTCAGCCCTTAAAAACGAAATTGCTATTTCCTCTTTTCATATAATAATTGCATTAAGCTTTATCCTTTTTATTGGGTATAGTGTTCTATTTATGGCAGATATTGTCTATTTTAGTGGAGTCTCCAAAGCCCAAACATCTGCTGCCCGTCTTTTTGGTTCTACAAGGTTTGAAATTCCATTTACAAGATTTTTGTCAGCCTCTGTAAGAGCACTTTTTGAAAAAGAGATTAAAACCTTTTTTAGAGACCAGGCACAGTGGTCTCAGCTATTTTTAATAGGTGCACTTATTTGCATTTATATTTATAATTTCAAAGTATTACCCTTGGAGAGATCACCAATTCAAACTATCTATCTTCAAAATATGCTGGCATTTCTTAATATGGGTCTTGCATTTTTTGTTCTTATTGCAATAACGGGCAGATTTGCATTTCCTGCAATCAGCATGGAAGGAGAGGCAATTTGGATTATTCGCTCTTGCCCTATTGAGCTTAAATCATTTATATGGATAAAATATATTATATATTTAATACCACTTATGCTTACTACATTTATTTTGATTATCGGAACAAATATTTTGTTAAAAGTTCTCCCCTTTATGATGGCTCTATCTTGTATTAACACCCTTTTCATTGTACCAGGAGTTATTTCACTTGGAATTGGGCTTGGTGCCGCATTTCCCTCTTTTAAATCTGAGAATCCAACCCAGACTATCACAAGCTATGGAGGTCTGCTATTTATGGTTTTCACTGCTATGTTTATTGGAATAGTAATTATTCTCCAAGCTGGACCGGTCTATATGATTTTATCTTCTCAGTTAAAATCAAAGCCTTTGGCTATTTTCGATATGATATGGATTGTTTCCTCATTTGCCGGAGCATTGATTATATCTATTTTGACAACACTGCTACCAATTAAATTTGGTGAAAAGCGTCTTAAAAAAATTCTGTTTGATATTCCCTCCTAAATAGTATTAGTATTGTTATTCCAAGTAGATACAGATAAAACCAAGTTTAAAAAAATAACATAATGGTATAATAGCAATAAAGGGAATATTAAAGTGGTCAAAGGATATGTTGATGAACAGAACAGAACTGTATTTATCTGTCCACATTGTGGGTTTGAAAAACAGTTTGATGCCTCTGCTTTTAAAAACAAGAAGAAAAACCTTACTATAAAGTGTAAATGTGGTAGTACTACTGAAATGGAGATTGAGTTTAGAAAACATTTCAGAAAAAAAGTGGAGCTTTTTGGAACCTGTCTTATCAAAAAAACAGACAAAAAATATGAGATAATTATAAGAGACCTATCTATGCAAGGAATACGATTTGAGTTGCTCCATATTTATAGTAAGTTTATAGATACTATTTATATTGATGATATTATTGAGCTTGAATTTAAATTGGATAACAAACAGGAGGATATGATAACAAAAAGGTGTATAGTGCGGGCTAAAACCGACAAATATATAGGAGCAGAGTTTCAGGATGACAACTTTTCAAAACGTTTGGGTTTTTACCTTGGATAATTTTTTGCAGAGCTTATATATTTTTTTGCAAATAAGATTCTCATTATTAACTCTTAGAAGAGTTGGGCTTTAGTATCTTTAGGAAAGATTAATAAAATAGAATGAAATAATATATTAATACAAAAGGAGATGATGAATAAACATGAACAAATTCATCTATTATAAATCTATTACTCTGTTTATTACCGCCATTGCCTTATTAATGGTGTTAGCCTCATCTGCAATATCTGGAGAGCTTGCTATTTACACTGAAGAGTCTCCTAATGCTCATTACAAAGATAAAGATGGAAAAATTACAGGATATGTTTATGAACTTGTTTTAGCGATGCAAAAACAGATGGGAGACAAAACCCCAATTAAAATGGTTCGATGGGAAGAGGGATACAACCTTGCGACTACAAAACCTAATGTAGCCCTATTTTCTACTACATTTACAGAAGAGAGACGTCCGCTTTTTAAATGGGTAGGTCCTGTCTCTGAATCTGTTTGGATTCTTTATGCTAAAACAGGTTCAGGGATTAAGCTTAAATCCCTTGAAAGTGCAAAATCTTTAAAAAGTATTGGTACTTACAAAGATGATGTACGTGAACAATTTCTAAAAGAGAAGGGCTTTGACAACTTAGATAGCGTAACTGACGATACTCTAAATCTGAAAAAACTTATAGACAATCGTATAGATGTATGGGTTTCAAGTCGTGATAGAGCACCATTAATTGCAAAAGAGATGGGTATCTCTATCAATAGTATTGAACCAGTTTTGAAAATGGTCGAAAAAGGTCTGTTTATCGTCTTTAATGTTGATACTCCTGACGATATTGTTGATAAATGGTCAATAGCCTATGACGTTGTTCGTTCAGATGGCATAATGGAGGCTATTTATAAAAAATGGAATGTAGCTGTTCCTCAATACAAAATTCCTGCTGTTGAGGTTATATTAGATTAAAAACATAAAAAGCCATAGGCTCTATTAAGTTGTGTTTTCTTAAGAGGATATAAATAGACAGAAATGAAGATTAATTTTAACGCATTCTCCTTTTTACAGCAAAAACTGTCAGAAAATGGTTTTGCATTTTATAATGTAGAGATGGAACTTGCTGAAAATAGTACTATAAATGACCTTTTTTGTCATCTTAGACTTCTCAAAGAGGATGTTGAGGGGGTTTTTGTTAATGGGAAAATAGCACCTTTTGATACTGTATTGCACAATGGTGACAGAGTAGGACTACTGCCTCCCGGAACGCCAGGACCTTACAGAGTGATGCTTGGTATTGTAAAAAAAACAACCATTGAAAGTTAAAGGGAGAAATAAAAATGTCTTTTTTTAATAAAATACTCTCAAAAGTTGGAATTGGTTCGGCAAGTGTTGAGACAGAGCTTTTTAACGAAATATTTACTCCGGGCGAATTAATAAGAGGTAATGTGATAGTTAAAGGAGGTTCTGTTGAACAAAACATTGATAGTATATACTTTAAAATAAAAAGCTCCTACCAAGATGAGATTGAGATAGAAAATGGTGATGATGAAGATAGTATCAACATCATACGCAATGCTACCATTGCTGATTTTCAAATTTCAGAACCTTTTATTATAAAACCTGATGAAAGAGTAACCTTTGAGCTTGAGTTTCCTTTGCCAGCCTATACCCCTGTAACTGCAGGTACAACTAAAACATGGGTTGAGACTGGACTTGATATTAAAATGGCAGTTGATCCTGCAGATAAAGATTATATACATGTCCAACCTCACCCCTTAGTTGATGCTCTTCTTAGCAGTGCAATGGATATTGGCCTCGAAGTCTATCAAGTTGTGTGTGAGCCTGCCCCCCGTAATATGAATATTATATTACCTTTTGTGCAAGAATTTGCACTCAGACCAGTAGAGGGACATTTGAAAACCCGCCTTGAAGAGATAGAGTTGATATTTAAGCCATCAAACAGTGGCTTGGAAGTCTTTATGGAAGTTGATCGAAAGTTAAAAGGTATATATAAAAGAGTTGCCAAAATGGTAGGTAGCGATGAAACTATGGTGAAATTTTATATAAACTACGATAACCTCGATAATCTTACTTTTCTATTAAATGATCTGATTGAAAAGCACTGTTGACTTCTGATAGATTAATATATATATGCTGAGCATATTAACAATCATTTTTGATATATCAATGGAGGCAACTAAATGATATCAACTCACGGACAGAGCATAACAAGTGCTTATTATGGACGTATGAGCGACAAAGAGTGTGAAAAGATTCATATTGGAACACTTGAAATTCTTGAAAGAACCGGCGTGGATGTTCATCATGAAGAGGCAAGAACAATTCTTGCAAAAGGTGGAGCATCTGTAGATGGCATTAGAGTTAGAATTCCTGAATATATGGTCAATCGTGCACTTGCTCAAGCTCCATCAAGAATGACACTTTACGATAGGAACAAAAAGCCAGCAATAAGAGCATGGGGATACAACACCTATTATGGTGGAGGTTCAGATTGTCTCAATATTTTAGATCACCGTACAGGAGAGAGAAGAGTTCCATCTCTTCAAGATGTAATTGATGCTACAAAAGTTATGGATTCACTCTCAGAAATTGATTTTGTAATGTCTCTATTTCTCCCTAAAGATGTAGATCAAAGCATATACGATCGTTATCAAATGGAGGTGATGCTTAACTATACCACTAAACCAATTGTCTTTGTAAGTCCTGATTTTGAGGGCTGTAAAGCTGCTGTAGAGATGTGCGAAGCAGTGGCTGGTGGCGAAGATGAGTTCAAAAGGTATCCATTTGCGGTCTGTTATATTAACGTAACATCAGGTCTTATTGCTAATGAGGAGGCTCTTCAAAAATGTATATATCTTGCAAGTAAAGGGCTGCCACAGCTATGGATTCCACTTAATGCAGGAGGTGTCAACTCTCCTGCAACTGCGGCAGGCTGTATGGCAAACATGAATGCTGGTATCATGCTTGGTGTGGTACTCTCTCAGCTGGTAAAAGAAGGCTCTCCAATAGCCGTTCCAGGATGGAATGGTGGTCCATACAATCTCCAAACAATGGTTGGTAACTATGTACTTGCTGACGAGCAAGGCATTCCAACAACTATGGGTAAATATTATAACCTACCAGTTTTTGGGCTTGGTGGCTCAACAGATTCTAAAGTTTTGGATCAACAAGCAGCAATTGAGATGACCATAAGTCTTATGACAGCCCTACTTCATGGTGCAAACATTGTCCACGATGTTGGATTCATGGAATCTGGTCTTCAAGGCTCTTTACAGCTTCAAGTCATTGCCAATGAGACTATAGGTTTTCTTAGAGCAGCAACACGCGGAGTAACTGTTGATAATGAGACTCTTGCACTTGACGTAACAGAAGAGCTTGGACCAACAGGCTCATATCTTCAGCATCCTCACACTATTAGACACTATAAAGAACCATTTTATTCCAAACTATTTGATAAGGGAGGATATGCTCAGTGGCAGAAAAAAGGTAGTCTAACTATGGAGGCAAGAGCAGCTAAGATAGTAGATGAAATTCTTGCTAACTATAAGGTAAAACCTCTATCAGAAGATGTCCAAAAAAAGATTAAAGCGATTGTAGAGCGTGAACAGGCTTGGATTAATACAAAAAAATAATTATAATAATTTTTAAAGAGCATAAAGATAGCCATGAAAAAATATGATAAACACTTCTTTTTAAGAGAGCACTTTGTATATGATCCAACAAGACCTCGTGCAGTGAGAGAAAATGTCAAAACAGGATTTAATACTCGTGCTCTTCATGCTGGATTTCACCCTTTAGAGAACAAAAATGATTTTGTCTCATTTACAACTCCGATTGTTCAATCTATAACTTTTCCCTATAACACTTTTGACGAGATTCCATGTCCTGTTTATGGACGTACAAGAACTCCAACTAATACTGTTTTAGAAGAGAGACTTGCATCACTTGAGGGTGGTGAGGCTTGTATTACAGCGGGTTCAGGTTCACAAGCTCTGTTCAATCTTATTTTTACAATGGTTGAACCAGGAGATAACGTTGTAACTTCTCTGAATATCTTTGGTGAAGGCTATAAACAGGCAACATCCATTTTTCCTAAAAAATGTAATGTCAACTTTCGGTTTGTAAAAGAGCCTTCTGAACCCCAATCATGGGCAGATGAGATCGATGAAAAGACAAAACTTGTCTGGATTGAGACTCCGAGTAACCCTTGCCTTTTTGTAACAGATATTAAGGCTGTGGCAGAGGTAGCCCATGCAAAAGGAGCTCCAGTTTTAGTCGATAATACAACAGCAACTCCAGCTCTCCAACGTCCAATGGAGCTTGGAGCAGATTTTATTCTTCTGTCCATATCAAAATTTATTGCTGGTAATGCAACTGTAATTGGAGGAGCTATTGTAGGACCTGAACCTCTTGTTGAGGATATTCGCTGGAATACAACTGAATTTTTAGGCTCTATTATTCAGCCCATGGAAGCGTGGTTGACTCTCCAATATATTGAAACACTTTCGATGAGAATGGCAAAGCACAGCTCCAATGCACAAATTGTAGCAGAATTTCTTAGCAAACATCCTAAAGTTGAGCGAGTTAACTACTCGGGGCTTTCCACACATCCGCAGCATGAACTTGCATGTCGTCAAATGAATGGAATGCATGGAGGGTTAATGTCTTTTGTTGTGGCTAAAGGCATGAAGGGGGCGGCTATTGCTATGAACAGTTTTAAAACCATTGTTCATGCAGTTACTTTTGGCACAAGTCGTTCTATCTGTATGCACCCTCCAACAATTACGCATGAACATTTAACTCCTGAAGAGAGAAAAATAGCTGGCATTGATGATGGTCTTATTCGCCTTTCTGTGGGGCTTGAGGACCCAAATGATCTTATTGAAGATTTGGAGCAGGCATTAAGTAAAATTTAGAACTTGGTTAGCTTATAAGTAGTTGACACTTAAAAAAAGCGTCAACTACTATAAGACAGTATATGAGTAAGAGCCTTTGCTCTTTTAAATCTAATAAAATTATAAAAATTTATACTATTCCTATAGGTGTCTTTTTTAACGGCAACAATACAGTAAATGTTGTACCTCTGTTTACCTCACTTTCTACATTAATATAACCGTTCATAGAATCAACTATTCCCTTTACAATTGGCAATCCCAATCCAGTCCCATTTATAAAGCGAGTCTTCTCATTTTTAACTCTGTAGAATCTTTCAAATATTTTGTCCATATATTTAGCATCAATTCCAAACCCATTATCTTTTACCTGTACTCTGATATTGTTTCCTGCAAGATCACACGTAACATTGATCTGGCCACCCTCTTGAGTATAATTTATAGCATTTGAAATTAGATTTCCAAATACACTCTCTATTGCCATTGGGTCAGCAGTAAGTGGCGGAAGAGGTGTCTGCGGTGTGCTTACTTTAAGAGTCTGACTCTTTGCAACAGCTCTGGCGTTTAAAAAATCGCCTACATTTCTTAAAATTTCATCAACCCGTACAGATTTATGGTCTTTGGCTGCCATACCAGCCTCAATGCGGGACAGATCAAGTAGGTCTCCAATAGTTGAAATAAGAGCCTTAGTCTTCTCTTTTGCACGAGATAGCATATATTTTTCTTCTTCACTGGTCTCTCCGCTGTTCTCTCCTACATGAGCCATCATAACCATGTTGAGCTGTTCGTGAATAGTTGAAAGAGGAGACCTTAGCTCATGGGTAACCTTAGCTACAAACTCAGATTTAACCTGATCAAGAGCTTTCATGGTTGATATATCAGCAATATTGATTACAGCTCCAAGACACTCTCTTCTCTCTCCAAGTACAGGTCTGCATCTAACCATAAAAAACTTTTTGTTATTTGACTCAATTTCGTAAGCTGGAATATCTGCATAATCAATATATTTACCTTTTGAAATATCAAGAATAAGGGCACAAAGCTCACTGTTATTGAATAGCTCCTCAACTCTTATATCGCCCGGCTGTTTCTGAGAATCAATATCAAGATAACGATAACACGCAGGATTTACTAATACAACCTTTCCGTCTGCATTAGTAACTATAACCCCATTTGGCAACGACTCTATTATGGTAAGAGTTCGGCTCTTCTCGGTATGCAAATCTTCAAGAGTACGCTTTCGCTCCTCTTGAAGCCTTTTTGTCTCAATTGCAAGATCAAGTTTTTCTCTTGCTCGACTTACAGATATTCTTAACTGATCTGGTTGATATGGTTTGGGGATAAAGTTGTAAGCACCTCGTTGCATTGCTTCAATAGCAGTCTCAACAGTAGCATAACCAGTTATAACAATAACAAGAATGCCTCTTTCTAAAGCCATTATCCGCTTTAGCACTTCCATACCATCCATACCAGGCATTTTCATATCAAGAAGAACAATAGCAATAGGCTCTTTATCAATCAGTTCAAGTCCATCCTCTCCTTTTGGAGCAAGAAACACCTCAAAACCCATTTTGGAGAGAATTCTTCTGGCTCCTTCCCTTAGGCTTGGCTCATCATCAATGACCAAAACTTTTTTTGGATCAATATTATCCATCTATAAACATCTCCTGTAAATGGTTTCAACAGTTAGTTTTAAATAGCATCAATCGCTTTTAAAAACTCAGCAGGTTCCACGTCAATTTTTGTCCAAAGTAAAAGGGTTCTACGTGCTGAATGTGCAAGCGGAGTAAAACCATCAATAAAGGGAACACCAAGTTCAACAGCTTTGCTTTGCCAAATATTATTTTTACGACCATAGTTGAGATCAACTATAAGTTCACACTCTTTAAAACTTTGATTTTTAACGAATTGAGTAAATTCAGGTGAATCGTCAGGTGAGGATATAGGAGTTGTATTTATAATAATATTTGCTATTGGTGGCTCTTTTGCAATAATTTCAAGTGATGTGGCACTACCGCCAATCTTTTGGACAATATCGCTAACCCTACTGTAATTTCTACCAGATATTTTTATAGAAGCTGCCCTTAACCAGTTAAGAATAAATACTACTGCCCTTGCTCCTCCTCCTGAGCCAAATACAATTGCCTGCTTATCTGTTACATTAAAACCTCGTTCCTCCAAAGTATCCATAAAACCAATCGCATTGGTGTTGTATCCCTTAAGTGCTTGATCATTGCGGATGATTGTATTTACAGCTCCAATGATATTTGCACCTTCCGAAAGGATATTCATGTAAGGAATAACAGATGATTTGTATGGTATGGTTACATTGGCACCGTCAATATTCAGTGATTTTAGGCTTTGCATAGCAGAACCTATTTGATCTGGAAACACCTTGAACGGTACATAGGATGCACTAATCCCAATACGTTTAAATACAGTGGAAAACATGGCTGGAGATTTTGTACGAAATGCCCGCTCATCACCTAAAATACAGAATATTTTCATAGTCACCACCAGGTTAGGGTTGATACTGGATTAAAACTGATTTTTAAGGGTTAAACTGATTACTTCGGGCTAAAAATGATATGCTTTAGATTTACTATTCAGAGTTTAAATTGATTGTTTCAAATTAAATATAACCACCCATTTAAAGTAAGTGGTATTTATACCCTAATTTAAGTATCAATTGAGTTTTTTATATTTAAGTAGAGACGCACAGCCGTAGGTCTCTAACAGCTTAGGTAAATTTCAATTTATGACATTGAACAGTATATAAATTGATTGAAAAAGTTCTCTGATTATATCTTTTGTTGTTTTTACGATTGGAGCAGACAATATGAAAAATAAGTAGTAAGGAACTTGAACATAAAAGCAGATTCCAAAAAAATAGGGACAGAAGATAGTTTCTGTCCCTTAATTTGGTATCTGAAAATCAAGAAATAACCCTTTTTACGCTTTTGGTAATCTCTTCAGCAGAAGCAGGTTTAGGCAGATAGTCGTCAGCCTCCATACTCATACCATCGGCATGGGAATAGCGTGTTGACCCTACATGATCTGCAACAGCAGTAAGCATAATAATGGGAATATCTTTATATTTATCACTACGCTTCAATTCAGCACAAACTTCATAGCCATCTTTTTCAGGCATCATCACATCGAGCACAATAGCATCTGGTGGATTAGCTTTGACTTTTTCAATAGCTTCATTTCCATCATAAGCTATCTCAACATCAAACCCTTCTCGTTTCAGATTTGACTGCACAATTGATGCAAAATCAGGTTCATCGTCAACAACAAGTATTCTCTTCTTTTCGCTCATAATATATCTCCCTGTGTAAAATTAAGATTTATGCTGTTAAAATCTAAGATTAATGATGGTAAAATGCGGAATGTCTTTAATTTTCTGTTTTGTTTATATATATGTCAGGTTTCTACCTGTCAACCAAATATGTCAAATTCCCAGCAATTCTAATTTCAAACTTACCTTCTACTCTATTTAGAGGTCTTCACTTATATATTTCACGAACGTTAATAGTTATAACATTCTGTAATAGTTATATTATAATAGGTAATCCATACGCTTTATCCTTAGGGTATTTGACTTACTTTTTTAGATTCAGAAAGCACCATCTCTAAAATTAAGAGCAAAACAGCAGGAAGCAGAATCCACTGAAATCTATTCTCCCAAACCTTTTTTTTACCAGTTTGAATAGTTTTTCTCTCCATATTTTTCTGGATCTCATTGGTATATATAATATCTAAATCCATATCTCCCGCAACTGATTTTACATAAACCCCATTGCCCACGAAAGCGATTTTACGCAACACCTCATCATCCACTTTTGACATGATGATCTTTCCCTCACTATCTTTTTTAAAACCACCATTATCATCAGGTATTGGTGCCCCATCTTCTTGACCAACACCAATACAGAATATTTTAATTCCACTCTTTGCAGCTTCAGCAGCAACTGCAACAGGGTCGCCTACAGTGTTCTCTCCATCGGTGATTATAATTATCGCTTTGTCTGTATCAGAAGCTGTTTCAAAACCATTTATTGCAGTATGAATAGCTCCGCTTATATCAGTTCCTCCCATTGGCAGATAGTCAGGATTCAAGGCATTAAGAAAGATAGAAAAGCCTGAGTAGTCAAGAGTCAGTGGGCATTGAAGAATAGATGTGCCTGCAAATGCTACAAGACCTGCCCTATCTGACTGCATCATATTTAAAAGATCAATAATCTCACGCTTTGCTTGCTCTAATCTATTAGGTTTAATATCAGTTGCAAGCATACTTTTGGAGCAATCAAGTGCAATCATAATATCTACACCTTTTTCTTTTATCTCTTCCCACTTAAATCCAGCAAGAGGTCCTGCCATAGAGAGAACAAGTAAAATTATTGATACAACAAGTAAAATAGCTTTTAGCCACTGCCTTTCTCTGCTATATCCATTAACCATAGTGTTGATTAGAGAAGATGAGATAAATCGTTGCAAAACCCTTGCCCGCTTGCGTGTACCATAAACTAAAAATCCAACAAGCATCGTCACAAGCCATATCAGATAAAACATATTTGGATTTGAAAATTTCATCTATTATTACCTAAAAAAGTTATGATTATAAAAAAGTTATGATTATTAATTACCCTTAAGGTATTCTTAAAAATCTTGTATTTGAAAGAACCACATAAATCCCAAGTAAGATAAGTGCCGGAGTTAAAAACCATAAATACAACTCATTGTATTCTGACCAAGATTTTACATCAACTTTTGTCTTTTCAAGACCGTCAATAATCTTGTATATTTCCTCAAGGTTCTCCACATCTTCCGCTACAAAAAAAACTCCTTTGGTAATATCTGCCATCTTTTTAAGAGTATCGTGGTCAATATCTACATTTTGATAGACATACCTTTGACCCAAAATAGGGTCATTTATCAAAAAAGGGGCTTTACCCTCTTTGCCAACTCCAATAGTGTAGATTTTGACACCTTTTTCTACTGAAATTGATGCCGCGGTTTCAGGGGAAAGCTCACCGCTATTACTGCTGCCGTCAGTAAGTAAAATAATTATATTTGATCTGCTTTTAATATCTTCAAGCCGTTTTAGAGATATGCCAACTGCATCACCAATTGCAGTGCTTGGTCCGGCAGCTCCAATTTTTAACTTCTCCAAAACAAATGAGATAGTATTATAATCGCGGGTAAGTGGCAGCTGTGTAAATGCTTGAGAACCAAACACCACTAAACCGATTCTATCACCTTCTCGTCTCATTATAAAATCGTTCACAACATCTTTGACAGCATCAAGTCTGTTAACGATCTTATCTTTAGTCGAAAAATCAAGTGCTGCCATTGATTCAGACAGATCAATAGCAAGGATTATATTAATGCCCTCAGTAGTTACATCAACTTTTTTTGTTCCCCACTGCGGACGGGCAAGAGCTATAATCATAAATGCAAGGGCTGCATATTTTAATACTATAAGAAGTTTGAAAATAATAGTCGTGAATGACGAGTCAAAGCTTAAAACTTTAGAGCTGTTTGTATCTCTAAAAAAGAGAGAAGAGACATTGATAGAAGAGTATTGAGCAGAGAAATTACCTCTTTTATTTTTGCTTATATAGAAAATAATTGGAATAATTCCAAGCAACATCAAAAATAGAGGAGATGCAAAACGAAACATTTTTTATTTTTACCCTCCAGTTGAAAAGCTATCTGCTAAATTGGTGTGTTCTTGGCTCTCTTTGCTCATGGCACTACTTTTTGCTACAGAATAAATAAACTTCTTTATAAATTGTTCGTCAGATCTCATCTGTTCAATTTGAGGTATGACGGCTGCATATTTAACCATTGATGATGACAGAAAAAACTCTTTAAGTGGTTCTACTATAGTTTTTTCAATTGCAAGCGTGTTAATTAATACAATTATCTCCTGCGTTGTCATTTCAGGTGCATTAATGCAAAACACCTTGCCGATAAAATGTTTTACAACTGCTGTGAGTCGGAAGTAGTAGAGCCTTGGTTCTGTCATCATCAAATCTGAAATGGTTGCAAGTTCTTTTAAAGCTGCCTCGTTAGCAGGAGACGGAGAAGAAAGTAACATACCATTCCTATCTCTCTTTTTATTTAGCCTCTTTTTGATATATCGAAACAGAAAATATCCTGTAATAAGAGAGAATAGAACTACAACAAGAGCAATAATAAACGTAAAAATATCAGATTCAATATCTACTGGAATAGGTGGTTTTATATCGTGAATATCTTGCATATTTTACATCAACCTCACTCTTTTTTCTCTGTATCTAAAATATTTAATAAGCGTGTCTGCTACAGAGTATTCTGTGCTAATTTCAATAGCATCAACTCTGGCAGATTTAAGGTTCTCTATTATTTGGCTATGATACAATTGGCGTTTTTTTAAATAAAGCTCTCTTATAACACTATTACCCGCATCTATTAAAGTATTTTGACCAGTTTCAAAACAGGTCATAGATACAATACCAGAAGATGGAAGTTCAAACTCACCCTTGTCAGAGATTATAACTCCAATAAGCTCATGCCTCTGTCGTGCTGTTCTTAATGATTTTGTGTAACTATGGGATATAAAATCTGAGATTACAAAAGAGAGCGTCTTTTTTCGAGATACAGAAGATAAAAAATCAAGAGCTGCTGTAATGTTAGTGGCTCTTCCCTCTGGGCTAAATGTAAAAATCTCTGTAATCAGCCTCCAAATATGACCTGAACCTTTTTTAGGTGGAATATACTTTTCTACCTTATCGGTAAAAAATATTGCCCCAACCTTATCACTGTTTTTGATAGCACTGAATGCAAGCACTGAAGCTACTTCTGCAGCCTTCTCAAGTTTCATACCTGAAAAGGTACCAAATTTAAGTGAAGAACTCATATCAATCAGAAGCATAACAATACTTTCTCGCTCTTCCCTGTAAAGTTTTATAAAAGGTTTTCCAAGACGAGCTGAAACTTTCCAGTCAATAGATTTGACCTCATCACCCGGAGAGTATTCACGCACCTCCTCAAATTCAATACCAGACCCTCTGAAAACAGACTTGTATTGACCCGCCATTATTGTATTTACTGTACGACTTCCCTTTATGTGTATCCGTCTGATCTTTTTTATAATATCTGCTGGAATCATGTTGTTTGTCTGCTATTGTGTATAATATATACTGTATAGTTATATGAGTAATATTGAAATTATATTGACAATGCCAACGATTTATTGGCGACCTACTACCTTAAAAAGAATAACTAATATCATCATATCAGTCAATAATACTATCGCATTGTATCCAATATCTACATGAATTATGATTTTTCCTTGTCACTACTTGCAATGCGTGATATTTGTTCACAAATAATAGTAACATTCACACATTAATATGAGGAGGTCATTTAGTGAATACAGAGTCAAAATTTGCTGAACTAAAAGAGAAGGAGCGAGAGGCAAGAAAACAGATCATCATCGATTCTGCATTAGCTCTTTTTGCAAAGAAACCTTTTTATGACGTAGGAATGAGGGATGTTGCAGATGAGGCTGGAGTCTCACCTGCAACACTATATCGCTATTTTCCAAGTCAAGAGGAACTTTTTGTTGAAGCCTTTATTCAAGATATTTCAGCAGTGAGCCTTGAATTTGAAAATATGGTAAGAAAAGAGCAGCCAGCAACAATTGAGGAGTTTGCTATAACTTATGTTGACCATCTGTTCCAAAATGAATCCACATTTCAGATGATGACCTATATTCTGCTAAAAGAGCATATAGACAAATCTGCTTTGGCAAAATTTGGCTCGGTGACAAGAATATTCTTTGACACATTTGAACGGTTACTTAGAAGATATGGAACAGAAAGTGATGTTAGAATGTATGTTCATTCGTTTATTGCTGCAATGACCGGTATTATAATGACTTTCAGGAATCACCCTGTAAAAGAGAACAATGAGATACGAGAACATATTCTTAAAATCACAAAAATTACAGCGGATCTATTTAGCAATAAACTTATCAAGTAGCATCAACATTTAGTAGAAGCTATTGTTTTTTTAAACTCAACCGTAAAATGTAGATAATAAAAATCAATATTAAAGGTAATATAAAATAGAGTAGAGGTAAAAAAATAGAAGATACAATGGAGCAGATAAGAGAACAGATAGAATCAAAATACCTACTTATAAGTAGTATAAAAAAAGAGATAAGTAAGGAGATTGTAGGACAGCATAAACTTATTGATGCACTTTTGATTGGGCTTTTATCTGGTGGGCATGTATTAATTGAAGGCGTACCTGGTCTTGCCAAAACAAGTGCTGTAAAAGCCCTTGCATCAACTGTGCAGGCACAATTTAAAAGAGTTCAGTTTACTCCTGATCTTCTGCCTGCTGATCTTGTGGGTACTGAAGTCTATATACCCAAAACAGGTGATTTTGTTACACGAAAGGGACCTCTTTTTAATAACATTATCCTTGCTGATGAGATTAACCGAGCACCGTCAAAAGTTCAATCCGCACTTTTAGAGGCAATGCAGGAGAAGCAGGTAACTATAGGTGATGAGACATATCTATTACCTGATCCGTTTTTGGTGCTTGCAACTCAAAACCCAATTGAGCAGGAAGGAACATATCCTCTGCCTGAAGCTCAGATTGATAGATTTATGCTAAAAGTTCTTATTGACTATCCTGATAAAATTCAAGAGCTTCAAATTCTTAAAAAAAGCGAATTTGAACAAAAACAGATCGTTGAACCAGTTATATCTCCAGAAGAGCTTCGAGAGATGGCTGATATAATTAAAAATATTTACGTTGACGATAAATTAAAAGAGTATATTGTCAATCTTGTTTTTGCCACAAGAGAGCCTTTAAAATATGGTATAGATATTGCCAACTATGTGGAGTTTGGTGCATCTCCAAGGGCAACGCTTTTTCTTGCTCAAGCTGCACGAGTTACAGCGTTTCTACAGGGAAGAGCTTACATAACTCCACAAGATATAAAAATTATAGCACCAGATGTCTTACGGCACAGAATTATCCTCTCATTTGAGGCAGAAGCAGAGCAGATTACAACTGACCATATTATTAAATCTGTTTTTGATTCAGTTGAAGTGCCTTAATGGCAGGGGTATCAACTATTATTTCTGCACATAATATTTAAAACCTCACGAGCAATTTGCAGCTCCTCATTTGTAGGTATAACCCATACCTCTACAGCACTTTTGTCTGAATGTATGGGTCTTGGTTCAGATGAAGTTTCACCGTTGTTTGAAGGATCAAGCTCAACGCCAAAAGCTGTGAGGTTAGAGCAGATCATCTCTCTGACAACTTTATCGTTCTCGCCGATACCAGCCGTAAAAATAATAGCATCTACACTCCCAAGCACAGCAAAATATGCTCCAATATATTTTTTTACCTGATATGTAAACATCTCAAGGGCAAGCTGAGCACGATCATCTCCGCTATCTGCTGCTGAATGGATATCTCTCATGTCATTCATGCCACAGATACCTTTTAATCCACTCTTTTTATTAAATATATTATCAATCTCTTGGGCGTTTAGATTGGTGTACTCCGTAAGATATTTTTGGATTGCAGGGTCAATATCACCTGTTCTTGTTCCCATCATCACACCAGCAAGAGGTGTCATTCCCATTGATGTATCAACGCATCTGCCGTTTTCTATCGCACAGATTGAGCAGCCGTTGCCAAGGTGGACAGTAATAAGATTTAATCCATTTTGTTGGATTGGATTATTATGTTTTGATTCTAATCTATCACAAGTAGTTTTGTGGTTAGGAATCTCTTTAATGGCTCTGTTTTTCATAAGCTCTGATGCAGTTTCAGCAACAAATTTATGTGAAGTGCCGTGAAATCCATAGCGTCTGATCCTGAACTCTTCATAAAACTCATAGGGTAAGGCATACATAAATGCTTTTTGGGGAATTGTGTGGTGAAATTCAGTATCAAACACTGCGATATTAGGAATTGATGGAAAAAGAGATTCAGCGACCTCAATGCCTGTAAGGTTTGGCGGATTGTGAAGCGGTGCAAGAGGAAAGTTATCTCTGATTGCCTGCTTTACACTATCATTAATCAAAATGGACGAGTTAAATTTTTCGCCTCCTTGCACAACACGATGACCAATCGCATCTATCTGGTTGATGCTCTCTATAACTCCTGAGCCAGATTTATTATCAGTGAGCATATTAGCAGCAAGGTGCATTGCAAGAGAATGATCGTTTATCTCCTGCTCTTTTATAAACTTAAGACTCTCTTGCTCTTTAGCAGCCACGTTCTTATCAACCGCTTGTTTATCTTGGATATTTTTGGGGGTTAATATCTTTTTATGCGTCAGTTTTCCCATTGGTTCGCCGATTCTCTCAACTACACCAGATGCCATAACAGTGTGCTCAGAGTCATTTAGTATATTTATTAGCTGATATTTTAATGACGAACTTCCAGCATTAATAATTAAAACTATCATTTATTCTCCTCTAAAATATATAGGGGGGATAACCAGTTATAGTTTTCCCCCCCTAATTTCTTTTTAAATTTTTATATTTGTTGTTCTTGCTGTTGAAAAATCCCAATTTAACAATAAACTTATAGAAAACTCATAAATAAGTTTGGTTATATTTAACAGCTTAGGAGTTTAAAGTTGTTTTGGAACGTATGTGCAAAGAGGCTCTTCAGCCATATAGCTGCTTGTGGCTTCATAGGCTCTTGCTCTGCACCCTCCGCACACTTTTCGATATTCACATACGCCACATTTGCCATCAAGAGCGTTAAAATCTCTGAGTTTATTAAATACCTCTGAGTTTGTCCAAACCTCTTTAAATGTCGATTTTGTTATATCTCCGCATTTAACATCTAAGAATCCGCACGTTTGAACCTCTCCAATATGAGAGATAAAGCAAAAGCCAGTTCCAGCAAGACAACCACGAGTTACAGCATCTAATCCATGGCTTTCAAAAGTTACCTGTTTGCCCTCTTGTTTTGCACGCTGCCTTAATATTCTGTAGTAATGAGGTGCACAGGTGGCTTTTAACTGCAAAGATGTTTTCTCTCGTTGATCGTAAAACCAGTTGAGTGTCTTTTCATACTCAACGGCATCTATCTCCTGATCAACAATGTATTTGCCTCTGCCTGTTGGAACAAGAAGAAATATGTGGTGGGCAACTGCACCAAGTGATTCGGCAAGAGAGAGGATTTTTGGGATTTGGTCTAAATTTGTTTTTGTGATTGTGGTGTTTATCTGAAACTCAATTCCCGCCTCTTTTGCAAATTTGATACCGTTTAGTGCACCATCAAAAGCACCATCAACTCCTCTGAATTTATCGTGGCTTTCCCGGGTGGAGCCATCTAAGCTTATGCTTATCCTTTTAATTCCAGACTCTCTCATCTTTGCAGCGTTTTCTGGCGTGATCATGGTTCCATTTGGTGCCATCACCATTTTAAGCCCGATTTGTGTTCCATAGGCAGCAATTTCAAAGATATCTGGTCTTAATAGAGGCTCACCGCCGGTAAGAATTATTATGGGCTGCCCAACTTCCCTTATCTGATCCATAAGCTGCATGGCTGCATCTGTAGCCAGCTCATTCTCGTAAAAATGATCTTCAGCAGCAGCACGGCAGTGGACGCATGAAAGATTGCAGCGTCTGGTTGTCTCCCATGCAACTAATCTTATAGCTGGATACGGTGCTTTCTGGCTCTCCCCATCTTTAGAAATTCCATGCCCATGAGCAGAAGCAGGGTAGTTATGAGGACTCCCATGATTAAAATGGTGTTTTGAGTCATGGTCGGCATGATCGGAAGAGTGCATTATCTATTCAACTCCTTTGCAGCTTCTAAAGCAAAATAGGTCAGTATAGTATCTGCTCCTGCCCGTTTAATAGATAGAAGGGTCTCCATCATAATTTTTTTCCCATCTACCCAGCCCATAAGTTCAGCAGCTTTTATCATTGCATATTCACCGCTAACGCTGTAGGCAGCTATGGGAAGATCGATCTCCTCTTTTAGTCTATATACTATATCAAGATAAGATAGAGCAGGTTTTACCATGATTATATCAGCACCCTCTTCAACGTCCATTGTAGCCTCTCTTACGGCTTCAAGAGAGTTTGCAGGGTCCATCTGATAAGAGCGTCTATCTCCAAATTGAGGTGCCGAGTCAGCAGCCTGTCTAAATGGTCCATAATATGCAGAGGCATATTTTACAGCATACGACATTATTGGAATGCCGGAAAACCCCTCTTCATCAAGGGTATCTCGTATCTCTCCAACCCTTCCGTCCATCATATCAGAAGGTGCAACCATATCGGCACCAGCTTTTGCATGAGATAGAGCTGTTTTTGCAATCAGCTCAAGAGAGCCATCATTGTCGATATGACCATTCTCAACCATACCGCAATGACCATGCTCTGTGTATTGGCACAAACATACATCAGTTATAACAGCCATATCAGGCACAGCATTTTTAACAGCCTTGACTGCCTTTTGAACTATTCCGTCATAAGCATAGGCTCGTGTGGCAAGAGGGTCTTTTTTATCAGGCAAGCCAAATAACATAACGGCTGGAATACCCGCATCTTTAGCCTCTTGAACAGTTTTGACAAGATAGTCGCATGTAAGTTGAAACTGACCCGGCATCGAAGGGATTGGATTTTTGATACCTTTTCCCTCAATTGCAAAAAGAGGCAGTATAAAATCGTCAACAGATAGAGTGGTTTCACGAATCATTCTTCTGAAAGCATCTTTTTCTCTAAGGCGTCTGGCTCTAAAATCAGGAAACAGCATGGTTTTTAATTCTCCTTTTTTATCTCTTCATCTGTCAAATAACATGCAGGGTCTTGGTCCCAAGGATCACCTTTTATAGATTCTGCCCTTGCTCTAAAATTGCCGCCGCAGATATCAAGCCATTTGCAGGTTGCACATCTGCCCTTAACATGACTTTTTTTGTCTTTCATTTTCATTAGAAACTCATTGTTAGTATCTGTCCATATCTCTGAAAATGGGCGTTCTTTAACATTACCAAGAACTTTTTCTCTCCAGAACTGATCAGGGTGGACATCGCCATTCCAGCTTATGCAGCCAAATCCTCTGCCGGAGTTATTGCCTTCGTTCATTTGAAGAAGCTCTAAAACCTCTGCGGCTCGCACCGGGTCTTGTTCAAGCAGTTTTAAATATAGATATGGTCCATCTGCATGGTTATCCACAGTAAGAATCTCTTTAGGAAGGTTGCGATCATGCAAATCTCTTGTCCGCTCCATAATAAGATCAATGGTTTTTCTGGTCTCTTCATGAGAGAGGTCTTCATTTGCAATTGCAGAACCTCTGCCAGAATAGACAAGATGATAAAAACAGGCTCTTGGGATATCCATCTTTTCTAACAGATCAAATATACCGGGAATCTCCGCCACATTTCTTTTGTTAATAGTAAAACGCAATCCAACCTTTATACCAGCCTCTTGGCAGTTGCGAATCCCTTGCATTGCCTTTTGAAACGCACCTTTTACCCCTCTGAATTTATCGTGAGTCTCTTCAAGTCCATCTAAACTTATGCCAACATAGGAGAGTCCAATCTGCTTGAGAATCTTTGCCTTCTCTTTTGTGATAAGAGTCCCATTAGTCGATATTACCGCTCTCATGCCCTTTTTGACAGCATACTCAGCATACTCAGCAAGTCGTGGGTGCACCAACGGCTCTCCTCCTGAAAATAGAAGGACAGGAGCACCAAACTCAGCTAAATCATCGATCATTGCAAGGCTCTGTTCGTGAGTCAACTCATTGTCGTATGATATATCTTCAGATTGTGCATAGCAGTGAACGCACCGTAAATTGCAGCGTCTCGTCATATTCCAGACAACAACCGGTTTTTTGTCAGAAGAGAACTGAAGAAGATGAGAAGGAAGTTTCCCTGAATGGCGTGAATAGCGTAAAGTATCAGAGGGTTCAACAGTTGCACAGTATAATTTTGAAATTCCAATCATTATGATATCTCTCGTTTTATAAGTTCATTCAGAAAATTTTCTGGTTCTAAAAGAGCTTTTCTGGATAGAAAAAACCTGTTTTTGCCAGATTTGTCGCGAATCAGATTCAGTCCATTGTAAAAGTCGTTATAAATTTTTGTCATAATATCTCTTGAAGAGATATTATTGTGAATTAACTCTTCAATAAGAAAATCAACAGAATCTTCTTCAAAAACAATATTTAAATCATAGCTTTTATAAAAATCGACCTCAATTTTTTTGATCGATTCATAATAAGATTTTATCTGTTTAATTGCATTGCCAAGCTCTGTAATATGGGTACAGAAATATTCTGCAACAAGTGTGCAGCGATACTGTGAAAGGGTCAATCCATGGCGGATAGATAAATTTTTCCAATTATTAGATATATATTCAGTGATATAGGCTTTTTCCTGTTCAGCAGCTATTTGATGAGTTTCATCAAATAGCTCTGATAACGCCTTATCATTGCAAAGCATCTTTTCTAAATATTTCTCAGGATTCTCTACAAGTTCAGGCGTTACCGTAAGATGATTTATATCAGATGAAGGAAGATGCTCTTCAAAGTGTATTAAGGTATCTTCAACTGCACTCACAAGCCCTCTTGCACCTGTATTTTCATTAAATGCCTTAGATGCAAGTAGTTTAAGAGCTTGATCTGTAAATACAATATCAATTCCATATGCTTTAAAATCAAGGCGTTTACCAAGAATTACCGGGTTGTTAGGCATTCTAAGGATTGAATATAGATCGCCTTCAGAGAGCTTTTCAAGCACACATCTAACCGGAAGCCTTCCGATAAATTCAGACTCAAATCCAAACTCAACTAAATCCTCAGCTTTTAGCTGCTTTAGAATATCTGACTCATCTTTAGATGTTGATAGAGTCGAGCCAAATCCAATTGACTGCTTTGATATTCTCTTTGATACTATCTGAGCTAAATCGCCAAAAGCTCCGCTTACAATAAACAGAATATTGGCGGTGTTTATGCGTCTTTTTGTACGCTTTCCAGTCTTTTGATAGTTATCAAGCTCCTGCATCATTGATATTGGATCATGGGGCACTTTTAGATCAATATCTGTCTCTTCCATAGGTTTTAAAAGTGCTCTTTGAACCCCGGTTCTTGAGACATCTGCACCTCTAAAATTCTGGCTTGCAGCAATTTTATCGATCTCATCAATATAGACAATGCCATACTGGGCAAGTTCAATATCATCATCTGCCTCTTTTACAAGGTCTCTGATAATATCTTCTACATCTCCGCCGACATAGCCGGTTTCAGAAAATTTTGTTGCATCTGCCTTAACAAACGGCACGCCAATTTTTTTTGCAATGAGTTTGATAATATAGGTTTTGCCGACACCGGTTGGACCAAGCATTAAGATATTTGATTTGATGCTTCCTGTAATGGCATTTTTCGCCCTAATATTAGTGGACTCTTTAGTGTTGTCAGTATCATCGCTATTGCTGACACCTGAAAATGCCATCTCCTCAAGATGCTTTATTCGATTAAAATGGGTACATATTTTTGTGGAGAGTATTGACTTGGCTTTTTGCTGTCTAACGATGTATTGATCAAGATAAGATACAAGCTCAACAGGCTTGATATCAAAATTGATAAACTGCTTTTTGTCGCTAAAAGAGTCAGAACCTTTAACAGGCGACTGTTTCGGAAGTATTGATGGTGAGATGATTTTAACATTTCCACCGAACTTCTTGTTCAGAAATTCGCTAATCTCTTTCTCTATCTTTTGTGGGTCTGGTAAATTGTTATTTTCTTCGTTCATAATTTGCAATTATAATCATGTTAAAGTTGTATTCAAGAATTACTTCTAATTTTTAGAAGATTGGTTTTGTTAGTATATCTATTTCTTAGAATCAAAAGTTGTGCTCTTTATCTTCTTTTCAAACAAAAGGCACTGTTTGCCGGTTGATTGTAAAACAGCAATAGATGGCATCAGTTTTCCTTTAAAACCCATTGCCTTGCAGCCATAAGGAGCGTTAATATCCCATGTAACGTAGTAGTAGTCGCATTCTCGGCAGTTGATTTTCATCTTTTCTGTGTGTAGCATGTTTGTATCTATATTATTAGGTTATCTATGATATGGTGCATGTAATTTTTATAATACGCAATAATCTTAATATTGGGAATAATTTTTAGGGATAAAAACAAAAAAAGAGCCACAAACATTAAAATGTAAGTGGCTCTTTAAAATATTTGGTGCCGAAGAGGAGACTTGAACTCCTACGGGTCGCCCCACACGCCCCTCAAGCGTGCGTGTCTACCTATTCCACCACTTCGGCTTGCTAATTTATTATAAGTATATCAAATTTATTATACTATTTTTATATTTACTTATTATCTGTTGTTGACGACTCTGCTGATGAAGATTTATTAGCTCCGGTGTCAGCTTTTTGAGATGCTTGCGTCTCTGAGGATGCTTTTTTATCAACAGTATCACTTTTAGTGATATCAGTAGCTGTAGCCGCAGGCATAATACTTTGATTAGATTTATGACCAGAAGTATATGCCATTGTTAAAGATGTCAACATAAAAACAATAGCTACTACTGTAGTAATTTTACTTAATGCAGTAGCAGGTCCTGCTCCACCAAATAGAGATTGACCGCCAGATGCAGAACCAAATGATGCACCCATATCTGCTCCTTTCCCAGTCTGAAGAAGAACAATCAGAATAAGAAGAATACAAGATATAATATGTATAAAGAGGACTAAGGTTGCCATAAAATCATTTAATTCTTTTTGTAATTTATAATTTTAATAAAACTATCAGCATCAAGACTCGCACCGCCAACTAAAACTCCATCAATATTCTGATGACTCATAAGCTCAGAGATATTATCAGGTTTTACAGAGCCACCATAGATAATCCGAATGTATGCTGCAAAATCACTGTTAAACATCTTCCCGATCTCAGACCTTATATAGGTATGAACCTCTTCAACCTCTTTCGGTGTTGCTGTATTGCCAGTACCTATTGCCCATACAGGCTCATAAGCAATAACAAGAGTTTGAAGCTCATCAGAACGGAAGCCTTTTAACCCATTTTTAATTTGTTTGTCAAGCACATAAAATGTTTTTTCTTCCTTTTTTTCACTTTCTGTCTCGCCAATACACATTATTGGAATAAGGTTAGATTCTACAGAAGCTTTTATCTTTCTACATACATCTTCATTGGTTTCTCCAAAATGCTGTCTTCTCTCTGAATGTCCTATAATTACATAGCTTACACCAGCATCTTTTAGCATTTTTGCAGAAACTTCTCCTGTATAAGCACCTTCATCTGCGTAAGAGATATTTTGTGCTCCAACCCTTATACTGCTCTTAATCCCTTTAAGAGCTTCATTTACAAGGACAAGTGATGGAAATGATGGCGATATCATTATATCAATATCTGCAATATCAGATGAGAGTTCTGCAAGTCGCCTTGCCGTAGCAACTGATTCAGAACCAGTTTTGAACATTTTCCAATTAGCAGCAATCAACGGCGTTCTTTTCATGTTGTCTTTCCCTTCCTATTCTCTTTTTTCACCTCTAAGTATTCCACTGGCAAGAGAGATGCTTTTTTTACCATGAACAACAATCTGTTCCACAGCGGTCGATATGTCCATCTTTTCTCTTATATTAATAGCCTTAAATAGAGTTGGTAAATTAACGCCCGAAATAACTTCAACAGAACCCTCCTCAAGAAATGAATAGCTCAAATTAGATGGAGTTCCTCCGAACATATCTGTAAATATAATAACTCCCTTATCATCTTTAACCTTTTTAATTCCCTTTTTTATTTTATTGCGAGATGATTCAGGACTATCTTTAATATCTATGGATACAGCAATAACATTCTCTATCTTCTCTTCCACTATAAACTCAATTGCTTCAATAAGTGCATGTCCAAGATTAGCGTGAGTTACAATTAAAATTCCGGTCATGATATTATTTAATTCCCGTCATGATTCTGTTACATCTTTATCAATATCTCTATGGATGATCCCAGCTCTGATTCCCATATTATTGAAATGGTCAAATATTTTTCTGGCAATAGCAACACTTCTATGGCGTCCCCCTGTACAGCCAACAGCAATCGTTAGATATGCTTTTCCCTCTTTTTGATAAAGAGGAAAAAGATAGTTAAGTAGATCAAGATATTTGCTAAGGAACATACCTGTTTCGTTTAATGAGAGTACAAAATTTTTTACATCATCTGACTCTCCATCCTGGTTTTTTAATGAGGGGATAAAAAAAGGATTGGTAAGGAATCGCATATCTATAACAATATCAGCGTCAGGAGGAAGTCCATATTTAAATCCAAATGATATGATGTTGGTTTTCATTGAGATATGTTTTTTAGCATCTTTACCTAAGGCAATAACGACTATCTCAGCTTTAAGACGATGTGGGTTATATGTAGTGGTATCAATAACTATCTGAGAACTATTTTTGATAGAGAGCATCTCTTTTTTTTCTGCTCTTATACTCTCTGTCAAACTTGCATCATGTGACATTGGATGGTGCCGTCTTGTTTGACTGAATCGTTTAATCAATGTGTTTTCATCAGCATCAAGAAATATTGTTACCGGATTAAACCCTCTCTCTCTTAAAACTTGAATAGTCACCGAATATTGAGCCAAAAATTCTTTTTCTCTCATATCCATGACAAAAGCAAAGCCTTTTATCTTGGGATCATTTTTTAGAGGAAGATCAAGAAATTTAGGTAACAGAGCCATAGGCATGTTATCTACACAGTAAAAAGCTGCATCTTCAAATGCTGCCATTGCAGTTGTTTTACCTGAGCCTGAAATTCCTGTAATGATAAATATCTTCTGATTTTTCATTCTATCACTATCCACTAAAATTTTTCCCTATAAAAGATACACTATTATCAAATTAAAACTCTTCATCTACAGCATGAATAATCTGTCCAATCTCCTCAACAGATTCAGCTTTCATAAGATTCTCCTTAAAATGGCTCTGTTTAAGAAGTCTTGAAATTTGAGCAAGGACACTCAAGTGGGCACCTGTAGAGTTAGCAGGAGTTATAAGAAGAAAAAAAATATGGACAGGTCTATTATCTAAAGAGTCAAACTCAACACCTTCACGGCTCAATCCCAAACCAACTACAATTGAGCTTAGATTATCGAGTTTTCCATGTGGTATTGCAATACCACCTCCAATACCAGTACTGCCAAGTTGTTCACGTTCAAGAAGAACTTTGACAATATCTTTTGGCTCGGTTCCGGTTCTTTTTGTTATAGCTGATGCAAGCTCTTCAAGAATCCCTTTTTTATCTCTTGCATTTAAATTTTGAATTATTGAATTCTTATCAAGAATATCTGATAGTTTCATTAATATTATTAACCTTGTTACCTTAGGAATCTGGTAGTTCAGGGATAACTCATTTTTTATATTAAAATTTAAGTGTTATCCCTGATGAGTTTATCACAAGAGCCGAGGTTCTATAGCCTTAATTATTTAGGCTGGATTAAGCCTAAATTGCCATCGCTGCGTCTATAAATAACATTTAACTGCTCAGTTCTTGAGTTTGTGAATACAAAAAAATTCTCTTTACTTGAGTTTAGTTCTGCAACTGCATCATCAACATCCATAGGTTTATAGTTTAGAATCTCTTCTATTATATCATAGGATTTTTTTTTTTCTGTTTTTAAATCAACCTCTTTTAAATCGATTTTATCATTCTTAATTGTCTTTTTACTTTCATATATATGATTTTTTTGTTTTTCTTTATTTTTTTTATTTTGTTTTTTAATTTTATCCATTAATGTATCTATAGAGGAGTACATATTGTCAGACTCCTCTTTTGCATGGATTTTAACTTTATCACAGATAAGGGTTATTTCAGCAATGTGTCTTATCTTTTCAACTGACAATACAACATTCGCCTCGGCAGGAGCATCCAACATCTTGTCAAATCGGTCTAATTTCTTTTGAACGTAAGATTTGAGAGCATCGGAAGAATCGATCTTTTTAAAAGTTACTGAAGTTTGCATAAAAGCCCCCTTTCAAAATTGTTTACGTTTAGCTGACGGCAAAATATGGAGCATCTCCCGATATTTTGCAACTGTTCTGCGGGCAATCTTAATATTTGCCTTTGCCAGCAGTTTTGTTATTTCCTGATCACTCAATGGATTTGTTGGATCTTCCTTATCAATAAGGGATTTTATCTTCTCCTTAACGCTTTCAGATGCCATTGAATCACCATTGGTGCGTTTAATGGAGCTATTGAAAAAATATTTTAATTCAAAAAGCCCTTGAGGTGTATAAGCATATTTATTTGTTGTAACCCTACTGATGGTTGATTCGTGCATGTTTATATCTTCAGCCACATCTTTAAGGATCATCGGTTTTAAATAGGCAACACCTTTTTCAAAAAATTCCCTCTGGAATTTAATGATACTTTCCATAACAGCGTATATTGTTTTTTGACGCTGATGAATACTTTTTATCAACCATGATGCTGACTGCATCTTATCGTTGAGATAATTTTTAGTCTCCTTAGAGATGGTTTTTCCATTGGTAATAGCATCTCTATAAAGCCTGTTAATCTTAAGTTTTGGCAGACCATCATCATTCATTACAATTTTAAAGTCATCCCCATCTTTATAAACATGAATATCTGGTATGATATACTGAGGCTCTTCTGTAGTAAACTGTCTGCCAGGCTTTGGTTCTAAATATTTGATAACGTTTACTGCTGCAATTACTCTATCTAATGAAATTTCAAGAGAGTTGGCAATTTTTTTGTAATTTTTATTTTCAAGATTCTTCATGTGTGACAAGATGATCTCTTCAAGAGTAGGATCGTTTATCCCAAGTACCCTTATCTGTATAAGAAGAGTCTCTTTAAGATTTCTTGCACAGACCCCCGGCGGATCAAAGCTTTGCATAGTCTTAAGAAGTTTTTCAACCGCCTCTTCAGAGAAGCCTCCTACCTGAGCAATCTCCTGAACAGATGCACAAAGATACCCGTCAATATTAAGGTTTCCAATAATTAGCTTGCCAATCTTCTCCTCCTCTTTTGTTGGTCCGTGCATAAGAAGCTGCCACTGGAGATGCTCTTCAAGTGTCTCTTTTGAAGTGGTAAAAGCCTCATAATTTGGGATCTCTTGACTATCTTTTTCTGTATGAACTCTTCCTGTGGAGCTATATTCATGAATATAGTTTTCCCAATCAATATCATTGCCAACCTTCTCCTCAATCCTAACCTCCTTGATTGAGTCATCACTGCTTACACTTTGAAGGTCGTCATTACTTAACTCAATCTCCCCAGTACTATCTGCGATAATCTCTTCAAGTGCTGGATTCTCCTCCATCTCTTGTTGAATAACACTTGCGAGTTCAAGCCTTGAGAGCTGAAGAAGTTTAATTGCCTGCTGCAATTGAGGTGTCATAACCAATTGCTGGGTCAGTGTCAGATTTTGCTGTAATCCAAGTGTCATATTAATCCAAAAGCCATGTCATATTTTGTTATAATCTATGGTGTTATATCAAAAGATAGTTAAAACAATATTATCAGAGTTTAAAGTCATTACCTAAATATATCTGTCTTGCCAATTTGCTTGATGTTATTGCTTCAGGAGTACCCGATTCAACAACTTTACCCTGACTCATAATATACGCTGTATTACAAACCCCTAATGTCTCTCTTACATTGTGATCTGAGATAAGAATCCCAATTCCTTTTTGAGTCAGTTGACCTATTATGCTCTGTATATCAGCAACTGCTAAAGGATCGATTCCAGCAAATGGCTCATCTAAAAGTATGAACAACGGATCAGTTGCAAGTACTCGAGCAATTTCAAGCCTTCTTCTCTCTCCACCAGAAAGAACGGTTGCCTTCTGATCTGCAAGACGAAGAATACCAAGCTCCTTCATAAGCAAATCTGCCTTGATGTCTATATCACCTACTTTGTCAGATAGGACTTCTAAAATAGCCGTTATGTTCTGTCTAACTGTAAGTTTTCTAAATATAGAAGCCTCTTGAGGGAGGTAACCAATCCCTTTTCTTGCCCTAATATACATTGGATAGTCTGTTATTGACTCTTGGTCAAGCAAAACATCACCTTTATCCGGTTTTATCATTCCAACTGCCATATAAAATGTGGTTGTTTTACCTGCCCCATTTGGACCAAGAAGACCTGTCACCTGATTTTGGTTCACCTCGATATCTACACCATCAACCACTTTTCGACTGTTATATATTTTGACAAGGTTTTTTAACAGAAGTTTTGACACGAAACTACTCCTGCCTAAAATCTTCTTTTGAGTTAAACAGAGCCTCAACTCTTTGCTCTTTTCCACCCTCAACAATCACTTTGCCAGAGTTTTGAAATAGGGTTATCGTTTTTCCTGTTATGTAGCTCTCTCCAGTCGTAACACGCGGAAAGTTAGAAGCTCCAGTAAGAACAATTTTTTGATCTATTGAGGTGTAAACAGCCTTTTCTGCCAATGCGTTTCTATTAGCAGAAGTCAGATTAACGTTTCCTGATGCTGTTAAAGATTTAACCTCTTGCTTGATATTTGAGTGAGCCACTTTTTTCTCTTTGTCTGTATAAAGGAGCACCATTATGGTGTCTGCTTTAATTACTGAATCACCTTGAGTTGCAACAACATTGCCTGAAAATGTAATCGTTGATGACTCTTTCTCAACAAGCATACTATCTGATGTGACATGTAATCTCTCATCTTTAGCAGATTTGGATACACCAGATTGTGGATTGTCAATATCTGATGCAGAGATTTGCGGTATAAATAACATTGTTAAGATAAGGGCTATAGCTGATATTAAAATATTGTTGTAAATAAATTTGAACATCTTACCTTCTATTTGCTTTAAAATATGGAAAAATCAATAGCATCAGACAAAAGAGCGTTTACACTACCTTTGAACTCTAATTTGTTGCTATTTAAATCAATAGTCATGCTATTTGACTCAACAATAGAATTTTGATTAACAGATGTATTACTTATCACTTTTACATGCTTATTTGAAGATATTATATGGCTTTTCTTGTCATAATGCAACTGGTCAGTTGTTAGCACAGAGTCTATATATTTAACCACAACATTATCATACAACTCTATGTTATTCTCTTTTGTATTAACATATCCCTGTTTTGCTGTAACATCTATTTGCTCTCCATTTTTTATAAAAAACTGTAGTTCAATATCCATAATGATGGCTTTAGCTTCGTTTTTTAAAACCTTTGCCGACGCAGCCTTAAGCGTCCACTCCTTCACGCCATTTCGTGTTGATGTGTGGTGCATAGAGTTTAAAACCAAAGAGGCATCTGAATCTATTTTAATCTCTTTGGTAGTCTTTTTTATCAATGTTAAACGTTCAGAAAAGTAGAGTCCAGCAAGGGTTGTAACCATAAAAAATAGCACTATAAAAGGGATTACTTTAATATTTGTAGCTTTTCTTTTGTATGATGAGAAGAGTACAGAAGAGATAAGATATCTAAGTATTGATGTTGAAGGTTTAGATTTTTTTAATACCAATTGTTTACAATATCCTCCCACACACCTTTTGCCTTTAGAATTGCCTCGCATATCTCTCTGACTGCACCATCTCCCCCCCTATTCTTAGTTGTATAATCTGCTATTTGCTTAACTTCAAAAGAGGCATTAGAAACGGCAAAAGAGAAACCACAACTTTTCATTATAGGAATATCTGGAAGATCATCTCCAGCAAAAGCGACTTCGTACTGGTTAACTCCTTGTTCTTTAATAACTCTATTCAAAACTGCTTTTTTATCTTTAATTCCGTCAAATATAAGCTCAATGCCAAGATTGTGACACCTTGCATTTAATGCTCCATTAGCAACTCTACCTGTTATAATTCCAACCTTTAAACCAAAGTTCATAGCCATTTTGAGTCCAAAACCATCTTTGGAACAAAAACTTTTAATCTCTTCTCCTGAGTCTGTATATATTATTTTTCCATCAGTAAGAACACCGTCAACATCAAGAAGGAGAAGTTTTATTGCTGCAAGACGCTTATTTACTGCCTCATATTGTGCCATCAAAAAATTCCTCAAATAAATGTGGTTTAAAGAGCCTCTTTTATTCTAATAAGTGTGGCAAGCAGTGATTCAATGTTATCAAGAGGAATCGAATTTGGCCCGTCACATAGTGCTTTAGCAGGATCAGGGTGTGTCTCAATAAATAGACCATCAGCTCCAGCAGCAACAGCAGCCTTTGCCAAATATGGTGCAAAACGACTCTCTCCTGAAGATGAAATCCCTGCCCCACCCGGAAACTGTACACTGTGGGTTGCGTCAAATATCACAGATACACCCATCTCCTTTATAATCTGAATGGATCGAAAATCTACAATAAGATTGTTATACCCAAAGCTTGTGCCCCTCTCTGTAATGCTTATATCTGTGCAGCCACAAGATTTTGCCTTTTCAATAATGTTTGAACATTCAAAAGGTGATAAAAACTGCCCTTTTTTGATATTAAGGGGCTTGCCAGTTTTGGCTGCCGCACATATAAGATCAGTCTGACGACATAAAAATGCTGGAATCTGTATTACATCAAGCACATCTGCCGCTTCTTGAGCCTGTTCTGGAGAGTGTATATCAGAGATAATTTTCAGATTTAATGAACTTTTTATCTGTTGTAGTATCTCCAACCCCTTTTCAAATCCAGGACCTCTGAAAGAGCTTATTGATGAACGATTAGCTTTGTCAAAAGATGCTTTAAAAACAAATGGGATTTTTAACTGTGAAGTTATCTGTTTTAGCCTTGATGCTATTTCAAACGTGATATCTCTGTTTTCAATAACGCATGGACCAGAGATAAAAAATAGATGATTTCCAATATTTTGATCAGAACGCTCTTTTGTTAAAAAATATGGATACATAATACTCCATGATATTAAGATAATGTTGTTGCTGTAATTTCTATCTTCAAAAGACTTTTTTCACCCTAATTATAAAAGATAATCAAAGTGTTATAATTTTAAGATAGCTTGGAAAAGGCTGCTCTTTACTCAAATCGTTCTCAAATACAATTAACCCATCATCGCGTGTATAAGATTCGTAGAAGTGGTTGAATTTATATGTCATATACATCATTCTATTACGATCATTTGGGATCATCTCAGCAAGCAGACGTACGCCCCTATTTCGAGCCTCATTGCGTATATGGTTAATCAGTACTGTACCAACTCCTCTTGTCATAACACGACAGGACATCAAAAGCAGCTTTATCATCCAACTCTCTTTATCGCACTCAATTAATACAAGACCAATCTTGCCGTAACTGCCATATTTATCATCGAGTCCTGCTATAATAAGATGATGACGGTCTGAATGGAGAAAAAAATCAAGCTCTTCATGGGAGTATGTGTAGCCAGTGGTGTTTAGTTGATTTGTTCTCATGGTTAACTCTTCTGCCCGTTTAAGGTCTTCAGCACGTGGGGAGCCTATTGTTAATACCATCTGAAGAGTTCCAAGAAAATCTTCCTGAGGACCTTCAAAGTGCTCTTCTACTTTTTTACGAGCTATATCTGCAAGATACATAAGACGTCTCTTAGATGAATCTTCAGTGATAAATCTTGGATTGAATTCAGGTAGTGCAAGGATATTATCTATTTGTGCTGCATCAATACACAATACCTTTGGATGGGCAAATGAGACCTCCTCTCTCTCAAATGTCTGATCATCTATAAACGCAATTGTATCAATACCTATATTTATATCTTTTCTGATACGCTCTATTGAGTCTGATTTAGGACCCCAGTGAATTTGAGGATATAGAAAATAGTCTGCAATACCAAGTTCTTCCAGACGATTCATAGCAAAATAGTGGTCATTTTTCGATGCGATAGATTGTAGAATACCACGACTATCAAGAATCTGCATTATTTCACGAATACCATTACGTAAATTTACCCTTGGCTCTTCTAAAAGAGTCCCATCCCAAAGTGTATTATCTAAATCCCATACAACGCACTTTATTTTACGTTCCGCTCGCTCTTTATTAATAGCTTCTTTTTGCTCTTCTCTTACGGTATGCCCCATTTTTTTACCATCTCCTCTCAGAATCTAAAACCATAGTTCTACAAAAAACTCTTTTTTGCTTCTGAATAAAGTGTGCTAATAACCTTTTCATCCCAACTATCGTATGGGTGCGGAGTCTGAAAACCCTCTGCCCTAAAAAGACGTGCAACATCGTTAGATGAGAAATCTTTCTCCTCTTTGAGCCATACTATATTTTTTAGCAATAGCTTTGAGTAGTTTGCATCAATTACCCCTTTATTAACATAGTCGTCAGAGCTACTCTTTTCCAAAATAATCTTTTCAAGCTCTAATATCTTTTTCTGCTGATTACTTAAAAATGAGTGATACACTCTCAACTGCTCTTTAAGTTTAAACATATCTTGTCTAAGTTTATTAATATCATCTCTTTGTGAATCAGTTACTTCAATAATACTTGTCAACATCTCCTCAACATCTGTTGCAGAGCTTTGAGCAAGAGTTTTGTCTATATGTTTTGTATCAACAACACCATCAAAATCTTTAACGCTCTGTTTGTGCTCAAAAGCTAATGTATCAGAGTCAGACTCTATTTGAGCTAATTCTCTCTCTCTTTCATCAACTCTTTTTTGAACAAAAAGTTCTATATCAAGCAATGAAGGCTTTTTTTTCATATCAAAATTCCTTATTCTCTTGTTAAAATTTGTTTGGAAGTAAACAGTGCAATTCTATCTGCAAAAGTTAAAATTTTGCAGATGCAAATTTTTTCTCATGATAAACTATCTCCTTAAAGAGGTGGAGAATTTAATTGAGAATATTAACTATTTCATTAGTAAGGCTATTGATTTCAACAGCCGCAGCATCACCACTAAACATTTCAGTAACCGACTGCCCATATATGAGAGAGTATTTATAAGCCACTCTGTTTGAAATCTGAGTGTTCAAAATATCTATTTCATACTTATTTTTCAAAATTTCAGCCAGCTCTTTTGCAAGTACAGTTTGAGGTTGGATCCGACTTAATAGAAAGTAGCACTGCAAGTCAGGATTGAGTCCTTTTGCCTTACTAATTAGATCAACCGTTACTTTAGTGCTTCTAATATCTAAAGGAGAGTCCTGAACGGGAATGATAACAAGATCAGAACAGACAACGGAAATAGTTACAACTTCGTTATCATGTGGAGGAGTATCAATCAAAGCATAATCATAATAAGGTTCATATTTTTCAAGTGATTGATATATATCTGAATAAACAGCCACTACCTTGAATAACTTATCTTCACGAACATGAATGGTCTCATAACTGCTTTTTTGAGGATCAGTATCAAAAAGTATGACTCGGTTCTTCTGTAGAGCAAGATTGAGAGCAAGGTTAATAATAATGGTACTCTTTCCACACCCACCTTTCTGGTTTGCCAAACTTATTACTTTCATGTTAATTCCACTATCTCACCGTTATTGTTTTGGTTAGCCTATCACCATTTCTAAAAGAATAGGATTTGCAAGCTGATAAACCATCTTGATAAATTATCTACTACTATAATATTGTATGCTATGGTATTCAAGCCATTGTAAAATCTTGTCAAGAGTTTTTACTACAATTGAAAAAATTATATAACTGTTTAGAGGTCACTTTCCTCAACTGTTAAAAACTCTACAAATCACCTCACATCACCCCACAACGCTTCTGTAAGACCAGAGTATCTCTTTATAGGGTTCTCTATCATTCGGATAATTGAATCTGTGGAAGCTGCTATAACTATCTTCTTTTTCGCTCTTGTTACTCCAGTGTAGAGCATCTCTCTTGTAAGAACTGGACTTTTGCTCTCTGGAATAACAAGCAGAACTTTATCAAACTCTGATCCCTGACTTTTATGGACAGTCAATGCGTATGCAGTTTCGTTTTCAGGCAGTCTGCCGGGCATAAATTTTCTAAAACCACTCTGCCCCTGAAAAAATACCCTTAACCCATCTTTATCTTCAAGAAAGATACCTATATCACCATTATAGAGGTTCATTCCATAATCATTTCTTTTAATAATAATAGGCAGCCCATTATAAAATAGTTGACGCTTTCGTATAGGAGTGTTGATATTTAGCTCTCCTGCTAAGGCAGCAACAGACCTGTTTATCTCTTCCACTCCCCCTATACCTTTCCTAATAGGTGTCAATATTCTAAAACGAGTTAAAATCTCAAATGCCTCCTCTGGGTTTGAGGCTATAAGAGATTTTTTGTACTCTTCCATAGCAACTGACTCTATTAAAGAGTGGATATTTTTTGCATAACTATCAATTAAGCTGCCACTTTGTTTGGTATCAATAAAAGTGATATCTCTATACTTTCTGCTTAAAATAAGCTCTATAGCCTCTTGCGATCTTCCTGCATTAATAAGATAACTTAAAGCACCAATACCGCTATTTTCATCAAATCTAAAACTTTTTTTTAGAATAACAATAGAGTTTGCAACCAATGGAAGGTCTTGCCTAACCAAATCAGGCTCTAAATTCAAACCAGCTCCCATTGATTTTATCTTATCTGCAAAGTCACAAGTAAATTTGTCAACTCCTGAACAGATATCTCCAAGCACTGCTCCAGATTCAACTGACGACAACTGGTTATTATCGCCTAATAGAATTATCCTTGAGTTTAATGGAACCGCATCAAATAGCTTTGCCATTAAAGGGAGATCAGCCATAGAAGATTCGTCAACAATAACAAGATCATAAGGAAGAGGATTATCTTTATTATGTTTAAAAAATAGAGATCCGTGTCTGTAACCTAACAACCTATGTATAGTATGTGCTTCGGTTGGGATAGTATCTTTAAAATCTCCTATTCCAATTATCTGGTTTTTTGTAAAATTTCTTTTGTCTATTTGGATCGTTCCTTTAGAGTTATCTAATTTTTTAAAGCTATATGATGGGTTCAATAACGTGAAATTTACCTTTTCAAGAAGAGCTGTAGCTTTTCCAACAGCACCATTTATGGACTCCATAAGCCTTGCAGCAGCTTTTCCTGTAGGTGCTGTAACAGCTACTGAAATTTTTCTTCCATTTTGAGCTTCAAGAATAGAAAGAGCGATTACTATTTTTCCAATAGTTGTAGTTTTTCCTGTGCCAGGTCCTCCTGATATTACAGTAAAACGGTTCAAAATAGAGGCTGCGGCAGCAACTTTTTGCCAGTCAATCTGGATTAAATTTTTCTGTAAAATAGAATCCTTAATTTCACCATTTGAAGGGAAGAGATTGTCCAGAAAGAGGGAAATATTACTGTATGGCTCAGATATCTTTGCAATTCGCTCTTTTATGTTACGGGCAAGAAGATTCTCATAATACCAGTATTTTTGAAGATAGAGCCTGCCACTTGCATCAAGTATCATTGGGGCAAAATCACCAGTTCTGCCTACTGCCGGACTCTTTTGCAAAATATCTATCCAAATATTTAGTTCTGGCAAGATAGAGTTATACTCTGTATCAATTACGACATTTGCAAGAACTTTTCCTGCAATTGAGGGGAGATATAGGCAGACATTTCCAGACATTGTTGTGCTGCTTAAAAGAAGAGCAGCTAAAACGGTTTCAGGAGAGTTATCAATACGTGATATAAATAGGGCAAACTCTCTGTCTATGTCGGTAAAATTATCCTGTGATAAGAACAGAGAAGTTACCCTATTTATATCAAAAAAATTTTTAGCTACATCAGAAAATATGGCATCTTTTGGTGGTTCGGCAAGATTAATCATTGAATCCCTCCTGCTGCGTAATGTAAGTGGGATTCATATTGCTATTTATATTCATACTCACATTATTAATATTGCTGCTATTAATAGCAATATTTGTACTAATTTCAGCAGAAATGTTCTCAACAAGCTCTCTATTTGGACAATCAAAATAGATTCCAGTATAAGAGCCAGATTTTATACCTCTCATAAATATATAAAATACACCTCCAAAATGGTTATTATAGCTGTAACCTTTAACTCTATTTTTTAGATAAGCATTAAGTGCCACTGTATAGAGAAGATATTGAAGTACGTAGCCAGATTTCTTCATCTCTTCATTTAGTATAGAAAATGAGTAATCATCAAATCTGTTCCCTAAGTAGTTAGTTTTCCAGTCAACTATATAGAATTTTTCGTTATGACAAAATACCATATCAATAAAACCTCTAAGATACCCCCCTCTTTGTAAGAATCCAAGGCTCTTCATTGTTGAGGCAAAATCAAAAGTTGCTCCAGAACCATATTTTTGCATTATCGAGGAAATAGCGGTAGAGTTGGTGTTCCCAACTGGAAGGAAAAACTCCATCTCATTTATTCTCTGTTCATTTCTTATCTCTCTTAAGTGTAAGCTATCCAAAACACAATTTTGAGCATATAAATCAGATTTTGCTAAATTATAGGACAGAAGGTCAGATTCAAGAACGCGATTTAACATCTCTTCTACTTTTACAATCTCATTCCGATCAAATCCAAACTTTTCAAGACAATCTTTTGCTATAGCAATATTTGGGCTTGTAAAATCTATACTCTCCATTATCTCATGGATACAGTTTCCGGCTCTTGTTCCAGTTGGAAAATCAAAGAAAAGAGAGTCTGAATAAGTATCTGATGGCTCAATTGCTACTGTGGAGTGTTGAGCTAAATCAGAAAAGTAATCGATATGCTGATCGTGATCTGGTGAATGGGAGCCTTTACCTGCAAATATTGACGAGAAACTTGATATCTTCCAGCCCTCAGGAATCGTACCCTGCTCCTCCTTCTCTTTAAATTTTTTGCATGATAACTTGACTCTCTTCTCTTGAGGCGGCAGATAGGGTTGATGCTTGATATCGCTATCAGTGATAATCTCAACTGCAATTGTATCGTTAGAATTTTGAGCTATCTGCTTCACATCAGATACCATTGTCTGAAAATTAAGAGCTTTTACACTCTCCAAATTGATAGAATCTCCAATAGAGCTATCTCCATGAAAAATCCATGAAAGGGCACTATTTTCAGATTTGTTGATTTTTCCCCAAATTGTAAAACAGGCATACCTTGCCCTTGTAAGTGCAACATAAGCAAGACGTATCGACTCTGCAAACTCCTCTCTTTTCATGGTCTTTATGTTTTTATCAAAATCTTCAGAACCTATATCAAGTGTCTGAACTCCATTTGTGTCGTGAAACTTCAAAATATCGTCACTTCCTCCATCTCTTGAGTGATAAAGATATGGACAAAATACGACCGGAAACTCAAGTCCTTTGCTTCTATGAACTGTAATTATCTTCACAGCTTTTTCGTCAGTTTCAAGACGGAGTCTATATTCATCAGAAGGGGTCTTATCTTCATCAAGTGTAGAAAGTCTTCTTTTTGCCAAAAAATTTATAAGCCCATCAATGCCGGGTTTTAGCTTTATATCTGCAATATGGAGAAGCTCTGCAATGTGCAAATAGTTTGTAAGTTTACGTTCACCACCCGTATATTTAAGAATTTGTGCCTTAACCATCCTACGCACCATCATATAGCGAAACATTGAGATAAATCCCGCTTTTCTCCATAGCCTGTTATACTCTAAAAATTCGTTCTGCAAAGAGTCATAAAACTGTTCGTCAACCGCAAGCCTAAATATCTGACTACTATCAAACCCAAAGAATCCAGTAGTCAGAGCCACTTTAAGTTCTTTTGCGTTTGACGGTTCAGAAGTAGCTCTCATAAACCTCTCAATCTCAATTGCCTCCTCTTCAGCATAAACAGAGCCTGCACTGTAGATAACTCCGGGGATGCCAAGTTTTCTCAACTCTTTCAAGATAATTGATGTCTGTCTATTTGTCCTTACAAGAACAGCTATATGTTGAGGTCCAAGATTCTCCTCAAATTTATCTTTAGAAGAGTTTTGGTTATTTATAATTAGCTTTGCTCTACCAATAGCTCCCATATTTATAAGTTCGCCTATTTTGCAAGCTGTGTATCTTGCAACAAACGGCTCTACATCTCCTTTGTTTATGAACTGTGAGCTTTTGTTATCAGGAACGAAAATACTCTGGTCAATCAATGCTATACTCATAGGCAAAGCTGGTTTGGAGTCAATATATAAAGAGCCTTCTTCTCTGTCTGGGGCGTGATTGACAGGAATAAAATCTATGCCATCAATAACAAATGGATTTCGTCCTTGCATATCAAAGAGGCTATTTACGGCATTTACAAGCCCACAGTCTGATCTCCAATTTGTCTTAAGAGTGTAAGATTTATCTATACTCTTTTTTGCCTTTAGATATGCGTATATATCTGCACCTCTAAATCCATATATTGCCTGTTTGGGATCACCAATAAGGTAGAGAAGGCAATTTTTTTCCTGAAAGATATTTATAAATATGCTGTATTGAAGTGGATCAGTATCTTGAAATTCATCAATAAGAGCGGCAGAGAACCTCTTTCTTACTGCGTCAGCCATTGGACTATCTCCACTGCCTACAGCTTTGTGCATGGAAACTAAAAGATCATCAAATGCCCTCACATTCCTCACCGTCTTGCTCTTTTCAAGGGCTTTACCAGCAGAGTGCAGAAAATTTAATTTAAGATTAAGACAAAAGAATGTGATTATCTCATTGGCTTGGTCAATCAGTTTAAGAAAATTTTCAATCTCGTTAAAAAACTGATGGTTAGGAAGTAGGTGTATCGTGTTTTTTTTTGCTTTTGTACGCATAAATCTATTTGTAAGTTTCTCAATATACCTTACTTTATTTGCACCATTGTCATGCTCCATATTCCAAAAATTTTCTATCTGAAGATAAATATCCATTGCATCAAATACGTCTAAGTAGGTGCTCTCTTTTATAGATTTTGCATTAAAAATGCTATTATCTTGGGCAGTTATAATAATATTTCTAATTTTATCTCTCTGTTCTCTCCACATTTCACTAATGGAGCGGTGAATTTTTTCAAGTCTCTTGATTTCTGATACAACTAAACTCTTATCAATCTCAACATTAATAGATTCAACATAAAAATCTGTAGTTCTCTCTCCATTCTTATAAGCAGATAAATATCTATTTAAATCAATATATTTTGGTAGAATAGTAAAACCAGGATCAACTGATAGAGACCTTATCAGCTTTAAAAGAGAGTCAGGGGTTATTCTCTTGACTTGTGGGTTAGAAAAAAGAAGAGGATACATAGTAAGAAAATGTTTTCTGTAGTAGTCGCGGCAAACCTCTACTAAAATATCGCTATCATCTAAAACAAGCTCAGTGTCAAAAAGAGTGCTGCTCTCAAAAGCATTCTCAGATAATAATTTCTGGCAAAATCCGTGGATAGTAAAAATTGCTGCCTCATCAAAACAGACAATAGCCTCTTTTAGACGACTTCGAGCACTCTTGCTGTTACCATAACTCTCCACAAGCCACAAAAGAACTGAGTCGTTGCCTGCATAACCGTATGTAAGAGCGTTTAACCCCTCTTTAAGTCTTCTACGTATTCTATCTCTTAGCTCATCTGTTGCAGCTACAGTAAATGTGACTACAAGTATCTGATTTACTTTAAGAGTAGCATCAACAACGAGACGTAGAAAAAGCCCTGCTATGGCATAAGTTTTTCCTGTACCTGCACTTGCCTCAATAATGGTTCGCCCTTTTAGTGGTGCTGAGGTTATATCAAATTTCTCCACTTCTGTTCTCATCGCTCTTTTGTCTCCTCTATATGTTGCAAAATAGGTATCCACACCTCATTAGATATAGAACAGAACCCATCGTCCAACGCTGTTAGAGGGTCTTTAAAACATAATTTTACCTCTTCTGATTCGCCTTCACCTCTACTGTTATAGTTATCAATAAACTTAGAATTTGCATTTTTAATTGCTCTATATACTAAACTGCTATCCATTAAACTATTTAGCTTTTTATCATCTCGTTTATCAAACAAAGTTTTAGTAAATGCCATTGATGATGCTGGAAAAAAATGAAGTGGAGTTTTAATACCATAATTATATAGTTTTATGAGGCTATCCAAAATCTCAAGAGAGTTTTCAGGAATATTAAGATAGTATTTTTTATCGCTACCTATAAGCAATGTCCTTGTTTTATCTATCTTAAGTTTTGGAGAAGATACGTAGGCAAGATGTATAATCCATGCCCGCAATATATCCTTTGGTTTTACAGATGCAATCCTAAATCTTACTAACTTATCATCCCATATATCAGATACTATCCCTTTTAACCGCCAATTACTGCCTGTAATATCAACTTCAATAGAGTCAGAACTTCCCTTTGTAATATATCTGCCTATTTTAGTATAAAAAGATAGAACGCTATTTGCGGTATCGTCAAAAAATGCTAATCCTGCTGCTCCATGAGGAAGAACCCCTTTAGCTCTATATTTCTCTATATTTATACTATCTCCTTTTATCATGCAGTTTAGCATCTCATCTTTTAGGTTATAATTCTCAAGAGAGTCTAAATTGAATGGTTCACAGTCATCAAGAGACTCTCCCTGATCTTTAAGGAAAATCCCTAAAGTGTTTTCAAGAAAATATTTTTGAGGATTTGCGAAAAAAGTGAGTAAATTACTCAAAGAGATCAAATCATAAGGGTTAGCATTGCTTAAATTTTCACTATAAACAGAGGAAAATTGAGTATCAATATCTCGTATATCTTGTTTATGAGTCTTTTGAGCATAAGGTTCATCAAACTGTGATATAAACGGCTTTAACTCTAATTTTTTATCTCTCAATGCTGATGCAGCAAAAAAATTTCCTTTAGAATAACTAAAAAGCCCTGAAACTTCTGAAGAAGCCTGTTCAAAGTAGAGGGGACTGAAAGATTGAAGAGGGTGGTTTGTAACTATGTATGAAGATAATTGCTTACTATTCAAGAAGGTCTCTTTTAACAAAACAGTATCGTCAGCTTGTGATAACAGCTCATCACTCTTCACTACAGAACTATCTTGATTAGGGTGATTTTCGTTTACAACAAACCCCTGATCTAAATAGTCCAACAATTCGCTTATAACAACAGAAGGAGGAATGACGCTGTTATCTTCTATTCCCTGTCCTGTGTAGCTTAAATAGAGCCTCTCTTTTGCAGAAATAAGAGTCTCAAGAAAAAGATACCTATCTTCGTTACGCAAAGAGCGATCCCCTCTTCTTGGCTTCTGCTTTATCAGATCAAAGTTTGGAGAGCTATCTATCCTTGGAAATGTTTTATCGTTAAGCCCCAAAATACAGATAACCTTTGCTGGAATGCTCCTCATAGGGAGCATAGCACAAAAAGTTACTCCTCCGTTGAGGAAATTAAAGTCATGGTACTCCTTGCTAATTGCTTGATCAAACCAGCTCTTTATTACTTTTGAGCTTACAGGAGCACTAAATCCTGTAAGCTCTTCCATACGTTTAAGCTCGTTTAATGAGTCTCTTATCTCCTGAACCATATCACTACTCTCTTCGTCAGGAAGAAAAAGTTGATCAGTAACAGACATAAGAAAATCACTCCATTGAGAGAGGCTCATATTGGAAGCCATCTTTTCTGCTGTGCTTGATAAAATATTAAAAAAGCGTGATAAAGCTCCAAGAATAGTACTTGAATTTCCTTCAACAGAGTCACAAGGAAGAATAGAGACCTCTTGATCTGTAAAAGTTGTGGTTAAAAATTGTTCTCCCTGACCTATCATTGCATACCCAGCCATAAGTCTGTCAAGCCCTGCTCTCCAGCTATTCTCCTCAAAGCGGGGAAGCCCTATTCTCTCTCTGTACTTACCATCTTCTCCCCATCTTATGGCTGTTTGTTTAATCCACTCTCTTATAAGAGCAATATCTCGTGACTCAAGGGCAAAACGACGAGCAACATCGTCACACTCTAAAATATCCATGATAAAAGGGACTTCAAAACGAGTTTGTGGTAGCAATAGTATATTCATAAAAACATCTACAGTATGACTTACACTTTTTATACTCAAATCAGCAATAGAGAATGGAATTTTAAACCTATCATCTTCAGGAGTCGTGAAAACTGCTCGTACAAACGGTGCATAACTTTCTATGTCTGGAGTCATCACCAAAATATCTGCTGGAGTTATATCAAGATTTGAATCAAACAGCTCCAAAAGATAGTCGTTCAAAACTTCAACCTCTCTCATTGGGCTATGGCATGAGCTTATAACAATAGAGCGATCTTTTTTTACATCTTTTAAAGAGATAATAGTTCTATTCTCATTTGATTTATTGCTCTGCTTATCTTTATCATCTTTTAAGATATCTTTCAAAATAGTATCATCTTGACTACTGTTAGCAGCACCTCTATCTTGCATAAACAGTATATCTTTTTGAACCATTGAAAGTATTGTGTTGCCTGTTGGTTCAATAAAACTACAATCAATATCTTCAAGGTTATCATAATCAAGAAGACTCTCCATAAAATCAGCACCAGCTCTACCAAGAGATGCTAAAAGAGGATTTCCAGTCTCTATATGGAGTAGCTCTGACGTAATTCCCATATACTCTCCAATATTTTCCCTCTTCATCTTCTGTTTAGCTGATTTTAAATCGCTAAAATACCCTTTTGCTGGAGTCATAACATAAAATGAGATATCAACAAGCCAAGAGAGAGATGCCAAAATATCCAAATGAAACAGAGGCAGCGATGGTATTCCAAAAATAGATATCCTCTCTGGTAAGTTTTTGCTTTCATTATGGTGATTTATAGCCTCTAAAAACTCTCTTCTTCTGGCAGCTTTATGGGTAAACTCTTTTCCCATAAATATAGATCGCCAAAGTATTGCCTGCCAATTATCGCTTTTATACTCTACTACCCTTTTTTCCCACAACTCAATAAGTTCAGGTCTGTATGTAAGATACTGGTCATAAGTTATGGCAAGCTGACGGGCAAGTTGGAATGCTTTAAAATTTATATCGTGATCATTCAAATTTGTATTATTGCCTTTGCAGTAATCTATAAGATGAGACAAATTTCCTATCTCTTCACTATCATATTTAGAAGCACGACTAAGAGAGTCAAAATATCTATCTAACTTATCTATATTTGATTTAGAATCAGCCTGCAGAAGATAGAGTAAACGCTCAAGTATCATCCATGTCAACATCTCCCTTTCGATAAAAAGTTTCTCATCTACATCTGGAAGAAGTATAGAAAAGAGGCTATTTATCAATTTATTAGGAAACATCAATTTGCTGTTTGCCCACACTCCAAGCCTTTTTGCCAATTCAAGATTAACCCATTTTGCCATTCCAAGGCTCTGAACAAGAACTATTTCAGGTGATAGCGGAGAACTAAGTGGTGATTTAACGTTTTTTGCAAAAATATCTGCTAACTCTTCAATACTGTTACTTCTATAAAGTTTTATTCCAGCCATTAGGTTATTGTCTCCAAAATAGCCAAACACAACTGTAGGGAGAAGTTGATTTTCATCTGTTCCATTTCCTATTCTCCAGCAATATAGTTGCATTGACTCATATTATGATTTATTTTGTCTGCTCTATTATTAACGAACAGAAAACTTGCAAAAGGAGCATCTAACACCATGAAATCTAAGATAACAACAGTAGTCACAACATTTTTATCCATAACTTTTACGCTTTGTAGCATAATTAGCCCCACTTTTTCTATAGTTGAGGCATCTGATGGAAAAATCCCTATATTTGTGACTATACTGCCACAAAAATTTTTTGTAGAGCAGATTGGTAAACAGAGAGTAGATGTTCAGGTGATGGTAGAGCCAGCGGCAAATCCTCATACATACGAACCCAAACCCCAACAGATGACAGCTTTATCAAAAACCCAAATATACTTTGCCATAGGACTTCCCTTTGAAAAAGTGTGGCTTAGAAAGATATTAGACTCAAACAAGAGTATAAAAGTTGTGCATACAGATAAAGGTATTAAAAAGATTCAAATGGCATCGCATCACCACCATGAAGAGGAGTCTAAACATAACATAAATGATAACCCCCCAAAAGGTGGGGATCATAATGAAAATGAGAACTTGCACTCTGATAATCATGGAGAGCCAGACCCCCATATATGGTTATCTCCAAAACTTGTTACCATTCAAGCAAAACATATTTTGGATGGTCTTAAAGAGATTGATCCCAAGTATGCAGATTTGTACGAAGCAAACTACAAAGAGTTCATATCAGAAGTCTCAAAATTAGATTCAGAACTTAATGCTATATTTTCAGATAAACAGAAGGTGCAATTCATAGTCTTTCACCCATCATGGGGATACTTTGCCCAAAATTATAACCTTAAAGAGATACCTATTGAAATAGAAGGTAAAAATCCTAAACCAGCCCAACTTCAAAAGATTATTCACTATGCAAGAGAAGAGAAAATTTCAGTCATCTTTGTTCAGCCTCAGTTTTCAGTTAAAAATGCACAATTAATAGCAAAAGAGATAGATGGAGAGGTTCTGTTTGTCGATCCACTTGCCTATAACTGGTTTAAAAACCTTCGTGAGGTTGCAAAAAAATTCAAGAACACATTAAAGTGATTAAAGAAAGCAAAGATGATACACCTACAAGGAGACACCACCTTATTATGAGCAACAGTTCTATTAAAAATAGTCTTAAGGTTATACAGATAAGAAATCTCTCTTTTGCATATAATAGTCAGACAGTTCTCAATAGTGTGAATCTTAATGTTATGGAGGGGGATTTTATCGCCATGATTGGACCAAATGGCGGTGGGAAATCGACACTTTTAAAACTGATATTAGGTCTTCTCAAGCCCGATACTGGCGAAATTGTAGTTATGGGAAGACCTGCTAACAAAGCATCGTCTTCTATTGGATATGTTCCACAAGATATAAACCTTAATCGTAATTTTCCTATTACAGCTATTGATATTGTCCTTATGGGAAAACTTACACCAGAAAAGCGGTGGAAACGCCACACTTTAGTAGATCGTGATGAGGCTATGGCAGCTCTTGAAAAAATGGGGATGGCTGATTATGGATCACGCAAAATAAGCAATCTATCAGGTGGGCAGCGTCAAAGGGTATTTATTGCAAGGGCACTTGTTACTAAACCAAAGATACTTCTTTTAGATGAGCCAACTTCAAGTATTGACACAAAAGGTCAGACAGATTTCTTCAAAATGCTAAAAGAGCTTAATAAAGATATAACAATTATTGTTGTTAGCCATAATCTATTTGTCGTATCAAATTTTGTTAAATCTGTAGTATGTCTTAACAGACATCTACATTACCATAATAATTTTGGAGTTTTAGGTTCAGATGCTCTGCATCCAACCTCTTCTCAGGCAGATAGAGTGACAGATATGTTAGAAAAGATGTACTCATGCACAGTCGAAGAGGTCTGTCCAGTTGAGATGATTGCTCATCAGATGCCGTCAGCGTCAGGAAAGTTAGATAGAGATTGATTACTGCTAATAGCCCCAAAATATCAGATATAACAATTTTTCAAAAACAAAAAGACATAGGACAATATAGTGGAAATATTACATTTTGAGTTTATGAGAAATGCTTTAATGGCGGGTTTGCTTGCAAGCATTATCTGCGGCATAATGGGAACTTTAGTTGTTGTAAATCGTATTGTTTTTCTTTCTGGAGGTATTGCTCACGCAGCCTACGGAGGAATTGGTTTGGGATTTTACTTTGGCTGGTCTTATTTCCCTTCAACACTTGGTTTTTCGCTGTTTGTTTCAATGGTTATGGCTGTTGTTACCATGAAGGCAAAACATAGAGCTGATACAATTATAGGGGTAACATGGGCGGTTGGTATGGCTTTTGGAATTATACTTATAGATATCAGCCCAGGCTACAATGTTGATCTGATGAGCTATCTTTTTGGAAGTATCCTCACTGTTCCAAAATCCGATCTTTGGCTTATGCTAATAATGTCAATTATAATCATAGGAGTGACCACATTTTATTATAAAGATATCTTAGCAATGTCCTATGATGAAGAGTTTGCAAAGATTCGTGGTGTTCCAGTAAAAGCTATATACATACTACTTATTGCTATGCTTGCAGTAACTGTTGTTGTGGTGATTCAAGTAGTTGGACTGATTCTTATTATTGCTCTTCTAACAATACCTCCATTTATTGTTGAACGATACGCACGCTCTCTTGGCAGTATGATGATCTTATCAAGTGTAGCTGGAATGATATTTACAGTTTGTGGATTGTGGTTTTCATACAAATTCAATATTACATCTGGTGCAGCAATCATAATGGTTGCTGGCATTACATTTTTCATATCTTTAATAGTAGATCGACTACTTCTTATTAAAACCAACTAACTCTAAAAGCGAAAAATAGATTTAAAACCTCACTAACCACCTCTATTTAAATGCTATTTACATATTTATAGATATAGTAGAGAAAATGGACACCAATTTATAACAAAATATTAATATAACCCTAATCAAATTCTAACCTCTATTTGCAATAATCCTACATAAAAATAGAATCTCCCGTATAGTATTAACGGTTATGATTTATGGGTAAAATAAACGATAAAACTGTAGAAAGGTGACCATTATGAACAATTATAGTCAAATTGAGTATTGCCAATCTATTCAATCTATTGAGTATTTTCCGTCTGAAGATGAAGAGTATCTGAACGAGAGACAGCTTCGCTATTTTGAGTACAAACTGTTGCTCCAAAAAAGAGAGTTAGAGGATAAAATTAAAGCATCAATCTCAAAGTTAAAGACTTTAAAATCAGAAAGTCCTGATCTGATTGATAAAAGTAATCATGAACATGAACTTGGCTTAGAGTTAAAAAGTGTAGAGAGAAACTCCAATCTACTACGTTTAAATGAAAATGCTTTAATAAGACTTAAAGAGGGGCGTTTTGGCTACTGTGTGATAACTGGTCAGGCTATTGGAATCAAAAGGCTCAATATTATTCCGACAACAACCATGTCAATTGATGCTATGAGAATGTTTGAGCAAGATAGGTCATTTAGATAGTGAATAACCTTTTAACGAAAAACTCACCCGGAGCAGCCCAGTGGGCTGTGATCGGGTGGAGCGACGGGTTGTGCGTGTTGTTTAAGTTTAATAAAAGAAGGGCTATCACCCTGTTCAAATTTTCTCAGTATCTCAGCATCATCGAATTTCACAAAAAAATAATAGTCAGTTGAGTCGATAATGCAGTGGTCAAATGATGTTGGGAGGGAACCTATATTTTCTTTCCAATATAAAATACATACCCATAATATTCTTTATGCTTATTATAAAGTTCTGCTTCATACTTTTCATATTTTACGAATTCTTCGGCAGATTTATTACCCTTGTATTTATCCAGAAATATTTTTTGTGCTGTTATTGCCGGAGCAAAAAAGTTGTCTATCCAGCAATATTCAGGCAGCATGAATGATGCTATAAAAAGATAGCCTGCTTTTTGCATTTGAGAAATTTTATTTGGAATAGTGTCTATTCCAGGATATGCTTCATTCCAAAAATCAAATATCTCTTTTGGCCGTTCTTCTGTAAACCATGATGCCTCAGTAACAGCAATATAACCGCCTTTTTTCAAAAATTTATTCCAATAATTCATGCCTTTTTCAAAGCCAACATTATATATTGCTCCTTCACACCAAATAAGGTCTAATTCATTTAATTTAAAATCAAGTTTATCCATTGAACCAATAACGCCTTTAACTCTGCTTTGAAGATTCAATTTTTGTGCATTCTCATTCAGTTTATCGATAAAACCGGGAAATAAATCAATTGCTGTAATCTTCCCTGGAGTGTTTTGAGCCAAAACCATCGTTTGACCTCCAGTACCACAACCAAGGTCAGCAATGCTTGATCCCTCGTGTATATTATCAATAAAGCTTAATGCCCTTAGAGTTGCTTCCCTGCTTCCAGGACCTTGACGATCCATACTGGAAAAATACTCGCAAATTAATGCAATATCAAAGTCGTGAATATTATGCTCTTTATCGCTCATGTTGTGCTCCTCTTATTTTTTTCATATAACGCTAAGCTCACCAGCCGCCTTGAATAATATGCCAAGAATCGCTCACGTATAGCAGTCTGGTTTAGCGACTGGTTAGCCCTTCTCTTATGGTATATTTTCCTTTGATGATATTTTTACCAACAGTATAACAATAAATACTAGTTGGTATAAAATCCAGATTAACATTTTCGAGCTTAATCTTACCAGTTTTCGTCAATGTTGTTACGGCAGCATCCTCTAAATTGTTGGAATGGCAAAACTGGATTAAATTTTTTAAATCAGATGGTCTATTGTAAAAACGATCCGTCCATTTTACCTCAATTGCCCATGAAACCATTTGGTTTTTATCAATATTTACAATATCAACCTCACCATTTTTCCACCTTGCATAGTGGAGCATCGTGTCTGAGTGAAACCACTGAGAAAATATTGCAGTTTCAGATAATCCTCCTATTGCTTCATCGTTATTGGTGATTGGAGAAAATAATGCGCTACGAATAGAAGGGTTAGTCAAATATACCTTAAAAAAATTAGCCCTTTTAAATCGTTTAGCATTTCTGTCAACTCTATGAACCGTCTTTATTAAAAATGCAGCCTCAAGATATTCTATATATTTTTTTATGGTATTCTTTGTGACACCTGATCCCTTTGAAAGCTCATCCAATGACACTTCATTTGACGAATTGAAAGCTAAGGTTGTAAATAAATAATTTAATTCCTGAATATCTTGAACTCCATAAAGCCCTGGTAAATCTCTGAGTAAAACTTTATCTATAATATCACTTTTAATAAAACGGCCAGGATCTGCTTGTATGATCTCAGAAAAAATTACTTCAGGGTAACCACCATAGTTAAGATAGTGAATAAAATTATCATTCAACTCATCAATGTTGTCAGATGTATAGAAGTCATTGTCTTTATTCGATATCGGGGGGGATACAAGGTGCTTTTTATCCAATAACTCTAAGTATTCATGAAAAGTAAGTGGTGGCAAAAGAAAATCAGTAAATCTTCCTGCACCAGATTCATTGCTCTTTAATCTTAGAGCTGCGGCTGCAGAACCAGAAACGGTACATTTTAAATTCGGCGAACTGTCTACGATAACTTTAAGATGAGTTTCCCAATTTTTTAAATATTGAATTTCATCAAAAAAAATGTAGCATTCTTCTTCAAGGTGATCAATTCCTGTTGCTTCAGAAAAAATTTCTAACAATGAATCTAAAGAAAGACCATTATAAATTGGATGATCTACAGAAAAATACACAATCCTTTTAGAAAAAATACCGTTATTTATGAGATTTTGAATTGTATGGTGAATTAATACAGTCTTTCCAACTCGCCTTGGACCCATTAAAACTGTTGCTCTTCGTATTTTTCTTGACTCTATTAAAGGGAAAAAAAGTTCAAGATATGCTCGTGGGTTATAAGTACTGTATATTTTAGGAATTTTATCGTTATTCCACCAAGGATTTTCAATATTGAGCCTCTTTATAACTTGCTCTTTTGGCACTTTTTTCATGAACACCTCGCTGTTAAGATCAATTGTTTAATCTTAAAATAGCATATATAGGGGTAAAGTCAATAGCTTGATTTTATCAGCAAGGCTAACGCCGAGCTAAGCCGCCGCAGGATGTTTGCAAAGAACCGCTCTCGTTCTGGCGGGCTGGTTAAGCGGTAGGTTGGAGCTGCGACTCGTCATAAAAGGTAATGTATGAATACAAAAATATATCTTATGTTGAATGGTATTTGTCCATGTTGCATTGGTAGAGGTTTTATAGTTCACGAAAATGGGTTAGTGTCGAGATGTGCCTTATGTGTTTTTAGTACAGGTAAATATAAATCTATCCCAAGCATTTGAGGGCATTTATAACTGACTTTTCATGTTGTTTTAATTTTTTTTCAAAAAAGTTCAAATCAATAATAGCCTTTTTTTTGTCGAAATTCATTCTTTGTTCGCTTATTTTTTGATTGATAACTTGCTCCATACCTATTGAAAAATCTGTTAAAGCCAATTGAATATCTGCCGCTAAAGAGTCGTCAAGACGTTTATAAACCAACCCAGTAGCGAATGATTCAATTAATGACGTCCTTAAAATTTTTGATACATCAATATAATCAGCCCAAGTATCTAAAGCATCTCCATTGATTGCATTACGATACTGACTCAATGAAGTTAGCCAAATTTTAATTTGCCGTTGCATAAAGGTGAGCTCTATTTTTATATTTTGAATTTTTTGTTTTTCTGCTCGCTTGCTAATTAACCATTGAGAGCAAATAGTGACAGCAGTGCCGGCAACAACACCTAAAAAAATACCAAAACCTTGAAAAAAATAATTTAGAATTTCAACTTTTTCTGGCATAAAGTTTCCTTGTTTAAATGGTATATATTTGTTGCATTAAAGATATCGATCAGTAGCCCCAACGCAGAGCTAAGCCTCCGCCGAAAAATGCCAGGCCAGCAGAGAACCGCTCACGTTCTGGCGGTCGGCTTGAGCGATTTGTTATGCGATTACTATCCATTGAACTTGTTGATTGGCAAGTATGCTTCACCAGTTTGTGAAGCATGACGTCTTACCCTTGATACGATTTCCCCGAAACTCATTGCACCCGATAAAAACATATACAAATGGCTGGCATCCATAATTAGTATAGGTGTTTTACTACCAGAAGCGTCAGTAATTGCCGTACTGCTATAGCCAGAAATCGACACCATTATTCCCATTGTGTTGTCGGCCATTTTGTGAACTTTGGCTTTTAACGAGTCAATATCAGTTGCACCTGATTGTTCTTTTGTAAATTTCAGCTCAACAAGATATGTAGTGCCTTCATGCGTAATTGATCCGTCAATTTGCCGCCCGCCACTTTTATAAGGTTTACGGTTTGTTATTTCACAGAAATCAAGAAGCTTGTAGAACCACTCTTCAAACTCGTAGCCCCCTTCTTGAGTGCCAACCTTGGAGTGCATTGCATCCAGTTGTTGTTGAAGGTTTGCTTTATCTGTTAGTGAGCACTGGATTCTTTTTCTCTGCTCCCGTGCACGTTCTTGCACTTCTTTTCGTTCCTTTTCACTTTTGATTTCTTCATCTTGTTGTTTGAGATACGCTTTAAGTTCTTGGACAGCTTTATGTGCCTCTTGAATTTTCTGATCTGAATCTTCCCAGTTTCTTAGATCTGGGAAAGTTGTTTGTTCAGACAAGCTTCTTGCCATTTGGAAAATGACTCCTTTCCCTTTATCTGTTGCTTGCAATTTTGAGAAAAGGCGATCAAGTAAATCCCGCTTCGATTCATCGCTTGACCAAGCAGCAAAAAAGCTCTCTTTGACGTGAGAAGCCAGAAGAAATTTCTTCAAGGCATTCCGACGCCAATAAGACTTTAAGGACTGCCTCATAAGTTAATTCAATTAATCGAGGTGTAATTTTAGATGCCAAGTCTACTTATTCCTCTTCGTTATGTGCTAACTTGATGCATGTGTTATTTTGTCTGGGCTTAATACAAAACCAGAATCTTTTAGTCTGTTTGCCAATCTTGGGACTGTTTCTTTTACGTGGTTGTTAAAAGGGATATAAAGAATGCCGTCAGCATCAGAAGGCTTTTCAATATGGCCTTTCACAAGAATAGCCATATTTTTTCTGCCGATTGATGATATTAACATTCCCATTTCTAAAACTACATTTTGTCTGGCTCTTGGTTGGACTTCGTCTGCTCCAGCAGACAAAGCATACCCCATATCATCAGGAGTCATTAAAACGATGCCGAATGCTGTTACAGATGAATTTTTCCCAATTTTTGATTCAAGTGCTTCAATAATAGTTAAACCTTGACCACCTGAGTTTGCTAAAATAAATGGTTCTAAACCTAATTTGTGAAGGATAAGTTCAAGTTGCTCTCTCGCTGTATCATCATGACCATGAACGATAAATACCTCTTTGGGAGAATTCATAGAGGATGCTGGTGTTGTTAAATTTGGTTGAAATGAAACTTGGCTGGTAGAAATAGGATCACCATTGTAATTGTTATAATCATCTTCGAATTTTTGTTTGACTACGGGGCTTGCTTGAACCTGCAATGTGCCATTTAGATACAAATTAAGGGTTTCACCTTCATTTGTTTTTACTTGATGCATATTTACTTTATCGGTACAGGAATTAATATTTCTTCCCATTCCCGCAACAATTGTTTTCAAATCATCAATAGATCCTTCAAACTTCATTGTTTCTCCTTATATGCATAACCATTGATTATCAGGTATATTTCCCCTGATAATACCTCAAAATTAATGTTATCAAGGCAATTTTGCATTGATAACTACCTAAAACACAACTTATCAGTGCTATTTTACCTGATAAGTGGATTTAAACGCTAATATCAGGTAAGCGTGACCTTGATAAGTCACTATCAGGTCAATTTCTAAAAAAATTCTATACTCCGAACGCCTTTGGTTGATAGCTTAAGCAATTTATGTGTTATAAAAACCAAAATTGGATCAGTATCGCATATTATTCTTCTTTTTCCCAATTATTTCAATTACTAAATACTCTTTCAGAATCGACTATTTTAAGCTTGGGCAACAACAATGACACCTACAGACGCTGCACCAGATTCAAGTAGAACTTTACCAGCCTCTGTAGTTGTTGCTCCAGTTGTATGTACATCGTCAACAAGAACAATGTTCTTACCTTTAACTACCCCTTTTTTTGCATAGTTTTTTTTAATGGCAAACGCTCCTCTTATATTTTCCCTTCTCTCTTCTCTGTTAAAACCAGTTTGTGATTTTGTATCTCTTTTTCGGATAAGAATTTCTGGTGCAATTTTCCAGGTTGGAGAGCTACCCTTCCAGAGCAGCCAATATCGTTTAAAGTCTCTTAGTAACAAAAACGACTGGTTGAATCCACGTTTGAACACTCTCCAACGGTAGAGCGGAATTGGAACAATAAAATCGACATCTTTATTTTCATAATGGCGGATAAAAGTATGAAACAGAAGTAGTCCCAAAGGGTTTGCAAGTGAAGTTTTACCGTTGTACTTAAGCAGATGAATAGACTCTTTTACAAGCCCATCGTAAGTTGATGATGAGTGAACATCAATAAGATAGCTCTGTTGTGGTAATTTATAATTTTGGTAAGATAACAATTCATAAGCTCTTTGCAGTTTTAAGCACTCATTGCAGAAATACTTTGAGAAAAGGTAAAGTGGATTATTAAAATCTGCCTTCAAAATTTCAATATCTGATGACAAATCAACTACACAAATACCATCCGCATGAGAACTATCCTCAGTAATCAAAAATTTTCCGCACTTTAGGCACTTTGGCGGCAAAAGAGTGTCTGTAAGACCTTTTAGAATGGTTGAAAATTTACTCAATTTTTCAAAACTTTATATTAGGAAAGCTCTACGATCCAATCCCGAGCTTTACAATCAAGAACCATATAACTCGACATGATTTAAAATGTAATAATTTTGTCACTCTCTTTAATTATCCCATAGAGATTTTTCTGAGTTCCTCTTTTATGATATCCCTCCTTCACGCCGTGAAGGTCCATCAATTTACCTCATGCAAAGAGCCTTCCTTCTGAAAGAGTGAATATTTTAGCCAGCTCTTTTAACGGAAATATCTCAGAGTCTGACTCTTCATATTTTACAGAAGGTCCGTTAAAGAAAATGGTAACATCATCCATCTCCTCAAGCATAATATTAGCCAACCTAAAAGCATTCCAAATTACCTCAGGGGTATTCTGGCAAATAACCATTCCAAATTTCATAGGTTCATTATCCTTGTTTTTAATTGGTTATCAATTATTAAGTTTAAACTCAATGCAATATCTTTAACATGTTTAAGCTGATCAGATTTATCGACACACTCATCTGAAATAAGTTGCTCAATATTTTTGCTCTCAACAGCACAGGCTTGAAACATCTCCATCATTTTCTCTTTGGAATTTCGTGCAATAGCATCAACAAGTGGAAAAATATAACCATCTTGAATGTGGTTAAGGTAAGTTTCAAAATGGCTCATTACTGATCTTATAGCTGCATTTCTTATTTTTTTTGCAGACTCTTGCAAAGCTCTTGAGCTTGAATAAGTTACTGTAAAAGAACGTATAAATTTTCCAAGAAACTCCATAAATGAATAAAAACTGAACCGAGCCATTGCGTCAGCTCTTATATTTGCACTATAGGCAGTTGCAAATGAGCTTTTGGGCATAGTTAACCCAAGAATTCTTTTAGCACCATTTAAATCAACCTTTTTAATCGACGATTTATCGTGTTTATTTGATAAAGCTGTAAATGGATAAACTGTTGATGGCTCAATACAGTAAGATTGATATAGTGCTTCAAACTCCTTTTCAATTAACTGCTCCTGCTCTTGTATAAATTGAACAACTGCTGAGTTAAACTGTTGTGCCATAAAAATATCAAGTTTATTTCTAAAATCTCGAAACATGCAGTAAAGGGCATGGTTAAAGCCAAAGTTTTCTATAAAATTTTGATACTGCTCATTATATATCTCAACCCCTAAGATAAAATTCCTAACATTTACAGCCTGTATGCCTCTTTTTTTGTCAAAAAATATGGTAATGGCAGATTTAATATCTCTTTTAATTGTTTTAACAGCTATTTCAATTGAGCTATCCACAGAAGATTCAAACCTTTTGGACTGCTCTTGGAGCTGCTGAAGTTTTTGTGCTGCATCTGCAACCTGCTGTAAATCATCTGATAAAAGTTGCATAAACATAGAATTACGTTGCCAAGCTGCCTGAATAACTACCTTTAAACGCTCAATATGGTTTTCCAAAATAGTTGAAAAACGCTCTTTTTCAATCTTATTTTTTAATGCCTTTTCAAACTCTTTAAAAGTTTGAGTTGTGTATTTAATAAGATCGTTCTCTTCTTGCCATAGACTCAACATAGCCGACTCTTTATCAGAAATTAACTCAGTTTTAGCACTACCAGATTGATCAGAGGCAATTGGAGAGTTTTGTAGGCTTAAAAAGGTAGTTTCTCTCTCTTCAAGTGCACACAAAAGGTTAAAAAGAGAAGAAATTGTATATATAACAGGAGCTTCAACAAAGTAACCAATCTCCTGTTTGACACTCTTTTCAATATTAAGAAGTGATTGAAAAGAGTCATGTTCATTAAAATCTGCATTTAAGATAAAGAATAGATTGTTAAGAATTCCTATTTTCTTGATTATTGAAAAAAACTTAACATCTGCCTCTCGTAAACCTGTTCTGCTGCTAATTATATAAATTACTATATTGGCTGTAAGAAGATAGTCTTGTATGTAAGATATGTGCGATGAATCTGTAGAGTCGCTGCCCTGACAATCGGCAATTTCAATCCCGTTATCTATTTGAGGAACATGAAGAACTACATCTTTAACAAAAAAGGCGTTTGAGCTTATGCCTGTAAATTGCTTGTGCTCTGAAAATTGTTTACCTGTAAATTCTACATAAGCTCTCTCACTTTGAATAAACTCTTTTACATTTTCGTACCCATCAAGAACATTTGTTATTAAGATAGCTTCTGATCTTAACAAACTATTGTTAGTTTTAGGGTCAGCTTTACAACCTATATTTTTGAACTCGTTATTTTCAAAGCCATCTTCTGACCATTTAGTGAAACAGAGTGTTGATTTTACAGTTTTAAGAAAATTACGATCTTTTTTTCTTCTCAAGTCAAAGCCACTTCGTCCAAATGGTAAAGAGGAGGAGAAGTTAGAAACAGATGAGCTATAGGAATTTGAATCCTCAGAATTATGCAAAGAAGGAGTGAGCATAAGAGTTTTTTCAATATCATTGTTTATCTCATCCCACGATTTGAAAATAATCTCTGCTTTTAGAGTATCTCCTCTTTTTACCCGTGTTAAGACTGATGTTACAACACCAGCTCCTCTTTTTAGAATATCGTCCATAAGAAGAGAGTTAATAAAGGTGCTTTTTCCAGATTTTATTGCTCCAACAACTGCAATTTTAATACTTCCTTTGTCTATCTGTTTAGGTATAATGGTGCATAAACGTTGATGTTTTTCAACTGTGCTGTCATACATGCCGTTAATTTTCTTCATTTTTTCAAAAATATGAAAAAGAGAGTCACATATCTGCTTAACAGATTCAGAATAATCGGCAGTCTCTTTAAGAGTGATATTTTTATCCATAATTTTAAATTATAACAGATTTGGTATATCTGAAAGCGGATCAGAGTCACTGCCCATAAGCATCATTGCCTCTTCCCATCTTAACTCGGTTGGTATATTAAAAATAATATCCTCAAGAACCGGATATGTAAGCCATGCGTTGTCATCTATCTCATTGTCAAGCTGCAAAGGTCCCCAGCCTGCACATCCTAAAATAATAATAAAATGTTTAGGACCTTTTCCCTCTGCAATTGCCTCAATAATATCTCTTGTATTGCTTAATCCAAGATTTGGCGTAACTTGCATACAACCATGCCAATGAAAAGGGGAACTATGCAGAACAAATACACCGCTTGGCTGCACAGGACCGCCAAAGTGAATAGGAATGTTTGTAACACTCTCATCGTACTCAATTTTAAGATCATCAAACAGCTCAGAAGCTGTAAGCAGTGGATGAATCTTATTTATTATAAACCCAAGAGCTCCAAGTTCATTGTGCTCGCACATGCAGATAACAGTCTGTGCAAAATTGGGATCCGGAAGACCCGGCATAGCCATAAGAAAATGACCCTTTAAAAACTCAGCTGTTTCAACAGACATAGATTTACTCCATCATTCATTTTGTATATCTTTATCAATTTAAGATAGAGATACTTCACCTCTGTCGTCCATAAATATCATCAAATCTTACAATATCATCCTCTCCTAAATAGCTACCAGATTGAACTTCAATAAGCTCAAGAGGTATCCTACCGGGATTTTGAAGTCGATGAACTGTTCCAAGAGGAATATAGGTTGATTCGTTTTCAGTGAGCATTATCTCTTCATCACCTTTAGTTACAATAGCAGTACCAGATACTACTGTCCAGTGTTCAGCTCTATGATAGTGCTTTTGAAGAGAGAGTTTTGCCCCGGGTTTTACAGTAATACGTTTAACTTGAAATCTCTTATCAATATCAATAGTTTCGTAAGACCCCCAAGGTCTAAATACTTTACTGTGGGATACTGCCTCTTCTCTACTGATTGCTTTAAGCTCTGATACCAATTTTTTTACATCTTGCACTCTATTTCTGTGTGCCACAAGGACAGCATCTTTTGTCTCTACGATAACATGCTCCTCAAGTCCCACAGCAGCAATTAGTCGATTTTGGGCATTCAGATAGGAGTTCTTCACATCTGCAACCAAAACATCACCTTTTATAACATTCTGGTTCTCATCCTTGGTACCAGTCTGCCATAATGCATCCCATGAACCAAGATCGTTCCAGCCAACAGATATAGGTATAATAACACCTTTATCTGTTTTTTCCATCACTGCATAGTCAATAGATTCTGATCTGCTTGATTCAAAAGACTCTCTATTAAGTCTAAAAAAATCGAGATCATCCTCTCCTTTTAAGATAGCATCTTTGCACGCTTGAACCATATCTGGTTCATAAGTTTCAAGCTCTTTTAAAATTAAAGATGCCTTAAACATAAACATACCACTATTCCAGAGGTATTCACCAGATTCAATATATGCTTTGGCAGTTTTAATGTCAGGCTTTTCAACAAAACTATCAATAATAGCCGCACTATTTTTAGTGGATTTACAACTATTCTCAATAATATCTAAATCAATACTATTGTCTAATTTTCTGCCCTTTTTAATATAGCCATATCCTGTTTCAGGAGAGTTTGGAACAATGCCAAATGTAATTAGATAGTTTTCAATTGCATAGTTATATCCAGCCATTACAGCAGCATGAAACTCTTTTATATCCTCGATTATATGATCAGCAGGTAATACCAGAATAACAGACTCTTGGATATATTCTACTGATTTTAAAGCACCAACTGCAATAGCTGGAGCAGTGTTTCTTCCAACTGGCTCAAGAATAATTGATAGAGGTTTTACTTTTATAGTCCTTACCTGTTCAGCAACCATAAATCGGTGCTCTTCATTACACACAACTATAGGAGGAGCAACAGATTCAAGCCCTTTAATCCTTATAATAGTATTTTGAAGCATTGAGTTGTCATCAGTAATATTTATAAGCTGCTTTGGAAACAGCTCTCTTGAAAGAGGCCATAACCTTGTTCCTGAACCACCTGCAAGTATTAATGGAATTATCATAAAATTTTTCCTCAAATTTATAATAGTTTAACTCTCTTTTATTCTAAAGAATCAGGATAGATGCAATGGAAGGAGTTTTAAGACTATGTTATTGAATTGGAGGTAACTCTATGCAAAACATTTTAAAAGTAAAGAGCAGAGGTATTAGAAGGTTATACCAAAGCTCTTCATCATTGAGCCTATAAGAATATTCCAACCATCTACAAGAACAAACAGCATCAACTTAAAAGGCATGGAGATCATAACCGGAGGAAGCATCATCATACCCATTGCAAGTAAAACAGATGCAACAACCATATCAATAACCAAAAAAGGGACGTACAACACAAATCCAATTATAAAAGCTGTTTTTAATTCGCTTATAACATAAGCAGGAATAAGAATAAGCAAGGATACATCATCTCTATTTTCTGGTTTAGAGACTTTAGCTCCTTTTACAAACATAGCAATATCTGCCTCTCTTGTGTTGATCAAAAGATAATTTCTTATAGGAATTTGAGCCTCATGAAAAGCCTCCTTGTAGCTAATTCTATTTTCAAGATAGGGATTTAAAGCTTTATCATATATCTCTTGCCCTACTGGTCTCATTATAAAAAAAGTCATAAAAAGAGCTAAACCAACTATAACCTGATTAGGTGGACTGGTTTGAGTTCCAATTGCCTGTCTTAAAAAATGGAATACCACAATAATACGTGTAAAAGGGGTCATAAGTATCAGAATAGATGGAGCAAGAGCAAGAATAGTAAGAAGAGCTATGATTTCTAAAACAACAGCAACATCTTCAGGGGTACTTGCTGGTTCAAGACCAATTTTAAGTGAAGGAATTGGAAAGGTAACAGCATGAGAAACAAGAGGGGATAGAACGATAAATGTAATAACCCAAAGAGAGAGAAAAAGGAGTAAAACCTTGACTGTTTTAAACCCCATTTTTAACCACCTCTTCAATAACGGTTTTATCTTGTTCTTTATATCCTTTATAAGAGTCAAAAGTTGTAAGAGTTTTAATACTGTACATAGTGATACCAATAAGAAGAGTTTTACCCATAACTTCCATTAATACAACTTTTTCTCTTGGTGAGAAGTGGTGCATTGACAATATCTTAATATGATCATATTGAGATTTTATAATTTTAATATGCGAAAACCTTTTTAACAGATATATAAGTAAAAGAAGAGTTCCAATTACAAATAGCAGTACCCACCCTGTTTTGAAAAAAGCAGCCCATATATCTGTTGAGTGTTCCATCAATTTGTCAAACTTTTTACTCTGTCCATAGGAGTTATTATATCTGTAAGACGCACACCAAATTTCTCATTTACTACAACTACCTCTCCACGAGCAATCAATTTACGGTTGATATAAACTTCAAGTGGCTCTCCAGCAAGTTTATTCAATTCAACAATTGATCCCTGACTCAACTGGAGCAGGTCATTTACAAGCATCCTTGTTTTTCCAAGTTCAACAGAAAGTTCAAGAGGAATATCAAGTATAAATGAGAGCTCTCTCTCACCAGACTCGTCACCCTGTATAGCTACTGCTTTTGCATCCTGATGTGAACTATCTTCATTTTCCATATTAACACACTCACCACTCTATATAGCTATTTTAATTTCAACTTCTCTTCAACCCTAAAGGCTTGAAAACCTCTTCTTACACCAGCATATCCTTTTATCTTTGGAAGCTCACCTACAAATCCTGTTAGCATCTCGGTTGCATCATGATCTAACTGTATTATGTCCCCTTTTTGCATAAGCCAAAGACGCTCTCCTGTTATTTCTGTTGAGCCAAGCACTATTCTCAATTCAACCGTAGATTCTAAAATAACAGACTCTAACATTTTTCTCCATGCAAGGTCTATCTGCTCTATCTCAGCCTGAAATCCTGATGCTAATTTTGTTCTTAGTGGCTCTATCATAGAATAGGGAAGGCAGACAATCAAATTGCCTGCAATCTGCTCTAATTCAATTTCAAAACGTGTAACAATAACAAGGTCTGTAGGAAGAACTATTGCCGCAAATTGAGGATTCATCTCTGATCTTACAAGTGAAGTTTTAATAGTTTCAATTGGACTCCATGCAGTTTCAATATTTTTAAGACATGCCACAACAACTTTTTTAGTGGCAACCTCCTCAATTTTTGTAAACTCTCTACCCTCAACTCTTGCCTTGCCTGACCCTTCACCCCCAAAAAAGGTATCTATAAGATTATAGACAAGTTGACTCTCAAGTATAACTAACGCAAGTCCTCTAAGTGGCTCCATTCTGAATACATGGAGACTTGTAGGCACAGGAAGGCTTCTTACAAACTCGGAAAATTTCAGCGTATCTAAAGGGTTAGCACTAACATCAACATTGGTTTGAAGTAGTGTTGACATACTTGCTCTAAGCTCTCTTGCCAGTCGCTCATTAATAACATCAAAGGTGGGCATCCTTGCCCTGACAACCTTATCTTGACTGGAAAAATCATACAGTGGAACTCCGTCTTTAGGAGGTGCTTCCGCCTCTTTTTCAACCTCAACTTCACCTGAGTCAAGCCCTGCAAGTAGGCTGTCAACCTCGTCCTGGGATAGTATCTCACTCATTAAAAATTACTCTAACAAAAAGTTGGTAAAATATACATTCTTAATCATCTTCAAAGGCAGTGTTTTATTTAACTCTTGAATAAGGCGATATTTAAAATTGAGTTTGCCCTCAGGAGTTCTTAACACAATCCAATTCATCTTCTTTGTTTCAGATTCTACTACCTGTCTAATTTTTTCCATGTTGGATTCAATATCTTTTCGCATCTCAGGTTTTATTAGCTCAACTGAAATTTTAAGCGTAAGATAATTTAAGTCTCCACTCTCTTGCAACTTAATTTTTTTAAATATCTCCAAATCGACAACATCAGGAAAGTCTGGCTCAGGCGGAGGTATAGGTTTGCCATCTTTATCTAAGGCAACCTCTTCTGCTTTAGCACTATTCTCTATTTTAGTAGCTTCTCCTGTATCAGTATCATTAGGTTTTAGAAAAAAGAACCACCCAGCAAAGCCTACACCAGCAATAATTATAATTAAAATCAGAAATATAATGATAAACTTTAAACTAAAAACTCTTTTAAAAAATGATTTTTTTACTGGCTCTTCATCAGATTGGTTACTTTTTTTAGATTTATCTGATATTTTCTCATCCTTAGAAGAGTTTTTATCTTTATTTAGATTTTTATCTTTTTTCTTAAACTTAAACAATACGACACTCCTTATATAGGCTTATCTCTTCATACCAATTACAGTGTTGAGCATATCATCAACTGTTGTAATTGTCTTTGAATTTGCTTGAAACCCCCTTTGAGTAGTAATCATTTTAACAAACTCTTCAGAAATATCAACATTAGACATCTCAAGAGAGTTAGGACTTAAAGTACCTAAACCATTTTCACCGGGCCTGTTGGTAATAGCTTCACCGCTGTCACGGGTTTTTCTAAAGAGGTTACCACCAACACTAAAAAGACCGTTATTATTCAAAAACTTTGCAAGACCTACACGAAATAGAGGAATCAACTCACCATTAGAATATAATCCTGTAATTGTTCCATCTGTTGAAATATCAACACCCTCAAGACTTCCAGCTGGATAACCGTCAGCATCTTGATAAACAGTTGTTGATGCTTTTGCAAATTGCGTAGTTGACATAGCATCTTTTGTCCAAGTCTGATTAATATACTGAGAACCTATATTAAATTTAATATCAGACTCTGTTGCCCCAAAATCTCCACCAAGAAAATCTGTCTTAAAATCAAAGTATCCTGTCTCTTCAAGCTCGTCTTTTTCTATTTTGCTCCACGAATTTGTGCCAGCTATATTAAATGTTATTGAGCTATTTTGAGTAAGAGACTCTTTAAAACTAAAAACTATGTCATCAGAGTCATTATCTCCACCTGATCCATCGAGATCTATTATTGCTTTATCTTTATCACCAGTAAGTTGTGCGTTGGGATAAAAAGGAGCCATAGTATCAGGAACTGTATTAGGTGCAGTAATAATAGCGGGAGTAATAACACCTGGTGCAGGCGGAACAGGATCTGCCATAGTTCCCCATACCCAAGCTCCGGCTGTATTATCCCATACAATGCCAATGCTGCTCAAATCTTTTGTCATTACCATTGGGTTATTTACCTGTATATTGGTATTCCCATCAGCTGTATCTGCTTTATATGAATCCCCTTGAATACCTTGAACATGAATATCTGATTCAGCATTTATATCAAAGGTAATCTTATTACCGACTGCTGCTGGCTTATCTAACTTAATTTCAAGATCAGCCTTGCCGTCATTATTTAGATCAATTTTTATATTTTGATCATCGCTTCCTGTTAAAACAACAGCAGCGTTGGGAGCTGTACTGTAAGCTAATAAACCAGCAGCTGGTGCTGTTGGAACTGTAATTGCCCATTTTTCCGCTAAAGCAGGATTATATGTAAAGCTAAAATCATAACCATCTGCTATCATTTTAGAGCTATCTGTGACCTTAAAATGTACATTTTCCTTTTTGTTTTCACCGCCATAGGTATTTAAATTACCAATTCGCCCCTCAAACCTATACATAGTAAGGTCAATAACATCACCGCTACTTTTACTAAAAGTAATAGTTCCTTTAGCTAAAAGCCCTTGCCCTTCAGTTCCTTGTACAAGAGCTCGTTTATCATCCGAAGGGTTTGTAGTAACCATATATTCCCATTCATCACCATTAGCTGCTTCCCGTTTTTTATCATAATAAATGGTTATATCATGAGGACTACCTAAGGAATCATAGACCTGAACAACGGTCTGATAGCTGTATTTTGAAGTCTCTATATTTGTTGTAGCATCAATACTACCATCCCAGAAATTTGCCATAACATCAGCTTTGCTATCTGATTTGGCATTAAGATTTGCTATTACTGTTACTTCAGTGCTTTTGGCAGGAGGAGATGTAAAACTTTTCATAACAATATCTCCAATTGCCCCAACATCTTGACCAGTTTCAGAGTCTAATTCCCAACCTTGAACAACATAGCCTTGTGGGTTTATAAACTGCCCAGTATCATCAAACTTAAAGTTACCAGCTCTTGTATATAATTCATTACCATTTTTAGTATCATTAACTATAAAGAAACCATCACCGCCAATTGCAAGATCAGTTGTGTTGCCAGTTGTTTCAAATGACCCTTGATCAAACACTTTGGCAACCTCTCCTATACCAATACCTCTCCCAACCTGACCAGTACCAGCCTGAGTCGCAATACTTTGGCTAAGTGTGTCAGCAAAGGCAGATGTGCCTTTTTTAAACCCAACGGTATTTGAGTTGGCAATATTATTACTTATAACCTGCATGGTATTACCCATATTTATTAACCCGCTGGTACCTGTAAATAGTGAACTTGATAGTGCCATGATGCTATCCTCCTTTTTATAATCTTAAAATATAGGCTAACTCTTTAAATTAGCCTGATATTAAAATTTCTAATAATTTAAAACGTAAAATATACACCAATACTTAATTAATCCCAGTAATAGATGATATAGTGACCAAATCCCCATCTACTCCAGCCACAAGATATTGTGAGCCATTAATATATTTGATTCCACTTACTTCTCCTGATTCTTCAACTTTGGCTTTACCTGATTCTGATGTAACAGTGTATGAGTATATTCCGTCTGCTACAGGATTGCCAGAACTGTCTGTACCATTCCAATTGATAACATTCTCACCAGTAACTGTATTGTCGGCAGAAAGATTAAAACTGTTAACCACATTACCTTTTGAATCAAAAATTTCTATTATCACATTCTCTTGACTCTCCAAATTAAATTTAATGTTGCTACCAGAGATCTTTTCACCTTCAACCGCAAAAACATGACCTGAATATGAGATATCTTTACCAAGATAATCAAGAGCTGTCATTGAATTGTCTATATCTGTCTTGCCAGAAGCAACTTTTACAACAGCATCAGGGCTTAGAAGCACACCACCAATATCAAGATATGCTTTACCATTTTGATATGAAATCCCTTCCACTTTGCCAGTTATAGTTGTAGGAAGTGCTGTATAACCAGACCCTCTGTTAGCAAGTACCTGATAGGTGTATGAACCATCTGCAACAACATTGCCACCATTATCAGTTCCATCCCAATTAAGAGTATACTCCCCAGGTGTTTGCTGTCCGGGATATATCGTTTTTACAACATGCCCCTCAGAGTTGGATATTGTCACCATAACTTCTGCCTGATTGGCAAGAGTGTAATAGCCACCTGATGGAGTTCCTGCGCTTACCTCCATAGAATTTGCATTACCTGTAACCTCCTTACCAATAAAAGCAGTGGCATCAGTTTCAGAGCTCTTTGCAAACGCATCTGCCATAGATTGAATCGATTTATTTACATTAATCAACTGCTCAAGAGAAGAGAACTGTGCAAGTTGGGCAGAAAAATCACTTCCCTCCATAGGATTTAGAGGGTCTTGATTTTGAAGTTGGGCAACAAGCATCTTAAGAAATGCCTCTCGTCCTAAATAGTCCTCTTCAGCCTTTTTTTCTGTGTCACTACTTTTATAAGAGCTGGCAAGCTTTGCAAGACTGCTATTACCACCTGCTGCATCAACCGTTGTCATATCGTTTTCTCCTCTTTATTTTTATCAAGCTACAAAATGGAGATTACCATCTTCGTTCTTAAAAATATTATTAACTCCTGTTCCTTCTATATCACCTGTAGATATAGAACTATTTTGAATTGATGAACCACGATTACGTCCTGAATCTGATCCATTTTGAGATTGTTGACCTGAGTTTGCCATTGATTGTTTAAAATCGCTGCCCATATCTACATCAAAACTCTCAATATTAATTCCACTATTAGCAAGTGATGCTTTAAGTTCGTTCACATTAGCCGTTAGAAGATCTTTTGCAGCTTGATTTTCAGTCACAACACTTACCCTTAGTGTATCACCTTGTGTTTCTATTGTCATAAATATGCGTCCAAGCTCGGCAGGTCTAAGTTGTAGCCGTATCTCGTTTTCCCCATTAGTTATAGCTCTGTTAATACTTCTGATCACCTGATTAGTCACGTAAGATGGAAGTGATGAAGCAGACTTTCCTCCTGTTGTAATATTCAGAGAACTACCTTTGGTATCACTTTGATTTGAAAAACTACCATCTGATAACTGATTTGAATCAAGACTGTTTATAGATTCTTTTTTTTCTACTCCTGAGATTATTGAATTAAACTCATTTTCATTATGAGTTGTTCTACTATTATACAATCCATTTTTTTTTGAGTTAAACACTTCACTATTGCTTAGTATATTAATAGTTTCAGCTACTACATCACTATTTTGTGTGCCAGTTAAGGTTGATGTTCCAGAACTTTTCGATACCTCATCAAAAGAAGAGATATTGTTATATACTCCAGATAGAATTTTATTTTTCTGCTCTTTCTCTATCTCTTCGATATTAGTTATTTTTTTTTGATTGATCTCTTCAAGAAGATCAGACGAAATTTTTGAGTTCGTTTTATTAGTTTGAGCTATCTTTGGATCCTCTACGATATCATTAGCAGTGTCATCTGGCTTTAAAGATGTGCCAGCACCATCAATTTTGCTTTTTAGAACTATACCAAGAGAGGATAATAGCTCTTTTATATCACTCTGCTTTGCAGATATTGACTCTTCACTCTGTGTTAATACAGGGGCGGTACTATTAGAGGATGTAGCGAGAGTTGATACTTTTTCTGCTAATTTTGTGCTATTTTCATCACTACTTATTTGATCTATTTCGGTTACAATCTCCTCATTAGTCCTGCTTTTTACAACTATACCAAGAGAGGATAATAGCTCTTTTATATCACTCTGCTTTGCAGATATTGACTCTTCACTCTGTGTTAATACAGGGGCGGTACTATTAGAGGATGTAGCGAGAGTTGATACTTTTTCTGCTAATTTTGTGCTATTTTCATCACTACTTATTTGATCTATTTCGGTTACAATCTCCTCATTAGTCTTGTTTTTCACAACTATACCAAGTGATGTCAATAACTCCTTTAAATCCTTGTCACCGCTTTTTGCAAACTCTGATAGTTTATTCTCTATAGATGTATTATCTAAATATTGTTCGCTATTAGGAACTTCTGATAAGTTCATTAGCAGTTGATGATTAGTACTTTTTAAAGTGCGATAGCGAAATTCTGTTTCAGTACTCTGCTCCTCTTTAGCATCTTTGATAGAGTTAGAAACACTATTATTAATATGGATATCTCCCATAATTTTTTTTATTAATAAATCTGCCTCAGAATTTATAGTATTTGTAGAGATATCAAGCAGAGGATTGACACTGCTTCTCTTTTGAGTCAAGCTATTACCATAAGACTCTTCTGAATCTCCGCTATTTTTAGATTTTAAAAAACTCTTCTGTCTTAACTCTTCAAGTTTAGATACAAAATCTCCAAGAGTAACTATCTCTTTTTCATTGCCGTTTGCATAAAGAGTCTCTATTTTTTTAACAGAGCTTTTTTGTATAACATCACTTTCAGCTTCATCGATCTTTGCTGAAAGATCAAGTTGTTCAAACATCTCTCTTATAGATTTAGCATCAGATGAGTTTTTAAAAGATGTCCCGGTAAAAAACGAGTTTTTTTGCAGATACTGAAGTTCACTAATGAGTGCGTTAAGCTCTACCCCCTCTCCTTTTATCTCTGAATCTGCAATAACTGAATCTATAATATTATCAGGAATATCTAAGGATTTCATAATAGAGCTAATAAATGGGATTGCAGATATATCAAGAAACTGGCTTATACTTTTCTCATCACTGTTTAAATCAGAGCTATTTTTATCTGTTCTCTTGTCTATAGAAAAATCGTCAGAATCATTAGCATCGTTATCTATGGTTAAATCTGCTTCAGAGCTACCTTCAGACTCGATACTAAGAAGCTCGTCCATCAGTGCAGATAGAGACACTTTTCCATCATCAGATTCAGCTTTCAATACATCTACAATTTGTGTAACTTTTGAATTGGAAAAACCCACCTTGTTAAGTACTATTTTAATAGCATCCAACCCATTTTCACCTATAAAAACATCTTTCAAATCATTATAACCAGATGCCATGATATATTGTTTGAATTTTGCTAAAAATTCAAATCCTTGTTTTGTGTTCACCTCATTGAGTAGATCAGATTTGACGCTCTCTGACGAAATCTCGACATTAGAGTTAGAATATGCAGATGTAGCAGTTAAATCTATTGATGAAACTCTGTTATTTATTCCATTTTTGGCAAGCATCTGGTTAAGTTTTGTCAAAAAAAGATTAGATGTTGACTCTTTAACACCTGAATCTTGACTTGATAAAACTCCAGCATTACCAAAGACAGATTTTAAGTTTTTCTTCATGGATAGTTGAGGCGTAAGAAAATCAAAACTCATGGCATCACCTGTTGTAAATATTTATATGTAATCTATATCAGCTCTCCAAACTCTGATTTTTGAAGAGCTTTTGATATATATCTATATCAATCCAATTAATTTTATACAAAGCAATGTTTGTGCCATAAAAATTTAAAAATTGTTCAGCAATTAATTGTATTATTAGAATAAAAAGTTATAGCAATTAATATCTAAGTTATTGATGTATAGTTAAGGAGTGTAAAAAGAAGGCTTTAAAGTGCATTGAAAATATTTCCTATTATCATCCCAAGATGTAGGAAAATCCTGCACACTTAAATATTTGATAAATTACGAAAAGTTGTCAAATCTTAAAATATCTGCTAAATTATGCAAATTTTTTAACAATATAACAAATTTTTTTAGGATATAAAATGATAAATAGAGCGTGCGAATCAAAAGAGTCACAATGTAAAAAAGTGAGAGTAGCCATTGCAGGAGCAACAGGTTATACAGGAGCAGAGCTTGTTAAATTGATTGTTGGGCATCCTAATGCTGAACTTGTGGCAGTTACATCAAGATCATATAGTGGTGAACATTTATCAAACATCTTCCCATCGCTTAGAAATATTGTAAATATCAAATGTGAAGAGATGAAACCAGAAGCTCTTTTTGGAAGGGTTGACTGCGTATTTTTAGCACTTCCTCATAAAGTCTCAATGGAGTATGCACCTGTTTTTTTAGAAAACAATATAAAGGTTATTGATCTATCAGCAGATTTTAGATTCAAAAATCTATCAGCATATCAAGAGACCTATCAAAAACATTCAGCTCCTTATCTGTTAAAAAAGGCAGTCTATGGGTTAAGTGAAATATACCAAGATGATATTGCTCCAACAGATAACTCAAAAGGTGCTGATCTAATTGGAAATCCAGGCTGCTATCCAACAAGTTTTCTTCTTCCAATTATCCCGCTAATTCGTGAAAGTGTAATTAAAAAACATGGCATTATTTCAGATTCCAAATCTGGTGTAAGTGGTGCTGGGCGCTCCCTATCTCTTACCTCACATTACTGTGAGGTTACAGAATCGTTCAAACCTTACAAAGTTGGTGCCCATCGCCATGTTCCAGAGATAGAGGAAATTTTATCTACCAACTTGCATATTAACTATAATCAACAGACTAATCCAGACTCTAAAATAATATCAAAAGATGCAGGAGAAAAAATCACTATTACATTTGTGCCCCATCTTCTGCCAATGAGCAGAGGAATGCTGACCACAATTTATGCGGAGCTATCAGATAATGTTTCTGATAACGGCTATGATGCAATTTTTGATATTTTACATAAATACTATGATAACAAATTTTTCATAAGACTCCTTCCAAAAGGGATGTTTCCTGACACAGCCCATGTAAGAGGAACCAATTTTTGTGATATTGGTTTTTGGGTTGATGACAAATCAAAAAGAGTAATTATAGTCTCTGCCATTGATAATATCCTTAAAGGTGCATCAGGTCAGGCGGTTCAGAATATGAATCTGATGTTTGGAATGGACGAGACAACAGGGCTTAAAATCATTCCCGGGGCAATCTAAGCAACAATACTTTTAGTAGAAAGAGTCATAATTAGCTCATTTCTACTTAAGTATAAAACAAATTAAAGGCATAAAAAATCAAATGGTATTCAAACTACTTACAAAGATATTTGGTTCAAATAACGATAGGGTAATCAAAAAGATAACTCCCACTATAGAGCATATTAACTCACTTGAACCAGAAATTAAAAAACTTACTGATCATCAGATGGCATATAAAACCTTAGAGTTTAAGGAGCGAATCTCTAAGGGTGAAACTCTTGATGATATTTTGCCAGAGGCTTTTGCTCTTGTTCGTGAGGCATCTTTACGTACCCTTAAGATGCGTCATTTTGATGTGCAGCTTATTGGCGGAATTGCTCTTCATAAAGGTATGATTGCAGAGATGAAGACCGGTGAGGGGAAGACTCTTATGGCAACACTTCCTGCATATCTAAACGCTCTATCTGGAAGAGGGGTACATATAGTCACAGTAAATGACTATTTAGCAAAACGTGACGCTGACTGGATGGGTATCATTTACGGTTTTTTGGGTCTTAAAGTGGGTGTTATTCTTCATAACTTAAATGATGCCGAGAGAAAAGAAGGCTACAGTGCTGATATAACCTACGGCACAAACAACGAGTTTGGTTTTGATTATCTTCGTGACAACATGAAGTTTGATAAAGAGTCTCTTGCACAGCGAGAGCTTAATTTTGCCATTGTTGATGAGGTTGACAGTATTTTGATTGATGAGGCAAGAACCCCTCTTATAATTTCAGGAGCTGCTGAAAAATCTACTAACCTTTATCAACAGGTAAATACAATTATTCCAGCATTTAAAGATGAGATTGACTACAAAATTGATGAAGAGGCAAAAAGTGTCACACTAACAGAAGAAGGTGTAGCAAAAGGTGAGAAATTTCTTGGAGTTGAGAATCTTTATGATCCAAGCAATATTGAAGTTCTTCACCATCTTAATCAAGCACTCAAAGCCCATACAATGTTTAAGCGTGATGTTGACTACATCGTGAAAGATAATCAAGTTGTAATTGTAGATGAGTTTACAGGAAGACTCATGGAGGGAAGACGATACAGTGATGGGTTACATCAGGCACTTGAGGCAAAGGAAAATGTTAAAATTGCCAATGAAAACCAGACTCTTGCATCAATTACCTTTCAGAACTACTTTAGAATGTATGATAAATTAAGTGGCATGACTGGTACTGCTGAGACTGAGGCTGCTGAATTTAAAAAGATTTACAATTTAGATGTTTTAGTTATACCAACTCACAAAACAATGATCCGAAAAGATTTTCCAGATGTTATCTACAAGACTAAAAAAGAGAAATATGAGGCAGCAATTAAAGAGATTATAGCTCTTCATAAAAAGGGGCAGCCAGTTCTTGTAGGTACAATATCAATTGATGTTTCAGAGGATTTAAGTAAACAGCTTGAAAAGCGAGGTATAAAACACACAGTTTTAAATGCAAAGCACCATAAGGCAGAGGCGGAAATCGTTGCAGCAGCAGGTCAGAGAGGAGCGGTAACTATCTCAACTAACATGGCTGGACGCGGAACTGATATTGTACTTGGAGAGGGCGTTAAAGAGCTTGGAGGTCTCCATATTCTTGGAACATCAAGGCACGAATCACGCAGAATTGACAATCAGCTTAGAGGTCGTTCAGGTCGTCAAGGAGATGAAGGCTCTTCAAGATTCTATCTGTCGCTTGAAGATGATCTTTTAAGAATCTTTGGCGGAGAGCGTATAACAAAGATTATGGATCGACTCGGCATTGATGAAGGTGAACCTATTGAACATCCTCTTATAAGCCGCGCTATTGAAAATGCCCAATCTAAAGTTGAGGGGCATAACTTTGAGATAAGAAAGCAGCTTATTGAGTATGACGATGTTATGAATCAGCAGCGTGAAGTTATCTACCGACAAAGAAGACAAGCACTTCAAGAGGATAATCTTAAAGATGAGTTTATCCAGATGATCGAAGAGCGTTGTTGGGCAATTTTTGATGAGTTTGAAGATAGCAAACTGCCTATTGAAGAGTGGGATTTACAAGGGCTTTGCGAGGCAATTAATCGTCAGTTTAATACAAATCTTAATCTGTCAATATTTTCAACTGAATCTGACAATGCTAAAGCAAATCTTGATGATTCAACTGCTGGTAATATTATACTTGATAAAGTAATAGAAAAATATTTGGAACAAGAGTCTGTAATCGGCGAAAATGAGCTGAGGCAGCTTGAAAAATATATCATGCTCAGAACTGTTGATACTCTCTGGAAAGAGCATCTTCTTAATATGGATCACCTTAAAGAGGGTATTGGACTTAGAAGCTATGCACAGCAAAACCCTCTGGTCATCTACAAAAAAGAGGGATACGAGATGTTCCAAGGGTTAATTGACAGAATAAAAGAGGAGACACTTCAAATTCTTTTCAGAGTTCAGATGGTTCAATCTGATGATATTCAGAGAATGCAGAGACCTAAAAACGAAAACCTGATTCTTTCCCATTCAGACGGCTCACAAATAAAAGAGCCTGTAAAGCGTTCAGAACCGAAAATCGGAAGAAATGATCCATGTCCGTGCGGCAGTGGTAAAAAATATAAGAAATGCTGTGGGGCGTGATAAATGGTTTGAGCGTTTATAAAGGAGATTTGATAGAATGGCAGCTATAGATACTGAAACAAAAAAAGGGGTATCATCAGATTCAGATTCTAAAGACGGACAGCCACCTATGTATAAGGTTATTTTACACAATGATGACTATACAACAATGGATTTTGTTGTTGAAATTCTGATGAAGGTTTTTGGCAAATCATTTGAAATGGCAACTCAGATCATGCTAAATGTCCATGAGCAGGGAAGAGGTGTATGTGGTATTTATACAAGAGATATTGCTGAAACAAAAGTCAATACAGTCCATGCCCTTGCAAGGGAGAGAGAGTTTCCTCTTAAAAGCACAATCGAAAAGGAATAGTTTAAGGAGATGGTTATGATAAGCAAAGAGTTAAGCAATACACTTGGTTTTGCTGTAAAAGAGGCAAAAAGGCGAAGACATGAATATGTATCTGTTGAGCATGTTCTTTATGCTATTCTACATAGTGGCGAGGGTTATGCCACAGTTAAAAACTGCGGTGGAAATCCTGAAACAATAAAAAAAAATCTTGATCTCTTTTTTAAGGATAAGCTCGAGAGCGTTAAAGGGGAAAATGACTATGTTCTTCAGCAAACTATCGGCTTTCAAAGAACAATTCAAAGAGCTGTTAATCATGCAAGATCAGCATCAAAATCTCAGATAACTCTTGGAGATGTACTTGCATCAATCTTTCAGGAAAAAGATTCTCATGCAGCATACTATCTTGAATCAGAAGGACTTACACGTCTTCAGCTATTAAAATATATCTCTCACAATGAACGTTCAACATCAACTCAAAGTAGAAGAGCGGATGTAACTCAACCTCAGCAGGGTGGTAGAGGACATTCTCAAGGAGATAAGGATCAAGAACAGCAACAAGACCCGCTTGCAATGTTTGCAACTGACCTACTGGAAAAAGCACGTCAAGGAAAGATTGATCCTCTTATTGGTAGGGTAACTGAGACTGAAAGAGCAATGCAGGTGTTATGCCGCAGACGAAAAAACAATCCAGTATTTGTTGGTGATCCTGGTGTTGGAAAGACTGCAATTGCAGAAGGAATTGCCCTTAAGGCTGTTCAAGGGGATGTTCCTGAATTTTTGAAATCATCTGAAATGTTTGCCCTTGATATGGGGGCTCTGCTTGCGGGCACTAAATATAGAGGCGATTTTGAACAGAGGCTTAAAGATGTAATTGACGCACTTGAAGCAAAAAAGAACGCTCTTCTTTTTATTGATGAGATCCATACAGTTGTTGGTGCTGGTGCAACCAGTAGTGGCTCTTTAGATGCTTCAAATATTTTAAAGCCAGCTCTTGCCTCAGGAACTTTAAGGTGTGTTGGATCAACAACTTATGAAGAGTATAAAAATTATTTTGAAAAAGATCGGGCACTTTCAAGACGCTTTGAAAAAATAGAGGTTCCAGAACCTTCAGTTGAAGAGACAATTGAGATTCTTAAAGGCTTAAAAAACTGCTATGAAGAGCATCATCAGTTGAACTATACAACAGAGGCGATTGAGGCTGCTGCAAAGTTATCTGCTAAACATATAAATGATAGATTTTTGCCAGACAAGGCAATTGATGTGATTGATGAGACAGGCTCTTTAATACGGCTTTCAGGTGACAGCAGACGCAAAAATGTTCTTGCCGGTGATATTGAAAAGACTGTTGCAAAGATGGCAAAAATTCCAGCTTCAACAATTACAGCTTCAGATAAAACCAACCTTGAAAATTTAGATAAAAAACTTGCTCAAGTTATCTTTGGTCAAGACGGTGCAATAGCAACTCTCTCTACTTGCATAAAACGTTCTCGGGCTGGTTTGTCAGCTCCGGGTCGTCCTATTGGATCTTTTTTGTTTACAGGTCCTACAGGAGTTGGAAAGACAGAGGTTGCAAAGCAGCTTGCTCTTAATATGGGGATAAAGTTCTTACGATTTGACATGAGCGAATATATGGAAAAACATGCAGTCTCAAGGCTTATTGGTGCTCCTCCCGGTTATATTGGTTTTGAGCAAGGTGGAATTTTAACTGACAGTATAAGAAAAAACCCACACTCTGTTCTTCTGCTTGATGAGATAGAAAAGGCTCATCAAGACCTTTTTAATATCCTTTTGCAGGTTATGGATTACGCTACATTGACAGACAACAACGGCAAATCTGCTGATTTTAGAAATGTTGTTATAATTATGACATCAAATGCTGGGGCAAGAGAGATGACCTCCAATAAAATCGGCTTTGGCGAGCAGAAAAATGTTGATGTAAGTTCCAAAGGGCTTAAAGCTGTAGAAAAGCTCTTTACACCTGAATTTAGAAACCGTCTCGACTCTGTGGTGCAGTTCAATCCTCTCTCTCAAGATGTTATGGAGCTTATTGTTGATAAGGGTATAAAAGAGCTTAAAGAGCTTTTAACTAATAAAAATATCACTTTAAAATATACTCCAAAAGTTAGAACTTGGCTTGCAGAGAGAGGACATAATACCAAATTTGGAGCAAGACCATTGGATCGCCTGATTCAGACAAAAATAAAAGATGTTCTAACTGACGAGATTCTGTTTGGTGCTCTTGAAAAAGGCGGCAATGTCTCAATTTCTGTTAAAGATGGTGAATTGACGTTTAAGTTTAAAAATTAATTCAATGGTAAATGTTTGTAGAGACGCACGGTTCTGCGTCTCTACGATTTTACTTTTTAGCATATCTGCTAATCCCCCTACCTCTTTCCAATTGTAACGGTAGGAGTTAAAATATCTTTTATCTTTTTTCTTTCACTCTGAACTTACGATTTTACGTGCCTTAAAAGTTATATGCCAGTTTATATGCTCTCTAACTCATCTATAGAGTTTCCTCAACCTCACCTTGCAAGAGATGATGGTCTTATCTGTGTAGGAGGTGATTTAACTTATCAAAGGCTTATAAATGCTTACCAAAATGGTATCTTCCCATGGTTCTCTGAAGGAGAGCCGATTCTATGGTGGTCTCCTGATCCTCGTCTTGTCCTATACCCTGACAAAATTTATATTTCAAAAAGTTTAAATAAACGAATCAGAAAATCTTACTTTCATGTAACTATGGATAGAGCTTTTGAAGATGTAATTGTTGCGTGCTCTAAATATAGAGGAGAAAAACGCAAATCAACATGGCTTGTTGATGAGATGGTAGAAGCTTACATCAATCTGCATAGTCTTGGATATGCCCACTCTGTTGAAATCTGGAGAGATGGAGAACTTGCAGGAGGTCTTTACGGTGTTTCGCTTGGACGAATATTTTTTGGTGAATCGATGTTCTCATATATAAAAGATTCATCTAAGGTAGCTCTTGTTGCTTTATGTTCTCATTTAGAACATCACAATTTTGATCTAATTGACTGTCAGGTAACTTCTGCCCATCTGCTCTCAATGGGTGCTGAGGAGATATCAAGAGAACTATTTTTGAAACAGATAAGTACTTCGATTAAGAAAAAATCGATAATAGGCAGATGGAGCTTTGAGGGATTCGGTTTATAAATAATTATAAGAGCTAATCTTTCCAATCTTTCTCTGGTACATCGCTCATTTGATATTTTGCTAAAATTCTTCCTATTTCCCCCTCTCTGTGCAATTTAAGAAATGCTTCATTAAACTTGTCAACAATGGCTTTATCCGTATGTTTTCTTGAGAATCCAATGTAATATTTCAGATACTTATGATCGCCTGCATAGCGTATATTAGTCAAACCAAGTTTTGCAATCATTGCATTGCCCACTTCACGGTTGGAGTAAACAGCCTGGACTCTTTGGATATTTAGTTTGCGAAATCCAGCCTCATCGTTAGGTCTCATATCTATATTAAGAGGTTCAAGCCCATCTTTACTCATATTACCTTTTATATCCTCTAATGAAGTTGAGGTGTTGGATGGTCCGAACACACCAACACTATAACCAGCAACGTCTGCTGGTTTCTGATATTGTAAAGGATTATCATTATGAACGAAAAACCCATAAGCAGTTTGAACTATAGGATATGAAGGGTATAATGATTTTGCCCTCTGTTGATTCCAGCCAATAAGGAACATTCCATGAGATTCACCATCTTCAACCTCTTTTTGTGCACGGTTCCATGGAAGAAGTTTAAAAACGCATTTGATATCAGCTTCTTGGCAAACCTTTTTAATCACCTCAACAGCAGGACCTGCAACCGCATTATCGGATACTGAATTTTGCAGGTAGTGAAAAGGAGGAAAATCCTGAGTATTTAGCTTGAGCACATCCGCATAAGCCGATCCAGAGATATAAAAAAATAGCCAAAACAATATGGCTAATAGCAACACAAAAGAGTTACAATAGAACAGTGACTTAAATTTTTTCATCTCTTCAAGTTTATTTTTCATCCCTTAATCCTTTATCTCATCTGTTTATACTTTAAACCTGCTAACCATCTCTTGCAACTTTCCAGCAAGACCTGAGAGTTCACAGGCATTCTCATTTACCATTGAACTGCTTTTGGCAATATCACTGCCAAGATGACTGACAGAACTGATATCTTTTGCAATATCAGAGGCAACTATAGAGCTTTGGGATACATTTTCATTTACATTGACTATTCCTTGAGATGCCAAAAATATGTTATCTGCTATCTTTGTGGTAATAGATGACTGCTCCTCTACAGCAACAGCAATAATAGAGACAATTTTGTTAATCTCTTCTATAACCTTAACAACTTCAGCAATATCTTTTACCATCTGTGCACTTGAACTTTGAGCACCATCTATCTGTTTCTGTATTTTAAGAGTAGCTTCAGCAGTATGATCTGCAAGCTCTTTAATCTCATTAGCTACAACTGCAAAACCTTTACCTGCTTCACCTGCCCTTGCAGATTCAATTGTGGCGTTGAGAGCTAAAAGTTTAGTCTGTTCAGATATCTCAGTAATTACTTCAGTAACCTTACTTATCTCATTTGTAATAGAACTCATTTTTCCTATATTAATTGAAGTGACATTGCTCACATTTACAGCTCTTTCGGTGATATCTCGAGCGGTATTGGCATTTTTTGCAATCTCATTTATTGTAGATGTCATCTGAGTTGTAGATGATGTTACCATATTTATATTATCAGATGCCTGTTCTGATGACTCTGCCACTGAATTCATATTACTACTCATCTCTTCCGTAGATGCAGCAACGCTGTTTAACCCTTTGGACATCTCATCTGATGCACGCGACATCTTCTGAGATAGTGCAGACATCTCATAAGCAGATTTTTTCAAAATAGTAGCATTAGCAGCGATATCGCGAATCATATCTTGAAGTTTTTGGATAAACTGATTGAACCAAACAGCAAGCTCTCCAACTTCATCTTTGGTTGAAATGTTGATCCGCATGGTAAGATTTCCCTCACCTTGAGCAATACTTTTAAGTCCTGTAGCCATCTCCAAAACAGGCTTTACAATAGTTTTAGTAATACAAAGTGATAAAACAACTCCCATAATAACTGATACTACAATAAACACGATAATAATAGTCTTGGCTCTCTTCTCAACCTGCCCCATTTTTTCAATGGTAAGAATACCAATTGCTGAGAGATTTTCATAGAGATCGGACTGCCCTTTTTCCATCTGTTGCAAAAGGGTATCACTTATTATCTCTTCATCATTATATCTTTTGATCGTATCTTTAAATTTTAAAGAGTATTTTTCAATTTGCTGATAAATAACGCTTAATTCTTGAGAAGTTTCTATCTTTTTCCCCCACTGAGTAACAGCGTTATTTTGATTTATTACAGATAGCTCAATCTCTTTATAACCGCTTTCCGTACTTCGTTGAATATAGCTTGAACTCTTTGCAAAAAGGACTTTAGAACTTGATAACATCTCTTCTGCCATAAAAAGATCTTTTTCAAGTATATTGTTTATACTCTTCTCTATTGTAAAAAGCTCAGATGCAAGCTGAACTTTAACCTGCTCTGATTGGTTAATTTTTATATAATTTTCTATGTATTTGCTGATATTGCCAGAACTTTTAGAGAGCACTACATGTAAGGTGGGATCAGTTATCTCTTTAGATTCAAGAACAATAAGTTCTCTGCATCTTTCAAGTATCTCAATAGCTTTATTGTAAGCATCTTGTTGTATGGAACGACCTTGCAAATAGTCATTAAGCAGATAAATAGATATCTGCTCTTTTGCCTCTGCAAAGAGTCGCTCAATAGAGTTTATATCACGGTAAAAAGAGGTAGCTTTAGCAGTCGTTCCAAGAGAGTAGTAACCAGCACTTCCGACAACCACAATTAGAATAATGGTCACCATAAATCCCATACCGATCCGCTTACCAAGCGTTAGGCTGTTAAAATTATTAAGTATTTTATACATTTATACCTCTTTAGAATAAAAATGCTTATAATATAATACTCCCATTCCTGTTCCATCTCATTTCTTTAGAAGTTATCTTTAGAAAAAGAGGTCAGGTTTGGGAGTTTTAATTTCATTATTAACCAATTTGACAAATTTAATATAGATTGTCAAATTTTATTATTCAAATGTATTCTAAATTTTGTATAAACGTCAACTTAATTAAACAATAGGTTTGGCAACCAAAGAGAGATAGCAGGTATATATGTAATAACCATAAGATATATGAGCATAACTATAATCCATGGGGCACACGCCTTTGTGGTTTCAGTTAATCCTAAATGAGATATACCAGAGGCAACATAAAGATTTAGACCAACCGGAGGAGTTATCATTCCTATCTCCATATTTACAGTCATCAAAATTCCAAGGTGTATTGGATCGATATTTAGCTGCATAGCCATAGGATAGAGAAGTGGAGCTGTGATAAGCAGAATAGAAGAAGGCTCCATAAAGTTACCTCCAGCCAAAAGTAGAAGGTTGACCATGATAAGAAAGCCTACAGAACCAAGCCCCATGTGTGTAATCCATTCGCTCAACTGCTGAGGAATCTGCTCAGATGTAAGCAAAAATGAGAATAAAACAGCATTGGTAATAATATATAGAATCATTGAGGACATGTTTGCTGCTGCTAAAAGGGTTTTAGGAACCTCTTTCAATGTCATATCTTTATAGATAAAAACTGCAACTATAAAGGCATAAACTGCACTCATTGCTGCTGCTTCAGTTGGAGTAAAAAGCCCTGAGTAGATACCTCCAATAACTACAATAATCAGCATAAGTCCCCAGACACTCTCTCTAAAAGTACGAGCCACAACTTTGAAACTCGCTTTAGGAAGACAAGGATAATCCCTTTTTTTTGCAACAAACCATGTAACGCCCATTAGTAGTGCACAAAGAAGAAGACCAGGGATAATACCAGCAATAAAGAGCTTTCCAATAGATTCATTTGTTGATACTGCATAGATAACCATAACAATAGATGGAGGAATCAAAATTCCAAGTCCACCAGAAGTACCAATAACACCAACGCCAAACTTCATTGGATAACCTTGTCTTACCATTGCTGGAAGAAGAATTGAGCCGATAGCCACAACTGTTGCAGGGCTTGATCCTGATACTGCTGCAAAAAGAGCACAGGCAAGAACCCCGCCTAAAGCAAGACCACCACGCATATGACCAACCAAAGCAGTTGCAAAGTTGATCATGCGTTTTGCAACACCGCCGTGAGTCAAGAAATTTCCAGCAAGAATAAAGAATGGAATTGCCATAATTTCAAACTTTTCAATTCCAGTAAAAAGTTTCATGGCAACAGATTCAATAGGTACATTGGTCATGGTAAATAGATATGTCAGAACGGTAAGACCAAGAGAGATTGAGATTGGCATACCAGTCAGCATAAGAACAGCCAAAAGTGTAAAAATAATCAATCCACTCATTATGGTTTACCTCCATCTGCTCCAGCAGTCGTAAGATCGCCTTTGCTTTTATTGTTTTTCTTTTTATTAGTTGTTTCGTAATTGCCTATATCCGGTTCATTTTCATCAATACCGTCAACATGTCCAGCATCGTGGTGGGGAAGCTGTCCTGTACGGACAAAACTTACAATTACCTGAAGAAATCTAAAACACATAAGATAAGAGCCAAGTGGAATTGCAGAGTAAAATATCCAAACAGGCCACTCTAAATCAGGAGATACTGGTCCTTCTGTTAAATCTGTCAAATCAAATCCTAACGTAGAAAAAACCGCATAATGCATCCCAACTTCCCATACAAAAGCTGTTCCTAAACTCCCAATAATACCAGTAAAGAGTGCTCCTCCGCTAAGACCTATTACAACAAATTTTGCCCTTAATTTACTGTTTAGGCTGTTGATAAAAACATCGACCCCAACATGTATTCCAGTTCTTACTCCATAAGCAGCTCCAAACTTTGCCATCCATACAAACATGTAAATACAGAGCTCTTGAGTCCAACTCATATTGAGGCTAAGAAGCCAATCTTGTAGTACAGGAATCGGCAATCCGCTGCCATAACGATGGGCAACTGAAATAAAAATTATAACAGTTGCGGCACCAATAAGAGTAGCTACCAGCCACTCTTCCAAATGATCGAGTAGTTTCAACATTGCCTACTATTCTCCTTAAAGATTATTTAGTTTGTGTCTGCTTTGTTAAGCAGCCAGCTATCCTAATTTTGTGAATTTATGTTAAGATTTGACAACTTAAATTCAAATAGTTGTCAAATCTTTAAAATTAGAAAAGCATCACAAAAGAGATACTATTTCTTGAAACCAATAGCCTGATAAACTTCTTGAATCAAGTCTTTACCAATTCTGCTTGCCATCTGATCATGCACTTTAACCAGTGCATCTTTCCAAACCTCTCTCTCTTCCGGAGTGAGTCTGATAATTTCAGACTTTCCAGAGGCTTCAACAGAGGCAAGGTCTTTTTCATTGTTCTTTTTAGCTATATCATTTGCAAATGTTGTAGCATCAGCCATTGCACTTTCAAGCTGTGTGCGGATATCTGCGGGCAGACCTTCCCAGAATTTTTTGTTTACAAGTACAGCATATCCTAAATATCCGTGATCAGAAACAGTTACATATTTTTGAACTTCAAACATCTTCTGGGTATAAAGGTTTGAAGGTGGGTTTTCAGTACCATCAACAACTCCGGTCTGAAGAGCCTGATAAACTTCTGAGAATGCCATAACCTGTGGGATTGAACCAAGTGCTCTCATCTGGGCATCAAGAATTTTTGAAGATTGAATACGCATCTTTAAGCCTTTGCAATCTGCTGGGGTTTTAAGTGGCTTGTTTGCACTCATAACTTTGAAGCCGTTGTCCCAGTAAGAAAGTCCAATAATTCCTTTTGGCTGTAACTTATCAAGAAGTTTTTTCCCAATAGGTCCAAGAGTTATCTTGTGTAAGTCCTCATAATCGCTGAAAATAAACGGAAGATCAAAAAGCTCAAACTCCTTTACTCCAAGAGGAGCAAACTTAGCAAGAGATGGGGCAAGCATCTGAACTGCACCCATCTGGAGAGCCTCCATCTCCTCTTTATCTTTGTATAATTGACTGTTTGGATAGACTTCAACTTTTACAGCACCCTTTGTACGCTCTTCTGCAAGTTTCTTGAAGTACTCGGCAGCTTCACCCTTTGGTGTATCAACAGCTACAACGTGACTGAATTTGATGATAATAGGATCTGCAGCCATTACAGTTGAAGTAAAGGCAAATACTACAGCAATAGACAGAAGGAAGATAACTCTCATACTCTTTTTCATTTGATGTTCTCCTTTGTTAAAAATAGTAAACGGTTATGGTTGTTATTCACAAGAATAAGATAATCTCTTATCTTGCTTTAAAATATTTTTGCAACTTACAATAGTTAAGTTTATTCTGATTTAGCAGGTGAATCTGGTGTAACTTTAATAGTTTTTTCTACAATAACCCCTTTCTCTTTCCAGAATTTTTCTGCACCCGGATGAAGTTTCGTAATAATACCTGTAATACCAGTTTGAATACTAATATCTCTTAGGCTCACATTTTGTTCTGATAGATACTTTAGCCCTTCATCACTATATATTATAGAGAGCATCTCATAGACTACATCAACAGATAGATCTGCACCAGCAACCCAGATTGCAACATCTTGAAATGAAACTATTTTTTGCTCAAAACCTTTATATGTGCCACCTTTAATTGCCGTTAGAGAGAACCATGGGAACTCTCTTATAAAACCGCTCTGCTCTGCATCTTCGCCAAGATTTATAATCTCTACTAATGATTTATCATCTCTTGCTTGTTCTACTGCAAAATTTACAGCAGACGATGGCAATGCTGAAAATACCCAAAAAGCATCAACTTCTTTATTTTTAAAAGCTCGTGCAGCATCGTTATATCCAATCTTTTTTTTCTCTATCTTATCCCACATACCAATATGACTAAAAAAAAGCTCACAGGTGGAATAGTCTGCCGAACCGATATTGCCAACACCAACCTTTTTACCCTCAAGCTCTTTTACACTCTTAATGCCTAAGTCTGCACGAATCACGAATTGTGCTGAAGATGTATAAAGAGAGGAGATAGCCATGACTTTATTATAAACTGGAGCTGGTGAATTTGTCTGTTGATAAGCTGTTATTTTACCATTGACACCTCTCCACAAATCACCAGCATATACAATGCCCATTTGAAAGGTTCCATCATCAATTTTTTTCAAATTTTCAACAGAGCCTTCAGACGATTGCACCTGTAGTTTAAAATTTTGTGAATCTTTAACTGGTTTGAATGTCTGGATAGCATTGGCAAAAGAGTGCAATGTCTCCCCAGTAGCTCCTCCGCCAAATATAATCTTATCTTTTGTAGCTGCTGATAATACAAATGTGGGTAATGATATAGATATTAAAAATACTATAATAAAAAACTGTTGTAATTTCATTTTTAAAACCTTTTACGCTTTGCTTTTTTATTTGTAGTTATTACTATCATCATGAATATTAAAAAACAATCCATGTATTTCTGATTATTATGTAGGGATTTTTCTTACAACTTAGGGGAGTTACTAAATATGCTTTAAATTAAGGTATTAATAAGAAAATGGAGAGAAAAATTAGCAGGAGATAGGCAAGTAATCTGATTTTTATAATTGTGTAAATATCTAAGATCTTAAAAAGCATAAGATTATCTAACTAAAATAGACGATCTAAATAAAAGAACGGATAAATAATCGTAAAATCTTCTCCTGCTTGTATTATATAAGGTCAATATAACATAGCAAAAACAGTGGTGGTAATTCACTATGAATCTTTCATAATAATGAGTTTTGGCAAAAGAGAGTAAAAAGATAGATAAAAAATATATTATACATGCTGATCTAAAAGCAGACCAGTCAACTCTGTCATCTTCTCTTTGATTTTTTGAATCTCTTCTGTAGGTATCTGTCGTATTACCTCATCTGTAGAGCGATCTTTAATTTGAAAAACTATCTGATTTTGATTTTCAGGATCACGAGTTACTGAAAAACCAAGACTTGTTTGCAGATCATCCATGTAATCATTCAACTCATCAACCATTTTTTGAGCATCTTTCATGGTTGGTTGCTTTTTTTCTTCTTCTTTCTGCTTTCCCTGTAACTTTGCATCATTTTTCAGTTGGCTATTCTGCTCTGTTCTGGGTTGATTATCTGTCTGTGTCCCACTACTCTTGTTATTAATCTTTGTTGCTTTTATATCTTGAGCTTCTGTTTGGGTCTGTTTTGTAGAACGTAACGGTGAGATAGCACTGGTCATTGGATCACCAGATCCGATTGAGTTTATATTCATGGCATCCTCCTTGATTTTTAGTACTTAAATATTGAGACTGTTCTCATAACAATATCTTTAAAATAGAAAGTTTTCTTATCAGTTATCTTTCATCTTTTCTCAACATTTTTGTCAACACTTTTCTAAAAGAAAACATTTTTTATACATATAATGTATTTTTATACTGCAAAAGCATGTAGTTTAGCCTGATTTACAGCACTATAACTGCTACCACCTGTCAACATACCAAGAAAAGATTTTTTCTGCTCAGGTGTTGGATTTAGCTTTTTAGGGGGTTGCTGTTGTGTAGAGGCTGCTTTTTTACCCATAACATCATTTTCCCAAATATCTTTAAGTTTAGATACATATCTCTCTGTTCTATTTACAATCTCAATATCATTTGTAAGTGAAACTTTAGGAAGTTCCATAAGTATTGCACTGTAAAGACCTCTTAAGAAATTTGTACTTTCATCAACTATTTCAGGATTAAGAGATGCGTTAAGTTCTGCAATTATGGCAATTACTTTGCTAAGATTTTCTCCACGCTTTTGTATATTTTTCTCCTCAATACCCTGTTTTACAAGTTGTAATCTAAAAATAGCACCTTTGTAAAGCATAAGAATTAGTTGTTCTGGAGTCATTCCTTCATAATGGTTATTCATATATGTTTGCATACCTGCGTTTGGTCTCATGTTAAACCTCCAAAAAATATTTTAGTACGTTAATATAACTATTTTTTATTTAGACAACTTTTCGACACTTTATTGGAAATAGTTAAATTTTATTATTCATAAAACGCAAAGATTTTGTAGGAATAGTTGTGTAGATTTTTAGAAGTTGCCTCCCTTTTGCACTCTGTTTTATCTTTTTTGATAACTCAGCTTTATAATCCTCAAGCATTTTCATGACCATTTCATCTTTATGTATAATATTTGCCACCTCGTTTTTAAAAATTTCAAGAGTAGAAGTTGGAGCAAGAGAGATAGCGTTTCTAAGGTTTTGAAAAGCTCTATTTCGTTCAAATATCATTGTGTCTAAATCAAGGTCACTATTATAGGCTACTGTTTTTTTAGTAGAGTTTATTATAGAGCCATTATTAAAAGAGTTATAATTTTTTAATATCTCTATTTGCATATCTTGAACTCTTTTAAACTCCATAAAGTACTCTTTAAGAACTTTATCTTCCATTCTCTGTCCCTATTTTAGTCATCTTTTTTATTAGTACTAAACATCATATCAAGAAAGGATGCCTGAGATTTCATCTGGCTCATATAAGAATCTAATTTTACAAACTGTTTGGTTAATGCTTCATATCGCTGATCAAGTCTCTTTGTATCTTCTTGAATTTCTGTATCCATTTTACTAATACGAGTTTGAGCTGTCTCTATCTCTGTAGTCATAAGACCTTTTGCACCAGTATATTGAGTCATCTTATCGTACAGGATATCGCCAAGCCCTTGAAAGCCTTTTTCAGAATCACCAGTGAAAAACTTTATCACATCTTCAGGGTTAGAAGAAAAAGCCTTTTCTAAGGTTTTAGTATTTATTGTTAAAGTACCATCTTTGTTTACCTCCAGACCAAGATCATACAGGTTAGTAATAGCTCCACCAGTATCAATCTTCTGGGTCATCAAACTTTTAATATCTTCATTAATACGCAGTACAGAAGTCTCTCCAAAAAGAATTCCTTTCTCCTTAGTATTAATATCATATTTGCTTTTGGACTTTGTGTCTGTCATTAAAGTATTAAATATGGATACTATCTCCTCTAAATTTGTTTGTACCTTTTCAAAATCAGAATCTACTTTAAAAGTGGATGTACCTTTCTCTTTCAAATCAAGACTAATCCCAGAAATAACATCAGTTATCTCATTATTAGACTGCCTCTGATAATCAATGTTATCAACCGTAAATCTTGCATTAAGTATTGAATCATAAGGTTTATATATATCTGTTTCCGAATCAAATCCAAGTGATGACGCTGCATTGCTTTTGCCCCATACCATCTGAAGTTCATGCAGGTTTGATCCATCTTCTTTTATGGTTACTTTGTTTGTGTTTGTATCGAAAAGCACAGAGAACTTTGTACCGTTTGCTGAGGCTGATTCCATTGCAGATTTAATTGCAGATGCTAAGTCATTGCCATTATTATAAGTGCCGTCTGCTATTGTTGCAGTTTTCTCCTCTCCAAGCTCTCCATTTGCAAGTCTCTCTCTAAATACTATCTTGTTGTTAGAAGTAGCATCTGAAACAACAAGCCCTTCACTTAAAGAGACAGTATTATCACTTACTGGTGACGATTTCCCAGCCCCGTTGGTCTCTGTCATATTCAGCATGGAGTAATAAGGTTTTTTATAAATATCGGTTTCAGCATCAAATCCAAGCGCAGATGCAGAACTGCTGCTACCCCACTCAATTTGAAGTTCGTTCAAAGTTGAACCATCTTCTTTTATGCTGAATTTTTTGGTTGTATCATCAAAAGAGATAGAAAATTTTGTGCCGTTCGTTGATGCAGACTCCATAGCAGTTTTAATTGCAGATGCAAGATCATTAGGGTTGCTGTATGTTCCTTGGGCTATTGTTGCGGTTTGCTCACTTCCAAGAGTACCATCTGCTTTTTTTTCTCTAAAAACAATCTGATCATTGCCAGCTAAAGAGATATTAATGGGGGTTGCAGCACTTATATCAACCGCTGAATCGCTTTTTATCGGTGAGTTGTTATTCACCATGCTTATACGGTTCTCTTCGCCTGTCTTTTTACTTGAAAGAACTAATTTATATGGATTCTCTCCAAAACCTGTATCAGCAATTGTTGCTATAACTCCTGGGTTTGATTTGTCACTATTTATCTTGTCTGCAAGCTGCTGAAGAGTAGTCCCAGAACTTATATCAAGAGATATAGTATTTCCATTTCCTAATTTATAGGCAAACGTTTGATCAGAAGTGGCAACAGAGGCACTTTTGCTTGAAAATCCGCCAGAACTCCACGTACTGGCTGTCGCAAGTGAGGTTACAGTTACATTATGAGATATCTCTCTTGCACCAGAAAGAGATGTAACATTAATAGATGTTCCAGATACAGTAGCCTTTTTTTCAATAAAGTTAGAGCCTAAAGATAGCTCAAGTGATTTTGATCTTATAGATAAAAGAGAAGATTTGATGGAGTTAAACTCCTCGACCTTCTGATTAAGTTCAGTCTGTTTATTTTTTTTTGTCTCTATAGGTTTGTTATCAACCTCTCTTAACTGCTCAAGCATACTTTGCAGTTCAAGACCAGAACCTACACCAAGACTTGTAATACTTCCGCTCATAAGACACCTCCTTTAAGTGTTAAAATTGCTCATCAGAAGATTGAGTTTAGATTAATCCTGATGCCACTATTTGTATAGATTAATCTATCGGCACTAAAGTGAACTATCTTGAGTAAAACCGGTTGTGCTTTCAACCACAAAATGGCTAAAAAGTTTAATCATTTTGCCATTTTCTGAAAACAGGCATCAATATAGATGTTGAAAATGTACGAATAGAGTCTATTACCTGAAATTCCATCTCAATATTAATTAAAAAAGGGGTACTATACCCCCAATTCTCTGATTCAGAATCCCACTCTAAATGCTCCTCGCCTTTAATATCGACATATTTTACTTCAAACTTTGTTATATTTCTACAAATTATAGGATCACATTTTGTCCCTTCATTACCGTCAAAGCTATTAAGTGTATCAGAGCGGCACAGTTCAAATCTACCCTCCTCATCTTGACGGACATAATATATAATTTTAGCAGCTCCAGAAGCTTTTTTAATATAATTTCCAAATGGTATATGGGCAAGGGATGCAAACTTTACTTTTGAGAATATTTTGCCACCTTCTGTTACCTGCTCTCCTATAAATCTAAATTTATCGTTATAATCATCAAGATTTAAAGATGAAGAGCCTGAACTCAAGGATGTTTCTCTTAAAGTCTGCCTTGTATATTCAGGAGGCATTGATACTCTTAAAGATAAAAAATCTCTGACCAAAACACTATTAATAGAGGTTATGGTTTCTGAGACCGCAATATTGGTCTTTATCTTCTGGGAAGATAACAGAAAAGAGCGAAATGAGGAGAATATTGTCAACATAATGATTCCAAAAATCATCGCTGCAACAAGAATCTCAAGAAGTGTAAAAGCAGATTCGTTTAAATTGGCTTTTCTAAATATCTTACTCATTCTGGATAAATCTCCAGGATGTTAATTTAAATGAGAATTGCTCTTTGTATGAAATCTCAACTGTAATATTTTTTAAATTCTGAATCTGGCTCTTATCAATAAAACTTTCTGGAATCTGTGAACCCAAAAGATCAAGCGTGGTGATTGTAACGTGCCATTTATAATCAGGAAAAGAGTCTCCAAAATCACCTGATCGCTCGTTTAACAAACTTTCGTTTAGCAGTAATGGGTTGTTAAGCTCAAGTTCGATATCAGCTATTTTCTGGCGAGCAAGATGTGATGCAGTAGAGTAGAACTCTCCAGCAATAGATAGGCGGAGCATAGACGTTTGAATCTTAAAAACAGATATAAGAACAAGGGCAATAATAGATATACTAACTACCATCTCAAGAAGGCTAAAGCCTTGATTATTATCTACTCTTATCATTAAAAAAAGTTAACTGCACTGGTTAAAGGAGATATATTTCCTTTTGATCTCAGCACCAGAAAGAAATGGTTCAATGATCAAGGTAAACTCTTCTCCAGTATTTGACTCTTTTAGGTGGATAAGTGACATGTCGCAATATCCTCTTTTGCTAAACCTTATCTGATACTCATCTTCACGAGAATGGTTGGATAATCCATAAATTTCAACACCTATGATATAAAAAGAACTCATATTATTGACAAAATCAAACTGCCCTACATCACTCCTTTCAGGAGTCATATTTTCTGAAGTTATCCACACTACAGATTTAACAACATCTATATTTAAAATATAATCAGTACGATCAGATAGTGCTCTCTTTTTTAACTCTTTAACTTGGTTTAACAAAATATTAATCTCTTTATGACTTTCGTTATTAAAGTCAAGTAGCTCTATCTTTGGCAGAGTTATAAATAGGATGCTCCCCATTACTGCAAGCACAACAATCAACTCAATAAGTGTAAAACCACTCTCTTCTGAGCTATTCAAGTTCCCAGTTTTTGATGTCAGCATCATTATCTTCACCCTCTGGAGCACCGTCAGCACCGTATGATATAATATCATATTCTCCATGAAGACCCGGGCTTAGATATATATACTCTCTATCCCAAGGGTCTTTTGGAATCTGCTCTCTATCAAGATAACCTCCTTTATGCCATTTACGAGGCAGTGGCTCTGTAGTTGGCTCTTCTATTAAAGCACTCAAACCTTGTTCTGTAGTAGGATAGTTACCATTGTCAAGACGATATAACTTTAAGCCAGTTTCAATTGCTGAAATATCAACCTTTGCCTTAACAACTCTTGCTTCGTCTGTCCTTCCCATTAGTCTTGGTACAATCAAACTTGCCAAAATTCCAAGAATAACAACAACAACCATCAACTCTATTAATGTAAATCCATTACAACTATGGTTATATTTTATGCTGTTTATAAATATTTTTGGTTTACTCTTGGTAAAATATTTTAATCTTTTATCGATTTTACTCAAACTTATGTTATTTCAACCTCTCGCACCTTTAATTAGATTATCTTTCAAGTACTCACTCTGTTTAAATCATACGTTATTTTTCATAGCTTCTTAAAAAGAGAGTTCAACTTCTGCTGCTTCAGGAAATTTATCTATAAACCGGTAGAGAGTTGCACGTCCAACTTTAAGGTAACGAGCAGCTTTTGCCTTATTTCCCCCTGTGATTTTAAGAGCTTTTTTAACTAAGTCTATCTCAAGTTTACCCGCATAGTTTTTCTTTTTATCTAAAGATATTTCTCTATCTTCTTGGGTATTTGAATAGTACTTTTTACCATCTTCGGTGTAATGCTCCAGAGTATAGTGTTTTTCAGAATCTACAATTTCTATTGTATTAGATATCTGCTGCTTAGACTTATCTATATCTTGAGTTGCTTCTAAGCATCTAAGCTCCATTGGTAAATCTGAAGGCATAATTTGGCTCTGTTTGCATCTGACAATTGCAAACTGTACAGCATTTTGAAGCTCTCTGACATTACCGGGCCACGAATAGTCCATCATTACTCTAATAGCATCTTTAGAGAATTTAGGAACTGTAGCACCACTATCAAATTTATTATCATTTCTTGCCATATCAAGAAAGTGCGTAATTAAAAGAGGAATATCATTACGTCTTCTTCGTAACGGAGGCAGCTCAATTGGAATAACATTTAGCCTGTAATATAGATCTTTTCTAAAATTGCCTTTTTTCACCTCTTCAGCAAGAACTTTGTTAGTTGCACTAATAATTCTTACATCAACCCTTATACTCTTCTCCCCCCCTACCCTTTCAAGAACCCCCTCTTGAAGAAACCTTAGCAACTTAACCTGAATCTGTTTAGGAAGCTCTGCCACCTCATCAAGGAAAAGAGTTCCCTTATGTGCAAGCTCAAACCTTCCTTTGCGCTCTCTGACTGCTCCAGAAAATGCACCTTTCACATGACCAAATAGTTCACTTTCTACAACACCTTCAGGTATTGCTCCACAGTTGACAGGAACAAAAAGAGCACCAGCTCGTCGGCTCTCATTGTGAAGAGCATAAGCGACCCTCTCTTTACCTGTACCAGTTTCTCCGTGAATATGAACAGGATAATCATAAGAGGCAACGTCTCGTATCTGCTGAAAAAGATTTAACATCTCTTTATCTTTGCCAACTATACCAGAAAAAGAGGTCATCTCATGTGCCTTTGCAGTAAGTGCCTCATGTTCTGTCATATCACGAAATGATGCTATAACTCCTTTTAGTGTTTGATTATCAATAATACCAGTAACACTCATTTCAACACGCCGCAGCTCTCCATCTTTTGTTGTTATGCTAATTGGATACTCAAGATATCTATCTAACAATATCGAAAGTCTATTAGGAGCTACTGGTTTATTAAATGCACATATAGAAACTCCATTATTATTTAACTCATTTACATTAGCTACACTGCAAAATGAGCAATGTTCTCCGCAAAAAGGAGAGCCAAAAACATCGTGGCAATCTTGCCCTATAACTTCTAATTTTGAATATCCTGTTATTTTTTCAGCAGCTCGATTAAAAAAAATAATTTTTCTTTTAGTATCATGTGCAATAATACCATCTCTTAAATTATCGAGTACAAGCTCAAGATTTCTTCTATCAAGTAGAAAATCATCCATTCTATTGTTTTTCACCTTTATCCGATTTTTACTGATATTTATATATTTTAGAAAGTATAACTTTTGACTAATTTATATTCCAATTTTTTAATTCCAGATACAGATATGTATCATATTTAAATTTGAATTACCAGACCGATTTACGGTGATTTACTAAAAATAGGATATCTGCTATGATAATTTAAAATATAGTTGTTCTCCAACTGGAGAAGACAAAAGAGCGGTTGTTTAAACCTTAAAAGGTTGAACAAAATAGACCAACAGACAACAACAGATAATATTTTGAGGGATTTAAAATGATTAAAGCAAATAGAAATTACAGCAAACTTAACGCATCATACCTCTTTTCTGATATTGCTAAACGGGTTGCAAAGTATCAGGCAGAAAATCCTGATATGCAGATCATACGTCTTGGAATAGGCGATGTTACAAGGGCTTTACCAGATGCCTGTATTAAAGGGTTTCAAGAAGGTGTTGCGCAGATGGCAAAAGATGCGACATTTAAAGGGTATGGTCCTGAACAAGGGTATCTTTTTTTACGAGAAAAGATTGCAGAGTATGATTTTCAGGCAAGAGGAGCAGATATTGCAGCAGACGAAATATTTGTAAGTGATGGTGCAAAGTGTGATACTGGAAATTTCCAAGAACTTTTTTCAACTGATATTAAAATTGCAATTCCAGACCCTGTCTATCCCGTCTATCTTGACACCAATGTAATGGCTGGCAGAACGGGTGATTTTATAGATGGCAGATATAAGGGGATTGTCTATTTAGAATGCACAAAAGAGAACAATTTTCTTCCAGAGCTTCCTAAAACTCCTGTTGACCTTATATATCTCTGTTTCCCAAACAACCCTACTGGCACCACCATCACAAGATCAGAGCTTAAAAAATGGGTTGACTATGCCAAAGAGAAAAAGGCGTTGATCTTGTTTGATGCAGCTTATGAAGCATTTATCCGTGATGAATCTCTTCCTCGTTCTATTTACGAGATAGAAGGTGCAAAAGAGGTTGCGGTTGAATTCCGGAGTCTATCTAAAACAGCAGGATTTACAGGCACACGCTGAGGATACACTGTTGTGCCAAAAGAGTGCATGATTTTTGATGAAGATGGAGGGAAAGTCTCACTTCATGCTTTGTGGTACAGACGACAGACAACTAAATTTAATGGAGTATCTTATCCTGTTCAAAAAGCTGCTGAAGCTATCTATTCAGAAGAGGGAAGAGTTCAGATCAAAGCTCTTGCATCATACTATTTAAAAAATGCTGAACTAATAAGACTTGCAATGTCAGAGCTTGGATTTAAGTTTGTTGGCGGAGACAACTCTCCATATATTTGGGTAAATGGCAATGGTAGAGATTCATGGGAATTTTTTGATATGCTTCTTTCAAAAGCTGGAGTTGTCTGTACACCCGGGGCAGGTTTTGGAAAGTGCGGACAGGGATATATCAGAATAAGTGCATTCAATAGTCGTGAGAATGTTGAACAAGCTATGCTACGTATGGGTGAGGCTCTTAAATGAACCATTTTTTCAAGGTAAAAACTTTAGCACAGGTTATGTCGATTGTGCCAGAGTTTCCTGCTATAGGTATTGAGACGGTTCCTCTATCCCAATCATATTTTCGTGTTCTTGCCAAAGATATCTATGCAGATCAAAATATTCCTGGATTCAGAAGAGCTACAATGGATGGATATGCAGTAGATGCTGGCTCAACTTTTGGTGCATCTGAGTCTAACCCTGCATGGTTAGAAGTTATTGGTTCAATTGCAATGGGAGATGTGCCAACATTTTCAGTTGAACAGGGTCAGGCAGCAAAGATATCAACTGGTGGAATGCTACCCAAAGGTGCTGACAGCGTTGTAATGGTTGAACACACCGAAGCCATAGGCGGAGGAGACGGGGCATCGCAGGCAACAGCAGATAAAACAGCAGCTTCGTATAATCCAACTGTAGAGATATATAAGAGCGTTGCTCCTCTTCAAAACGTTATTGACAGTGATGAAGATTTTAAAACAGGGCAGATAGTTCTTGAAATAGGTACAGTTATAAGACCTCAGGAAGCTGGACTTGCTGCTGCACTTGGAATATGCAGCCTGCCTGTTTATAAGATTCCAAAGGTGGGGATAATCTCAACAGGCGACGAGATTGTGCCGATTGAGCAGACTCCCACTTTTGGAAAGATACGAGATATCAACTCTCACACTCTTGCAGGACTTATTATCGAAGCTGGGGCACAGCCTGTTGAGTATGGCATTGTAAAAGATAATGAAGAGTCTCTTTATAAGGCGTGTTCAAAGGCAGTTAATGAAACTGACATGGTTCTTATTTCTGGTGGCAGCTCTGTAGGGCTTCGTGATTTTACTGTAAAAGTACTCTCATCACTTAAAAATACAGAGATTTTAGTGCATGGAATATCAATAAGTCCCGGTAAACCCACGATCCTTGCAAAATCAAGCGATACTCATCTAAAGCCTATTTGGGGGCTGCCGGGTCATGTTGTCTCTGCAATGGTAGTATTCAAAATAGTGGTACTTCCATTTTTACAGCAAATAAGAGGTCTGGCAAACTCTGTTTATGATATTGATTCTGATAATAAAAAGCCAGTGAGCAGAAGAGCTTCAAATTCTGTAGAAAATATAAAAATTCCTGCAACGCTTACAAGAAACGTGTCATCTGCCCAAGGTAGAACCGATTTTATAAGAGTAAAACTTATAAAAAAAATTGATGCCAATTCAAATGGCAAATATCAGCTCGTTGCTGAGCCAATTTTAGGAAAATCTGGACTTATCAGAACAATGGTTATGGCTGACGGTCTGCTTGAAATTGGTGAAAATGTTGAAGGTTTAGAAAAAGGGGAGATGGTTGATATCATACCTCTCCAAACTTTTTCTTAAACAATGTTTATTAAAAATGATCTTTTAGGTCTATTGTAATTTTTAGTTCAGTCAATTTTTAAATTAATTTTTATTACCAAATTGACCTAAAAGATCGATATCCTGTGCAATTTTATCTGCTGCCAAAGCCGGATCCTCTGCTGTTTTTATTGGTCTTCCTATAACAATCAAATCTGCTCCTGCTTTAACAGCCATTGCAGGTGTGGTTACTCGCTTCTGATCATCACTGATTTTCTTTTGATCACCATTTGCAGTCATTGACCATGCTGGTCTTATTCCGGGAGTTACTGCCATAAAATCTTTGCCAAACTTTGACTTAATTAACTCTACCTCCTGCCCAGAACAGACAACTCCGGAACATCCTGCATCGTATGCCATCTGTGCTCTTTTTAGAACTAATTCCTTAATATTATTAACATAGATATCTTTAAAACCAGAGGCTTCAATTACTGAAGCATCATGGTCAGTAAGCACGGTTACCCCAAGAACCCCGACTTCGCCTCTGCTGCTTCTCATCTGTTTACAAAGCCTTTTATCTTCTCCACCGGAACTTTTATAACTTCCCCCTTTTACAGCCATTTCCAACATTTTTTGAGAAGATGAGCAGTGGACTGTAACCAAATCGACTCCAAGCTCTGCAACACGCTCCATAACTCTTTTTACTGTCTCTGAAATATCATGAAACTTTAAATCAAGAAAAATACCAGCATCGCTTAAATCTTTGACTCTTTTTATAATATCTGGTCCTGACTGAATAAAAAGCTCTAAACCTATCTTAAACATACCAACTTTGCCGTTTAATATCTTAACATATTTTTCAGCCTCATCTGAGGAAGCTACATCTAATGCAAAAACAATATAATCTTTTCCCAGTTTCATCTTTTCTCCATCTTTATGCACTTTATCAACCCATTTTTATCTTTGATTTCCCTTAAAGTTTGTCTAAACAATAATCTTCCAGCAACGGTGTATCTGTTTTTTGGGAGTTATGTAATCTTCAGGTATTGTAGTTGATGTTATCTCTCTTATCTCTTTTATAGTTTTGCTAACCATTTTCTTCTCTTTAATATCCTTCTGGCTCTCTAAATTAACATCAATATTGACCTGCAAATCTATATTCAAGCTCATGATTTTATCTATATCTAATGTAAAATCTTGGTGATTAGTTGAAAAAAATATCACTGAATCAGAATCTTTACGCATCACATCTATAACTGCTTTGAGCAAAACAGGATAATCTTGAGCAATATTAAAGTGGTGTTTTGAATCAATGATAGTAGAAAAAGAGGGAGGATCAACTACAGCAATATCAAATAGTTGTCCCTTTTTTTTTGCCTTTTCAAGAAAATCAAATGTGTGAGCTTTAATAAAGATATTTTTCTGGTTCAACTCTTCTAAATTACCTGATTGAATCTTTTCTCCGCCATTTTCTAAAACACCACTATAAAGAGTGCTCTCTACAGAAAATCCATTTAGTTCCATATTTTCTTTTGCCCACTGAATAGCTGTATCTGAACGATCCACAGAAACAGTGGTTTTTGCTCCTCCTTTTGCAGCATAACATGAAAAAGAGCCAGTATAGCAGTAGAGATTGAGAAAATCTTTCCCCTTAACCATATCTTTTACCATAAGGCGAGTATTTCTGTGGTCTGAAAATAGCCCTGTATCTACATAGTCATCAAGGTTTATATAAAATTTAAGTTCTCTTTCTGACATGACGATCTTTTTATCCGTGTGTGAAACTCGCTCGTATCGTTTACCATCTTGATATCCTGCATGTCGATGCTTAATATGGACATTTTTAATATCAACATCAAGAGCTTGTGCAACTGCTTGAGCCATTATATTAAGCCAGAGAGGATCAGAGTTTTTTCTTATATACTCAGCAATCACAATATGTCCTGAATACCAGTCAACAACGGCACGGATTTCAGGGATATCCCAGTCATAAAGTCTGAATATATCAATATTTTGTTTTGCATACCGTTTACTAAGATGTTTATACCGTTTCTTTACCTTATTTGACAGCATCAGAGCCTGATTAAGATATCTCTCATTTTGCTCATTTTGTTTATGCTCATCTTTTTTATGTTTGAACTTGTTTTTATTGTATTTAGCTTGATTTTTATTGTAATTGTACCTGTTTTTGCTATCTTCAGGGCTAACCATCTGTTTTTCCTTGATTAAAAAGTAAACTGCCGTATAACCGTATAGTGGATATTATAATATAAGTAATTTTATGCTCTTTACACAATTATCTGACTATTTTTGTTCTACCTAACTATTTAAGATTTATTTAGCAAAGTTAATATCAAAATTGCTAACTTACGTCAAACTAAGTTGGCTGTCGCTTATAACCCCACAAGGGGATTAACTGCCATAAAATAAAGAGGTAACGAAATTGGGATATAGTAGCAACATAAAAGCTGAAATTGATCACAATCAGCTCTTATATTTTCCACTAAGCAGACTCAGCCCTAATGAAAGTATATTTAAAGATGCTGAAAATGGGATATTCACAGACAAATACCGACCTCTTTTTGCCCCTATAATTGGAAAACAGCTTGCTCTAAATACATACTATGACAACAATCTTATTGCATCTGCAAATACCCCTATCTCTATTGAGCTTCTTAGAGTGTTTGATACACTTAAAATAAATTTTAAGGTAAATAACCGTAGAGTCACAGATGAAGAAAAAAATATAGCCCTTGATACAACTTTAAGCCAGATTATAAGAAGCAAAAAGGCTTTCTTAGACAGTATAAGAGAAGAGCAAGTGCCAATTATACAAAGCAACGTAAAAAAGTTTATAACACAAGCACTAAGTGAAAAGACAATAAGCTCATTTCAAGTTCACTATGAACAGGTTAGAGGGTATCTTGAATTTGCTAACTCTGTTATTACATCAGATTCAAAATATATAGGTACAGCAGCAGCATTGCAAAAACTGATTCAAAATGAACAGCATATTTTTAGTCTTAAAAAAGATGAAGTTGGAGAGACTATTGAACATAGCTTAAAAACCGCATGGCTATCTCTTATTATGGCTCTGGAGTTAGATGATTTTAATGAATCAGATTATGAAAAACTAAGCATTATCTGTATGGCACACGATTGCGGTAAAGCACTTATTCCAGAAGAGATAATCTACAAAAATGCAAGGCTAACTCAGCTTGAAAACGATATTATGAAGAGTCATGTTTTACTCTCTTATATTCTTACCTCAAACAATCAAACAAATCTTGATTTTGAGGCTTTTGTTATAGCAATGCACCATATTAAAGAGAACAAAAAGATACCACAAAGTTATAGTATAGCCCATGATACTCACACCTCTTTTTATGATTACTTAATACCCGAAGCCCAGCAAAAGATACATAAAATCTATAATGATACAATAAAATATTATCGCTTAATGAACATTACAGATACTTTTGAGGCAATAACTGCGGAACGAGTCTATAAAAAAGCATCGTCACTTGGCAAAACTATAGATATTATGACCAGTGAGAATAGAAATGGTGAGTACTTCTATGCCCCATATTTAGATAAATTGATTCAGTTTGTTGTGAAACATTTTCTACCCAAAAACATGATCTTTAGAATCTCAGATGAGATAATTGAGCACTACTATTATCAAGATAAATTTTTATTAAGTGAAAAAAAGTTATATCAGTTATCTCACAGAGGAGTAATTGTAAGTTCATCATCAACTATTGATCAACCTTTAGAGTGTGTTATTTTTAACCACAAAACAAAACGAACTGAAAGAAGAATCCCTATACTTCCTAAGTTTCTGCTTGATTATAAATATCTAACCTAATTTTTCCCATTTCTATCAAGGTTAAAGAGACTCACAACCGTGCATCTATACCTACAAGTTTAAGTTTTTTTGGGCAGACCCAATTTATGACCTTAAAATATATATTTAAAAAAGCCTATCAAGGCATTAATATTAATGAATTTTATAGGATAAAAAGATGACAAAAATTCATAGTCAACTAAATAATGAGTTGACACCAGAGTTAAAAACTCTTCTTGAAAAGTGTGCAACTATAATTGAAATAGCTGTAGCATGGGGTGATATGAATGCAGCACTTCATGTGAGCAATACTGTATATTTTAAATATTTTGAGAGTGCACGAGTCCACTTGTTTGAGCAAGTTGATTTTGTTCAACGAGATACTACAAAGGATATAGGTATTGTGATTGCATCTATATCTTGTAAATTTAAAATACCTCTTGTCTATCCTGATACTCTAACTGTTGGTACAACAATTGAGTCTATACAAGAGGATCGATTTACCATGAAACATCTTCTTATAAGCCATAACCATCAGAAAGTTGCTGCTGAAGGAGAGGCAGTTATAGTTACTTACAATTACAAAAAACAGTGTAAAGCTGCTGTTCCTCAATTTCTGATTGAACGAATTAATAATATTCAAAATAATAGAGGCATTAACAATAATCTTTAACAAGAGCCAAATTGTAATAAATAGTAAATTAAAGGAAGTTTTGTGGTTAAAAAAAAAGATCGAGTGATTTTTAAGTGTCAATCTTGTGGACACTATACACATCAATGGATGGGTAAGTGCCCTGCTTGTGATGAATGGGACACACTAATTGCAGAAAAACCGCTTGACAGCAGTGCACCCGGGGCAAAGTTTTCAAGAAAACGTACATCTCCAATTCCAATGAGCGAAATTGAGTTTGATCAAGAGCCAAGAGTTCTTACTGGAATAGGTGAGTTTGACCGTGTTCTTGGAGGCGGTATTGTTGCTGGAACGCTTGTTTTAATTGGCGGAGACCCAGGTATTGGTAAATCTACACTTATGTTGCAGGTGCTTTCACGAGTGGCTGATTCTGGCAGAAAAGCTCTCTATGTATCAGGAGAGGAGTCAATCCGCCAGCTTAAAATGAGAGGACAACGGCTCTATTCAACTTCTTGTACCCCTCTCCTTTTGCCATCTTCTTCAAGCTCTTTATCATCCTCAGAACAATCTTCTAAAAATCCATCATCATCTCTTTTAGTTGCAGCAGAAACTGATCTTGATGCCATACTTGGCATGGCAGAAGATGAAAAGCCAGATGTTATGGTTATTGACTCTATCCAGACTGTCTATAATCCTGAGATTGCCTCAACTCCGGGAAGTGTTACCCAGATAAGAGAGGCATCAATACGACTTATGAACATGGCAAAACAGTCCGGGATTCCACTATTTTTAGTAGGACATGTTACCAAAGTAGGGGCAATTGCAGGTCCAAGGATCATGGAGCACATGGTTGATACTGTACTTTACTTTGAAGGGGACAGAAGCCATGTGTTCAGAGTATTGAGAGCTGTTAAAAACAGATTTGGCTCAACCAATGAGATAGGCGTATTTGAGATGAAGGAAAAGGGATTAGAAGAGGTTCCCAACCCTTCGGCAGTATTTCTTGCAGAGAGATCAGTAAATGCACCGGGTTCTGTGGTTACAGCAAGCATGGAAGGGACAAGACCAATTTTAATAGAGATTCAAGGGCTTGCCAGCAGCTCAGGATTTGGAAATGCAAGAAGAACGGTTCTTGGGCTTGATCCCAACCGTGTGGCACTTATCGCAGCAGTGATGGAAAAGAGGCTCGGTATAAACCTATCTGGTCTTGATATTTTCATGAATGTTGCAGGCGGTGTTAAAGTGGTTGAGCCAGCAGCAGATTTAGGAGTTGCTGTTGCACTTGCTTCAAGTTTTCTTGATATGCCGGTTCCAGAGGGGACAACTGTAATCGGCGAGATTGGATTAACTGGAGAGATAAGGGCAGTAAGCCATGGAGAGGCAAGAGTTAAGGAGGCTTTAAAGATGGGTTTTACTCGATGCGTTGTGCCTGAAAATACAAAAAAGCAGCTTCCTGATATTCAGTCAATTGAGATTCAAGGAGAGAAGATCGCAATTACAATTATTGGTGTAACTTCTTTAAAGCAAGTTATGGAGATACTTTTCCAATGAGTAAAACTTCAATAAATAGACCCAACCGGCAACAAGTTTCAAAAAAGCAGAAAACAGGTGAAGAGTCCAAGAGGCAAAAAAGCGGAACAGAAGCGTTTAAAAAAGGAAAACAGCAGTGGGCTGATCATTTAACTGAAAAGGCAAAACATGATAACTACCCTGCCCGTTCTGTTTACAAACTGATGGAGATACAAAAGAAGTTTAACATAATGAAAAGAGGCAATAATGTTCTTGATTTAGGCTGCGCCCCTGGTTCGTGGCTTATATATGCAGCTCAGACAGTTGGACAAAACTCAGGTAAAAATATTGAAAATCAAGGATTTGCAGTTGGAATTGATCTCCAAAAAGTTACTGTCTCACTTCCGCCAAATGCTACTGCTATTGAAGGAGATATTTTTAATCTAAATCAGGTTGATTTTAATTTTAATAGTGGAATGTCTCATCTTAATAACGATATTTCTGCTTTGAATAGTGACACGGAGCACCCCAACGACTCACTTGCTCAAAATATGGAAAAAGGCTATAATGTTGTATTAAGTGATATGGCACCTGCCACAACTGGCAGAAAGGAGATTGATGCGGCACGCTCTTTTGAACTATGTGAAGCAGCTTTAAAAATTGCGTGCGACTGGCTTTTAACCGGAGGAAATTTTGTCTGCAAAATTTTTCAAGGCTCTGATTTTAAGCAGTTTGAACAGAGTGTAAAAGCAAAGTTCAAACAGTATGCTATTTTCAAGCCAGAGAGCTGTAGAAAGGCGAGCAAAGAGATATACATAATAGGAAAAGGGAAAATATAAATTTTAAGGAGGCGTTTTAAATGTCAGGACATAGTAAGTGGTCAACCATTAAGCATAAAAAAGGGGCAGCAGATGCCAAGAGAGGTAAAATTTTTACCAAAATAATCAAAGAGATTACAGTTGCTGCAAGAATGGGGGGTGGAGACCCAGAATCAAACCCAAGACTTAGAAGGGCAGTTAATGAGGCAAAGGCTCAGAATATGCCCAAAGATAATTTAGAGAGGGCAATAAAGAAGGGAACTGGTGAGCTTGAAGGAGTTGATTACGAGGAGATCACTTACGAAGGGTACGGACCAGGCGGAGTTGCAGTTCTTGTTGAGTGTTTGACAGACAACAGAAACCGTACAATTTCAGATGTGAGATTTATCTTCACCAAAGCTGGAGGAAATATCGGTACAGACGGCTGTGTATCATGGATGTTTGATAAAAAAGGGCTTATCTCTGTTGACAAATCGAATGCAACTGAAGATACACTTATGGAGATAGCACTTGAAGCAGGTGCAGAAGATGTTAAAGATGAGGGAGACTGCTTTGAAGTTATAACTGATCCCGCTGATTTTGAGGCTGTAAAAGCTGCTGTTGAAGCCGCAAAGATTAAATATCAGGTAGCTGAAATTACAATGATTCCCCAGACCCAGACCAGAGTTGAAGGAAAAGATGCAGAGCAGATGGTAAAGTTTATGGAAGCTCTTGATGATTGCGATGATATCCAAAAATTTTACTCTAATGCAGATATTCCAGATGAGGTTATGAATGCAATGTAATATGTCCTTAATGTCTCTATAGAATAGATAAGATGATTAGCCATTTATTGTAAAGAGCCAAAAAGACGCAAAGAGGCGGGCTTGAATCCGCCTCTGCCACCCCTTCTTAAAAATCCTTCACATATCAAGTTAAACTCTATACATCTTTTTAATCCATATAGATAATATCAACACCGTTAGGAATGGTGAACTCAAAAAGAGAATCATCAATATCTGTGAAGGTGATGTTGCTAAAAAGAAGTTCTGTTGCATCTCCATAAGAGTTGAATGTAACAACCTTTTTGATATTGTGATTATCCTTTCCAACTGTAATTGTTATTGATGAGATATCAGGATTTTTAATTTTTGGAATCATGGTCATCTCAATTATAGAGTCATCAATACCATTGATTGTGATGTTGTAGTTTTTTCTTACAGTTGAAATGTCAGACAAGAATGCCCCACCTGCCCCCTCTTTAAAAAACTTTGCAGCACTTCCTTTGCTTACCTGTTTCTCTTCAGGCTTATAAATCCATAAATTTACCCCATCGCTGATTATCTGATGTACCTCTGGCTCTCTATATTCCCATCTCATCATGCCCGGGTGGCTAAAAAATACCTTGCCAGAAGCTGTCTCTGTAACTTCAAGTGCCTTTAAAAGAGAGGTCTGCTCATAAGATGCACTAAACTCTTTTCCTGCATAACGCTGCTCAATTGCTGTTAATATCTTATCTTTTTCTGCATCAGATGCTGCAAACAAAATAGAAGAGCTATTAATAATAAGAATAGTCATAAATAACGAAATTAATGCTGATATTTTGAAAAACTTTTCATTGCTGTTTATATATTTTTTCATTTTTTTCACCTAAAAATTATTCTAACTTTGAATGTTAGAGAACTATTTTAATAGTTTATCAATATCTTTTCTATTGTCTTTTGCGTAGAGCCTTCTAAGTTTTGGCTTCTCTATTTTACCTGTGGCATTTCTTGGTACATCTGCAAATATGATCTTTCTTAACCTTTTATAACGTGGAAGACCATATCCAAACTCGGTTATTTCAGCTTTTGTTAAGCTCATACCGGGCTTTGCACAGATAATACCGGCGGTAATTTCACCAAGACGCTCGTCAGGAACTCCAATCACTGCAATATCTTGTATTTTAGGGTGCTGCATAAAAAAGTGTTCAATCTCCACAGGAAAAATATTTTCACCTCCGCAGATAATCACATCTTTTTTTCTATCAACAAGCCAGATAAAGCCGTCTTTATCAAATCTTGCAATATCACCTGTGTATAGCCAACCATCTATTATGGTTTTACGTGTGGCTTCAGGGTTTTTATAGTACTCTTTCATAACTCCAGGACCTCTTACAATAAGCTCGCCGCTCTCTCCAGCAGGTAAATCATTTCCAGAACCATCAACGACATTACACTCCCAGTCAAATCCGGGGAGACCGATTGCTCCAACTTTGTGGCTATTTTCAATACCGAGATGGACACACCCAGGACCTGTGGATTCAGTCAAACCATAATTGGTGTCGTAGTCGTGATTGGGAAAGTACTCTTTCCACTCTCTTATCAGGCTTGGTGGAACAGGTTGAGCACCAATATGCAAAAGTCTCCACTGTTCAAGGTTATAATCTGCAAGAGCCACCTTATTACTCTCTATAGCAATCAAAATATCGTGTGCCCATGGAACAAGTAGCCAAACAATAGTTGCTCTCTCCTCAGAAACAGCCTCAAGTATCCACTCTGGTTTTACACCTTTTAGAATAACAGCCTTTCCGCCAACAATAAAACTTCCCATCCAGTGCATTTTAGCTCCTGTGTGGTACAATGGAGGAATACATAAAAAAACATCATTATGTTTTTGTCCATGATGGTTATTTTCAACATAACAGGCATGTTCAAGATTACGATGGGTTAAAAGAACAGCCTTTGGTGTTCCCGTTGTTCCTGATGTAAAGTAGAGAGCTGCATCATCTTCAATATTTAGCTGAATATCAGGGGGTATATCATAAGATAAATCATCTTTAGAGCCTTCTTGAACAAAAATATGATAAGGAACAGCATAGCCCGGACAATTTTTTGGATCACCTATAAAGACCCAATTATGAACAGTTGCTTCAAGAATTGTTCTGATACTTGCAATTCTATCAATAAACTCCTCTCCAAATACAAAGACTTTTGCCTCAGCAAGCTCTGTGCAAAGAAGTATCTTGTCAGATTCAAATCTAAAGTTTAAAGGTACAGCCAACGCTCCAGTAGTTAAAATACCAAAATAGATAGGCAGCCAATCCAAACAGTTAGTCATAAGCTGCACAACTCTATCCCCTTTTTTTATACCTGAAGCTATAAGGGCATTAGCAAAACGGTTAGAAGCTATATAGAACTCATTCCATGAGATCTCCTGTCTCAAATTTTCTGATGGTGAGCGTTCAATTAATGCGACTTCATTTTTATATATCCGGCTATTTCTGGCTAAAATTTCTGTGATAATCATTTGTAATGTTGCTTATCTCCTTTTATTTTTTTTCAATCTTTATTATTAAGCTGTTAATTTTCCCCAAACCCTCTCAAATCCTAAACTTACTACGGCAAAAGTCTTTAAACGAAGATTACCATACTTTTGTCCAAGCTCTTTTGAATATCGTTTTACCTGCTCTTCAGCCTCCTCCATTTTGCTTTTCATAATAGATAGAGACTCAAGCTCTTCTAATGTGAAATTCTTTGCCTGCTCACCACTAACTCCGGCATCTGAAAGTTTTACATATTTAAATTCAATCAGAACATCTAAAAGGGCATATTTACGCATATCTGGTCTAATAATCATAGTGAGATCAGCATACCCTCTGCCAATCTCTCGCTCTGAATCCATAATGTATCTAATATCATCATAAAGAAGAGTTAGAAACGCTGTTTTAACTGTAAGCTCATTTGCCCATCTGTAATCTGCATTACGAAACACCTTAAAATATCTTGTTTCAACAAATTGACAAAGAGGCTCAATATCTCCATTTGTAAAGACAAGCTGAGCAGCAGATTTGCCATCATCTCTATCTACAGGGTCAGGCAGAAGAAATTTAGCAAGCTGCTGAACGTAAAGCCCACGAGTAACAAGATTTGGCACACGCATTTGAATCTGTCCAAAATCTGTCAGCTTTGATATGCTCAAGACTCCAAAATAGTAAAGAAACGAAATCAAAAACTCTTGGGTTTTTTCAGCAGGATCAAGCATCACAGAGACTCCAAACCTGTTTGAAATCCCTGTAACCGCAATAGCTTTACGCTCTTTTACAATTTCAAGTATAAGCTCTTTGCCTTTTGGAAGCCCTGCAATAAATTCAAGTTTTGCCTCGTCAGTTGCAAGGTTGGCATCAAGCATTTGGCGGGGAAATTTTCCATATTTTTGATAATGCTTGAAAAAGTATAGTGCAAGTGTTGGATTAAACACTTTAGTTTTTGAATCAGACGAAAAAGTGTAGCCATTATAATAAGCACGCATCATATCAAGAGATTTCTCAATATTTGAGTTAAGCTCTTCTTCTGCTCCCCCATCGTTTTGAAACATATTTTTGAGTATATCTATAAGCTCTTGTTCTACAAAACCACATAAATCATTAAATTCAGGCTCTAAATAGATATTTTCAGCAATGTTAAACCCTGAAGTTAAATCACTCAAAACCACGGGTGAGACGCCAGTAATAAAGATTCTGTCAACATAACCCATTCCAGCCGAAGATTTTAATGCCTTAAAAAGAGTTTTGAGCGGTCCTTTTTCATGCACCAAGAGCCTGTAAGTCTCCTCATTATTTCTTATCCCCGCCATCAGCTCGTTTGCAAAGTTGTCATACTCATCTATAAAAAGGTAAAGTGGATAACCGCTTGAACGGGCTATGGAGAACAAATCTCCAAAAGAGTCTATGGCATTTTCAGAGTTGATCTGAATCTCTTTTTTAAGAATCTCTTTATAATAGAGAGAAAAATCTTTAATAGATGTATTTATATGATCGTGCAAAGCTCGGCGAATATCATCAATAGAGCCAGTTGGATCAACACATGAAAAATCCAATTGAAGCACAAGATATTTACTGTGCAGGTCTGTGAGATTTCTGCTGACTGATAGCCTTCCAAAAAGGGTGCTAAATCTATCCTTTACGCCTATATCATAGTAGTGCTTTAAGGTTGAGAGCCACAAACTTTTGCCAAACCTTCGAGGACGGATAAATAGAAGATATTTTCCAGTGTTCTCAATCTTTGGAATGCGATCCGTCCTGTCGCAGTAGTAATAACCTTCTGTTATTATTGATGCAAAATGGCTAATGCCATAAGGAAATTTCATGGGCTACCTCTTTTGCTATTATCTGCTTCAACCTCTTTATATTGTTCTATTTTTAGCTCTATAAAACTATGATTTATATATAAAAAAAATCCCGCTGTGAAATATAGACCACAGCGGGATAATATTGCAAGATAGTTTTATCTAAGTTACTTTTTGCCAACCTCTTCAAAATCAGCATCTACAACATCGTCATCTTTGTTTGCACTTGAAGAACCAGCTCCTCCTGCTCCGGCAGCCTGACCGCTATCTTGTGCTGCCTGCTGATACATTGCCTCTGCAAGTTTATGAGAGACCTGAGTTAAAGCTTCAATTTTTTGCTTAATAACTTCAGCATCATCACCATCTTTAGCTCGTTTTAGCTCTGCAAGAGCGTCTTGAATCTTATCTTTTGTAGCAGAATCAACCTTATCGCCATGCTCTTTTAAAGTTTTTTCACTCTGGTTTATTATAGACTCTGCTGAATTTTTGGCATCTACAAGCTCTCTTTTCTTTTTATCTTCATCAGCGTGCATTTCAGCATCACGTATCATTCTCTTTATCTCTTCATCAGAAAGTCCGCTTGCAGCAGTAATACGTATTGACTGCTCTTTGCCAGTAGCTTTATCTTTTGCAGATACATGAACAATACCATTTGCATCAATGTCAAATGTTACTTCAATCTGAGGAACTCCACGAGGTGCTGGTGGAATATCAGACAGCTCAAACTGACCAAGGGTCTTATTTCCTGCTGCCATCTCTCTTTCACCTTGAAGAACATGGATAGATACTGCTGGCTGATTATCCGCAGCAGTTGAAAAAACCTGACTCTTTTTGGTTGGAATAGTGGTGTTTTTCTCAATCAACTTTGTCATAACACCACCAAGTGTCTCAATACCAAGAGAGAGTGGGGTTACATCTAAAAGGAGCACGTCATTTACATCACCTTGCAGTACTCCAGCCTGAATAGCGGCACCCATTGCAACAACTTCGTCTGGATTAACTCCTTTGTGAGGCTTTTTACCAAATATCTTCTCAACTCTCTCTTGAACAGCAGGCATACGAGTCATACCACCAACCAACACAACTTCGTTTATTTCACTTGCTGTCAATCCTGCATCTTTAAGAGCTATCTGACATGGTCTTGTCAAATTATCTAAAAGGTCTGCAACAAGGGATTCAAGTTTTGCCCGTGTAAGTTTTACATTCAGATGTTTAGGACCACTTGCATCTGCTGTTATAAATGGAAGATTAACTTCAGTCTCTACAGCAGTTGAAAGCTCCATCTTTGCCTTTTCAGCAGCCTCTTTAAGTCTCTGGAGTGCCATTTTATCTTTTCTTACATCAATACCCTGATCTTTTCTAAACTCATCTGCAATATAATCAATAATTCTTAAATCAAAGTCTTCACCACCTAAATGTGTATCCCCATTAGTTGATTTTACCTCAAATACACCATCTCCAATCTCAAGAATAGATACATCAAAAGTTCCACCGCCAAGATCAAATACAGCTATCTTCTCATCACCTTTTTTATCTAAACCATAAGCAAGTGATGCTGCTGTTGGCTCATTAATGATACGTTTCACCTCAAGACCAGCAATCTTTCCAGCATCTTTTGTTGCCTGACGCTGACTGTCATTAAAGTACGCAGGAACAGTGATAACAGCCTCTGTAACTGGTTCACCAAGGTAATCTTCAGCAGTTTTTTTAATGTTTGCAAGAATAAACGAAGATATTTCAGCAGGGCTATGCTGTTTACCACGAAGGTTTATGCGGGTGTCACCATTTGAAGCCCCTTCAATTTTAAACGGTAAAACGCTTATATCTCCTTGAACTTCTTTGGAGTTATACTTTCTTCCAATAAGCCTTTTTACACCAAAAACTGTATTTTCTGGATTTGTAATTGCCTGACGTTTTGCAATCTGACCAACTAATCTGTCTCCACCCTCAGTAAGAGCAACAACAGAAGGTGTTGTGCGCCCTCCTTCTGCATTAGTTATAACTTTTGGCTCACCGCCTTCCATAACTGCAACGCACGAGTTTGTAGTTCCTAAATCAATACCTATTATTTTACCCATCTCTTTCTCCTCCAGTATATTTTATATAATGTGATTTTTTATATACACTTAATTACTATTTTTATGATATTATCACTTAACTTGATTAGATATAATTAATTATATTTTCTACATTTTAAATATATATTTTCAATATCTGTAATTATTAAAATTAGTTAAGATATAGAATCTTGCTTAGATATGGCTTTTGAAACAATGACCATTGAAGGTCTAAGAAGCCTTTCGTGCAAAATATAACCTTTTTGAAGTTCTGCAATTACAGTGTTATCAGGATATTTATCAGATTCTTGATGACTTACAGCCTGATGAAAATTAGGATCAAACGGTTTACCCTGAGCCTCAACAGGTTTGACATTAAATGATTCAAACAGCTTTATAATATCTTTACAGGTCAGCTCTACCCCCTGAATTATACTGCTGTTTTGTGTATCTGTACCACTATGGGATGCACAAGCCTCTGTAGAAGAAGATATTGTTGATAAAGATGCAGAGGATAAAGCCCTCTCTAAATTATCCATAACAGTCAAAAGCTGCTTAAATAGAGCCTCATTGGCAAATTTTCTAAAATCTGCCATCTCTCTTGCAGATCGTTTTTTGTAATTATCAAATTCTGCGGAAAGTCTCAAAACCCGATCTCTTTCTGCTGCAAGTTCTGCTTGAAGTTGCTCAATTGTAGGTTCTTCAGGTTGATTATTTTCAGTGGCGGGCTTTTCTTCTACTGAAGATTCACATTGCTCTTTACCTCTATTTATCTCTTTAGAAGTATCTGTATTTAGCAAGACATCACTATCTTTTAATGTTTCTTGAGATTCATTCTGTTCCATAGATTTATTTCTCTTTGCCAATTGTCTCTCCCAAGTCCAATAAGTTGTATAACACGTTATATAACTATTTAAAATTTTGTATAAAAAATAAGATTAATTTTTGGA